>NZ_QWEO01000179.1 GCF_009936035.1 Neglectibacter sp. X58 | reverse complement strand
TCCTCAAGTAATAGTCAAGGGGTTCATGTACCCAAACTGAGATTTCCGGAGTTTAATGAAACATGGGAATTGTCTCGCCTCTCAGATATTTCATACTATCAAACCGGAAAGGACATCGTACCAAAAAGTAAATATGTAAGTACCGAGAATATGTTACAAAATTTCGCCGGTATGGAACCGTATAAAGACGAGGCGATTGTTTCGGGCATTCCTTTTGCTTCGGGAGATGTGCTAATTGCCAATATTCGTCCGTATCTAAAAAAAATCTGGAAAGCTAACTTTGCTGGGTGTTGTAACACAGATGTCCTTGTGCTGCATTCTGCGAACATTAACCCTGACTATTTATACTATAACATAGCGAGAGAGGATTTCATTACCCATGTTATGAGTGGCGTTAAAGGCTCAAAAATGCCTCGTGGGGACAAAACTCAAATACTTGAATACAAGGTTGGTGTGCCAACCCACAAAGAGCAGCAGAAAATAGCTTCGATCCTTTCCCTTTTGGACAATCGAATCGTCAAACAGCGGCAGCTTATCGAAGCCCTCAAGTCATATAAAAGAGG
>NZ_QWEO01000178.1 GCF_009936035.1 Neglectibacter sp. X58 | reverse complement strand
GCAACATGTTCAGCTTGGCAGTACTAATAGGCCGAGGGCTTGACCATATACTTTTTCTTGAGCACCTGCTTTGGTGCCTCTTGCTTCCAGCTTTATTCAGTTTTTAGGGTACAACTTGCACCATTAGCTCAGTTGGTAGAGCACCTGACTCTTAATCAGGGTGTCCCGGGTTCGAGTCCCTGATGGTGCACCATTTTGAAAAGCTGGCGAAAGCCAGTTTATGGCCCGTTGGTCAAGCGGTTAAGACAGCGGCCTCTCACGCCGTTAACGTGGGTTCGATTCCCGCACGGGTCACCAATATTTTCCTCCTTAGCTCAGTCGGTAGAGCATGCGGCTGTTAACCGCAGGGTCGTTGGTTCGAGTCCAACAGGGGGAGCCAAAGCTGGAATTTTGTTTCCAGCTTTTTTTATTTGCCAACGAGCATTTCAGTTTCTCGAAGAACGAATATGCAGTGAAAAAATCCGGCACGCCTGGGCCATCCCAAGGTGTACCGGATTTTTTGTTTTATGGCAGCTTTAGGTCATTTTACAAGGAACTACACGCAGACCGTGAAACGGGCTGCTGACAACAAACAGGCGCTATGCTCCCG
>NZ_QWEO01000177.1 GCF_009936035.1 Neglectibacter sp. X58 | reverse complement strand
GAGCTGATGGAGAAGGGCTTTATCAAGTCCATGATCTTCATCACCCACGAACTGCCGCTGCTGTACAACGTGACAGACGACATTATGGTTATGTACGCAGGACAGATAGTGGAGCGCGGCACAGCCAAGGAAATGGTGTTCGATCCCATCCATCCTTATTCCAAGGGCCTGATGGGTTCCATCATCGTGCCGGAAGAGGGCACCAGGGAGACAAAGCTGGAGGCCATCCCCGGAACGCCCCCGAACCTGAAGCATCCGCCGGCCGGCTGCCGGTTTGCGCCCCGGTGCAAGTATGCAAAGCCGGAGTGCAAGGTATATGAGGTGCCGGAGAAGGAGTTTGAGGAGCACAGGATGTACCGCTGCTGCTATGAAGTGGACTATTTGAAGGAGGTGTACGGGAGAAATGGCTAGAGAGTTGGGGAAATCGGTACTGAAGGGTGAGAACATCACCAAGGTTTTCGGCTATGGCAAGACCCGCACCGAGGCAGTGAAGCAGGTAAACTTTGACTTCCGCGAGGGCGAGGTTATCTCCATCGTAGGGGAGTCCGGCTCTGGGAAGACGACCATTGCCAGGATGATCCTGGGTCTTAT
>NZ_QWEO01000176.1 GCF_009936035.1 Neglectibacter sp. X58 | reverse complement strand
GAGCTGATGGAGAAGGGCTTTATCAAGTCCATGATCTTCATCACCCACGAACTGCCGCTGCTGTACAACGTGACAGATGACATTATGGTTATGTACGCAGGGCAGATAGTGGAGCGGGGCACAGCCAAGGAAATGGTGTTCGATCCCATCCACCCCTATTCCAAGGGCCTGATGGGTTCCATCATTGTGCCGGAAGAGGGCACCAGGGAGACAAAGCTGGAGGCCATCCCCGGCACGCCCCCGAACCTGAAGCACCCGCCGGCTGGCTGCCGGTTTGCGCCCCGGTGCAAGTATGCAAAGCCGGAGTGCAAGGTATATGAGGTGCCGGAGAAGGAGTTTGAGGAGCACAGGATGTACCGCTGCTGCTATGAAGTGGACTATTTGAAGGAGGTGTACGGGAGAAATGGCTAGAGAGTTGGGGAAATCAGTACTGAAGGGTGAGAACATCACCAAGGTTTTCGGCTATGGCAAGACCCGCACCGAGGCAGTGAAGCAGGTGAACTTCGACTTCCATGAGGGCGAGGTTATCTCCATCGTAGGGGAGTCCGGCTCTGGGAAGACGACCATTGCCAGGATGATCCTGGGTCTTAT
>NZ_QWEO01000175.1 GCF_009936035.1 Neglectibacter sp. X58 | reverse complement strand
GGATTTTGGGTCAGCCACGCGTCCAAAATGAGCTCAGAAAGGGGGATTTGGGGTCAGTCACACATCCCCAGCGCAAAATGGGCTCAGAAAGGGGGATTTTGGGTCAGCCACGCGTCCAAAATGGGCTCAGAAAGGGGGATTTGGGGTCAGCCATGCGGCGCCAGCGTGAAGCGGGCTCAGAAATGGACGTTTTGGGGTCAGCGTGCAACGAAACGGGCGCAGAAAACATCATTTTGGGTGCGTTGTTTTGGGAGCTGCCCCAGCACAGAATGGGCTCAGAAAGCGGCTTTTTGGGGCCGGTGCAAAAAAAACAACAAAGAAAAAGGACCCAGAAAGCAGCATTTGGGGTCAGGTTCACATCCCCGGCGCACACCGAGCTAAGGAAGCGGGGTTTGGGGCCGGCGTGACCGCGCCGCGGGTACTTACTCCGCTCACTTGGATTTTTCCTGCCTCTTTTTTAAGGGGTTTTGTGCTCGTTTTGGGGTTTTTTTTGTTTGTTTGTTTCTAATTTTTAGTCATTTTTTAGCAATGCTCCTCTTTGGGCCGATTTGGGGCCATTTTATGTCGCTGCGGCGCTGCCTCAATGGAGAGCGGGGAGGGG
>NZ_QWEO01000174.1 GCF_009936035.1 Neglectibacter sp. X58 | reverse complement strand
TTTCCCATTTGTCAAGCCTTTTTTATGCTTTTTTCTTATTTTGCTCTTTTATACCTTTAACTTAATGACATTGCCCAGCTAAAGGGGCTTTTCAAGGACGATTGGGAGGGCATTATCGGCAACGCGGACGCCTTCTGCTACCTCGGCGGCAACGAGAAAAGCACCCACAAATATATCTCCGAACTGCTGGGCAAGGAGACCATCAGCACGTCTACCCACAGCCAGAGCAAGGGCAAAAACGGTTCCTTCAGCAAGAATTTCCAGCAGTCCGGCCGGGATGTGCCATAATGCCTTGTGACGAGTTCAGTTGACCAATAAAATCCACGAACAGGGACACGATCAACTGGACTTTTCTTGGAAAGAATAGGACAAGGGGACTTGAACACAAGGAGGTTCATTATGGCAGAATTAACCTATACGAAAGTAGGGGATTACTTAATTTAAAGATAGTATATATATACATACAGCCTACTGATACATTGCTTGCAGATACCCCGCAGAAACCAAACCATACAGAAAAGGAGTTTTTGCATATGAAATCAATATTTGAACAGTTAGGCGGCACATACCACGAAGAAAATGGGTATCTTATACCCGATTTGAGATTACCCACCGAAGAA
>NZ_QWEO01000019.1 GCF_009936035.1 Neglectibacter sp. X58 | reverse complement strand
GCCGCCGCTTCCGTGGGAACGGCCACGTGTTCAGCCTTCCACCGCCCATCCGGGCGTTTGATAAACTGCCCCGTGATCTCCGGCGTGACAAATTCGATCCCGTCCGCTTTGGTCTGGTACTTCTCGGACGGAATAGCGAATTTCACCTTGTAAAGCCAAATGAACTTATACATTCCATTTGCCTTCTTCGCGCGGAAGCCGATAGCCATATACGGGGGATCGTCTTCCTCCCCGGCGTATACCACGCCGTCCGCGTCCTGCGTCTGCCCCAGCAGGGCGGCAAGATCGGCGGGCATAAGGTCGTTCACGTTCAACTTCAATTCGCCGGAAACAAACTCCTTTACCACTTCGTCCGCGCCATCGTCGGCGTAAAGGATCGCTTCGGCTACCTCTACGGACATTTCCGCGCTAATAGCCTTCGCCATGCGCACGGGCGTTCCGTATGTTTCCTTGCCGCTTTCGTCAACCGTGATCGGCGCACGGTAAAGATCGCGCAAACCAATAGTTGCCATAGTTTTTATACCTCCGTTTTTTCGTAGTATCTGCATTCAATGGGAACGTGGTAAAAACCTGTGTCCGTTTCGTAGGTTTCCGGATCAATCACGATCCCATAGAAGCCCGCGGCCTTCAATGCCCGCTTTGTCCGGCGCAACAAGGCTATATAATCCCGCTTTGAATAAAGGTCAACGCGGTAAATATATTCCGTCCCCTGCATTTCGTCTTCTGCCGCGTCCCTGTCCTGCGATAAAACAAGCTGATACGTGAAGAACGTGCCAGCCTTCCCGCGGTATAGCAGGCGCGCCACATTCGGGCAAAGGGCGGCAAGCGTGGATTTTACCAGCGCGTCCACGGTGTCAATCATTCGGCCCCGCCTCCTTGCTGTTTGTCCCATTCCTGCCGCATTGCCTCTTGTACCTCTCCCGCGGCCTTCTCATTCGCGCTTGTGAACCACGGACGCGCGGGCATATTGGATCGCCCGTATTGGTGGACAAATCCCACCGTGGCGTTACGCTCCCCGCGGCGGTTTGTCCCCTGCGGGTATACCTCCACGTATTGCGTGCTGTCCTTCTTCTTGACGGACGTTGCTTTGATAGAGCTTGCAAGATCGCCTGTTACTCTGCCGCTGTGAAAGGTGCTGCGGATTTCCGCTTGCTGTGCGTCTACCAGCACCGCCGCGCCAGCTTTCAGCATAGCGGGAACTGCCGCCGTTGCCGCGGCCTCCCGCTTCAAGATTTTATCCTCGAAGCCTTCAATGCCGTTTACTTCAAACCGCGCCACCGTCCCCGCCTCCTTCCTGTTCGCCGCCGTCCGGCTCTTCGCCCTGGTCTTCCTGCACTTCCGGAAGATCGGAAAGCGTCAATTCCGTTATGTCCGTGTTCTTCGGATCGCGGTATGTCCGCAATATCCGGTATCGCACGCCGTCCACTTCGGCCAGCTTTTGCCCGCCGTACTCTTCCGTGTATACGTCAACCTTCAATTCCGCGGCGTAACCCGCAACCGCGGCTTTGTAGAACTCCGAAAAGCCCACGGATTTCTTGTTGCCGAAAAGCACCGTGCGCGTTTCCTTCGGTTCATTCGGGAAGCCGTTTGCGTTCACCCGCTCTTCGGGGGCTTCCAGGTTGATCAAGGTAATTTCATCAATCCACCGCATGATAACCCCCCGCTAAACTCAAAGAACACTTCAAGTAATCATAGGCGGCGCGGTATTTCTCGCTATCGTCGCTATACCCGAAGTTTGCCTTTGCGTATAGGATAATCGCCCGCGTGATAAGAGGATCACCCGCCGAAGGCGGTTCACCTTCGGCGGGCGGCTGATCCTCTGGAACGTTCACACCGACAAGGCGCAAATCGGCCTTGCAAGCGTCAATCAGCCCTTGCACTTCATCGTCGAAGGCGGTTGTTTTCACACGCAAGGCGGCCTTCACCTTGTCCAGCATTGCCCGTTCACCCCTTCCGCGTCATTACTGCCCACCACCGCCGCCAGAAGCCGCGCCGGACGCAATGGTAACAAGGGAATTCTTGTCAACAACCTTGCCGTCAACAAGCATAATCGCCTTTGTTACCTGATCGTCGGTTTCGTTATCCTCATACTTCTTCACGGTCATAGTGTAGTTGGTGTTCAACACGTAGTCCTTGAAGTTGAAGAGGAACGCGAACACGGTTCCCGCGTCCATGCCGGAAGTGAAGGACGGCACATAATCGCAACACACCACGGGGCGGCCCAACAGCATTCTTTCCGGCCTGCCCGCGATCCCGTAGTTGGTCTTGCCGATCGGCTGTCCCACTTCGTCCACCATGCCCGCGTACTGCATGAAGGTTTTTTTGCTCATGCACCACACCGCGCCGTTTTCGTATGCCTGCGGCAACGCGCCTTCGGCGGCCACAAGGTCAGCATACGCGGGCGCGCTGGAAGTCAACGCCTGCCCTTCGGGGGCGGTTTCGGAAAGAATGCCCTTCGGCTTCCCGCTCCCATCGCCGGAAACAATGGCCTGTTCCGTGGCCTTCGTCATAGCCTCCACAACGTTATTGGTAAGCGTCGCTTCAAACGCGGACAAGGCCATAACGTCCACTTCCAGCGACACGGCCACGGCGCACCGCAACTTGTGGTAAGCAAAGGTAATGCTTCCCGTGGCCTTCTTCTGCTTGTCGCTCCCCGCGCCCTCTGCAACCCACGTCGCAACAGGCTTCGCGCTGGAAGTCGGGATAGAAACGCCGCCCTTGTAGGCCGTGCGCGTCACCAGCGGAAGGATCATGCCCACGGCTTCCATTTTCTCAATGATCTTGTTCAAGATCGTTGTGGGGATTACCGCGCCGTTGTCCGCGGTTGTAGAAACGGCGTTTGCGCGGAACTCTGCCGGAATGGGCGTGCCGCGCAAAGCGTAGTCCATGAACGCGCGGCGGTATTCCATACTGTCCAGCGGGTCAGCTTCCCCGCGCTGTTCACCGCCAGCAGGGGCGGCGGGGGAAGGGAAGGAACGAACCACCGCGCCGCCGCTTGTGCCTTCCGCAATGGAAGCCAGAAGGGAAGAACGCTGTTCGGCGGCGGCCAGCAGGCCCGCCCTCTCGGTTTTTAGATCGTCAACCTCCTTCGTGAACGCGGCCAACTGCTCCGCGGTCAGCTCCGCGCCCCTCTCTTCGATCTCCTTCTTGATCGCCGCAAGGCGGGCTTCGATTTCCTGCAATCTCATGTTGTCATACCTCCAATAAAATTTTTAGTTTCAATAGCTGTGCCTGCCGCGCTAACGCCTCCCGCCTCTCTGCTTCGATCACTCCGTCGAAGTAGGAACGCGCGGCAATATCGGTATCGACGTTTGCGGGATAAGATACCGCGGAAACGTCGTAAACCTTCTTGATCCGCAAGATTGTTCGCGTGTGCGTGTCTTTGTTGTATGCGTCTTCCGCAACCCTGAACGCCCACGACATTTTATAAATCAACCCCGCGTCGATCGTGCTGTAAAGTTTCCGGGCCTCTTCGGTAAGGCCCAAATTTGCGGCAATAAAAAGGCCGCTTTCCTGCGGTTCAACCAGCAGGGAAGGCGGCTTGCTTTTTGCCATCTTGTTTCGTGCGTACACCATGCCCGCGTGATCGTACTGCATAATCACGTCGGACAAATCCGCGCCCGCAAGGGCGTTCCGGTCTACCACTTCAAAATATTGCACCCCGTCGTATTCATACAGCAAATACGGCGTGTCAAAGGTTGTGGCAAAGCCTTCAACGTAAAAATCCGTGTCAAACCTCTTCGCCGTCCCCGTCGCCGCCGTCGCCAGCGGTAACGCCATCTGTCGGTATTCCCGATCCTTCACTATCGGCACTTGTGGCTCCCTCCTTTCCAAGCTGTGAAATTTCTGTGTACTCTTTGCGGATATAGTATTTTTCGCCGCCCTCTACGTGCGCCATGTTCCAAATGTCCATAACGCCGTTTCGGTTCAGCAACCCGCGGTCAAAAAGCTGTGTGGAAATATTCAGCTTCGTTTGATTGCTTGCGTATTGAAGCCTGTTCGCCGTGAACGTGATTGCGTTGCCATGGGCAATCTCCCGCGGCGTAAAGGTCATATTCGACATGACAAGGGAAAGTTGCAGGGCGAACGGCTCAATTTTGCCTTCATAGTACGCGTTCCATTGGTCTTCGGTATACCTGTTTTGCAGGATTTCAAGACAAGTCCCGAAGTAGTTAAACACGTTTTCGTTGATCTGTTGCATTTGAAGGGCGTTCACCGTGAAGGGCTTGCTATCAACCTGTTTCACGTCTGCAAATTTCTGATCGTAGATAATCATGCCGCTTTGATTGTCCGCGGAAAGGTTGTCTTCGGTGAAGCGTTTGCGCTCCTTCGCTATGTCTTCCGGCGCAAGCATATTCGCAATTTTCGCCAGAAAGCGAATAGAAGCCGAATTCTTCACGCCGTTTATGATCCCCTGATTTTGTGTGTGGATCAACTGCATTGTGGGGCGCAAGGCCGCGTTCGTTTCTCCAAAAAAATCATCGGAATATTGAAATTGCGTCAGCACGCCCACGCGGTCAAACTCGATCGCCGCCCGCTGTCCGTTTGAAAACGTATAGCGCAAGTACGGCACGCCGCCCACGTCTAACACTTCGCAATTCTGCGGCAATAGGGGATAATACCCCACAAGGCCGCCGAATTCGTCTTCTATTGGCACAATGAAGGCGGTGTTGTTCACCGCAAGGATCGTCGCCACGCGGTAAATAAACTTCGTTGTGTCCTGAAACGGGTTAGGCTTAAACTGCAACGTGCGTTCAAGGTGCTTCTTCGCGCTCCCCGATATTTCCGGCTTCAATTTACTGCAAAAGGACGCGAACGAATGAATAGCCGCCCGCGTGATCTCCATTTCGTAGACGCTTTCCGGCGCGTTCGTGAAAACGGGCGTGTACCCGTTCAGCATTTTGAAATAGCCTGTTGGCACAAGATCGCTTTTCGGCCTCCGGAAAATAGTTTCAAACACTCCCATTTGACAAATCACCCCGCATTTTTTAGCATTATGCCGATTTCGTTATAGTATTTCTGCCGGACGGTCATTGCGTCGATCACCGACACAAAGCCGTCAATGCGCGCCCGCTGTTCGATTTTAACCGGACGGAATTTCCGCGTTTCCATGTTGTGCTTTAAGGCCACATTCAGGAAATGCGCCTTTAGCAAGCTGTTATCCGCGATCTTGAAATTGCCATCAAGCAAAATCCCTTCAAATTCGCGGATCACGCCCGCAAGGTTTTCACCCTGAAAAACATCGTCCATGTGGAAGCCATAGGCGCGCATATCGTCAACAAGGTATTGCGCGCTGTATCGGTCATAGCCCACTTTAAGCACGTATATTTCGTATTTTTCTTTCAGCATGACGAACCAATTATACACGTCCTTATAGTCAACGTAATTTTCGCCGGAAAGCGTTATAATACCCTTCTGCACAAAAAGGGCATACGGCACGCCGTCGATTGCCGTTGCCCGCTCGACGCGGTTTGCGGGCATGAAGAACTGTGTAAACGCATACAGCTTCCCGCCCCGCTCCACGATCACCGTTGCCGCCGTCAAGTCCGTTGTTTGCGAAAGGTCAATGCCACCCACGGCATAGGTTTTCCGGAAGTCTGCAAGCGTGATTTCTGCCGCCGAACCTTCTACAACGTGCGCGTCAAGCCATGCAATAGAAGAATTCTGCTTGATGTTGCAATACTTCGTCAGGAATTCGGCCTTTTTGCTTGCGGACATTTCCGCAACCGCTATTTCCTCGCGGAAGAAGTCTTCCGACACGGAAACGCCCATATTCGGGTTTGCCTTTTTCAGCTCTTCAATATCGTTCCAGCGTTCCACATCGTCGATCATGTATAGGAACGGCAAAAGGCGGCGTTCCTTGCTGTTGCCCTTCAAGAAGGCCGTGGATCGCTTCATCAATTCATCAAAAATCCCGTCGTTTTCATATCCCGCCGTGCTGATTGACAGGATCAACGGTTGCCGCCGCGCGCCAAGCGCGGATTTCATAACTTCGTATTGCTTCAACCCGCCGTCGCCGCGCCAGCTTGCCACTTCGTCATTGACAACCAAATGCGGGTTAAAGCCGTCTGATTTCTTCGCGTTGAAGGCCAGCGGCTTTATAACCGTGTTTGCCTCTTCAATGTAAATATCGGAACGCCGCTTTTTGGATAGCTCCGAAAGCTCCGGTTCCTTTTTTATCATCTGAAAGAAGTTATCATAGACAATGTTTGCTTGTTCCAGCTTCGGCGCAAGGCAATATATTTTCGCTCCATATTCGCCGTCTAAATAGGCCATGTACGCGATCACCGCCGAAGCAAAAAGCGTCTTGCCGTTCTTCCGGCCTATGACAATGAAGACTTCGCGGAACACGCGCAAGCCGTCCGCGTCCACGATCCCGAAGATCACGGAAACACAAGCCTTTTGCCACACTTCCAGCTTCAAAAGATCGTCCCGGCCTTCGCAATGGTGACAAAAATTCTCTATGAAGCGAATTGCCTTGTTTGCCTTCTTCGCGTTGAAGAAATATTCCCCTCGTTCAAGCCCTGCAATGACAATTTCATAAATCAGCCGAACCCACTTGCCAACCGTATATTTTCCCGTCTGAATGCCCGAAAAATATTCGTAAATGTAGTTTGCAAACGGCATTTATTCGTCCCGTAACGCCTGCAAACGGCTTTCCTTTTTCTTTTCAGGCGGCACAAGATCGGTTAGCTGTTTTATGATCGAAGCATGATTTTTCGTCATTGCAATATGGGTTTTTACTGCGTCGCTCTGCTTCGTCCCCTTCTGATTTTCGCCGTTCTGGTATTCGACGGTGTAGCCTTCGGCGTTGATAATTTCTTGTAGCTCTTCCAGCGAAACGGCCATAAACGCGGCGTTTTTTATCAGGCTTTCCACGGTCTGCAACTTGTTTTTATCCAAGTCACGGAAAACCCTTTTAAGCCGCGCGATCTCCCGCTTGATCCGCTGATCCTTCGTCAAGTCCTTCTTTGCCGCCATAAAAAACGCCCCCTTTCTTCCGTCCTCCACTACACCCCCCACCGCGTACACCCGTTATGCGCGCGCCTGCGGAGTTTTTTTATTCTCCCGCCCTCGGTGTTCCACCCTCCCTAATTCTGCGGCGAATGGGGGGGATATACAAGATTGCCGTTCGCGTCGAAGGTGTACCGCTTCGGCCTGCCGCTTCTGTGGTGTTCCTTGTTGTGGCAATCTTGACAAAGGGCCTCCAAGTTATCCCACGAAAGCGCAACCCGCGGATCGTCGATATTCTGCCGCGTTAAATATTTCTTGTGGTGTGCGATCTTCGCCACGATCGGATTGTCGGGCGTTGAACATCGTTCGCAAAGATAGCCCTTTGATTGCAAGAACCCTTCGCGGCACGCGCGCCATGCGTCCGAATTGTAGAACCTTTCTGCCCACGGCTTCACGCCTGCCGCCTCCTTTCAGGCAAAAGAAAAAGCCCCCACGGGCGAACCCGTGAAGGCTTTTGAAGTGTGCTGTTTCATTCGCAATAAATCAGCGTAATAATTATAGCACATATAGACGGGCAATGCAAGGGCATGAAACGGGCGCGAAACGGGCATTTTTCGGCCCTGTTTTACTCCCTGCCGCTTGCCCGCTCCTTCCTGAACGTGCCAGCGGCCACCGCCGCGGGCTTGCCGAACATACACACGGCCATGTCGTTTACTATCTTGTTGCGCCAGCGGCGCGCGCTCTTCGCGTCCCGCACAAGGCCCATGCCCCCCAGCTCTTCCGCTATATCGTCCCACGTGTACGGCGGCGCGTCTGCGGGGCGCGGCTCCCCCTGTGCGTCCTCCCCGAAGTAGTACAGCCGGACAACGTGAAATTCCTTCCGATCTGCAAACAGCGATATAACGCGGTCTATCTCTTCAAGCCGCGCCCGCGTCCTGTGGTATGCCTTCACCTTGTCCCGCTCCAACTCTTCCAAAATATCATCTTCCGTCCGGTGTGTGTTGCCCCCGCTCGAAGGTGAAAAGCTCCCTATGCTTTTGCTTTTCCCCTGAAGCTCCACGCGCGTATAGCCTTCATAATCGGCAACCAGCGTTTGCAACTTCTTGTAGTTGAAAAGCAGACTTTCCATTGCGCGGAAGTAATTGACGTTGCCGCCCATGCCGTCAATATAGGCCATAGAAGCCGTTGCCCGCGCAACTTCGTTTATCAGCTCCCGCACTTCGTCCGTGATTATGCCCGCTTGTTTCCTTCCCATGTCCTGCACCCTCTTTCCGTTATTATTCCGTTTCGGCGGCCTCTTCGCCGCCTTCGTCCGAAAGCACGCGGACGATCGCCGCCACCTGTTCAAAGTCCAGATAAACGGGCTTGTTTTCTGTGATCCCGCTAATGTTGTAGCCCGTCACCTGATCCAGCCCGTTTCTTGTCAGCGTGAATTTATCGCACTTCGTCGTAAACTCAACGCCGCTTTTCAGGATCACCCGCATAGATATTTTTGCCATTGTCAAAACTCCTTCCCGCCGCTTTCGCCGTCTTCGTCTTCTGCCGCCGTCGCCCAATCTATGCCGCAAAATAATTCCTGTAGGGTCTTCACCATAGGGCGAACCGCGCGCAAGACAGATTTATAAATTCTCTGGAACACCGCAATTGCGCGCTTGCCTTCCAGATAATGGCGATAATGCGCAAAAACGGCTTCATACGAACCCAAGACGCAAACCAGCTTCGCCAACCGTTCCGCTTCATTTCGCTGTACCCCGTAAGACATAGCCAGCTTTACAAACCGCTTTCTTTTCAAGCCTGCTTCCCTCCCATGCTCAAATAGTCCGTGATAACCTTTGCGGCGGCCTCCCAGCCCTTGCACAAGGCCGTAAAATAGCCCTGCTTTTTCAGCTCCGACAGCCACCGCTTTTGATCGCCGCTTGTTTTACTGCCCTTCTGCCGCTTTAGTTCTATGTAAAGCCCATGAAAGCCGCCGCGGGCGACGGGTAAGCACAAATCCGGCACGCCCGCCTTCACCCCTTCGGCGCGGAAGCGTCCGGCCTCTGCCTTCTTCCGGCTCCCGCCGTTCGGCACGTGGTAAAGCAAGGCCAATTCCGGAAAACGCCCGCTTTGAAAGACGGCCCAGCGGAAAAGGCATTGCTGTTCCGCGCTCTCTGTTGGAACAGGAAGGGAAGGGGCGTTATTTGCGCGCATGGTCTTCACCGCCCTTCCATTTCACCCACGGTTCAACGCCGCCGCGCCCTTCGCGTATCGCCGCCCGCGCCGCCGCTTCCGTGGAAAAGAGGTCTTCCGGCTTCAAGCCGTCGTAATCCTCCGAATACTCTTCCGTGATATGCCAGCGGCACACGATCCCGCCGCCGTCCGGCTCCACGGCCACGATCTCCACGGGAACGGCGCATAGCGTTTCCCAAATGTCCGTTATAATCCAGCATTGCCCGCCGATCTGCGGATTTTCAATCATGCTTTTTCAACCTCCCCGAAGAACCGTTCAAATGCTTCAATGTTGTTCGTTGCCTCAAAAATCCGCTTTACGCTCTCTTCCGTTTCAAGGTGTCCGGCCTGTTCTCCATAGTCTTCTTTGCTAACAGAAAACCAATTCCCGCGTTCCGTTCTGTAAAGCGTCATATCCTTCCGGAAGTAAATCCCTTGAATAAGCGAAGACGGAAAGGAACGCCGAAAGCGTGCTACCTCTTCGGCCTTCTCCGTGTCGTAAACCTTCCCACCCATGAAAAAGCGTGCCATGCTAATTCCTCCGTTTCTTTTTTTGCTTTTTGTCCTTCTTTGGCGGCTCTGGACGGCGGCACATTCTCGCGTAGATGTAGGCCCCGGCCACGTATGCCGAATACTTCACTTCGCAATCGTTGAAAGCATAATCCGGAAACAGCTTCCCGAAGATCGCCGCGGGCGCGGCCTCAAAGTCTGCCGCCATCTGTTCAACCTTCCGTTTGCTGATCTTTGTATCGGCTTCCGTTATTTTCGGATCAACAAGGTTTTTGCTTGCCGCCCAGCGTTTGCCGCCGTTCGGCTCCTTCGTCATATAGCGGGCAAGGGCTTCAAGGCCGTAATCGTCCGGTTGCAGACGGCGGGTATTTGCCCAGCCCCGGCCCTGCCACAAGGCTTCGGCAACGTCCCGATCCATGCCGGACATTATGACGTGATGGTGAACCCGCTTGCGCCTGCCGTCCCCGCCGCCGTACTCGATCACATACACATACTTCAATTCCGGAAGGCCGTTCTTCCTGCGCCATTGCCGCACCCTCCGAAGATAGTTGCGAATATCGCGGCGCGCCTGTTCTTCGTCCGGCACGAACCCGGCCTTGTATGTAAGCGTTATGCAAAGGTCTTCGCCCGTGAAATTCGCATTGATTTTCCGGATCAACTTCTTTTTCGCGTTCCGGTCATTCAAATTTTGCTGTGCTTCCTTCGTGGCCGCCTTCTTCGCCTTCCGAACTTCGTTTTGCGTGTTCCAAATGGGGAAAATCTCAACTTCAAGAATGTCCCCGGCCTTGATCGTGCGGGCGCGGTATCGGAAAACATTGCTATGCTTCAACCGCTCAAATGCGCTTTCTGTGATTTCCTCCGAACGGTCAAAAAGGAATTCATATTTTGAACTGCTGTAAGGCATTCCCGTTCCCTCCCTGCTTGCCGTTAGGTCTTTTACCCCCTCCCGTCCCCCTAAAGGGGGAAGCAGGCTCTAAGGAATTAAAATGCGCCTGCGGGCGGGCTTCCTGATCTGCCAAACCAGCCCCGCGCATTGTTTGATTTTATCCCCCGCCGCCGATCCTGCTTTTATCACTCCGGCAACACGCCATCAAGGGCAAGCGGCTTCGCCGTGCTTCGCACCCTTGACAACGCGCCGCCTTCGTGATTATCCAAAAGCAGGCGACGGGGAATTAAAATCAAATCAAACGCTATCAGCTTGAACGCAAGCGCGTTCCCTCTGTTACCGTCCATTTCTTAATACCCATTACAAGCCCGTAAATACGCCGTGTTTCAGGCGCATAGTTGACATTTTGCCGCCGCGGTGGTATACTATCTTTAGTTTGAATAGCTCTTCTTCGCGGCGACGCGAAGGGGGAAAGGCGGCTTGCAGGCAACGCAAGCCGCCTTCTTCTTTTATCCGTTGTTATAGCCTGCGGCCTCTTCGTATTCTTTGCATGGTGCTTCTTCCCGCGGCTTGAACCGCATACCGTTCAAACAGCCAATGCAGGGAAAGGGGCGTATGCCGTCCGGCTTCGCGCCGTCCCTGCGCTGTTGGCAGTCTTCCAGCTTCGCGCACGCGTCGCACCAGCACGCGCGGCAATCCCGAATTTCCGTCTTCAACTCCGGTTCTTCGTCCTCTTCACTGTGTACCAGCTCCACGCCGCCTGCGGGGGCGGCCATGTCTGCGAAGCCGCCAGCCAGCCCGCGGGCGAACGCGTCACCCATAACGGCCAAAGCGCGCGCCAGATCGTACCCCAAAGCATAAGCGCACTGCGCAAGCAATTCTTCGTCGAAGGTGCTATTTCCGGTTTCGCCCATCTTTTCCACCGCCTTTCAATCCGTTACGAATGCCCACGGCCACGCCGTACACGATCACCACCGCCACCGAAAGGCACACAACCCCCACAAGGGAATAGAAGGCGGCAACCATAAAATCAAACGCTGTCATTTATGAACCCGTCCTTTCCTTTATATAATGTAGGGCGGGCGGCGGCGCGTGGCCGCCACCCTGTCCCATAGCCTTCTGTTACTTTCCCTTTCCGGAAACAAGCTCCAATGCCTGCGCCTCTGTGAAGCCTGCCCGTTTCAGGGCGGCGAAGCGGGCATAAAGCGCGCTTGCTTCACCTTCGCCGTCCGGCTGATCCGTGGCGGCCTGCGGCTCTTCTGCGGGGGCGGCCTCTTCCGGCTCTTCGCCGCCGATCTCGCCAGCGTCGGAAAACGCCTCTTGAACTCCCTGCGCGATTGCCTTTGCAATCATTTCCCCGAATGACGGCGTGCGCTCCTTCACTTCGTCTTCGTTGAAAGATACCAAAATATCAGATTTCAGGACGCAAAGCGGGCGCACGCCCCTGTTGCCGAAGTACGCGATGTTGCGGCCCAGCGCGCCCGAAGAATAGACATTGCGCACTAAATGTTCGTAACCATTGCGGGCGGTGGAAAACGGCGTTGCCGTCCAATGCCAATCCGACGCGGGGGGAATGATGTTGCGGAATTCGCGGTAAATCTGATCCGTATAAATTCCGATCGTTACCTTGTCAATGCCGTAGTCCTTCAATCCATCATCGGACGTAAGATCAAGGGCAAGCGGCAAGAAGGCTTCCTTGTCCGCGCCTGCGGCGGCCAGCTCTTCCAGAAAGTCCCCGTTCAGGAACGCCCGGACGGAAGACGCGGCAAAATCGTTCTTGTTCTCTTCGTCGAAGGGCATATACCGCGTTTCGCCGCTTTCCGTCTTCAATACGTCCGCGGCCAGCACAAGCACGGCCTTCTTCTGCGGGTTATGCGCCAGCACCACCCATTCCAAGCCGCCATAGGTGAAGCGGCTTTCCGCGGCCAGCTTGCCGATCTCTCCGGTTTTCAATGTTTTTTCCATGTCTGAATAGCTCCTTTCAGTTATTCCAATATGCAACGGCTTCTTCCACCGTTTCAAACTCCCTTGTGGTAAGCCCGCATTCGTGGCACAAAATCAGCGGGCGCGGCTCAAAGTAGGTAAACCGCTCTTTTACGATTTCAGCCCGCCCGCCGCAATAGCGGCAAGGCTTCAATTCCGGTATGTCCGGCTTGTCCCGCTCGTTCACTCTTCGCCCCCTTCCTGCAAGTGCGCATTTCCCGCCAGCGTTACCCGCTCCGGATCGGCAATCGTTACGCTGTGCAAGCACTTGTCTTCTAATTCCAGTTTTAGAACCGTCTTGCCTCCCTGCAACCGATAAATCAAGCCGGAAATATGAAGATACGTTATCCCGCCGTATATGATCGGCTCTTGTGCAAGGAAGGCGGCCTTTGCTTCACTCTTCGTCATTTGTGAACGCCTCCCCGAAAAGCTCTTGCGCGATCCGGTTGTATTCCTCAAAAATCCGATCAAAGGCGGCCCGCCATGCGTCGCCGTGCGTGTGGTCTTCCGGCGTGGCGACGTGGGCCAGCTCATGCGCCAGCACTTCCACCCCCGCCGCAATGGGGATTTCCCCCGATACCTCCACCACGGGCGGCGAACCGTCTTCCGGAAAGGTTGTCACCCCGCACGCGCTGTTCCCGTTTTCGTCTGTCACTTCCGGCATTATGTACGCGCTGTATTCCCGATCCGGAAACAGATTGCCGAAGGCTTGCGCAACCAGCGCGAAGGGATCATTGCCGAATGGGGATTGAAGCCGCCCCGCCGCTTCCGCGGTCAATTTGTCCTTCATACCCCGCCGCCTTTCAACCGCTTTTGCAGGCGTTCCAACTTTCCGTTTTCGGCTTCGACCGGATCACCGTACAGAATGCGCATTTGATCCAGCATTATTTGAACGTCCGCTATCTCTTCGCGCACCGCTTCAATGCGGTTCCGGTGTTCTTCGCTCCCGATCATGGACACGTGAAGGCGGCGCACCTTCAACAAGGCTTTTGTAAGCTCCGACATTTCTTCAATGCACATATCGGTTTGCGCCGCTTCGCCCCACTTCTGCAAAGCCGCTTCTAAAACGGCTTGCCGTTCCTGTTCGCTCATAACCCGCTTTCCTCCTTTCAAATCTTGCCTTCTTCATACGCCTGTTTCAGCTCCCCGGCATACCCACACATAAGGGAAGGGGAAGCAATACCCAAAACGGCGTTTATGAACGTCATGTATGCTATGAACGTTTTACCCCGCTTTCTGATCCAGAAGGCGGGGCTTCCGCTTTCCGGCCTGATCCGCTTTAGCATTCTGCGCGCCTCCTTCCTGTCCGGTCTTGTCGGTGCAATCGCACCTTTCGCCATAGTCAAGGTGACTTCCGCACCACGGGCAAACCTTGAATTTCATTTTTTCACCGCCTTTCGTATTACCAGCCGCCGCAACCCATCCGCGCAAAGCGTCAAGCCGTGTTCCCTCTGGTAAGCGCGGCGGCGGTCTGCAACGGGCTTGTTCCATCCGCATTCCGGGTATTCCGAAGGCTTGCACTTCTGCGAAGCGTCCGGATCAATCCCAAGCAGGCAGTTAAACGGCGGCTTTTTCTCTTCGCTCATTTCGCACCGCCTCCCCATTGTAAATTACCAGCATAGAAGGGAAGGGCGCGGGATCGGCGGCGTTGCCGTCTTCGTCGGTGAAGCGAAGCCGCCCGCGGATAAAGCGCACTTCCGCTTTGTGGTATATGAATTCGTGAAAATATGAGGTGTCCGTCCGCGCCGGAATAAGAAGTACGATCGGCGTTCCGGCCTGCGCCTCTTCGTATGCCTTCCGAACCCATTTGCCGATTTCCCGCCCATACGGGGGATTGCAAAATACTGTACCCCCCGCAACCTTCCAAGAGGATTTAAGCCCGTCCGTTTCCGGCGTGAAATATTGCGGGCATTTCGCCGTCTTGTCCGTGGCCGCCGCGTCCAGCGTGAAGGAAAATTCTTCGTTCAGCTTGTCGAAGAAGTCTTGCGGCGTACACCAACACATATTTTTTGAAGACAACAAAGCCTTGTTCATGCGCCCGCCCTCGCTTTCTTCAACTCTTTGTTCAGGCGATCCAACCGCCGCCGCAAGGCGCGGTTTTCCTCATTTACCTTCATCAACTCTGCCGCCAGCTTGTCCGCGGTGTCTGTCCGGCTGTAATCAAGCGGGCGCACAACCTCGCAAAGATAGGCACGCTTTCCACCTTCAAAATTGCTTCCGGTGTCCTGCGCCTGCAATATCACTTCCGAAGTGTCCCGTATGCCTTCCAGCGAAAGCAGGACGAACCGCGAAGCACTATGCGTTTTAACCATCTTCGCCCGCCTCGCTTTCTTCCAGCACTTCCCCTGTGGACGTGTCCACGTCGAAGGCGCATTGCGCCGGATCGCCTGCCGCTTCGCGGGCGGCGGCCCGTTCCTCTTCCTGCCGCCGAAGATCAAGTGCAAAAGCGCAATCACGTGCCAGCCGTTGCAGGCGTTCCACAAATCCCGCGTTGATAACGTCATAGGGCATAATCACCGCTTGAAGCAGGAAGCCCGCCTTTGCCACAATGTACGGTGTCCCGTTCGGCGTGAAGCGTTCGTATAGCTCCAACACGTCCAGCACGTCCGACACGGGCGACAAATAGCGGCTTTGAATGAATACCAGCCCCCGCCGCGTCTGCAACGGCTTCAATGTATGGCCGCTGAAAATGATTGAAAGGTTGTCCCGCTCAATCATCTTTTCGTTTGCGTCCGTGTCTTCAAAGTTGATCCCTTCCGGCGCGTCCATCACCCGCACAAACCAATCTTCGCGCTGTTTTTCCGGCACGTCAAAGATTGTCAAAATGCTTTCTTCGTCCAGCTCCGGAAGGCCGGAAACGGGATATGCGGTCATTCCGTCGCCTATGTACTGTTGCAACGTCCCGCCGCTTTCGTAACGGTTGTATAAAACAACCTGTTTCCCTTTCTTGCAGATCGCGGCAATGCTCTTGATCTTCATGCGTCGCCGCCTCCTTCCTGCGGCCCCCGCTCCATCTGCACCGCCGCCCGCGGCGCGCCGCAATGCGGGCAGTAATTGAACTGTTCATGCGGCGGGAAGCGGTAAGAACCCCCGGCGTTTGCAATGCGCGCGCCGTACTTGTCCACTTCACACTTTGCCGCGCCAAAATCAAATTTTCGGCAAAAATCACACATACGCGCACCCCCTAATACTTCCCGAAGACGCGCACGGCGTTTTCCTTCGGGAAAGCACGCACAACGGCGGTTGTGATCCACGATACCCGCAAGAAGTCCCGTGCGGCCTTCTTCGCCAGCCGCCAGATCATGCGCGCGTCTTCGCCGCCGAAGCTGTCAGCCGCCGAAAGCGGATATTCACATACCAGCATAAGCCGCCCGCCCTTCCGGTTCCGTCGTTCCTTCATGTACTCCCGGTTGCCTTCCTTGCACTTGATAATTTCCAGCGGGGCGGGGAAGGCCCAGCCGCCGCCCTGCTTGTCCTGTTTTTCCATAGTTTGAATAGCTCCTTTCTGTCAACTGCTATATGGGGTTTGCAACGTCCAGTCCCAAACCGTGCCGCCCATGAATTCCGTGCGGAAATAGTTTCGTTCCCCGTCGCCTGTGAAGAAGAAGTATTCCGCGGGAAGCACGCGGCCCACGTCGCCGCCCTCCCGCCGCTCCCGCTCCCATCGTGTCAGAACGTCCGCGGCAATGGCCTTCAACTCTTCCGTGGCCGGATAGTCCGGCGAATACCCCGCGAATTGTGAAGGCTCTGTTACCACCCCGGCCACCGTGTCCGGCCAGCGCGCCGCGTCAACGCGGTTCAGCACGCACCACACAACCGCCGCTTTTTCCATGTCCGAAGGCACGCCGCGGGCTTCGCCCCATAGAACCCGCGCCAGCATTTCAACTTCTGCTTCGTCCGGCACATAGGGCGCGGGCGTTTCAGCCGCCGAAGGCGTGTGCGTTATTAACGGCGCGGCGGTGGAAACGGTGAATTCCGGAAGCGGCGGGGCGGCGGCCTGCGGCCCTCTGGACGCGGCCACAACTCCGAAGATGGAAAGCACCACCCCCGCCGCCAGCAACGCAAGGGGAAGGGAAGGGCGGTTGCGGCGCGCCCGCCGCTTTACGGCCTGTTCCATATCTTTTCAACCTCCGCGTGGCACACGTCCGGCCCGTTCGTGCCGATCCAGTCTTGCAGGGCTTCCCGCCGATCCTTCCGCAAGCGGTTTTCTTCGGCCTCGAAGTCTTGTTGCAGGGTTTCCGGATCGTGAAGCTGGAAGGCGCGCCCGCAGCCGTTCAAAGATACTTCTATCAGAATGCACCCCGTCCCGCCGTTTGTGTCCGGCGCGATCCGCACGCGCATATTGCCAAACTGCATTATGTAGTAGTCCGGCAACGCGTCTTCTTCCCGTTGAAGGCCCTTCGCCGTGCCGAATTCCCGCAAGGCCAATTCCCGCGCCTTCTTCAAGGTCAGCTTCACGCCGCCGCGCAACGGGCTTTTGCGGTGTTCCCGCTTGAAAATCGCCGCTTGCACTTCGGCGGTTGTCTTCTGTTTCCTTGCCATAGTTTGAATAGCTCCTTTCTGCTGTTGCGGGTTTACGTGAATAGCGTTAGTTGCTTGTTTTCCTCTTCGCGGGCAATTTCAGCGGCAAAGCGCGTTTCAAGGTCAAGCACGCTTTTTCCCGGCCCCTTCATAGGGCGGTCTGTGTGACGCTGTATTTCCTTTAGCCGCTCCCAATATTCCGGAAGGTGAACGTAAATGTTGCGAAGCTCCTTCAAGTTTTTGTTTGCACAGCACCAGCACGAAACGCGATCCAGCAAATCATAAAGACGGAAGCCGCTTTCTTTCCACTCAAAGCCCCGATCATAGCAACCTTGCAGGCATTCCGCTTCGGCCACTCCCCAAATAGCAAGCGGGGCGATCTTCTGCGGCGGCAAACGTTCAATGCGCTTCGGTTCATCTGCGGCAATCCCCACATACTGAAATACGGTATACCCGCTATCGGCGTATTTCTTCGCGTTCGCGTCTAAAACCTGTTGTTTCCCTGCCGTTCCCCAGCGGGCGCAACCGCCACACCACGAATACCCCAAATGAAGGCCGTTTTTCCCGTTTACGGGTTTTTCTAACATATCGTATAGAAACGGCCTCTTTGTGTGAAATTCGGTGTATTTTATCCCACGTTCTGCAAGCATTGGCAAAACCTTGTTCCGTATGTCATAGATCGCTTGAAATTCCATTCCCGTATCATAGAACGCAACTTCATTCAGCGGCACGCCTTCTTCCATTAGCCGAAGAAGCATATAAAGGCTATCTTTGCCCCAGCTCACGGAAGCAATGTAATATTCCCGCATAGTCTGAAAAGCTCCCTTCGTTGTGCGCCTATGCCCGCCGCTTGTGCCGGAAGTCCCCGGCATTCGGGCAAGTCTTCCAATGCGGCACGAATGCAACGGGAAGATCGCGGCTTTCCTCTTCCGGGCGGGCAACGCGCCCGGTGATAACCTCCCCTTCGTCCGTTACAAAGCGGTCATTCCCGCCGCCTTCGATCACAAAGACGGGCGCGGGATCAACGGGCATATTCTTTCCGGCAACCGTCTTGATCCAGTCGATTTCACGCCCGCACCCCCGGCAAATGCTCATTCTGAACGCCCCCGTTCCTCTGTGGCCGCCTGCGCCAGCCACCACGCCGGATTATTCCGGCACGCCTCATTCGGGCAAGCGTCGCAATCTGTGGCGGCGCACCCCGCGCAATACTGCTTCTGGAAAGCCTGATCCCACGGGGCTTCTAATACGGGCAATTCCCGAAGGAAGGCCGCCAACGCCTGCGGGCTTTCTGTGATCCGTTCATACTCTGTCACGGTCTTAACCTCCCTTCCCAGCCGTGGCCGCCGTCCTGCCCCGCCGCTTGAAATGCTCCTGAACGGTTGCTTGCGCCCGCTCCGCTTTGTAGATTTCCCTTTGCCTGCTGTCCAGCTCCCCGACGTAGCCGCGCTTCAACTCGTTGTAGATCGTCGCCGTATGCACGCCCAGCCGCGCGGCAATTTCAAGCGGGCGATCCCCGCGGGCGTGCCACACTTCGATTTTCTGCCGATCTTCAAACGTCAGGTATTTGTACCTTCCCGCCATGCTTTTTCACCCCTCTTATTGACATTTTCCGCGCTTTATGGTAAAAAAAATAAATGCGGAAGAACTCTCCCGCCCCCGCTTTGGGGGCTTCGTGTTCTTTCGCATTTAATATTACAACCTACGGCCGCAAACACAGCGCAAAAAACCTCTTGCATTTTTCCCCTTTCCGTGGTATGATAATTGCTGTGCAAACGGGAAAGTAAGGAGGTGTGACTGATGCCAAATATTAAGTCGGCAAAGAAGCGTGTGAAAGTTATCAGCACAAAAACCATGCAGAACCGCGCTGTCAATTCCCAACTGAAGACTGAAATCAAGAAGGCCAACGCTGCCATTGAGGGCAATGCGGAGAACAAGGCCGATGCGGTGCGTGTTGCCGTGAAGAAGATCGACCAGGCTGTGGCCAAGGGGATCCTGCACAAAAACACGGCTGCCAGAAAGAAGTCAGCCCTCGACAAGAAGCTGCACGCCAGCGCCTAGGGCTTGTTTGAAAATAGAGGAAGTGCCGGAATTTTTGTTCCAAAGGGAGCGGTTTCAAGGCGGAAACCGCAAGAAATACTTTCGTATTTCGAGGGTTTCCAACACAGGGAAACGCCCGTTTGGGGCAAAAAGACGGTGTTTGCGATTTTTCGAACAAGCCCTAAAGGGCGGCTTTCCAAAACTATAAGGCTATAAGGCTTGGTACCTGTAACGGGTACAAGCCTTTTTGCTTTTTATGGGCCTTTTTCCCCTTCCCGCTTTTGGGGGAACACCTCCTGCCACCCTACAAACAGCAGCAGCACCCCAAAGCAGCGGCGCAGCAGGGTGGTGTCCAGCCTTGCTGCCAGCAGGGCCGCGCAGATGCAGGCGGGTATGCCGAAAAGGGCGCACCAAAGGGCCGCTTTCTTTTCCACCAGCCGGTTTTTCACGTGGCCCAGCAGGGCGGGCAGGGCGCAGCAGGGGAAATAGGCCAGGTTCACGCCTCCGGCCCGAAGCTGGCTGAAGCCCTCCGCCAGGGTCAGCCACAGCACCAGCAGCGTGCCGCCCCCTATGCCAAAGCCGGAGAGGAGGCCTGTAAGGGCGCCTGTCAACAGCGGGAAAAACCAGTTCACAGCGCCAGCACCGCCCTTACGCCCCCATAGAGGATAAGAACCCCAAAGGCCCTGCGCAGAAAGGCCAGGGGCACCCTCTGGAAAATTTTCCCGGACAGCAGGCCCCCTAAAAATCCCCCTGCAAGATAGGGCCAGCAGCCCGCCAAATCCAGCGCGCCTTTACAATAATACACCCCGGCGGAAACCAGGGACAGGGGCAGGATGACCGCCACAGAGGTGGCAAAGGCCCTGCGCCTTTCCAGGCCAGCCCATTTTGTGAGCAGGGGCACCAGGAACAGCCCGCCCCCGGACCCGAAAAAGCCGTTGGCAAGGCCCGCCAGCCCCCCGATGGTTCCATATTTCCAGTTTTCTTTCATGCGCGTCCACCCTTTCCGGCTTTTTGCCGCCTGTACCAGCATTCCCCAGGAAAAGCCTGTTTATCCTATGCCCTTCCAGGGCGGCTGGGATGCGGCTTCAGAAATGAACAAACTGTGAATCATGGTAATTTGGTGCAAAAAACCGCTGTTTTGTAACCTTTTTGTCATTTTCGCTGTGTCTCCTGTCTTTTGCCGGGGAAAATATTTTCCAGTTTTTAAGACTGTATCCCTCAAAAAGGGGCAGGCTATAGCCATAGCAAAAAACGGAAATTCCCGGCACAGGGAATGGGCAGGAGGGGACTATGGCAAAACGAAGGGCATACGTGGTTTTCCTGCTGCTGCTGGCACTGCTGGCGGCGGCAGGCTATTCTATCACACAGGTTTCCGGCGGGGCGGAGTATGTGGACGCCGCGGGCCGCCAGAGCGTTTACAAGCTGGAGGTGGCAAAGGCCCGGGGCGCTATATACGACTGCAACCTTGCGCCCCTTACCGGCTCTTTCCAGCGGCAGGTGGCGGCTGTGGCCCCGGGCATCGAGGCCATTGGCGCCCTGGAAAAGGCCACTGGCGGGCGGTACCGGGAGCGGCTGGCCCTGGCCCTGGAGGACGGCAAGCCCTTTTCCATGGTGCTGCCCTACACTGTACAGCACGAGTGCGTGGATTTGTTTTCCGTCCCGGTGCGCTATGGGAAAAACCAATTGGCCCCCCATGTGGTGGGATATTTGGACAGCATGGGCTTTGGGGCGGCCGGGGTGGAGCTGGCAATGGACGACGTGCTCTCCTCCTATGCGGGGGAAATCTCTGTCTATTACCATGTGGACGCTTTGGGCCGGGTGATAGCCGGGGCGGACAGGCTGGTGATAGACACCATGGAGGAGGCCCAGGGCGGCGTGGCCCTGACACTGGACAGCGCCCTCCAGGAGAGGGTGCAGGCGGCGGCCCAAGAGCTGGAGCAGGGGGCGGTGGTGGTAACCGAGGTGCCGGACTGTGAAATCCGGGCCTTGGCAAGCGTGCCTGACTATTCCCCTGAAAACATGGCCCAGGCCACAGAGGCGGAAGGCTCCCCCCTTCTCAACCGGGCTTTCTGCGCCTATGCCCCAGGCTCGGTGTTCAAGGTGGCGGCAGCGGCGGCCCTGCTGGAGGCGGGCGGCGCGCCCCAGGCCTTTACCTGTACCGGATCCATCAACGCCGGGGGGCTTTTGTTCCACTGCATTGACGGCACAGCCCATGGGCAGGTGGGCCTGCAGGGGGCCATTGAAAAATCCTGCAACTGCTATTTTATCAGCGCGGCCCGGGTGCTGGGAGGCCAGCAGGTGCTAAGCATGGCCTATAACCTGGGCTTTGGCTCGGAACAGGAATTTGGCCGGGGCCTGCACACCCAGCCAGGAAGCCTGCCAGAGGGCAAGGCCCTGGAAAACGTGCGGGCGCTGGGGAATTTTGCTTTTGGGCAAGGAGAACTGACCGCCACGCCCCTGCAGGTGTGCGCCATGATGAACTGCGTGGCAAGCGGCGGGGTTTACAGTACCCCCAAGCTGATAACCGGGCTGGTGGACGGGGAAAGAAACCTCACGCCCTTTTCCCCTGTGACAGACCGCCAGGTGGAGGTTATGCGGCCCTCCACAGCCCGCACCTTGCAGGCATACCTGAAAAGCGCCGCCCAAAACGGCACAGGGCGTCCCGGCGCGGCGGAGGGGCTGACAGTGGGCATTAAAACCGGCACGGCCCAGACAGGGGTGTACCGGGACGGCGAAGAGCTGCTCCACTTCTGGTACAGCGGCTTTATCTGCGACAGCACCGGGCCGCGCTACTGCGTCACTGTGTTCCGGGAATCCACCCCGGACGACGGAGGCGCTGCCGCCAGGGTGTTCAAGCAGGTGACAGAGGACATTGCGGCGCTGTATTGGGGGGAGAAGGAAGCCTCCCCTGAGGCGTGACCCAAACGGACAGCCATGGAAAGGAGCGCTCCCTGCTTTGGAAGCGCCCTTTTTATGCGCGAAAAAGCAGGCGGCCCAGGTTTTCCTGAACCGCCTGCTTTTGCCCTGCCGGCTGGATGCTCCTTCCCGGCTGCGGGCAGCTTTCAGAAGCTTTGGCGTTGGGCTTTTACTTCATGCCCTTCTCGTAGCTCTCGATCATCTTCTTCACCATCTGGCCGCCTACGGAACCAGCCTGGCGGGAAGTGAGATCGCCGTTGTAGCCCTGCTTCAGGTTCACGCCCACCTCAGAGGCAGACTCCATCTTAAAACGCTCCATGGCTTCCTTGGCTTCAGGCACCATAACAGAATTGCTTTTCATGATAACTCTCTCCTTCAAAAGTTTTTTTCGCGTTTGCATTAGGTATTTTTGACCCAGCGCCCCGCATTATGAATGTCAATTTTTGTATCTTGCAGGGATATCCGCTTCCCAGCAGGATGCCGCCGGAAAACTTTTAAAGGCGAAAGCTTGAAATGTTTTTCACTCCCCACAGTTTTCCGCAAAAAATGTTTCCAGCATCTCCGCCAGCATTTCCGGCGCGTCCATGTTGGCCTCATGCCCAGCGCCGGGGATAAACGCCAGCCGCGCCCTTGGGATTCCCTTTCCCATGGCGCGGGCGGCTTTTTTGTTTGCCCTGTCCTTCTCCCCGCAGAGCACCAGGGCAGGGCAGGCAACCTCCTGCAGGCGGCCCTGGTAATCCAGCCCCAGCATGGAGCGGGTGAGGCTGAGCGCATCTTTTTTTGCAAGGCCCATGCTTTGGAAGGCTTTAGAGGGCAACAGGCGGAATATGCCGTTTTGCACCCGCAGCAAGGCCCGGGGCATGGCACACTGCCCGCCAATTAGCACCAAGGCGCTTGCCTTTTCCGGCCTTTCCAGAGCAAAGGCCAAGGCCAGCACTGCCCCTAAGGACAGGCCGCAGAGGGCCAAAGGCCCTTCTGTCTTTTCGCAAAAGGCGCAGAAGCCCTGGTACAGCTTTTCATAGGTGACAGGCCCGCTGCCTGCCAAAGAGAAAAGATCCGGGCAGGACACAGGCCCCGGGGATTTCATATGGCCCAGCACCTTGTCCCAGCTTGCGGGAGACTGGCCCAGGCCGTGGAGAAGCAGCGCGGCAGTTTTCATAAAGGATCCTCCTTATGGCTTTTGCAAATAGTATACCTGATTTTCTAAGCTGGGGCAAGGGCTTGTTTGAAAATAGAGAAAGTGCCGGATTTTTGTCTAGGGCGAGGCGCTTTCAAGGCGGAAACCGCAAAACAGGCTGTCGCCTGTCGAGGATTTCCAACACAGAAAGCGCCCGGATTTAGGCAAAAAGACGGTGTTTGCGATTTTTCAAACAAGCCCAAGGCCGGGGCAGGTTCCCTGGACATTCCCCGGCGGCCTGCGCGTATTCCCCTGGTCTGTGAATTCTTGCGGAAACAAGCTTTTGCTTCCCCGCACACCTTGACAAAGCCTGCCCGGGCGGGTATAATCAGAAAATGTTAAAACTACACTGATTTAGTATACTTTCCCCGCCGGGGGCCTTGGGAGGATGGTCTGTTTGGACGGATATCTTTTGCAGCTTGCGGACATAGAAAAAAGCTTTGGGGACACAAGGGTTTTAAAGGGCATCAGCCTGTCAGTTTCTCAGGGGGAGTTTATCACGCTTTTAGGCTCTTCCGGCTGCGGCAAAACCACCACCCTGCGCATCATTGCCGGGCTGGAATCGCCGGACAAGGGGCGCGTGCTGCTTTCCGGACAGGATGTGACGGAGCTGGAGCCGAACCGCCGGGACGTGAACACAGTTTTTCAAAGCTATGCCCTGTTCCCCCACATGAACGTGGGGGCAAACGTGGGCTACAGCCTGAAAATCCGGAAAACCCCTAAAGAGGAAATCCGCCGCCGGGTGGGGGAAATGCTGGAACTGGTGCAGCTTTCCGGCTTTGAAAAGCGGATGCCCGGAGAGCTTTCCGGCGGGCAGAAGCAGCGGGTGGCCATTGCCCGGGCCTTGATAAATGAACCCAGGCTCCTGCTGCTGGACGAGCCTTTGGGGGCTTTGGATTTGCAGCTTCGCCGGCAGATGCAGCAGGAACTGAAGCGCCTGCAAAAAAAGCTGGGCATTACCTTTATCTATATCACCCACGACCAGGAGGAAGCCCTGAATATGTCTGACCGCATTGCGGTGATGAAGGACGGGCGCTTCCAGCAGATTGGCCCGCCCAACGAGGTGTATGACGCCCCCAAAACCTCTTATGTAGCCCGGTTTGTAGGGGCGGCGAACATCGTCCATGGTACAGTGGAAAAGGTGGAGGGGGATGTGGTTTCCTTTACAGGCACCCAGGGCGGCGGACGGTTTTTGTCAAGGGGCCATGGGTTTGCCCCCGGGCAGCCTGTCACCCTGGCCCTGCGGGGAGAGCAGGCCCAGGCTGTGAGGGAGTTTGACAGGCAGGACGAGGGGCTGCCCGGGGTTGTAAAGGAAAAAAGCTTTTCCGGGGGAATGCTGCGCATTGCGGTGGAGCTTTCCGGCGGGGAGGAATTTATCTGCATGCGCCAGGGCATAGACGCGGGCCTTGCCCCTGGGGATCCGGTGAAGATCCAGTGGGAGCCGGCTTCTGCCTGCCCGGTAGACTTGTAGAGTAAAAGGAGGGGGAGCCTATGAAAAAAAAGAGGAAAGCCCGCGGCGGCGCGTTAGCGGTTTTGCCGCTGTATATTTTCACCCTGGCCTTTGTGGCAGGCCCGCTGGTGTATATGCTGGCTTTGAGCTTTATGACCCGGGCGGAAACCTGGGGGGTGGTGCCGGCCTTTACCCTGCGGAACTATCAGGATATTTTCCAGCCTGTGTACCTTGCCACCTTCTGGGAATCCTTAAAGCTGGCGGCGGTAAGCACAGTGCTGGTGATTGCCATTGGCTATCCCTTCGGGTATTTCATGGCAAAGCTTACGGCAAAATGGAAAAAGCGCACCATGATGCTTTTGATGATCCCTTTCTGGACAAGCTCCCTTTTGCGGCTGTACGGATGGATTATCATTTTCCGGGCCGGGGGCGTGCTGGACAGCATCCTTTCCAGCCTGCACATTACAGAAGAGCCTTTAAAGCTTTTATACACCTATCCTGCTGTGGTGGTGGGCATGGTGTACGCATTGGTGCCCTTTATGATTTTCTCCGTCTATTCCAGCGCGGAAAAGCTGGATTTCAGCCTGGTGGAGGCGGCCAGGGACTTGGGGGCCACGCCCTTCCAGGCTTTCCGCACTGTCTCCCTGAAGCTGACCCTGCCGGGGCTTTTGTCCGGGGTTATCCTCACCTTTGTGCCCAGCATGGGGCTGTTCTTCATTGCGGACATCCTGGGCGGGAACAAGGTGGTGCTGGTGGGGAACCTGATACAGGAGCAGCTTATGAAGGCCCACAACTGGCCCTTTGCCGCCGCCCTGTCCGTGGCGCTGCTGCTTATCACCACCCTGCTGCTGTTCTTGTACCGGCGGCTTTCCGGCGTGAAGGAACTGGAAGGGCTGGTGTAAGCGGTATGCAGGAGTTTTCTAAAAAGGAAGTGGCTGCGATGGAAAATAAATATGACAATCCCGTGTTTTTTGAAAAGTATGGGAATATGCTGCGATCCAAAGAGGGCCTTGCAGGGGCCGGGGAGTGGGAAACCCTTAAGGCCATGCTGCCGGATTTTGCGGGGAAGCGGGTGCTGGACTTGGGCTGCGGCTATGGCTGGCACTGTGCCTGGGCCGCCGATCACGGGGCGGCCTCTGTGGTGGGGGCAGACTGCTCCCAAAGGATGCTGGAGGCGGCCCGGGAGAAAAATGCCCGGGAGGCTGTGGAATACCGCCTGCTGTCCATAGAAGAGGCGGCTTTCCCCCCGGAAAGCTTTGACGTGGTGATAAGCTCTTTGGCCCTCCACTATGTGGCAGACCTGCAGGCCGTATACCATAAGATATATGGCTGGCTGGCGCCGGGAGGGGTGTTTGTCTTTACAGCGGAGCACCCGGTGTTTACCGCCCAGGGGCCTCAGGACTGGGTGTATGATGGAGAGGGGCAGATCCGCCATTTCCCGGTGGACAGCTATTTTTACGAGGGGGAGCGGCAGTCTGTTTTTCTGGGCGAGCCTGTGAAGAAGCACCACCGCACCCTTACTTCCTATATAGACGGGCTTTTGGAAGAGGGCTTTTCCCTTTTGCATGTGCGGGAGCCCCAGCCCCCGGCAGGCATGATGGAGCTGCCCGGCATGGCAGACGAAATGCGCCGCCCCATGATGCTGGCGGTGTCGGCGCGGAAAGGGCGGGGGTGAAGGCATGAAGAACCGCACAAAGCTGCCCAATATTTACCTGGGGGTTATCCTGGCCCTTTTGTATGTGCCCATCCTGCTGGTGGTGTTCTATTCTTTCAACGAGAGCAAAATAAGCTCTGTATGGGGGGGCTTTTCCCTGAAATGGTATGAGGCCCTGTTCCGGGACAAGGCCCTGTTTAAAGCCCTGGGCAATTCCCTTATCCTGGGGTCCGCAAGCTGCCTTTGCGCCGCTGTTATCGGCACCTTGGGGGCTTACGGCATGACAAAGGCCCGGCTGCGCACCAAAGGCGCTGTGGAGTATATCTCCACCCTGCCTATTATGATACCGGAGATTATTCTGGGCATGGTGTTTATGGCTTTCTTCTCCCTCATCGGGATTCCCTTTGGCATGGGCACTCTGGTGCTGGCCCACACAGCCTTCTGCATCCCCTATATATTTATGCTGGTGAAGGCAAGGCTTGTGGGCATGGATCCCAGCCTTGCGGAGGCGGCCCTGGATCTGGGGGCTTCGCCCCAGCGGGTGTTTTTCGACATTACCCTGCCTTTGGTTGCCCCCGCTATCCTTTCCGGGATGCTGCTGGCCTTTGCCATGAGCATTGACGATGTGATTATCAGCGTGTTCGTAACCGGCGTGGACACCAACACCCTGCCGGTGAAAATCTATACCCAGTTAAAAACCGGGGTTACCCCGGAGATAAACGCACTGTGTACCCTGCTCTTTGGGGCGGTGCTGGTTTTATGCGGCCTGGCGGTATGGCTGGGCAGGACGCCGAAAAACAAACAGGCTGCCGGGGAAAACCCCCAGCCTGCAAAAAACAACAGGAGGTAAACGAAGCGTGGAAAAGAACATTACATTGGAACAGTTGGAACAGTACAGAAAGGCCTTTGCGGAGGATGCGGGGAAAAACGTGGCCCTGCGGGCCTGCACAGCAAACGGGGTGGTGAAGTCCGCCACAGATCCCGGGGCGGCCCGGAAGAACAGGCACCAGTATTCCATCCGCCTGGAGCAGGGGAAAATCACCAACCAGAAGCAGACCGGGCGGTGCTGGATGTTCGCGGCCCTGAACACCATGCGGTTTGACATTATCAAAAAGCTGAACCTGGACACCTTCGAGCTTTCCCAGAACTACACCCTGTTTTATGACAAGCTGGAAAAGTCCAACTATTTCCTGGAGAACATCCTGGCAACCCTGGAGGAGCCCACCGCCGGGCGGCTGGTTGCCCACCTGCTGCAGGATCCCCTGGGGGACGGGGGCCAGTGGGACATGCTGTGCAACCTGGTGAATAAATACGGCGTGGCGCCCAAGGACGCCATGCCGGAAACCGCTGTTTCCTCCTCCACCCGGGAGATGACCCGGTACATGACGAAAAAGCTGCGGGAATTCGCCTGCGTGCTGCGGGAGGGCCATGCCGCCGGGAAGTCCATAGAGGCGCTGCGGGAGGAAAAGGAGGGCATGATGCAGGATATCTACAACATCCTGTGCATCTGCCTGGGCACGCCGCCCCAGGCCTTTACCCTGGAGGTCCGCACAAAGGACAAGGAGTTTATCCGGGAGGAGAACCTTACCGGGCAGGCGTTCTTTAAAAAGTATGTGGGCTGGAACATGGACGATTATGTAAGCCTCATCAACGCCCCCACTGCCGACAAGCCCTATTACAGGACATATACCGTCAAGATGCTGGGCAACATAACAGAGGGCCGGCCTGTAAAATACCTGAACCTGCCCATTGAGGAGCTGAAGGCCGCGGCCATTGCCCAGATGCAGGACGGCAAGCCCGTGTGGTTCGGCTGCGACGTGGGCCAAAGCTCTATCCGGGACAGCGGCATTATGGACTTGGGGGCCATCCGGGCAGACGAGCTGTTTGGCACAAAGTTTGGCATGAACAAGGCCCAGCGGCTTGACTATGGCGACAGCCTGATGACCCACGCCATGGTGTTCCAGGGGGTGAACCTGGACGAAAAGGGCAGTCCTACCCGCTGGCGTGTGGAAAACAGTTGGGGCAAAGAGCCTGGGGACGAGGGCTATTATGTGATGAGCGACGAGTGGTTCTCGGAATACACCTACCAGGTGGTAGTCCATAAAAAGTATCTTTCAGAAGAGCGCCAAAGCCAGCTTGCCCAGCCCCCCATCCCCCTGGAGCCTTGGGATCCCATGGGTTCCCTGGCGCTGTAATGCGCCTGCCCGCAACCCCTTTTGAAAAAAGGGATTGACCCGAAAACCAATAGAACATATCCGTATCAGGAATATGTTTTAGGCTTATCTAAAAGGAGTTACGCTATGAAAAAAATGACTTGCTTGCTGTTGTCCCTTCTTTTGTGCCTGTCCCTGTTTGCCGGATGCTCCGGCAAGGCAGGGGACAAGGGGGAGCTGGTGCTCTACACCTGGGAAGGCATGTTCCCCCAGGAGGTGCTGGACGGCTTTGAAGAGGAGACAGGCATTTCCATCAATTACGCAAACTTCGACTATGACGAAACCATGCTGGCAAAGCTGGAGGCCGCCAGCGGCGGGGAATACGATCTGGTGCTGGCAGACGATTACATCATCGAAACGGTGATACAGGAGGGCCTGGCCCAGAAGCTGGACAAAGAAAAGCTTTCCAACTGGGGCAGCATCAACCCCCTGTACCAGGGGCAGTTCTTTGACCCCCAGGACGAGTATACTGTGCCTCATGGCGCGGGGGTGCAGACCATCGTATACGATCCCGAAATTGTGGGGGGAGAGATAAAGGGCTATGGGGATCTGTGGGACCCCGCCCTTGCCGGGAATGTGGGCCTGATTGCCAACTACCGGGTGATAAACGGCATGGCCTTAAAGGTGCTGGGGAAAAGCTATAATGTAGAGGACACCGGGGATATCCAGGCCGCGGGGCAGAAGCTTCTGGAGCTGGCCCCCAATGTCCGGCTGATTAAGGATGACAACCTCCAGGACGATCTGATTTCCGGGGAAGTGGGCGCGGCAGTGATGTATACCTCCCAGGCTACCCTGGCCCTGACCACCCGTTCCGATTTGAAGGTGGCGTTCCCGGAGGAGGGCATTGGCTTTGGCATTATGGCAAGCTTCATCCCTGCAAACGCGCCCCATCCGGAAGCGGCCTACCAGTTTATGGATTACATCCTGCAGCCGGATATTTCCGCCCAGTGCTTTGAGTTTTTGGGCTATTACTGCACGAACAAAGACGCGGAGGAAAAGCTCTCCGAGGAAACCCGGCCTTACCTTACCCTGCCTGACTCCTTCTCAAAGGACAACATGGAGATGATCGAGAACATTTCCGCCGAGGCCATGGAGGAGCACCAGAAGGTGTGGACGGAATTTAAAGCGGCCTGCGAGTAAATTGTCCTCTCAGGCTCTGGGCTGGTGAATCTGCCTGGCTCTTTTACAGGGTGCGGGATAGCTGTGTGACGGCTTTCCGCACCCTGTTTTTTCTTTTGGGGAAAACGGCGGCATATAGTAAACGCACTTCAAAACCGGTGCAGTCCAATTTTGAAGCACGCGGCCTTGCTACTGGTTCAAAAAAAGCTGTTGCCTCTTTCTAAACTGCTTTAACTATACAGCTAATCCCGCCGCCATGCACACAGAAGGAAGAAAAATCATATCCTGTTCTAAGCAGGAACAAGCCCTATATCCCGCCTGTAGGCGGCTGTCTTGAGACGCGTCCTCCTGCCCGTGGGCGGCATCCTTCCAAAGCCTGCAAAATTTGGAAAAAAGTATTGCGAACCGGGGCGGAGTAGTGTATAATGCAAAGAGCCAAAATGAAACGCCAAGCTTTATGGCCGGGACGTTTGAGGAAGCTTTCCGGTGGTGTTTCTCTTCTAACAGGGTGCCATGTACCCGGATGTTGGACGGGCTGGTTTCCGTATATGCCAGGACGGCTGTGCGCTTCTGGAAAAAGGCTTTATATATTGTATTTTTGAAACAGAGTAAATGAACATTTACTTCAATGGCGGATACACCTGGCTGAAAATCCTCTTCTAAATCAGCCTGGCATAAATGTTCGCGAGCATATCGAAGGAAGGAGAGCGCAAATGATGGAAAAGATACTGATCGTTGACGACAGCATTGTGCAGTCAGCCCGGTTGAAGTCTATTCTGGATGATGAGTATGATGTTACCATTGCACAGACAGCGGAAGATGGGCTAAGCTGTGTGCGCGACGGCAATTTTTCCTTGATTCTGCTGGACGTGGTACTGCCGGGCATGGACGGCTTTACCCTCCTGAAAAAGCTGCAGGAGGAAATTATCACCCAAAGCATACCCGTCATCCTGATTACCAGCCTTTCCGACGCCAAAAACGAGCAGTACGGGCTGGTGCTGGGGGCTGTGGATTACATCACAAAACCCTTTAATTCCCTGATTGTAAAGGCAAGGGTAAATACCCATATTAAATTGTACAATTACCGCAGGCAGGCTGAGCGGCAGTCCCTGACAGACCAGTTGACCGGGGTTGCCAACAGGCGCAGGTATGAGCGTACCAGCATCACCAAGTGGAGCGAGGCCTCCCGGCTGCGGGTTCCGTTTTCTATCTGCATGTTTGACATTGACCACTTCAAGGCTTATAACGATACCTTTGGCCATCCCGCGGGGGACAAGGTGATTGCCGCTGTGGCCAAAACCATCTCGTCCCACCTGCACCGCACCACAGATTTCCTGGCCCGGTATGGCGGGGAGGAGTTTGTGGCCCTTTCCATGGGGGACGTTTCGGAAAAAATATTCGGGCACGTAAAGAAAATCCGGAAAGCGGTGGAGGAGATGCACATCCCCCACGACCCGTCTGTTTCCGAGTGGGTTACGGTGAGCATAGGAGGGGTTACGGTTGTCCCTTCGCCGGAAAACACCTATCCTGTTTATCTGAAAATTGCAGACACCATGCTGTATGACGCCAAAAACCACGGGCGCAACCAGGTGGTTTGGGCGGACGAGCGGCTGAAGCAGATGTGGGAAAAGTGAGCGCAGGATAGAAGCTGGAGGAACATATGGGACTGTTCAATTTGTTCGGAAAGAAAACGCCTAAAAAGACGCCGCAGGAGGGCAAAAAACCACGGGGCGCGGAAGAGATGGTGGTTTATTCTGGTATGCGCGTGGAGGTAATGGACGCGAACGAGCGTATGCTTTTTGTGGCAAAGCTGCTGAACCTGCACGAAAGCAGCGCGGATCTGCACCAGTATTCTGAACTGGCTTTTGACCCCGGGGAAGGGCCGGTTCATGCCAAAATACGGGGGTACAGCGACTATCAGCGGAAAGCTGTCTACATGGAGGGGGATATAGCCCCTGCTGCCCATAAAATATGGGCAGTGGAGAAGCTGAAGATCTCCAGGGTGGCAAATGATCGCGCTTTCTTCCGCCTCCTCACAAACCTTGACGCAACCGCCACGGTTTTCAGCGGTTTGGGAATAGGGGAAAAGCCCTGCAAGCTGCTGAATATCAGCGTGGGGGGCGCAGCCATTAGTTCAGCCTATAAATACCATATGGGGGACAAATTCCTGCTGAAGGTAAAGCTGCTGGAGGACAGGCCCGTGTCGGCCATATTCAGCCAGGTGGTGCGTATTACGGAAAAAGAGGGCAGGAAGTTTGAATACGGCTGCCGCTTTTTAGGGCTGACCGAGGAGGATCAGGAAAAAATCACCCAGGATATTTTTGTATCCCAGCGAAAACAGAGGGGCCGCTTATAGCGGCCCCTCTTTCATATGCTGAACCTGCAACCGCCATCTGAGCGGCCTTACTGCCGCAGAGCGGCCCCAGGTTCGCCCCAGGCGTCCAGATCTTCCCCGGAAATGGAAGCGTACCGGGCCTCCCCGGCGGTAATGACAGGATCTGCCTTATGCAGGCGCTGGATAAAGGGCAGGGAGCTGTCCGCCAGCCCCTCCTCTACCATGACATTGCACACACGGCAGAGGAACAGGCCGCTGCCAGCGGCAAGGCGCCGTTCCTCCACCACCTTCAGTTCAAAGCTTACCGGGCTTTCCACAATGGTGGGCACATGGAGCATCTGGCCAGGCTCCACAGTGGGAAGGCGGCGCATTTTATCCGGAAACTCCCGGCCGGAAGTGGTGCCGTAATAATCGGCAAGGGGCAAAAGCGGGCGGGTGACCAGATTTGCGGAGAACATACCCTGTTCCCGGATAAGGTCTTTTGTCAGCTTTTCTTCCCCGATGCAGGCCATAACGCCCAACGCCTCTTCCTCCCCATCCTGTAGGGAACAGTAGCTGAACCAGCAGAACAGCCCAAAGTGGGGCGTGCCGTCCGCCTGGTAATTCCCGTACAGGAACAGGGGCTGGGGGCAGAAATCGTTGCCCAGCCTGCCTTTCATTTTTCCCATGGTGCATTACTCCTTCTTTTGTGGATTTTTCAGCCGCGCCTCACATGCTTCCAGGTTCAGCAGGATTTTGTCCAGCAGGCTGTCCAGCAGCGCGGCGTCCTCCTGGGTGAGGCCCTGGTAAAACAGCCTGTTCATTTCCTCAGACACCTGCTCGTATGGGGCCTGCAGGCCCCTGGCTTTCCCTGTCAGCGCCACCAGCACCTGCCGGCGATCCTGGGGGCTGGTTTCCCGGGTGACCAGCCCCTGTTCCTCCATGCGGGCCAGCATGGCTGTAAGGGTGTTTTTTGCAAGGCCTGTGCCACGCACCAGGGCGCTGATGGGCACATGCTCTTCCTGCCACAGCACGTAAAGGATGCGCCCCTGCGCCCCGTTGAACGCGTCCACGCCGCAGGCGTCCAGCAGGCGCTGGAACACCCGGCCCTGCACTTGCTTGATTTGCGTGATGAGAAAGCCCGTCCTGGTTTCCATATGCGCCCTCCTTGTAAATGGTACTATATAGAACTTGTTTTGTCAAGCATTTTTTCCCTGCTCTTATCCTATAGGATGATGCGGGCCTTGTAAAGCGGGAAATCGTGAACAAAACATGGACAAACTTTTAAATTATGTTGCAAGGATATGGATTTTCATGTAAAATAGAAACAGTACGCGTTTAAACGGCAAAGAACTATGAAAGAAAGGCTGGAAATAACTCATGGAACAGCAGTTTCCCAAGCACCCTTTCAGAACCCACGGCGGAGCGCCGGTGCCACACCACAAAAACACGTGGAACGCACCTACGGCTGTGCTGCCGCCTCCTGAACGGGTTATAATCCCTATGCAGCAGCACATTGGCGCGCCCTGCAAGCCTACAGTGAAAAAGGGCGACCACGTTTACCTGGGGCAAGTGATAGGCGACAGCGAAGCCTTTGTGTGCGCGCCTATCCACGCTTCTGTGTCCGGCACAGTGCAGCAGGTGACAAAGGTGCTGCTTACCGGCGGGCAGGCCACAGAAGCAGTGGTAATCGAATCTGACGGGCAGATGGAGGCGGATCCCGCTATTGCCCCGCCGGCTCCGGTTACCAATAAAAAAGAGCTGGCAGAAGCGGCCCGGAAGTCCGGGCTGGTGGGCCTGGGCGGCGCAGGCTTCCCGGCCCATGTAAAGCTGAACGTCCCGGACGGGAAGTCCATTGACACCCTGATTATCAACGTGGCGGAGTGCGAGCCTTATGTCACCTCCGACCACCGGGAGGCCCTGGAAAACGGTAAAAACGTGCTGGAGGGCGTCTATAAGGTCAAGGAAATCCTGGACGTACACCGGGTGATTATCGCGGTGGAGGACAACAAGCCCGACGTTATTGAAAGGCTGACGGAAATCGCCGACGACCCGGAGAAGGATCCGAAAGACGAGGTGCGGGTGCTGGCTTTAAAGAGCCGCTATCCCCAGGGTGCGGAAAAGGTGCTGGTGCAGGCCTGCACAGGGCGGAAGGTGCCTGCCGGGCAGCTTCCCGCTGACGTGGGGTGCCTGGTGATGAACATCGCCTCGGTGTCGTTCCTGGCAAGCTATATGCGCACCGGGATGCCCCTTACCTTAAAGCGGGTGACCATCGACGGCTCCGCCATAAAGGAGCCGAAAAACGTGATTGTGCCTGTGGGCACGCCTATTAAGGATGTAATCGAATTCTGCGGCGGCTATAAGGCCCCGCCCCGGAAAATGCTCATGGGTGGGCCTATGATGGGCATTGCCATCACCTCGGACGAGCTGCCCATTTTAAAGCAGAACAATGCCATCCTGGCCTTTGACCAGCAGGAGGCAAAGCTTTATGAGACAACCGCCTGCATCCGCTGCGGCAGGTGTGTGGCTGCCTGCCCCATGGAGCTGATGCCCACGAAGCTGGAGAAGGCTGCGGAGAAAAAAGACGCGGAGTCCCTTCTGGCCCTGGATGTAATGACCTGCATGGAGTGCGGCTGCTGCGCCTTCTCCTGCCCTGCCGGGCGCAGGCTGGTGCAGGCTATCCGGATGGGGAAATCCATTGTGAGAAAGGCAGGGAAGAAATAATGGACAAGCTTATCGTATCGTCTTCCCCCCATTTTAACGGGAAAAAGACAACCCAGAACATTATGCTGGACGTGATTATCGGCCTTGCCCCTGCCATGATAGCTTCCGTTATCATCTTTGGCATCCGGGCGGCTGTGGTGATTGTCACCTGCATTGCCGCCTGCGTGGCAAGCGAGTACATTTCCCGCCGGGTGATGAAGCGGCCCCAGACCGTGGGGGATCTGTCCTGCGTGGTGACAGGCATCCTGCTGGCTTTGAACCTGCCCGTCACCATCAACCCCCTGATGGCGGTGTTCGGCAGCGTGGCGGCTATTGTGGTGGTCAAGCAGATGTTCGGCGGCATTGGGCAGAACTTTGTAAACCCGGCCCTTACTGCCCGCATCATCCTCATGAACTCCTTCCCCGCCCCCATGACCCACTGGACAGAGGCTTTTGATTACGGCGCCGCCGCAGACGCGGTGACCACCGCCACGCCCCTTTCCGGCATGATGTATGTAAATTCCCCTAACAGCGCCCCAGACTACATGCAGCTTCTCTGGGGCACCCATGGGGGCTGCCTGGGCGAAACCTGCGCTCTGGCTATCATCCTGGGTGGGCTGTATTTGATTGCCAGGAAGGTGATAAGCCCGGTTATCCCGGTTACATACCTTGCCACTGTGGCGGTGTTCTCCGCCATTTTAGGCCGGGATCCCCTCTTTGACCTTTTGGCGGGGGGCCTGATGCTGGGGGCCTTCTTCATGGCGACGGACTACACCACCAGCCCCCTTTATTGGAAGGCGCGGATTGTGTTTGCCATTGGCTGCGGCGTGCTGACCATTTTAATCCGGGAGTTTGGCTCTTTGCCCGAGGGCGTTTCCTATTCCATCGTGCTGATGAATATTATCACGCCCCTTATTGAGCGGTATGTAAAACCCCGGGCCTTTGGAAAGCCTAAAGAGAAAAAAGGAAAGGGGGCGGCCTGAATGAAGTTGGACGCAAAAAGCGTGCTGGCCCCAGCCGCTATCCTGTTCGCCATCTGCATTGTGGTGGCGGCGGCCCTGGCAGGCACCAACGCCCTGACAGAGGATCGCATCGCCCAGGCGGCGGCCCAGAAAGCGGAGGAATCCCGGATGGTGGTGCTGCCCGGCGCGGAAAGCTTTGAAGAGCGGGACAGCCACTATGCAGGCTTGGACGGCGCGGGACAGACAGTTGGCTATGTGTTTGAAACAGAAAGCAAGGGCTATGGCGGCACGGTGAAAGTGATGACCGGCATCAGCACGGAAGGGGAGATTACCGGCGTGGTGGTGTTAAGCCACAGCGAGACTCCCGGCCTTGGGGCAAACGCGGAGAAGGAATCCTTCCGGGAGCAGTATAAGCAGCCAGTAGGGAACCTGGCAGGCGGCATTCAGGTTGTAAAATTCCAGGCGCCAAATGAAGGCGAAATACAGGCCATGACAGGCGCTACCATCACCAGCGCGGCTGTTACAAACGCTGTCAACAGCGCCATTGAAATGTATCAGGACGCTTACGCTTCGGAAGGGGGGAAATGACATGGAGGAAAAAAGAAGCCTGTGGAGTGAGTTTACAAAAGGCATTATCAAGGAAAACCCGGTGCTGCGGCTGATTTTAGGCTGCTGCGCCACCCTGGCGGTGACTACTGCCGCCTCTAACGCCATTGGCATGGGCGCTGCCACCACCTTTGTGCTGGTGTGCTCCAACGCCGCCATCTCCCTTTTGCGGCATGTCATCCCCAACAAGGTGCGCATCCCGGCTTTTATCACCATCATTGCCGGGTTCGTTACTGTGGTGCAGCTTTTTATCAAGGCTTTCTCCCCGGCCCTGGACACCGCCTTGGGCGTGTTCCTGCCGCTGATTGTGGTGAACTGCATTATTCTGGGCCGGGCGGAGATGTTTGCCAGCAAAAACAAGGTGCTGCCCTCCATTATTGACGGCCTGGGCATGGGCGTGGGCTTCACAGCCGCCATGCTGGCTATGGGCATTATCCGGGAGCTTTTGGGCGCGGGCACTGTGTTCGGCCTGCCTGTCCTCTCCGGCTTCATGGAGCCTGTCATCATTTTCCTGCTGCCTCCCGGCGGGTTCTTTGTGTTTGGAATGCTGATTGCCCTGGCAGGCAAGCTCTCCAAGGAGGGGAAGGCACCGGCCTCCACAGGCTGCGCCCACTGCCCCCTGGCGGCTTCCTGCTCTAAAATACAGGAAAAGGAGGCGGCTGAATAATGGACGGACAGACACTGAAAACTTTGGTTGCCATTTTCCTGGCGGCTATCCTGACAGAAAACTATGTGCTCAATAAATTCCTAGGCATTTGCCCCTTTTTAGGCGTGTCCAAGAAGCTGGACACAGCCTTTGGCATGAGCTGCGCGGTAACGGTGGTGATGGTGATTGCCACTGCCGTTACCTGGCCTCTTTACACGTATTTGCTGGTGCCCCAGGGCCTGGGGTATCTCCAGACCATTGTGTTCATCCTGGTTATCGCCGCGCTGGTGCAGCTTTTGGAAACCGTATTGCGCAAATACATGCCGCCGCTGTACAGCGCTTTAGGCATTTACCTGCCCCTTATCACCACCAACTGCGCCGTGCTGGGCGTGACAATGCTGGTGCTGGAAAAGGGCGCGGCAGATCCCAGCTTCGGGTATTTACAGTCTTTGGTCAATTCCTTTGGCTCCGGCATCGGCTTCCTGGTGGCTATGATCCTCTTTGCCGGGGTGCGGGAGCGCCTGGAGGACTGCGACATTCCCGAAACCTTCCAGGGCCTGCCTATCACCCTGGTGGCGGCTTCCCTGGTGGCTGTGTCCTTTCTGGGCTTTAACGGCCTTGTGGACCGCCTGATGTAAGGAGGAGGAAACTATGGAATTTATCACCCCTATACTCATTGTGGGTATCATCGGCCTGCTGGCGGGCATTATCCTGGCGGTGGCGTCCATCGTCATGGCGGTGCCCAAGGATGAGAAAGCAGAGGCTTTGGAAGAAATCCTCCCTGGCGCAAACTGCGGCGCCTGCGGCTATTCCGGGTGCTCCGGCTATGCCGCTGCCATGTCCCAGGGCGAGGCCCAGCCAGGGCTGTGCTCTCCCGGCGGGCCGGCTGTGGCTAAAAAGTGCGCGGAGGTTCTGGGCGCAGGCGATGTGGAAATGGAGACAAAAGCCGCCCTGGTGCGGTGCATGGGAAGCTATGATAACACAACGGACAAGCTGGTGTATGACGGCATAGAGGGCTGCAGCGCCGCCATCCTGCTGGCAGGCGGCTCCAGCAGCTGCCTTTTTGGATGCATGGGCTTAGGCGACTGCGTAAAAGCCTGCGACTATGGCGCGGTAGAGGTGTGCAACGGCGTGGCGAAAATTGACCCCGCCCTGTGCAAAGCCTGCGGCAAATGCGTGGCGGCCTGCCCCAAAGGGCTTATTTCCCTGGCGCCTGTCAAGAAGCAGGCTGTGGTGCGCTGCCACAACTGCGACAAGGGCAAGGCTGTGATGGACGTGTGCAAGGTGGGCTGCATTAGCTGTACCAAATGCGTGAAAACCTGCCCCCAAGGGGCCATCGCGATGGAAAACGGCTGTGCCGCTGTAGATCCGCAGAAATGCACTGGCTGCGGCCTGTGTGTGGAAAGCTGCCCCCGGCACGTAATCACAATGCTGGAGGCGTAATCCCTTCCCCATACAGAAAAACCCCCTGGAAGCTTTCCGGAAAGCTTCCAGGGGGTTTTTTAAGCTGCTGCGGTAAAAAAATTTACCAGCCCAGGGACTTTAAATATTCACGGCTCATGGTGATGGCTTCCATGGGGGTGCGGCCGTTGGACTGATCCTGCTCTACCACTACCCAGTTGGCACCGGCTTCCACGCTTGCCTCCAGGATGGGGGGGAAGTCCTGCATGCCGCTGCCCACAGGGCGGAACTCGAAGAAGCCATGGCTCTCCTGCTCCTCCACGTCGGTGCCGATAAGCTGGTACATATTGGCGGGCTTGCCCTCCTTGTAGAAGTCCTTCAGGTGGACAACAGGGGCGCGGTTTGCATACTTCTTGATGTACGCAGCGGGGTTTTCCCCAGCAACGTTTACCCAGCAGGTGTCGATCTCCGTTTGCAGGATGTCGGCGGGGATGGTGTCGTAGATATAATCCAAGGCATAGCGGCCGTCAGGCATTTTGATGAACTCAAAGTCGTGGTTGTGATACAGGGTCTGGATGCCATGGGCCTTGCAGGCCTTGCCGATTTCCTCAAAGAGCTTCACATTGCCCTCAAACTTGGGGGTGCCGGGGCGATCCTCCTCCATGAGATAAGGGATGGCAATATATTTCACGCCGATTTCCACATATTTCTGGATGGTGCCCTCCATGTCCGCCACCAACTCCTGAAAGGGGACGTGGGCGGAAACGGCCTCCAGGCCCGCAGCCTCAATAGCAGCCTTGATTTCAGCAGGCTCCTTGCCGTACAGCCCGGCAAGCTCCACGCCGTCATAGCCGATTTCCTTGATTTTTTTCATAGTGCCGGCAAAATCCTTCTCAGCGTCATCACGGACGGAGTAAACCTGCACGGCAACGGGTAAGGTTTTCATGGGAATACATCCTTTCTTTTGGGTCCGGGATTATCCCCGGCGCATTTTTGACTTTAGATAATTATACCAAGATTTCGGGGAAAAATCAATCCTTAGCTGGTTTGTGTCCCCTTCTTTTTCCATGCGCACAGCCGGATCCTGAAACTCCTTCAGGCGCTGGGCATAGGCCTGCTCCATAGCGTCTTTATAGGCCAAAGGCACGCCTTTCGCGCCCATAGCGTCCAGCAGCCAGCGGGTAAAGGGCGGGTTCATCACCAGCAGGGGGCCGATGAGGTTGGTGCCGATGAAGTTGTTCTGGCGGATGCCCTCCAGGGGCGTGTCCCGGTTCAGCCCTATGCCCCGCTCTGCTTTGGCGAAATAATTCTTGGAGTTGTCCCCATAGGCCATGGTGAACTGGGATTTGCAGCCCAGAATGGAAATGCCGTCCATGTCCCCCAAAAAGTTGGAGTTGTGGCGGTGGAGGTAAGAGCGCCTGGCAGTAAAGGGGAAAAGCCCCAGACCCGGGATTTTCCTGTTCCCGTCCTCGATCTCCTGGTAGAGCGTTTCCACCGCGTTCCCTGTAAAGAGGAAGCAGGTGCCGGCCTCTATCAGCTCCTGCATTTTTTCCTTGCAAGGCATAAGCCGGGCAATGATTTTCTCCTGGGCGGCTTCTGACATGGGACCCATATAGATGAGATCTACAGGCTCCGACAGGAAGCGGGGGGCGTCGTTCATGGCAGTTTCGATGAATTCCGCCTGGGGCAGGCAGGCCTTCAGGTACAGGATGTTGCCCATGTCGCCAAACAGGTTGGCATATTCCGGAAACAGGATTTCAATTTTCATCTTACCCCACCTCCTTTCCGTTTATCCGCCTGATAAGCTCCTCCCGGGCACGCCGGGCGTCTCCCACGGTGAACACCGCGTGGAGGATATACACCTTGTCCACCTTATCCAAATCTACTAGGGCGGCGGCTTCCTCCGGCTTGGGGGCAGCGCATACCCGCTCTGGCTCCATGCCCGCCAAAAGGGCGCGTACCTGGTAGTCATAGCAGCGGTTGCCTGTAGGGATAAGCTGCTTCACGCATCCATCCCGCAAAAATTCATAGTCCACCTCATAAATCCAGCCCATATTCTCCGAGGAATGGGCCTGATCGTGGCTGTCATAGTTTAAAAGGATGATGGCGGCAGAGCCTCCCCGCTGGGTGATGAAATCGAACACCCGGGAGCTGGCAATAGGGCTTTGGCCCTTTGCCAGGCAGAAGATGATTTCCTTCCCCCCCACTTCCTCCACATCATAGCGGGAGCGGGCCAGCTCCACCTGCTCCAATGCGGAGGACACCTGCTGGTAGCTGAGGCCCCAGTCCCGCAGGAAGGAGACGGCAGTGACAGTGTTGTAAAGGTCGGTGATGTTTTCCCCGGGCAGGCGGTATGACTCCTCCCCTTCCGGGGTTTGCAGGGTGAAGCGCATGGAATCCATATCCACCTGGGTGCAGTCATAGTCTATGGGGAAGGTGCCCCAGCCGCACTGGGGGCACTTGGCCCGGCCAATGTGGTTATACCGCAGGAAATCATACTGGAGGGGCGTGTCGCACTGGGGGCAGGCCACAATGTCCCGCACCAGGTTGGGCCGGGCTTCCCTGTCCCGAGGCAGCTCGCTTATGCCGAAGCACACCCGCTTGTTGCCCGGGGCCAGATGGCTGGCAATCAGGTCGTCCCCGTTTACCACCAGCTTGGCGCCGTCCCATAGGTTGTCGTTTAAAAGCTTCACAATAAAGTCCACGTTGGCGTTGCGATCCAGCGCGTCCCGGCAGAGGTTGGTACACAGGAAGGCCTGGGGCTTGATATAGGGCAGGATAAGGGGGGCGGAGCGCTCGTCAAACTCAAAGATGGCCAGCTTGTGCCGGGGCCGCCCGAAAAGGGTGCTGTCCGCGATAAGGGAGGAGGCGATGCCAGTGTTTACATTGGCCCCGTCCCGGTTGCAGAGATATTCCACCCCGTTTTTTGTCAGGATATCTTCCACCAGGTTTGAAACAGTGGTTTTGCCGTTGGTGCCGGCAACCAGCACCACCTGCTCCGGCAATGGCATGCGGCCTAAAAAGTCCGGGCACAGGATAATGGCCCAGGAGCCGGGCATGGAGGTGCCTTTGCGTCCGATAAGTTTTAGGACTAAAGCAGTGCATTTAGCAAAAAATAAGGCAAAATAAAAGCGGAAGGTGCGCTTCAAGGCAATGGCCCCCTTTAGATATTTGTGAAAACATTGTACACGATCCCGGGGGGATAGTCAAGCCGGAGGGGGGGTATAGTCACGCAGTTCAAAAAAGGCAGCAGTCTTTTTGAACCAGCGGCAAGGCCGCATGTTTGAAAATCAGGCTATACCGATTTTTAAGTGCATTTACTATAAAGTTCCCTGCCCCGCTTAGTTTCATTGCCAGAAAGCAGATGTATGATGGTGATAATTTTTCACGATTTATATAAATTTTTAAAAAATGCTGGCTTTTTTTCCGTAAACACGTTATAATATGTCGTACCGCAAAGAAAAAGCGGGTATGCTGTTTTGGTGTATGGGCAGGCAAAGGGTCTGGCATCATCTTTACGGAAAAGGGAGCGCGGCATGGAAAAGAAGGCAGGCAAAACCTACAAGCTCCGCCAAAGAGCCAATTTGGCCACCCTCCTCCGGGAGCTGCGCCAGCGGGCGGGCTTTTCACAGCGGGAAGTTGCCAGTATCTTAAATATGAACCGTTCTACTTATACGTATTATGAGACAGGCAAAACGCTGCCGGATCCGATGACGTTAAACCGGATTGCCAAGATTTTTGGCGTACCGCTGGACAGCTTCTTTCTGGAGGATGAGGCGCTTCTTACTTTGTCTGATTCTTCTGTCCCCGCCAACCGCGCCCGGAAAAAGCGGTTCAACCCCCAGCATGTGGGAGACTTAACCACAGAAGAGCGGGAAATTATCGCCTATCTGCGGGACAAGGAACTTTCTGCAGAGGCAGTGCTCCAGGCATTGCGCAACCGCTTCGACCATATGGAGGAAGAATAATCCCTGTCAAAATTGAGGTGGCCTCCAGCAGGTTTCGACAATTTTTGCGGCTTCCATAGGGTAAAATGTGAAAAGAAAACACAGACATACAACTTAAATATGATATATGCGCTTGTAGCTCAGTTGGATAGAGTATCAGACTCCGACTCTGAGGGCCGCTGGTTCGAATCCAGTCAAGCGCGCCAAAACGGCTTGAAACTGCGGTTTCTGGCCGTTTTTATTGTCTGTATCATGGGGTAAAAACCCTCGCCTTAAGGCGAAACCTTTAGGTCAACGGAAGAAGCCAAAGGTCTAGTAGAGGTAAAGAAGGAGATACTAAACTTGAGGGGAAAGGCTATGGAAAATTACCGAAAATCGTCACACTGCACATACGACATAAAATATCACATTGTACTATACAAAGTATAGGAAACCAGTAATAGTAGGGAAAATAGCTAAATAGAACGCGAGAACTGATACGGATGGTGTGTACAGCGGATGAGGTAGAAATAATAGCGGGCCGTGTAGGGAAGGATCATATACACCTTCTGGTATCCGTACCGCCGCATCTGTCAGCAAGCAAATTGGTACAATATATCAAAGGGAATACATCACGCAAGCTGCAGATGGAGTATAAGGAACTGAACAAGCAGTTTTGGGGACAGCATTTGTGGGTACGAGGATATTTTGTAGCAAGCAGTGGAAATGTGACAGATGAAGTAATAGCGCAGTATATCAAGGATCAGGATTTAGAAGAGAAAACTAGAACGGACAACTTTACCATTTCGCAGCTTTAGGTTGCTTTAGCAGCACTCTGAACCTACCGGCTTTTTGTGACTTTCTACCAAGATATAAAAATTCCATAATAGAGTTAAACTCTTTAATCTCAGGAGATGAATCCTCTACGATTCCTTCTTTCTGATAAAATATAATGGCACTTTCAAAATCATTATATAATTTTCCCCTTGTTTCAATTTCACCTGCGACTAATTCAACTCGCTCACTACACAAATTATACATATTCGGTGCGCTATTGTATAACATATCCACAATTTCTTTACCGAATTTTTCAATAGTAGCTTTATGTGCATCTGGTGAAACAGAATGTGTTTGTTCTAAAACATCTTTTCTTTCTTGCAACCAGTCCATAGCAGCATCTTTATTAAGTGCCTTGAGCAGAACCGATGATAATTTATCTATAATCATAAGATTGTCTGGGTATTTTTCATAAAGATAATTTAATGGTAGCTGCTCATTCGCTGGGGATTGGGAGCTGTTGGATACATAGAGCGAAAGAAGAATTTGAAAGCGATGAAGGAAAGGCAATCTTAAATAGCCTTGGTATTACGGGCGACTATGAAGGAATTGGCCATTGTGTTATCGGATATCCTGATGGCTCCATTCCTCAAGCGGCACCCAGAAAAGATACGCCGATTTTATCTTGACCGATATGTCTGCGGCATACATTTCGTTGAACACAGGTTATTGGGGAAAGGGAAAGCAAACAGGCAAAAAATCCAGTATTCATGCGGGTTTGCGGCGAGATGGCTCTCAAAAGCTAACCTCACAAAAGACAGATTATTGCACAATCACATATCGTTTCTAAGGGAGAATGTTGATTCCGGTCACATTCTCCCTTTTTTCATACCAAGAAACGAGGTGATTATCTTGAACACGCAAAGGTGGTAGAAATCCCTTTAAGCGAGCTGCACCCGTTCAAGGGCCACCCTTTCAAGGTCAAAGATGATGATGCCATGATGGAAACAGCGGACAGCATCCGGCAGTACGGCGTTGTCGGTTTCGCTGATCTTGTTCACGCTGGTGACAGAATAGGTGCGGGTGCCCAGCCGGGTGGTCAGGGTGATGGTGTCGCCCACATTCAGGGTGTGGATGTCGCCAAAGTAGCAGTTGGCCCCACGGTTGTGACCGGCGATGGCGCAGTTGCCGTCCCAAATGCTGGTGTCCTCAAAGTGGCCCGCCCCTTTCGCCAGGACGGAGCTGCTTGTGCCCTCGTACACCTTGACATTCACATTCAGGCTGGGGATTTTCAGGGTCGCCAGATAGCCGCCCTGGTAGTAGAGGTCGGATGTGATCTCTGTGAAGCCGGTGGAGGGGGTGGGTGTAGCCGTGCCCCCGGTGTTGGTGCCGCTGCCGGACACGATGCCGCTGGGGATGGTGTTGAAGTCGGGCGGGGCCACGGTCACGACGGTATTGCCGTTGATAACGGCCCCCTCGCCCAGCATATAGCCGGGGGCCAGATTGGGGGTCAGGGGGTTGCCCGTGTTCAGGGTGTAGGCGGTGGGGCTTCCGAACGTGGGCGGGATCAGGGCCGCGTTCTTGCTCACATCCACATTGGGCAGCTCGCCCCGGTCAGCCGTGACCACCGGCTCGATGGAAGTGGACTTGCCGTACTCTGGGTCGCCGGGGCCGTCGATATTGTACTCAAGGGCGCTGGCGGGGACGGTCAGGGCCAGCGTCAGGCACAGAACGGAAAAAAGCGTGGTCAGTTTCTTCATGGTAGATTACCTCCTGCGTTTGATGAAGTAGAACACGCCGCCGCCCAGCAGCACCACCACGACGATGGCCACCACGGGCAGGACGCTGTTCTTCTCGCCGGTGGGGGTGTCCTGGCCGGTGGGGTCGGCGGGGTCAACGGGAGCGGTGGGGTCGGCGGGGTCGGTCAGGCCGGGGTCAGGGGGGTCGCCGGGTTCCTCGGTAGGGGCGGGTTCCAGGGCGGTGCCCTCGAAGATCGCCACATAGCGGATTTTGTTCAGGTTGATACGGCTGACGGTGCCCGCATAGTCGGCGGTGACGGTGTAGCCCTTCACATAGGAGCTGGTGGCGGAGCCGGAGTAGGAGGCAACGGCGGTAAAGTGGCCGTCCCCCTCGGTCTGCCAGTTAACGGTCTGGAGGGTCAGGGAGTGGCCGTTGTCGGTGATGGACTTGGGGATATACTGCGTGTCCTGGTCGGCAAGGCCGGGGTAGGTGCGGGTGGCGGTGACGCTCCTGGCGGAGCTGCCATACCCGGCCACCTCCACCTTTACTGTATCCAGCTTCAGGGCCAGCGTCCCGGCAAGGCCGTCCTCGGTGATGAACTCCTTTGTCTGCGGCAGGAGGGCCAGCACAGCGCCCATGTCCTTGCTCTGGCTGGGCACGGACACGGTTTCGGTGTGCTGTCGGCTCTCGTTGGCGGGAAGCTCCTGTTTCAGCAGGTCAATGAGGGTGTAGTGGTAGCCCTCCTGCTCGAAGTCGGAACGGGGGATGCCAGCGGGGTCGTCCTCCGGCCCCAGGTCGTACATCTTCCTGATCTCGCCGCCGTCCTCGCTCCGGGTGACGGCGGTGGGGTAGCAGGGGGACGGCTGGGCGGGTTCAGGCGGATCGGCGGCAAAGGCGGCGGTGGTCATGGTCATGGCAAGGGCCAGGACGCACAGCAGCCGAGCCGCGTGGGTGATGGTTGTTGTTGTGATTCCACGTTCGGGCTTTTTGTGCGTTTTTCCATTTGGGTCGGTTTCCTTATAAACTGTCACCTTTGCAAAAGACCTCTCAAATAATCTAATCACATCTTTTGGCTTACAATCGCCAAGACATTTAATTGTTAAATTGCACTCCATCTTTGTGACACTCATCATTGAGAGAAATTCATCAGAATACTTGTCCTTTAAGTTCCTTTGCAGATATGACCTCATGTTCTCAATGACTTGGTTTCTTACCAAGTCGATTTTGATACAGTCGGATAATTGAAACGGCTGCACATTATTTGGCCGAACTGCATTAGATAGTGTCTACACAAGGTAGAGGAATTGTGATAGAATGGAAGCATCAAAAAAAGACAGGAGAGGAAAAG
>NZ_QWEO01000173.1 GCF_009936035.1 Neglectibacter sp. X58 | reverse complement strand
GAAAGAAAATAGGAAAAAAAAGAAGATAGAAAATAGGAAAAAAAAAAAGAAGATAGGAAAGAAAGAAGATAGAAAAATAGGAAAAAAAAAGAAGATAGAAAATAGGAAAGAAAGAAAGAAGATAGAAAATAGAAGAGGGAAATCAGGATAAGAGAAAATAGAGGAGAAGAGAAGAGAGGAAGATAGAAAAGCAGCACGTAGAAGAAATGGGAGGCGGCGGAGCGAGGAGTGGTTCCAGCCCGAATGGAAGTGTAAATTGGGGAAGAAAAGAGGAAATTTGGTGAAGAGAGGAAGAATAGGGCCCAGAGAAGAGAAGATGTGGAAAAGCAGAGAGAAGGAATGGAAGGCAATGAGGCGAAGCAGCCGGAGCGTGGTGAGGCTGGAGGCGGAATTCACCGAATCAGCGGAAACGGCCCCAAAAGGAGCGGCGCGGTGAGGCCCCGCAATGGGGCGGGGGGGGGCTCTTGTCGTTGCAGGCACTGCTTGGCCACAAAGCGCCCTGGAATTCCCTGTGGTGGGGCAGATTTTGGGATAAAAAACGACGGAAATGGTGAATGTGTATTTTTTTGGGGTGGGGAAAAAAAAATAGCAAAAAATGTGGAAAAATAAGAACGCAACCCCAAATCCAACGTCATCACGCTCCGGCTGTACAGT
>NZ_QWEO01000172.1 GCF_009936035.1 Neglectibacter sp. X58 | reverse complement strand
TTTTCCCATTTGTCAAGCCTTTTTTATGCTTTTTTCTTATTTTGCTCTTTTATACCTTTAACTTAATGACATTGGTGGAGGTAACAGACAATGGCAAAATCATTATTTGAGGAACTGGGCGGCAGATACGAGCGGCAAGGAGATTACTTAATACCGTGCTTAACCGTACCCGCCGAAGAAGAACAACCCATAGGAATATGGGGACAGCGGCATTTAGACTATCTGAAGCAGTACCGCAAGGTTACATACACCAATCTTCTCACAAGCGGCAGGCTCAACGCCTATCTTGCCGACATCGACAGGCAGGCGCAGGAACGCTTTGAAAGGCTCTTAGATGGCATGAAACAGGTACAGGGCATAACAGAACAGCTAAAGGCAGAAAACGCCCTAGAATGGACAGGGCGGCTCAATAACATAAGGGCATGTGTAAGGGAGATTGTGAACGAGGAAATCATTTTTGCATAAAGCAAGAACGGCAGGGAGAAATCTCTGCTGTTTTCTTTTAGAGAGTAATGATTTACAATCTAATTGTTGATATTATTCGTTTGGACGGATATAATAATAATATTCTATTTGAGGAGGTTAGATAGTGTCTACACAAGGTGAGAGGATCGTGATAGAATGGAAGCATCATATAAAAGGCAGGAGAGAAAAAGATG
>NZ_QWEO01000171.1 GCF_009936035.1 Neglectibacter sp. X58 | reverse complement strand
GGACGCTCATAAATCACATACTCGTTGGCGCTGAACTTGCCGCCCGCGTCGGTGGTCTGGCGGCGCTTGATGTACCCTGCCTTTTCCAGCTCATTGACTGCGGAGCGGATCGCGTCCTTGCTTTCCCGGTTGATAACAGCCAGGCCGGAAAGGGTGTAGTCCCAATCCTCCGGCAGTGAGAGCATCTGGGACAGCAGGCCCTTTGCTTTCAGGCTCAGGCTCTTGTCCCGCAGATGATAGTTGCTCATAACGGTGTATCCCTGTGTGCGTTCTACTCGAAAAACGGCCATTTTCTGCACTCCTTTCGTTTCCCAGGGCATGAAAAAAGCCACAATCCCTTAAAAAGAATTGCGGCGTTCATTTGCTGGCTGACTTCTGCCTGTACCGGTGAAAAAACGGCGGCATGGGCGGTTTGTCAAACAGGCTCTCTAACTGCGGAAACGTCAGGGTTTGAAAAATCCGGTCAATCTCAATGGTTTCCATGTTGCGCTGGGAGCGGCAGTCCTCCCGGATGGCTTCTCTGATTTCCTTAACGGTAGCGGGTCCCCGTCAATGAGAAGCACTTTCTTTCCCGCCTGTGCCAGCCCAATCCCTAAGTTGGCACAGGTTGTGGTCTTGCCCACACCTCCCTTTTGGTTGGCGATGGCGATGATTTGCGTGTT
>NZ_QWEO01000170.1 GCF_009936035.1 Neglectibacter sp. X58 | reverse complement strand
CCTCCAATTCGCGGAACAGCTTCGTCGCCTTGTCCTTGCCGCAGTCCAGCATGGTCATGACTTCCTCCTGGGTGAAGCAGAGGAACACGCGCCCGTTATCATCCAGCCAGCCGTTGCGGGCAGACAGCCCCATGCGGTCAAGCAGCAGGCCGTACAAAACTTTTGCTTCCAGAGATACACCCTTGTAGCGGCGGTCGGTAAGCAGGATTTTCGGGATGCGGCAGAAGCTGTACTAGATGGTCGGAAAGGATGATGAAAATGCACCAGGCAATGGAAATGCCGAAGAAAGTGGTGCGGAAAATTCCTGCAAAAATCGATATCGCTGAAGAAATCAAGCAGGCACATCGACAGCTCCGGGTGGCGGCTTACTGCCGCGTTTCAACGGCCCAAGAGGAGCAGTTAAACAGCTATGACGTGCAGGTAATGCCATACTCACCCCTCCACTTCCGGCAGGCCCGCAATGCTGGTCAGGAGTGACAGCACTCCGGAGAGCAGGGCTGTGCTGCCCACCACCAGCCAGTCCACCTCTGAGAGCATGGCGGTGGTGCCGATGGCCGCCACTGCCGCCTGTGCTACAGTCTTAACGGCCCGAATCCCCGCCGCTTTCCACCATTTTTTTGTCATAACAGCTTCCTCCTTTGATTATAAAAAATCGTGTTTTTTCAGCCGGT
>NZ_QWEO01000169.1 GCF_009936035.1 Neglectibacter sp. X58 | reverse complement strand
GTTTTTCACCCGCAAACTGTGTGAAAGTTTGCAGCCACGGGTTTGCTTTTGTTTGCGCCGACAAGTTGGATAATTGCTCTTCCAGTTGCTCAACCTGGGCCTGCGCCCGCTCCATTTCTGCGCGGTATTGCCCTTTCATTTCAGTATATTCCCGCTCGTCCATGAGCTTGTCCACATAGTTCTGATACAGGCTGTCATGCAGACGCTTATAGCAGGAAAGGGCTTGTTTTGCGGAGGAGATGCTGCGCTTCAGCGCGTCTTTTTTTGCAATAAGCTCAGCAGAACCATCATGTCCTTTTGCTAATTTAGCCATATCTCCGGCCAGTGTAATTTCCCGCTGCAAGCAGCCCCACAGTATCTCCATCAAAGCGGTTTCGTGCAGGTTCCGTTTAGGGCAGGAATCCGGGTTTTCCGCATGGCTGCGGCAAATGTAGGTGTAATAGCGATGGCCGCAGCGTTCGGAAACAGACTTGTAGCGTGTCATTTTTTGCCCGCACTCCGCGCAATAAACCAGCCCGGCTAAGATGTTGGGCGTAGTCCCTAAATCGTCAAATTTTCCGCACCTTTTATGGTGTTCGGCACGGCGGGCTTCGCCAATTTCCTGCACCTTGCGGAAAGTTTCTTCGTCCACAAGCGGCTCATGGGTATTGCGCACAACGGCCCAATCTTCCCTGGGAAC
>NZ_QWEO01000168.1 GCF_009936035.1 Neglectibacter sp. X58 | reverse complement strand
GTACTCCGGCATAGTCTCGCCCTTTTTCGGGAACAGCTTGGATAAAGCACCTCTTTTATATGACTTGAGGGCTTCGACGAGCTGGCGTTGCTTTTCGATGCGTGAAGATAAGAGGTTGAGTAAACTTGTTATTTTCTGCTGCTCTTCAAGATCTGGAGACGATATGTAAGTTTTACCTATATTCCCTTTGCTAATCGAGGTAACTTTGATTCCCTGCATATATGGGTGCAACTGCGTATGGAAAGGCGCTGAATTGACATAGTAGCCCAAATATGATGGAACGAATCGCTCTTTAGGTCTGCATGGTATAGTATGTAGCCCTGAAACGACAGCTATACTTGAGTTATTTATAATCTCAACGGCTTTCCCCACTGTGTCATCTTCTGCGGTATCTGCGATGACTACATCTCCAGTAGATAAATAGTCGGGCTTTCTGAGTCTTGATACATCAGCAACATACGGTATTTCAGTATGTTCAATATCAATCACTTCTCCGTACTTTATAAGTACATCGCCATAATGTATATTTCTAACCTTACCTGAATTGGATAACTCTGCTCTCGATAGAGTGTTGTTGGAAAGATAGGCGAATAGATCAGAAAACAACACACGGTTCCATTCTCCCTCAAAGCCGGGAAATCTCAGCTTTGGTACATGAACCCCTTGACTATTACTTGAGG
>NZ_QWEO01000167.1 GCF_009936035.1 Neglectibacter sp. X58 | reverse complement strand
TCAAAGAGTGGCTCCTTATGGGAACCGCTCTTGCTTTTTTCCTTTTTTACGAGGGTTCGAATCTATTTTTCGCTTACAAATGGATGCCAAAAATAGTTTATCACATACAAAAGTACAGTTTACAAGGGACTACACAAGGTAACGGTCTGGCGGGCGCTGATATGCCCGTCAGATTTTCCATGTAATGTTCAAGCTGTCGCTTGTGGCGGCAACGGTGGTAATCATTAAATCCACCACCCGCCGCTTGTCATTAAAGGATACGCTGTCCAATGTGTCGAGGTAGCCGGAAATCTGGCTGACCTGTTCAGGGCTGATGGCTTTCACCGTCAACTCAGCTATCTTCGCCAGAAGCTCCTGCTTGTGTCCGTCCAGTTCAGCTATCTTCACGTTCACATAGGAGAGCAACACATTGTTTGCGCCTGTCAGGCTGTCCACCAGCTTTTCAATCTCGCTGTCCACATGGGCAAGTTCCACTTGCAGGGCGGTGATTTTGGGATTAGCCTTTGCCGCTTTCTTCCTGCCCGTCAGCGTCTTGTAGCTGTCCAGCTTTTTCACCATCTGCTGATACACAACCGCTTCCAGTTCTGCTGTGATGATTTTCCCACAGCCGGGGCAGCTTTTGTTATCCAGCCGTTTCGTACAGCGGAGGTACTGTCTGCCGGAGGGATTGAAGATACTCATAAGGGCGTA
>NZ_QWEO01000166.1 GCF_009936035.1 Neglectibacter sp. X58 | reverse complement strand
CACCCCCTTCCTGCTCTTCATCATGGCCAACATCCCGCTGCCCCTCGGCACCATCACCATCCTCTGCATCGACCTGGGCACCGACATGGTCCCGGCCATCTCTCTGGCCTACGAAGCAGCCGAGAGTGACATCATGAAGCGGCAGCCGCGCAATCCCCGCTCCGACAAACTCGTTAACGAGCGCCTCATTAGCATGGCCTACGGACAGATCGGGATGATCCAGGCGCTGGGCGGCTTCTTCTCGTACTTCGTGATCCTGGCGGAGAACGGCTTCCTGCCCTCCTGCCTCGTGGGGATCCGCCTCAGCTGGGACGACCGCACCATCAACGACCTCGAGGACTCCTACGGACAGCAGTGGACGTACGAGCAGCGCAAGGTGGTGGAGTTCACGTGCCACACCGCCTTCTTCGTCAGCATCGTGGTGGTGCAGTGGGCCGACCTCATCATCTGCAAGACCCGCCGCAACTCCGTCTTCCAGCAGGGCATGAAGAACAAGATCCTCATCTTCGGGCTGTTTGAGGAGACGGCGTTGGCCGCCTTCCTCTCCTATTGCCCCGGGATGGATGTGGCGCTGCGCATGTATCCGCTCAAGCCCAGTTGGTGGTTCTGCGCCTTCCCGTACAGTTTCCTCATCTTCGTCTATGATGAAATCCGTAAACTCATCCTCCGCCGCAACCCCGGAGGTTGGGTGGAGAAGGAAACGTATTACTGAG
>NZ_QWEO01000165.1 GCF_009936035.1 Neglectibacter sp. X58 | reverse complement strand
GGTACATGAACCCCTTGACTATTACTTGAGGAACATTATTGAACAGAAAACCGAATGCCGGCAATAACGATTATGTTCGTTGTTGCCGGCATTTTAAGCATTCATATAAATAACTGCTGCATTAACCCCGCTTTAACATTCTCATACTCACTTTGCTTACGCTGATGAAGCGTGATAAGGTGGTCGAGGTGGCAGAAAAAGGTTCCTATGGCTTGCTGCTCTGCCGCTGATTGCGGCATCATCAAATCCATATTTGCCATTTGCTTTCCAGAAACTTCGACAAATGTTGACCCTGCTCCTACTGTCTCTCCATACCGTTTCAATTCCTCCGTTCGGGAGAAAATGAAATAGGAGTCAAGTTCCCCATGGTGTGGAACAATGGATTGAAATCCCTGATTTGTACATCCTTCTCGAGTTAATATCGCTGTTTTTCCAATCCCAGCACGAGAAGTGAATAAAACTGTCCCGGGCGGTAGGAGTTTTGCAGAACTGTTTTCGTAACCTTGTTCAGTAATCTTTCGCTGACTTGCCTCCATATAGATCTGGTCAGCAATTTCAGCCGGGGCATACCAATCTATATCTCCGTCCCAAAAATCAGGATTGCTTGTACTTGGTGTTCCGCCTCCTACTATTTCTGCCAGTTCCCCCAGCTTACGCTGTTCCCAAGGCTCAGTAAATCCGGCAAAACGGTACTCCGGCATAGTCTCGCCCTTTTTCGGGAACAGCTT
>NZ_QWEO01000018.1 GCF_009936035.1 Neglectibacter sp. X58 | reverse complement strand
CCCCTCCTCCCCGCTCCGCCGGCGAGTGGAAGTTATCTATAAACTCACACTTGCAGAAGGGCAAATGCCCGAAAAGCCGCTGAAAATCTGGGCTTTCCAGAGGAGCCGCACCTCCTGTTTCCCCGGGAAATTCAATTTTCATTCAACCAGCTTTTCGTGATTTTAGGCTAAAAACCGGCTTTTTACCTTCCATATTTTTCCTTTTTTAGGAACTATGCCTCCTGCCGCGTTCAACTTTTATTCAACCGGGTCTTTTTTTCCATTTTCTGTTGAATTTTCCTCCAGAGGCACTTGGTTGGTGCTTTGGGCGCTGCGGCGGGCGGAATCCAGCAATTCCTCCATTTTCCCGCTAATCTTGTCCTCGGCCTGCTTCATAAGATGGCCGTAAATGCTGGTGGTGGTGGCAACGCTGGAATGGCCCAGCCGATGGCTGACGCTGATGCTGTCCACGCCGCTGAAAAGCAGGAGGCTCGTCATGGTGTGGCGGAAGGCGTGGGGGTTTAAGTGGGGCAGGTTGTGGCGCTTTTCAAAGCGGGTAAGCCAGTTGCCAAGCTGGGAAGGGTTCATAGGGCCGCCATGCTCCCCGGTAAACACATAGGGCGCCTCTTTCCACCTCTCCCCCAGCTCTTTCCTATATGCCTCCTGCCACTGGCGGTACTCCTCCAGCAGGGCGAAGGCCTCCTCCGGCAGGCGCAGGGTTCGCACAGAGTCCTTTGTCTTGGGGGTGCTTTCGTATACGCCCCTGTCAACGGCGTACTGCATGGCGCAGTCTATGCGGATGGTGCCCCGCTCCCAGTCGATCTTCTCCCATTTCAGCCCCAGAAGCTCCCCCCGCCTGCATCCAGACACCAGCAGCAGGTATACAGCAGCCCGCCACTTTAAAGGCTCGCTTTCCAGGGCCTGCAAAATCTGCCCCACCTCGTCCTCCTGGAAATAGTTGGGATCCCCTGCCTCCCGGCGGGGCGGGGTGGCCCGCCGGGCCGGGTTAAAGGGAATCAGCATTTCTTTCTCCGCCTGTCCCAGCACAGTGGACACCAGCAAGTGGCAGTTCATCACGGTGCGGCTGCTCAAGGTGCGCTCCTCCCGCAGGATATCGAAAAGGTTCTGTATCGGCAGTCCCAGGGCTTCGGCAATGCGCTGGGCTGTGCTGGGCTTTACGGTTTCCCCCCTGCGCAGCCGCGTCAGGCTGATGCGCTTCCCTGCCCCGTCCGGCACATCCCCGTAAAGGCCCCGTTCCTCCAAAGCCTTCCAAAGCTGGGGCTTTGCCTGGGCGCGTTCGTTGTCCGCCCTGGCCTGGGGGCCGGACAGGGCCTGATATAATTTATTCAGGTGCTGGGGCCGGATGTCCCGCAGGCGCATGGGGCCTAAGGTGGGCAGCACCCGCTCCAGGTTCTGCCTGTAATGCACTTCCGTCAGGTGTTTCATGCCCATGCTGGCCTTCCAGTTCAGCACATACTCGGCATAGTCCCCGAAGGTTTCCCTGCCGTCAGCCACAGCCCCCTGCCTGCACCGCTGCTCAAATAAAACTGCCTGCCGCTGGGCCTCCCGGCGGGCGCGCTTTTCCCCCCAGCCCTCCGGCACCTTCCAGGTGCTGGCATAGGGTGTAAGCTGCTTCCCGGTGCCTGGATCCCGTCCCCGGTAAACCCTGATGCTGTAAGATATAACCCGGCCCTCTTTGTTCCTTCTTGCCTGCACGTTTGCCATGCGCTTTGCTCCCCTTTCCACATGAAATTTCCCTCATCCCTTTAGGAAGCCCCCTCCCGCAAGCAGGCGGCTTGCCTCCAGGTACGTTTGCTATATACTATAGGATAGCAGGATTTGTGGAAATATGGTAGCCCTTGCTTTTCAGTACACAATATGCAGTTTCCGCATACGAAAAATGAATGGTCTGTCCGGTCAAGGGCATGTCTCCAAAAAGAAAAAACCACCGCCTGGGTATCCCCCAGACAGTGGTTTCCATATTGTGTTTTGCGCTGTTTTCCGCTTTAGGCCGCTTCGCCCTTCCGCACCACATAGTTTGCGGTGCTTAAAAGGTCTTCCGGCAGTTCCCCTTCAAAGCTTTCCAGGGCAGCCTGGTTTATCCAGGCCTGCCAAGAGTCAAAGAAGTGTACGGGCATTTGGGAAACCTGGGTGCCCACCATGATTTGCACCGCCATGTCCGCGGCCTTGTTGCCCACTTCCTCATAGTCCGCTCCCAAAGAGGCCAATGCCCCGTTTTGCACCAGGGTATCGCTGCCTGCAAGCCAGGGCTTTTTCGCCTGTGCGGCGGCTTCCTGTATCTTTCCGGCGGCGGCGGTTGTCACCCCGTCCCCAGGGGTGAAAAGCACATCTGCCTGTCCGCACAGTTCCTGGGCGGCAGACGCCGCCCCCTCCGCGCTGACAGCAGTGGCCACATGGGTGTCAATCCCCACCTGCCGGCAGTAATCCTGAATGGCCTTGGCTGCGGCCTCCGCGTTTTTATCCTCCGAGCTGTACAGAAGGCCAATGCTTTTAAGGCCCGGCTTTATCTTCTGCATAAACTCTACAGACTGCTGCCCGGACACCCGGTCGGATACGCCGGTCACGCCCCGTTCCGGCTTGCTGAGGTTTTTAATGCCCAGGGTGGGGGACGGATCGTTCACCCCGGCAAACAGCACCTTCACGCCGCTGCTGCCTACCGCCTCGGTGGCCGCCTTGGCAGCAGGAGCGCCCACCGCCACAATCATGTCCACCTTATCCCGGGCAAACTGCTTGCAGATATCCGCCGCTTTTCCCTCGTCCTCTCCGGCGTTCTGATAATCCAGTTCCACCTTTACCTCGTCATAACCCCACTCGTCCAGGCGGCTCATAAAGGATTCCCGCATGGTGTCCAAAGGGGCATAGCTGCCGCACTGCACCAGCCCGATTTTATAAGGCCCCGCCTCTTCCCCTGTTTCTACAGCGGAAGCTTCCTCCTTGGGCGGCGCCTCCTCCTTTTTGCTGCATCCAAAGAGCATCCCCGCCAGCAGCAGGGCGCCCAGCAGCAGGCATACCGCTTTTTTCATCTGCGCTCTCCTTTCTCAACCCGCAGAAGCCGCACCAACAGGCTATAGCACAATCCTATTGGCGCAGCTTCCTGCTTCTCCCTTTTTCAGTGCGGCGCGGTTTCAAAAAAGCAGCCTGCTTCTTTCAAACCCGCCCTTTCCTATAGCTTCCCTCAAACCGGGCCGTTTAGTCAACTATTGCCCCGTAAAACCGCAGGCTTTCCAGCAGGGCCGGAAACTCGCTGCCTCGCACAAGGCCGTTAAATTCCCCGTTCAGAGTGCAGGCGTACCTGTCCTGCCCTTCCACAGCGTAAAAACACACGGTGTCCCCGCTTCCGTTTTTATACTGGTACTCCACCTGGAAAGCAGGCGTTCCTTCGCAGGGAGCCTCCTCCAGGGAGAACACTGCCAAAGCCGTAAGCTTCTGGAAAAAGGCAGCATAGTCCTCATAGCTGGTTTCCCGCCCGCCGGGAATTTTCACAGTGCTTTCCCCGTCCTGGGAGTCTATGGTAAAATGATACACCATATCCCCGTCTACGGTCAAGGACATTTCTTCCACATCTGCAATATTTGCCAGGCAAATGGTGCCTTTGCGCAGATCCATGGGGTCTGCTTCCGCCCAGGCGCTCACCTTGGCGTTCCCAACCTTGTACACAATGCTCTGGCCCTCCAGCATAACAAAGCGGTTTCCGTCCCCATCCTTCCCGCTTGCCGCCAGGGCCATTTCCTGGTTATTCATATTAAAAGACACCCGGGCGGCAGGCTTATCCAGGCCAAAGCCGACCAAGTCCCCCTCCTGCACGTCCACAGCCTCCACTGTGTCCGCGCTGAGGCTTTTCAGGGCGCTCACCAAATTATCGCAGGCCGCTGTGCCCGATTCCGCCACCACAGGGGAAGTGAGCAGATAGCCGTTTAGGCGGCTTTTCTCCACATATTCCAGGGAAATGGGCTGGGGGAAATCCTCCCCTGTGATTTCCAGGCTGAAGATGGTGTCGGGCATGGTGTCCACTGTGGCTTCCCCGTTTTCATCTATGCCGTCCATAGTCCAGTCCGCTATGCTGTAAACCTCCCGGCTTACGCAGTCCAGGGCAGTGCCCGCAAACACGTCTGACAGGGCGGACACCATATATACCTTGCCTTCCCGCAGGATGTACTGCCCGGTGGTGCCGCTTTGGGAGGTGATGCCCAGGGAAAGCACCAGCGGCTCCCCATTTTTCCGGTTCACTGTCACCTTCCCGGCCTGACCGTCCTCCAGGCCATACTGGGCCAAGTCTTCCTGCTCTCCCAGAGAGCGGCTGGCTGTCAGGGAAAGCACCTCCCCGGCGGCGTTCTGCAGCCGGGCCTTGTCCAGGCTGTAGCTTTCCAGGCCTTTTATGGTGTAGGTATAGGCAGCTTCCGCCATGCTGCTCTCCGCCTCCCCTGTTTCTTCCGGGGGGACGGGCACAATTTCAAAGCTGCCCTGGCTGTTCTCCACCAGAATGGAGGCAAGATCTTCCTCCTCTATCTGAACCAGGGTTTCCTTTGGCTCCTCCGAGGCTGCCGGGGAAGAACCTTCTCCTTCCCCGCCGCTTTCTGCCGGGAACAGCAGCAGGCAGGCCGCCGCCCCTCCCAGCACCACCAGCACAGCCAGCATAATCAGAAGGCTTTTCACCGATTTTTTCATGGGCTTACAGATGCCTCCTCTTTAAGAAGATCGCCAGCCCCGCGATGAGGATAAGCAGGGGCAGGCCCACTGTAAACACGCCCAGCCCCAACAGGGTGGCGGTGCTGCGGGAGCATGTCACGTCCATCACATTGGTCTGGACAGCGCTTGCCTGCACGGTAACAGCGCTGTCATCCGAGCCTGCCGCATACTGCAAAAGGTCGGTGATATAGTCCCGGTTGCCAAAGGCTGTGGCCTCCAGGAAGCTGTCGGTAAACACATAGGAGGAGCCGAACACAATCACATGGCGCAGGCTCTCTTTTCCGTTTACCTCCAGGGTTTTCGTGGCCATAGCCGCCACTGCCCACTGGGCGGTTTCCGGGTTCTCCGCCTCTGCCTGGGTGGTGCTTTCCGTAATGATATAGGCGCTGTTGCCTGTCTCCCACAAGGCCCGGGTGGTAATGTCCCCGTTGGAATCAAAGGCAAAGGACAGGGGCGCGCTGCTGGGAGCCAGCAAACGGTTGTAAGAATTGCCGTCCAGGGCAGTGCCTCCGGCAGGATCCACCAGCACATAGCTGGCGTTTGCCGCTGCCATGCGGCCCGCGTCGCTTTCCGCCACAACCCCCTGATGCACCTCAATGCCCCACTCTTCTAAAAACCCGGTAAGCCGGGGCAGCTCCCTCTGGGTGGGATGGCAGGTGGCAAGCACAGCCACAGGCTCTTCCCGTTCCGGGTTGTTCAGGAAATCCTGCACCTTCTGGATCTCCTCCTGGGTATAGTCGTTGCTGGGGGTGGGGATCATCAGCACCTGGGTGTCTGCCGGGATGTCCTCCGTCAGGATGTCCACCTCCTGCACAGAGAAGTTCTGGCTTTCCATCAGATCGGTAAACACCCCCAGGTTCTCGCTGTAAAGCAGTTCCCCATGGCCTGTGCAGACTGTAAGCACCGGCACCTTCTCCAGGTTCACCAGTTCTAAAGCCCCTGCCAGGGCGCTGTCGGCCTTGGTATAGGTCTGGGCGCCGCCGGTCATCTGGTCTTGCTGCATGTCAAAGAGATCGTACACCGAAAGAATCTTGTGGCGCTTCTCTGTCCGCACCAGCACCATGCCGTTTGTCAGGCTTTCGTCGGCATATTCCGCCATCAGCGCGGGGCTGGTGTCCGGATCTACAAACTCCACCTTGATATGGGAGTTTGCCTCCTGAAGCCTTTCGGCAAGGTTTGCCACCTGGCTGTATTGAAAGCCGTAGTTGGCGTAAAGCAGATCCTTGCGGTAGGCATCCTCCTTGCCCACCAGATAAATCTCTGTGTCCGCTGTGATGCCCTTGGCGATTTCCTGGGCCTGATCTGACAGGGAGTGCAGCTTCTGGGCAGTCAGATCAATATCCATGGAAGGGAAGCGCTGGGTCAGGGCCGTCACGATAATATTTAGCGCCACAATGATGGCGATAAACACCACGCTTAAAAGGGTGGCCATGCCCCCCCGCTTCCAGCCATTGCCGCGAAGCTTCCTGTCCGGCTTCTTTTCCGCCGGGGCAATATTCTCTGTCACAGCGGCTTCCACTGGGGCGGTATTCTCTGGCTGGGCGGCTTCCGGCTGTACTTCTGCCTCTGGGGCGCCCAGCAAATCCTTATTCTGATCTGTATTGTTCACGATGTTCCCATCTTCCTTTCTGTAGCTTAATGCCTGTCTGGCCTTATGACGCCCAGCGGCGGCTCTCCAAACGGCGGGCGGTTAAAAAGACAAACACTGCCATAACGCTGAGGAAAAACACCGCGGCGGAAATGCTGAACATGCCCTGGGTGAAGGTTTCATACCGGGTGTTAAAGGATATCCACTGGATAATGGCGCTCACTGCCGCATTCGATACGGAGGAGGCCAGCATGTCGATATACATCAGGAACACAGACACCGCGAAGGTGCCGATGGCCGCGATAATCTGGCTTACCGTCAGGCTGGAGATGAACACGCCAATGGCTATCATGGCCCCGCCATACAGCAGGGTGCCCAGATAATTGCCCAGGATTTCCCCCCAGGCAGGGCTTGCGAAGAAGTTCATCACAGCGGCGGGCAGCAGGCCCAGGGTGGAGGCTGTGAAGAACACAAAGAAGCAGGCTAAAAACTTTCCCAGGGCAATGGCTGTCACCCCTACAGGGGCGGTGAGCAGGGCCTGGTCGGTTTTGTTTTTTTGGTCGTCAGACATGCTGCGCATGGTGATGATGGGAATGACCATCATGGAAAAAGAGAACATCACCCCGTATACGGAGGAAATGTAGCTGGAGGATCCCATCATCATCACCAGATAATAATAGTATCCGTACAGCGCCAGCAGCGCCGCCACGCACACATATCCTATAGGGGAACTGAAGTAGGAGCGTATCTCTCGTTTGCATATGGCTTTCACTTTCTCGCTTCCTTTCAGGAATTTCCGGGGAAAACCTGCGCCCGCCGGAAAATCAATTGTGAATAAACTGTTAATAATGGTAATTCTGGGGAAAAAACAGGGAAAAACCTGCTGTTTTGTAACCTATTTGTAATTTGATTGCATGTATGTCATTTTTGGAAAGGATCCGTTCCCTTACTCGGCTGAGGCGTCCTCCCCTGGGGCTTCTTCCCCTTCCTCCGGCTCCTCTCCAGCCTCCTCCAAGGCAGGCTCTTCCGGAACCGCTTCCCCGTCCTCCGCGGCATGTGCCTCGTCAGAGCTGGTAAGCTGCAGGAACAGATCCTCCAGCGTCAAGTCGGAATTTTTCAGGGCCAGCAGGGGCCAGTTTTTCCCAGCCAAAAGGCTGAAGAGATCCCGGCGCAGGTCATAATCCTGCCGGGCCTCCACGCTAATCTCAAACACCCCAGGCTCCTTTTCTCCCAGGGAGACGGCCTCCTGCACATGCTCCAGCCTGCCGATTTCTGCCAGCAGCTCCTGCTCCGGGCCTTCTGCCCGCAGGATCAGGCGGTGATCCTGGGAGAGATCGTGGGCCAGGGTGTCTGTGGCGCCGTCGGCCACCAGGCGGCCGTTGTTGACAACGATAATACGCTGGCACACGGCCTGCACCTCCGGCAGGATATGGGAGCTTAAAATGACGGTGTGGTTCTCCCCCAGGCGCTTTATCAGGGTGCGGATTTCGATAATCTGCTTAGGGTCAAGGCCCACAGTAGGCTCATCCAGTATCAGCACAGGGGGATTGCCGATGAGGGCCTGGGCAATGCCAACCCGCTGCTTATAGCCTTTGGAAAGGTTGCCGATAAGCCGCCCGTACACCTCCTCAATGCGCACCAGGCCGCATATTTCCCGCAGGTGCTGCTCCTTTGGCAGCTTCACCTTTTTCAGCTCATACATAAACTCCAGGTATTCCTTTACCGTCATATCCTGGTAAAGGGGGGGCTGCTCCGGCAGATAGCCAATAAGCTTCTTCACCTCGCCCGGCTCGTCCAAAATGCTTTTGCCGAACACCGTCACTTCTCCCGCTGTGGCGGAAAGATACCCTGTGATGATATTCATGGTGGTGGACTTCCCCGCGCCGTTTGGCCCCAGGAAGCCCACGATGGAGCCTTCCTCAATGGTAAAGCTTACATTGTCCAGGGCCAGGTTCCCCCCGTACCGCTTTGTGAGGTTTTTTACCTCTACCATATGTCCTGATTCCTCCTGTCTTGATATTGTCCTGCCGGCTCTAAGGCCGTGGGACTCTTCTCGCCTGCCGACTCGGTCGGCTCGGAGCGGTTGCCACTGGCAACCCTCGCCCCAAACCCTGCAACCCTTTTTTGAAAAAAAGGGTTGATCGAAAAAACTAATTTCTGTATTTTGAGATACAGCGTTTACATAATAACGCAAACAGGGCGGGTTTGCAAGCCTCAGGCCGCGCCAGTTGTTATTTTACCCGGATAATGTGAATATTACGTGAAATCCTGGTGATTCTTTCCTGCCAGAAGCAGCCGCGTGCCCGGGCAGGGAAAGATTTGCGGCTTTCCCTTGACGGGGCGGCCCCCAGCGCTTACAATATGGATAGAATAAACACGGAAAGGGGATTGCCTGTATGGCAGACATTCAGGCCTTTAAGGCTTTGCGGTACGACTTGGAAAAGGCGGGGAAAATTGAGGAGCTGACCTGCCCTCCCTATGATATTATCAGCGAGGAACAGCGGCAGGCATTTTTAGGCCGCAACCCGCAAAACGTTATCCGGCTGGAGCTGCCCCGGGACGGCGAAAGCCCTGACGGGCCATATGCTTCTGCCGGACGCACCCTGGCCCAGTGGCTGGAGGAGGGCGTTCTCCGGCAGGACATGGAGGAGGGCGTGTATATCTATGAAGAGGAGTTCCTTTCCCAGGTGGATAAGGGAGAAAGGAAGGCTTTGCGGGGGCTTATCTGCCTGGTGCGGCTGGAGGAGTTTTCCGCCGGGGTGGTGCTGCCCCACGAGGAAACCCTCAGCAAGGCAAAGCAGGACCGCTTCCAACTGATGCAGGCAACAGGCTGTAATTTCAGCCAGATTTACTCCCTCTATCAGGACGAGGGCCATACCACCCGTCAGCGCCTGGACAATCTGGCGGCAGGCACAGCCCCCCGGTACAGCTTTTCCGACGGCCTGGTGACCCACCGCCTGTGGGTGGTAAATGATCCAGTGGCTATACAGGCCTTGCAGGAGGACTTTGCCTCCCGAAAGCTCTACATTGCCGACGGGCACCACCGCTATGAGACTGCCCTCAACTACCGGAACTGGCTGCGGGAGCAGGACGCCTATTGCCCGGGAGCAGACTATGTGATGACGATGCTGGTGGATATGGGGGATCCGGGGCTGGTGGTGTTCCCCACCCACAGGCTTGTGCGGGGGCTGGAGGGACTTTCCGGCCACGACCTGATGGTTTCCTGCGAAGAGCACTTCCTGGTGGAGATGCAGGAGGGGCAGCAGGCCGCGGAAGAAAAGCTTTCCCAAGCATATGAGGAGGGGAAGCATGCCTTTGCTTTCTATGACGGGCAGAAGTGGCTGACCATCACGTTAAAGGACGAGGCCCTGCTGGACGAAATCCTGCCCCATTTGAGCACCGCCTCCCGCCGGCTGGATGTGACTATCCTCCACACCCTGGTGCTGGAGCGGCTTTTGGGCATTGACAAGGAGAACATGGCAAGCCAGAAAAACCTTACCTACACCCGGTCTGCCGGGGAAGCGGTGGCTTCTGTGGACGCTGGGGAGAGCAACTGCTGCTTCCTTTTGAATCCTACCCGGGTGGAGGAAATCGGCCAGGTGGCGGCAAAGGGGGAGAAGATGCCCCAGAAGTCTACCTATTTCTATCCCAAGCTGATCACCGGGCTGGTGATGAACAAGTTCGCGTAAATGCCTCCGGAGGCCTAAGAAACTTTTTACAAAAAGTTTCTTAGGAATCTTCAAAAAATTTTATGTTACAGATACGGGAGAAAGCCTATGAAGCTGTATGAAAAGACACTATCGGAAAAGGAAATGTTCCGGGGGCGGATTATCCGCGTCCATGTGGACGATGTGGAGCTGGAAAACGGCCAGCCTGCCCTGCGGGAGGTGGTGGATCACCCCGGCGGGGTGAGCGTGTGCATTCTGACCGAGCAAAACGAGGTGATTTTTGTCCGGCAGTTCCGCTATCCCTATAAGCAAGTGCTGCTGGAACTGCCTGCCGGGAAGCTGGAGCCGGGAGAGGATCCCTTTGAGGCTGTGAAACGGGAGCAGCGGGAGGAAACCGGCACTGCCAGCGAAAACTACATCTCTTTGGGGCAGGTGTATCCCACCCCGGGCTACTGCGGGGAGATTATCCGCCTGTGGGCCTGCCGCACCCAAGGAGACGCGGAGGAGCTTTCTTTGGACGAGGACGAATTCCTCTGCACAGAGCGGGTACCCCTGGAAAAGGCGGTGGAGATGGTGTGCAGGAATGAGATCCCTGACGCGAAAACCCAAATTGGCATTTTGAAAACAGCCCGGCTGGTAGAGCAGGGGCTTTTGTAGGAGGCGTTTATGAAGAATAGACTGATGCGTACCTTTTTCGCGGCCTGGGGTCTTTGCCTGCTTTTAGCTGCCTGCCAGGGGACAGAGCAGCCGCCCGCATCTTCTGCCCCCTCTGTTGTGCCGTCTTCGTCGGAGGCCTCCCTGCCGCAAACGCCTGCAGAGCCTGCGCCTGATGTTACCTCCGCGCCCTCTTCCTGGCCTGGTTCCGTTTCCTCCCTGCCGTCAAACTTTGACGAGGTGTGGGCGGAGAATCCCATTGAAGCGGCGCTCCAGGAGGAGTTGGATTCAGCGAACAACTTTGATGACATTACCTGGGCCTATATCCATGCTACGGAAAAATGGGCGCGGCTGATTCCCATTGCTTTTGAGGACTGCCTCAGCCTGCTTTCCCCGGAGGATCAGGAGGCGTTCCAGGCGGATCAGGAAAAATGGAAAGCAGATTTGGACGAGAAGCTGCAATATCTGGAAGACAACCTGGATAAAATGGTTGAGGGAAATGAGGCTGCAGCGCGGGAGGCCTGCGAGCTGTATGAAGAGCGGGCCTACAGCCTGTGCAAGCGGAAATTCTGCGCCGACGGGGTGATGCCCTCCTTTGAGGAGGCAATGGAAGAGCCAGAGGCGGCGGGGTGAAAAGAGGAACATGTGTGCGGTTACTATAAGCACCATGGAGGCATGGGTGTATATGGCCCTAGAGACTGTTTTAAAAACAGACTCTAGGGATCTTCAAAAACTCTCATGTAAATAAAACGGCAGGGAACCGGGCGATGTGCGCCATAGTTCCCTGCCGCTTTATTCATATAGAAGGTTTTGGGGATTCTTAAGGGGTGTTTTCCTTAAAAACACCCCTTAAGCCGCCGGAGACGAAAGGCCTACTTCAAATTGAAGCGTTTGGTCTGCTCCCGGAGGATATTTACCTGCTGGAACAGCTCGGCGCTGACGGCAGCAGACTCCTCGCTGGAGGCGGAGTTGTTCTGCACAACCTGGGAAATCTGGCTGATACCCTCTGTGACCTGGGCAATGGACTCGGCCTCGCCCTGCACCGCTTCGGCTATCACGCTGATGGAACTGTTGGAATCCCGTACCAGTTCCAGGGTGGTCTGCAGGGTTTCGGACACTTCTTCCACAATCTGGCTGCCCCGCTGGGCGGCCTTAATGGAATTCTCAATAAGCTCCCGGGTGGCCTTTGCGGCTTGATCCGACTGGCCTGCCAGGGTACGCACCTCGCTGGACACCACCGCAAAGCCCTTGCCCGCAGATCCGGCCCGGGCAGCCTCCACAGCGGCGTTCAGGGCCAGGATATTGGTCTGGAAGGCGATATTCTCAATGGTGGAGATAATCTTGCCGATTTCCTGGGAAGCGGTGGTGATATCCTGCATAGCCGCCACCATCTGGCGGATCTGCTCGCTGCTCACGTTTACCTGCTCGCCAGTCTTGCGGGCATTTTCCATAGCAGTGGAGGCTGCTTCCACGTTCTGGGCCGCGCCCTTGGAGAGTTCGTCCAGGGTGGCGTAAAGCTCCTGCACAGCGCTTGCCTGCTCTGTGGCGCCCTGAGCCAGGGCCTGCGCCCCGCTGGAGAGATGCTCTGCGTTCTGGGAAACCTTGCCTTCAGCGTTGTTAATATTGGACATGGCGCTGGAAAGCTTGGTGGTGAAGCTGTCGATAGAATTTTCAATGGTGCTGAAATCACCCATATAGGGCATAGCTGTACCCACATTGAAGTTGCCGTCGGACAGTTCCCCCATAATGCGGTTAATATCCTCTACATACTCCTGTATGCGAGTCATGGATTTTTCCAAGGTGTCCGCCATAGCGCCCAGCTCGTTTTGGGATTTATATTCCAGGTTGATATCCAAACGGCCTTCCTGCAGGGGCTTGGTCTTTTCGCTGATTTTCAGGATGGGCTTTACTACATGCTTGAACACATACAGCACCAGGCTGATAAGGCAGGCCAAGGCCAGCACTACGCAGACGCAGGAAAGCACAAACAGCATCAGGATGGCATGCTTTACATCTTCCAGGGTTTCCTCGTCTATTTCAGTGGTGCGCTCCACTATCTGATCCAAATACCCCACCAGGCTGGTAAGGTTGCTCTGGATGGTTTCCTGATAATAGGCCTGGGCTTCTTCCGGGTTTTTAGCCAGCATATCCAGCACCACGCTGGCGGAGGCATGCAGTTCCTTATGCAAAGGCTCTATCTTTTTATGTAATTCCAGGATGGTGGGATCGTCCGTTCCCAGATCCCCATACAGCCACTGGCCCAGCACACAGGTGGTGGGATCCATGCTGCCCGTAAACTCTGTGCCCGCATACAGGGCGTTGCTCAGGTTTGCAGACCATTTGTAATGGGCCACCTCGGCTTTCTGCACCTGGTTCATTAGATCATTTGCCTGTATGCTTCCCTGCTGGGCATCCTGTATGCCCGCCAGGTTGACTACAATGACCACGCTAAACAGCAGCACTGCCAGCAACGTGGCAGACGCCTGCAAAATAACAGTCCTCTTAATGCTCTTTCCCATGTGCTTCCTTCCTCTCTTGGATAATGCCTGCGCCTCCCTAAAGGCAAGAGACGCTTGTAGAAACCATGCCAGCTGGGCGCGGTACAAATTTCCCGCGGCTCCTATGGGTACGGCTTCTTAAAACAGCTTTCTGGCTGTCCAAAAAACTGTTTGCACATTACACAATATATGTTCGGGCAATACTGACTCATTCTTCCGCAGCATGCCGGGCCGGAAATTTGCAGGCGGGGCTTACCGCTGCTTGAGACAGCAGTCCATAAATTGTGCGCTGTTGTTTTTAGTATAGCATAAATCTGCCGGGTTTTTCAACACCTTTCTCCACGTTCGTGGAAAAAAGGCTTATCTTGCATATGGAAGGGAAAAATCCTATTTCTTCCCCTATATCTGGTGATTTGAGGGAAAGCATTGCCAGACAAAACATCTTTTCTTCTTTCAATAGAACAGCGCCCGCTGAAAAGCAACGGCTTTCTCAGCGGGCGCCAGGCTCGTTTATGGCGTATTTTCAAAAAGGAAGGCTTTCCGGGAATTCCTCATTCTTCCTGCTGTCCGGCCTCTTCGGCTCCTTCCTCGGCGCTGCCGTCATCCTCGACTTCATCTGTGGCTTCGCCTTCCTCGTGAGGCGCCCGGGCCAGGGTTGCCACCCGGCTGCCCTCCTGGAGCTTCATCACCCGCACGCCCTTGCTGGGCCGGGCGCATACCCGGATGGAGGAGGCCATAATGCGGATAATGACCCCGTCCTCGGAGATGAGGATGACATCGTCCTCCAGGTCTACCACCCGGATAGAGGCCACGTCCCCGAAGCGGTCTACGTGGTAATTCAGCAGGCCCTTGCCGCCCCGCTTCTGGATGCGGTAGTTATCAGGGCTGGAGAGCCTGCCAAAGCCTGTTTCCGTCACGGTGAGCACATAGGCCCCTTCCCGCAGCACGGCCATGCCCACAATGCAGTCGCCATCTTTAAGCTGCATGACGCGCACGCCCCGTGCCAGACGGCTTAATTCCCGCACGTCCGTTTCCGCGAAGCGCAGGGCCATGCCCTTCTTTGTGGCCACCAGCAACTGGTCGCTGCCGCTGGTTACCCGCACCCAGCTTAGGGAATCCCCTTCGTCCAGATCGATGGCGATAAGCCCGGCTTTCCGGGCTGTGTCGTAAGCGGAAAGCTTTGTGCGCTTGACAACGCCGCATTTGGTGACCATCACCAGATACTTGTCCTCGTCAAAGCTTTCCACCCGTATCATGGAGGTGATTTTTTCATCCCCCTGCAGGGGCAGCAGGTTTTTTATATTCATGCCCCGGCTTACGCGGGAGCCTTCGGGGATCTCATAGCATTTCAGCCTGTATACCCGGCCCAGGCTGGAGAAGAAGAGCACATAGTCATGGCTGCCGGTGACGAACAGCTCTGTGGCCACATCCTCATCCCGGCGGTTCATGCCGGCAACACCCCGGCCCCCCCGCTTCTGGGTGCGGTAGGTATCCATTTTCTGGCGCTTCACATAGCCGTAATTGGTCATGGTGAGGACGCATTCCTCTACGGGGATTAAATCCTCAATGTCCACTTCCCCGCTGATAGCGGCGATTTCTGTACGGCGCTCGTCAGCGAAGCGCTTTTTCATGCTTTGGGCCTCGTCCTTGACAATGGCAAGACGGCGGGCCTCGCTTTGAAGGATCTCTAAGAAGTCCGCGATTTTCTCCTTCAAAGCCTTCAGCTCTTCCTCAATTTTCTCCCGTTCCAGGCCTGTGAGTCTGCCTAAGGGCATCTGCACAATGGCCTGTGTTTGGGGATCGTCTAAATCGAACCGCTCCATCAGGGCGGCCTTGCCCTCGGGGATGGACTTGGAATGGCGCAGGATGCTGACTACCTCGTCGATAAAGTCCAGGGCTACCATCAGGCCCTCCAGGATGTGTGCCCTGTCCTGGGCTTTTTTCAGGTCATACCGGGTGCGCCGGGTGATAACCTCCATCTGGAAGGAGATATATTCCTCCAGGATTTTCCGCAGGTTCAAAACCTCCGGCCTGCCGTTTACAATGGCGAGCATAATCACGCCAAAGGTGATCTGGAGCTGGGTGAGGGTGTACAGATGGTTTAAGACAATCTGGGGGGCGGCATCCCGCTTTACGTCAATGACAATGTGCATGCCGTTGCGGTCGGAATGATCGTCCACATTGGAAATGCCGTCGATGCGCTTTTCCTTTACCAAGTCCGCAATGCTTTCAATGAGCCGGGCCTTGTTCACCTGATAGGGCAGCTCTGTGACAATGATTTTCGAGCGCCCGGTCTTTTCGTTTTCCTCAATTTCCGCCCTGGCCCGCACAGCGATTTTGCCCCGGCCTGTGGCATAGGCCGCCCGGATGCCGGAGCGCCCCATGACAATGCCTCCTGTGGGGAAATCCGGCCCTTTGATGTGCTCCATCAAATCCTCCAAGGTGGCCTCCGGGTTGTCGATGAGGCAGCATACCCCGTCTATCACCTCGCCCATGTTGTGAGGCGGGATGTTGGTGGCCATGCCCACCGCAATGCCGGTGGAACCGTTTACCAGGATATTGGGGAAATGGCTGGGCAGCACAGCCGGCTCTTTCAGGCGGTCGTCATAGTTGGGATTAAAGTCTACGGTATCTTTGTCGATATCGTCCAGCATGGCAACGGAAAGCTTGTTCATCTTGGCTTCCGTATAACGGTAGGCCGCGGGGGGGTCGCCGTCTACGGAACCGAAGTTGCCATGGCCGTCCACCAGCATATACCGCATGGAGAAATCCTGGGCCAGGCGCACCATGGCATCGTATACGGAAGCGTCGCCATGGGGGTGATACCGCCCCAGCACAGCGCCTACGGTGTCGGCGCACTTGCGGTAGGGCTTTTCGGGCCACAGGGTATTTTCAAACATGGTGTAGAGGATGCGCCTGTGTACGGGCTTTAAGCCGTCCCGCACGTCGGGCAGGGCGCGCTGTACAATGACGGACATGGAATAATCCAAAAAGGACTGCTCCATCTCTTTTGTCAGGTTGACAGGTATAATCCGCCCGCTTTCCTGCTCCTGTTCCGGGGACATGGGGTTGTTTTCCTGATCCATTTATTCCTTCCTCTCCTGGTTGAGGCTCCGCCTCAAACTCCGCCAGGGAAACTTTTTGAAAAAAGCTTTCCCTGGACTCTTCAAAAACTTTATCTGTATATTCCACTCTGACTGAAATCGTGTCAACGGGAGCAGCCCGGAGAACGCGATGGCGCACGTGAGCTGCGGGAACTCTTCCCGCAGCGGGGGATACAGCCCACCAGTCCGCGTCTTAAACATCCCAATTAGCTTTTTGGGCGTTTTCGATGATGAAATCCCGGCGCGGCTCTACCTTGTCGCCCATGAGGATGGTGAAGATTTCATCTGCCTGGGCGGCGTCCTCCACCTCTACCCGGCGCATGGTGCGGTTTGCGGGATCCATGGTGGTTTCCCAAAGCTGGTCGGAGTCCATTTCGCCCAGGCCCTTGTAACGCTGGATTTCGTAATTGCCCCCCAGCTCCTCCATAATCTGATCCCGCTGGGGATCGGAGAAGGCATAATAATGCCGCTTGCCCTTGGTAATGCGGAACAGGGGGGGCTGTGCCAGGTACACATGGCCCTGCTCCACTAAGGGGCGCATGAAGCGGAAGAAGAAGGTGAGCAGCAGGGTGCGGATATGGGAGCCGTCCACGTCGGCATCGGCCATGATGATGATTTTCCCATACCGCAGCTTTGCAAGGTCAAAGTCCTCCCCAATGCCTGTGCCCAGGGCTGTGACCACAGGCATCAGCTTCTCGTTGCCGTACACCTTGTCCAGGCGGGCCTTTTCCACGTTGAGCATTTTTCCCCACAGGGGCAGGATGGCCTGGAACTTCCTGTCCCGCCCGCCTTTGGCGGAGCCTCCTGCGGAGTCGCCCTCCACGATATAGATTTCTGTTTCCTCCGGGTTGCGGGACTGGCAGTCCGCAAGCTTGCCGGGAAGGGAATTGTTTTCCAGTGCTGTTTTGCGCCGGGCTAAGTCCCGGGCCTTGCGGGCCGCTTCCCTGGCCCGGGAGGCTGTGAGGGCTTTATCAAAAATGGCCCGGGCTGTGGCGGGGTTTTCCTCCATATAGGTCATCATTTTTTCATAGACCATGGAGCTGACCAGCCCGCTGATTTCCGTGTTGCCCAGCTTGCCCTTTGTCTGGCCCTCAAACTGGGCCTCCTTCAGCTTCACGCTGATAACGCAGGTGAGGCCCTCCCGCACGTCCTCGCCGGAAAGGTTCTTGTCCGCCTCTTTGAGGATGTTGTACTTCCGGGCGTAATCGTTCATCACCCGGGTGAAAGCCCGCTTGAAGCCATCCTCGTGGGTGCCGCCGTCGGTGGTGCGGATATTATTGGCAAAGGAAAGGATGAACTCGTTGAAGCTGTCTGTATACTGCATGGCGATTTCCGCTGTGGAATTATTGTCCTGGGCCACAGCGCTGAAACGGATGACATCCGGATGGATGGTTTCCACAGCCTTTTTCTTATTGAGGTATTCCACAAAGGAACTGATGCCCCCCTCATAGAAATAGCTGTGCACCAGGGGATATTCCAGAGACTGCTCTTCCGGCATGCGCTCCTCCGGATTGCGCTCGTCCCGCAGTTCAATATTGATGCCGGCGTTCAGGAAAGCCTGCTCCCGTAGGCGGGTCTGGAGGGTGTCGTAGCTGTAGGTGGTGGTTTCCTTGAAAATTTCCGGGTCAGCCTGGAAGCAGATAATGGAGCCGCTTTTGCGCCCCTCCGGCGCGGGGCCTTTATTGATAAGCTCCGTAACAGCCGCGCCCCGTTCGAACCGCTGGTAATACACATTGCCCTCATGGACAACCTCTACCTCCAGCCACTGGGACAAGGCGTTTACCACAGAAGCGCCCACCCCATGGAGGCCGCCGGAAACCTTATAGCTGCCTCCGCCGAACTTGCCGCCTGCGTGAAGGATGGTGAACACCACAGTGACGGCGGGCAGGCCCGTTTTATGCTGCACGCCTACTGGGATGCCCCGGCCGTTGTCGGAAACATAGATGACGTTTCCCGGCAGGATGCGCACCTCAATTTTGTCGCAAAAGCCTGCCAGGGCCTCGTCTATGGCGTTGTCTACAATTTCATACACCAGATGGTGCAGGCCCCTGGGACCGGTGGAGCCGATATACATGCCCGGCCGCTTGCGCACAGCCTCCAGGCCTTCCAGCACCTGTATCTGGTCGCCGTCATAGGCTTTATCGGTTTTCGTCATGTCCGTCATTTCATTGATATCCAAAAGAGGCCCTCCCAATCTCAAACACTTGCGCCAGTTCCTTTTCCCCCAGGGCTTGTTATAGATTCCTGTGAAAAATGCGGGGAAAGGAACAATACCGGGCACAAAAGGCTGCTGTTTCATTTCTTTTTGTGCGAACCCTGTATCGCATGGTGATTTACATATATATTAGTATAGCAGGTTTTCACCTGTTTGTAAACAAATGTTGGCAAAAAAATGCCTCTGCAGGCCGCAAATTTCCCCTATAGGGGGCTTTTTCCGGTATGGCAGAGGTAAATCACATAAAAAAGCCTGACCCCGGCAAGAAGCCAGAGCAGGCCTTCTTTTTGATGCATTGTAAATGCATCCCCCAAGCAGGCGGCAAATCCACTTCTGCAGGGGAGAAGAATCAGCCGTCCTTGCGCTTTATCTCCTGAAGGCGGCGCTGGACATAGGCCGGATCGTCATACTTGGCGAAAAAGTCATCGGCAGCCCTGGGCGGCTCCTGGCCTAAGGCAGGCTGCGCGCTTTGCCTGGAGGGCTGCAGGGGCTGGGCTATAGGGGCTGCCTGCCGGGCCGGGCGGCTGACCGGCACAGGAGGCCGGATGGCGGCGGTGGCCTGGGGGCGGGGCGGCGCTGTCTGGGGACGCGCAGGGCGCTGGGGAGCAGTACCCTCTAACCGGCGGGAAAGGGGCTGCTGGGCTTCCGGCACAGGGGCGGGCCTTTGCCTGCTTTCAGGGCGGGGGGCAGGCCGCACAGGAGGCGGGGCAGGCTGCACCTGCTGGGGAGGATAATCCGCCCCGTCATAATATGCCCGGCCTGTTTGGGGCAGCGCGCCCGTACTGGAGGCTGGCTCTTTGGATCTGCCCCGCTTTTTCTTCTCCAGCTCTTCCCGGGAAACCTTTTTAATCACCGGCTTTGCCAGGTATACGAAGAAAACGCTGAACAGGAAGAAAAGGGCAAAGGGGATGAACACTTGCAGGGCTGTATCCAAGGTGATATCATTCAGCACGAATTTGTGGAAAAAATATACCGCGCCTCCGGCAAAAAGGGCCAGCAGGGCCACCACGTAAATCAGGGGGGACAGATAGATATTGGAGATGCCGCCGCAGCGGGGGCACTGGTATTCTCCCTGGCGCTTCAAGGACCATGTCCTGATAAGGTTCACCCGCTTCTTGCAATAAGGGCAGGTGGGTACACCGAAATACTGCATAGACCCGACTTCCTTTCTCCCGGCAGGACTTCCTCCCGCCATTTTTGCGCAAAAGCCGCCAAAATCAGCTTATACTGTCTATATTATAGCAAATGTCCCCTGTGCCGTCAAATGTTCCGTGGCCTTTGGGTTCCTTACAATTTTGAAATATGCAAGATATAGTATAGTCAGTATTCTTGCCCACAGGAATGGCGGCTATGCGGGAAAGCATTTGCAAAAAGGCAAGGGTTATGTGCTCTGGGCGGCGCTTCGTTTTTTCTCAATATTCCGCTTGACAAAGAAGAAGCAGATGAAGTCGAAGAGGGCGGCAAGGCCCCAGGTGACGGGGTAGGAGACATAGAGGTTCTGGAGGGTGGGGGCAGCGGCAAAGACGGTGAAAATCCACACTACCCGGAATCCGCACACAAAGGAGATGGTGATAACCATGGGAATGAGGGAGGCACCCATGCCCCGGAGCACGCCTACCATAGTCCCCATCAGGCCGCCGATAAACTGGAACATGCAGGTGATGCGCAGGCGGATAAGGCCGTACTCAATTACGGCGGGATCGGAGGAATAGATACCCAGAAGCTGGGGGCCGAACAGGTTCGCCGTAAGCCCTAAGACAAGGCCTGTGGCGGAGGCCATCAGCAGGCACAAAACCAGCACTCGGTTTACGCGCTTAGGCTTATTCGCCCCCAGGTTCTGGCCTGTGAAAGACAGGGCTGCCTGGGAGAAGGAATCCATGCCCATGCTGACAAAGCCCTCGATATTGGCCCCGGCGGTGTTTCCCGCCATGGCAACGGCCCCGAAGGAGTTGATGGAGGACTGGATGAGCACGTTGGAGATGGAGAAGGAGGCCCCTTGTATGCCGGCGGGCAGGCCAATTTTCATCATCTTCCAGAGCTTGTCTTTATAAATGCGCATTTCTTTTGGGAAGAGCTTGTAGTCTCCGTCTACCTTTACAAGGCACCAGAACACCAGCCCGGCAGACACAGCCTGGGAAATGGAGGTGGCTGCCGCCACGCCTGCCACCCCCATGTGCAGGACGATGACAAAAAACAGGTTCAGCAACACGTTGACTACCCCAGCCAGCATCAGGAAGTACAGGGGGCGCTGGGTATCCCCTACAGCCCGGAGGATGGCCGCGCCGAAGTTATAGAGCATTAAGACAGGCATACCTACGAAATAGATCCGCATGTAAAGCACAGCTTGATCCAGCACGTCTGCCGGAGTCTCCATCATTTCCAGCATGGGGCGGGCCAGGGCAATGCCTACGGCAATCAGCCCCACGCCGAACAGCAGGCTGGAAAAGACGGCTGTATGTACCGTTTCGTGGAGGCCCTTTTTGTCCCCCGCTCCGTAATACTGAGAGACAAGCACGTTTGCCCCTACGGAAATGCCCATAAACAGGGTGACAATCAGGTTGATTAAAGCGCCGGTGGATCCCACTGCCGCCAGGGCCTGGCTGCCCGCAAAGCGCCCCACCACCACAATGTCCGCGGCGTTGAACAGAAGCTGCAAAATGCCGGAGGCGGCAAGGGGCAGGGAAAAGCGGATGAGCTTTCCCAGGATGGGGCCGTTTGTCATGTCGATTTCATAGGAACGCCGGCGATGCCCAGGCATCAGGTTCAGTCGCATGGTTACAGTTCCACTCCCTTGAATTTTTGAAATGCCTTCATGGAGACAGAAATAGATTCCAACTCGTCAAGCTGGGTGGCGTCCTGCTCTAAAATAATATAGTCCAGGTTTGGGCAGGAGCGGGCCGCGCTGATATAATCCTGAATGGGCAGGACGCCTGTGCCGATTTCCGTAAAGCTCAAGGGGTTTTTGGTGCGCTGGAAAACCTCCCCGTCTATCTCTTTATCCCGGCTCACCAGGCCGTCATACATGCATAGAGGCTCCCCGGCATTTTTGGGGAAATCCTTCTGGTGCAGGAGGATGAGGCGGTCGTTATATTTACGCATGAAGGAGACGGGATCCTGCCCGCCTCTGGCAATCCAGTAGGTATCCATTTCCGCGTAGACCAGGCCGGGATCTGTGTTCTCCATGATAATATCGTACACCAGCTTATCCCCAAAGCGCTGGAACTCCTGATAATGGTTATGGTAATAATACCGCATGCCCCGCTCCTGGCACAGCTCGCCAATGCGGTTAAAGGTTTCACAGCGGCGCTTCAGGTAGTCCATATCCCCATAGGGGAAAAACTCTATATCACAGCCGATTTGGGTGCTGCCAAGCTCCGCGTGATAATCCAGCACTTCCTGAAGGTACTCCTCCCGCAGGGGATTTACATGGCAGCCCACAATCTGCAGGCCCAGCTCGTCCAGGGAACGTTTCAGCTCCCGGGCCGTTACCCCAAAGCCCACCCCGGGATCCCGCATGGCGTTATGGTTGGCGGCCTCGATGTAGCGGTAGCCTGTTTCCGCCACCTGGCGCAGCACCTCATAGGGCTTTTGGGCGATAGCATTTTTCACGGAATAAAGCTGAATACCAACTTTTAAAGACACTTTTTGACTCCTCCTTTATATTTTTTATCCTTTTCATCCTTTATCCTCAAAAAAACCGGCCTAGTATCCCAGATCCTCCCCCACCAGCACGACATGGATCCGCTCTGTTTTCTGCCAGCCCGTCACCACATAATGGCAGCACATGCGGGTTTCGGCGGCGCAGCCCTCTGCCATATCCCCCTTGCAGCCCACGCAGGTTCCCAACTGCTGGCAGGGGGTGCCCATGTTCTGGCGCAGGGCGTTGGGAGGGGCGGCGGTGGTTTTCACCCGCATAATGGCTTCGTCCACATTGCGGACAATCTTGTTGACACCTGCCACCACAACCACCTTTTTGGGGCCGTATATCATGGCGGCAACCCGGTTGCCCCGGCCGTCCACATTGTAAAGCTGGCCCTCCTCGGTGATAGCGTTGGCGCTGGTAAGGAACACATCGGCGCTGAAGGTTTTCTGGTAAACTTCCTCTGGGTTCATGGCTTCCCGGTCTAAAAACGTATATTTGCCGCTGAGCATTAAATCCCGGACGCCTGTTTCCCGCAGGGTTACGGTGCCGCCGCAGGAGATTATGTTTCCAGGCTCCATCATGCTTTCCACCAGCTTTACCGCATCCTCCTTTGTGGGGGCGTAAAAGGCGGGGATCCTGTTTTTTGCCAAAGCCTGCATTGTGCGCTGGATTTTCATCTGCACCATGGCCTGCTTGTTTTTATCCATTCCAGTTCTTCCTTTCATTCCTGAATGGCTGCATATACAGCTATGTTCTATTTTATTCCTATTTTCCCGGGAAATCAAGGCTTTACAAGGTTTATGCCGGGAATTGCTTATATCAATTTTGTTACCTTTCCCCTTTTTGGCGCAAAAAAGCGGGCCTGCTTTTCCGCAGGCCCGCTCAGGCAGCGCTTTTGGCTGTGCATACAAATTTTAATTGGCTTTAAACCCGGCAAAATCCAGGAACAATTGCTCTACCCGCTCCTTCTGGGCTGTGTTTTCTTCCTTTTTGCTGGTGTCTGTATAAATCATCAGGTATTTTCCATTGAGCACGGCAGGCACCTCGTTGTCCAGCACTGTGATTACACCCTTTTCCTGAACGCTGTCCAGGCAGGCCTTGCCCTTTTCATCCAGGTTGTCGGGATCGAATTCATAGAACTCCACCTGCACAGTGCTGCCGTTATAGGTGAACCTGTACCGCACGCCGGCGATGGCCCCGATCTCCTTATAGGACATCTCCACCGGATCCCCGGCAAAGGCCAGTCCCTCTGCCATATACTCGCATAGGCCTTCCAGGGTGTCCGGCCTGCCGATTTTGCTCATCTGGATCTGCCCGTCCTCAGGAAGCTCCAGCTTGGGCAGGCTCTGGCCTGTCCCGCCGCAGGCTGTAAGTCCCAGCAAAACCGCCACGGAAAGCAGAAGCCCGAAAATCTTTTTACACATTGCACACGTCCCCTTCCAAATTTTCCTGTATGATAACGGAAAAAGAAAACCCGGTACCCGCTTGTACAGGCCCGGTGTTTGTCTTTTTGTTTGGTGACCCGGACGAGAATCGAACTCGTGTTACCGCCGTGAAAGGGCGGTGTCTTAACCGCTTGACCACCGGGCCATATGGTAGCGGCAAATGGACTTGAACCATCGACACTTCGGGTATGAACCGAATGCTCTAGCCAGCTGAGCTATGCCGCCACATATGCGCCTTAACTTTTATAAGTCTAAGGCGCTATTTATTATAATACAAGATTCGATGCTTGTCAAGAGGTTTTTGCGTTTATTTGGCAAAATTTCTGAGGCAGGGGAGGTTTCGCAGCCTACGGGCTGCGCCCAAAGGGCTTTGCCCTTTGGAATCCCACAAACCCTTTTGAAAAAGCCGTTTGACCGGAAAACCAATTTTAAGGGCTTGCTTTTACGGGTTAAAGGAATAGTTGGGGGCTTCCTTTGTAATCTGGATATCGTGGGGATGGCTTTCTTTCAGGCCTGCCCCGGTGATGCGCACAAACTGGGCCTTATCGTGGAGCTCCTGGATATTGGCGCAGCCTGTGTAGCCCATGCCGGAGCGCAGGCCCCCCAGAAGCTGGAACACGGTATCCGCCAGCGGCCCCTTGTAGGGCACCCGGCCTTCCACGCCTTCAGGCACAAACTTCTTCTGTTCGCCCTGGAAGTACCGATCGCTGCTGCCCTTGCCCATAGCCCCCAGGCTGCCCATACCGCGGTACACCTTGAACTGCCTGCCCTGATACAGCTCATACTCGCCAGGGGCTTCTTTGCAGCCAGCCACCATGGATCCCAGCATAACCGCCGCGGCTCCTGCTGCCAGGGCCTTCACCAGATCGCCGCTGTACTTGATGCCGCCGTCCGCAATGACCGGAATGCCCTGCCTGCTGGCTTCCATCGCCGCGTCATATACGGCGGTAACCTGGGGCACGCCAATGCCTGCCACTACCCGGGTGGTACAGATGGATCCGGGGCCAATGCCTACCTTCACGCAGTCCGCGCCGGCGTCGATAAGGGCTTTGGCACCCTCTGCCGTTGCGATGTTTCCTGCCACCACCTGCAAATTGGGATACGCCTTTTTCACCTTGCTTACAGCCTGGATAACCCCGCTGTTGTGCCCATGGGCGGAATCCAACACCACCAGATCCACCTGGGCTTCTATCAGGGCTGCCACCCTGTCCAGCACGTCGGCTGTGGCTCCAATGGCCGCGCCGCACAGCAGCCTGCCGCTTGCGTCCCTGGCGGAATTGGGATACCGCACAGCCTTCTCAATATCTTTAATGGTGATAAGGCCCTTCAGGCGCATGTTCTCATCCACCAGGGGCAGCTTTTCAATGCGGTGCTCCCGGAGGATTTCCTGGGCCTGCTTTAAGGTGGTGCCTACCGGGGCGGTGACCAGCTTGCCCTTTGTCATCACATTCTTTACGGGCTGGTCGAAGTCGCTGTCCTCCATAAAGCGCATGTCCCGGTTGGTGATAATGCCCACAAGCTTGCCGTCCTCGCAGATGGGCACGCCGGAAATGCGGAAGTTCCCCATAATCTCGTCGGCTTCCCGCACCAGGTTGTCGGGAGAGAGGAAGAAGGGGTTTGCGATTACGCCGTTTTCCGAGCGCTTCACCCTGTCCACCTGGTCAGCCTGCCGGTCAATGGGCATGTTCTTGTGGATGACGCCCACGCCGCCCTCCCGGGCGATGGCAATAGCCATATCCGACTCCGTCACTGTGTCCATCGCCGCCGTCAGGATGGGGGCGTTGAGCTTGATTGTGCGGGTCAGTTGTGTAGAAAAATCCACCTCGCTGGGCAATACATGGGATTCTGCCGGGATAAGCAGAACATCGTCAAAGGTCAGGCCCTCTTTTGTGAACTTTTCCTGATACTCCATGTTCAGCATTTGCACACCTCTCTCTTTCTCATGAATTTCCTGGTTTTTTTCTTCCTCTCGGGCTTGTATTTAATTTATGATTATAGCATTTGCCCCTCTGCTTTGCAAGCTGTATTTTCCTTTTCCCCTGCCAAAAAATTCTGCCCTTTTTTCCGCTTTATTGGGGTTTTTCACCCGCCTGAAAAATACTTTCCCTTTTCCCCTATTATTTTTCAAAAACCCATTGACAGAACACGCGCTTTGCTATAATCTGTGCAAAGACTGAGGTGTATTATTTTATTTTTTACAGGACTAAAAGGAGGTCTATTCCTCATGAACCGTATCTTTTCCCGTCTTGGCCCCGCCGCCCGCCACTCTATCATCCTGCTGGGAGTAACCGGGCTTTTCTGGTTTGCCTGGGCCTTTGGCTGTTATCAGAGCGTTTACCTGCAGAGCGTGGGTTTCTCCGCGTCAAATTTAGGCGTGCTCAATGCCATCTCCTCTGCGGTCACCATTGCTTCCGTATCCTTCTGGGGCATGGTAAGCGATAAGTTTGGTTCTATCCGCAAGGTTCTTATCCTTGTCCTGGGGGTAGGCTCCACCCTGTATGCCCTGGTGCCCCTTATTCCTACAGGCCTGCCCTATTCCCCTCTGCTTTTTACCTGCTTCATTCCTGCCCTGAACTTTTTCCGCGGCTCTGTTGCCACCTTTGATGAAAACCTGCTGGTGCGAAACTGCAATGAGCTGCGCCTGAATTTCGGCGTGCTGCGGGGGCTTGGCTCTTTGCTGTTCACAGTGGGAAGCATATGGATTGCCGCTGTCCTGCCTAAGGTTGGGGTGCCTAACACCTTTTGGATAAGCGGACTTTTGATGATACCGGCTATTATTTGCGTGATTCTTGCCCGGGAGCCAAATTCCAGGCCCCGCCGGGGCAAAGCCGGGAAATCGGAAAAGGGCGGCATGAACCTGGGGGAACTCTTTAAGAACAAGGCTTATGTCTCTTTTCTTTTCTTTGCGCTTATCTTTTACATAGCTGCAAGCTGTGAAGGAAATTTCATCCCCTATTTTATGGGCGAAATTCATGTTTCCACTGAGCAGTATGGCATTATCCTGGCGCTCCGGGCTTTTATGGAGATCCCCTTCCTCTTATTTATGGTGCGCCTGCGCCAGCGGTTCCCACTGCGGGTGCTGGTGCTGGGGGCGCCGGTGCTGATGGCTTTGGAATGTTTGGGCTTTGGCACCTTTGCAGGTTCCCTGCCAGGGATGCTGCTGTGCTGCACTTTCTTCGGGCTGGGCAACGGCCTGTTTATCGGCTCCTCTTTAAACTATGTGTATGAGCTGGCCCCGGATCACCTGAAAGCCAGCGCCCAGGCTTTTTTCGCCTCTGTCTCCTCTGTGGCCGGTATCTTGGGGAATCTTCTGGGCGGCGTGGTGTTTGACGCTATTGGCGCGAAACCCTTCTATATAGCTGTGGGCTGTGCATACCTTGTAAGCTCCCTTATTTTCCTGTTGTCCTTCCGGCACAAAAAAGAAAAAAACGCGGCTGTGGCAAATTGACAAAACCGGGCACAAAAAGACAGGCGGCAGGGCCTGTCTTTTTGCTATACTAAAAGCGAAGCAGGAGGACAAAGGAGGGCAAGCTTATGGAATGGACAGAATGCCTGCGGGGCGCTATCGCCTACATGGAAAAGAACCTGCTGGAGGACATCGGCCCGGCGGACGTGGCGGAAGCGGTACACATTTCCCCTTTTTATCTCCAGCATGGCTTCCGCATGGTGACAGGCTATACCCTGGGGGAGTACTTGCGCTGCCGCAGGCTGTATCTGGCGGCGCTGGACATGCTTTCCGGCAGCGGTACGGTTTTGGAGGCCGCCTATAAATACGGCTATGATACCCCTGAAAGCTTCACCAAGGCTTTCACGCGCTTCCATGGCCTGCCGCCCTCCCAGGTGCGGAAAAATTCCAGGGCAATCAAGCCTTTCCTGCCTCTTACAGTAAAAATTGAAATACAAGGAGGAAACGAAATGGATTACAAGATTGAAAAGATGGACGGATTTGAGTTGATTGGCTTTATCCGGGAGTTCCAGCACGAAACGTCTTATGGGGAAATCCCTAAGTTCTGGGACGAGGTGATGGCGCTGGCATCCAGCTCTTCCCAGCATGAAACACAGAATGAGGTAGAGAAAGCTATATTTGACCACAAAATAGGGGAATTTGGCGCCTGCTTCCAGGGTTTTGCCGAGGGAAGGTTCTTCTACATGATTGGAGGGATATATAAGGGCGGGCCTGTGCCCCTGGGGATGGCTACCATCCATGTGCCTGCCGCGGACTGGGCAAAATTCCGCTGTGTTGGGCCGCTGCCCGGGGCTTTGCAATCTGTGAACACCAAGGTATTTTCCGAGTGGCTTCCCGGAAACCCGGACTATGAACCCTCTATGCCCATCAACCTGGAGTGGTATTCTATGGATTGCTGCCCTGATTCTTCTCCCAACGACTACGAAAGCGGCGTTTGGCTGCCTGTCCGGGCTAAGTGATCAGCCCTGCTGGGGGTGCTTAAGGCCGCGAGACTCTGTCTCGCACTCTGCAACTTTCTTGAAAGAAAGTTGATTAAGAACTTCCATAAAAATCCCCCTCAGGGCCTAAAGGCCCCAAGGGGGATTTTTATAAAGGTTTTTAGGTCAAGCCTTTTTCTCAAAAAGGCTTGTAGGGTGTGGGACGAAGTCCCACGATCTTAGACATCCCAGCAAAGCTGGTCACTTAATCTGGGACTGGCCACCCATATACATCTGGAGGGGCTGGGGGATTTTGACGGAGCCGTCGGCCTGGAGATTATTTTCCAGGAAAGCAATGAGCATACGGGGAGGCGTAACTACGGTGTTATTCAGGGTGTGGGCAAAATAATTGCCATCTTTTCCCTTAATGCGGATGCCCAGCCGTCGGGCCTGGGCATCTCCCAGGTTGGAACAGCTTCCCACCTCAAAATATTTTTTCTGCCGGGGGGACCAGGCTTCAATGTCCACGCTCTTTACCTTTAAATCTGCCAGATCGCCGGAGCAGCACTCCAGGGTGCGGACGGGGATATCCATGGAGCGGAACAGCTCTACTGTGTAGTTCCACATTTTTTCATACCATGCCATGCTGTCTTCGGGCTTGCACACCACGATCATTTCCTGCTTTTCAAACTGGTGTACCCGGTATACACCCCGTTCCTCAATACCATGAGCGCCTACCTCCTTGCGGAAGCAGGGGGAATAGCTGGTGAGGGTTTGGGGCAGGGCATCCTCTGGCAGGATGGTGTCGATGAATTTGCCTATCATGGAGTGCTCGCTGGTGCCGATGAGGTAGAGATCCTCCCCTTCTATCTTATACATCATATTTTCCATTTCCGCAAAGCTCATGACCCCTGTTACTACGTCGCTGCGGATCATAAAGGGAGGGATGCAGTAGGTGAAGCCCTTGCTGATCATGAAATCCCGGGCATAGGACAGCACAGCGGAATGGAGCCGGGCAATGTCTCCCATCAGGTAATAAAAACCGTTGCCGCTGGTTTTCCGGGCGCTGTCCAGGTCGATGCCGCTGAACTTTTCCATGATATCGGTATGGTAGGGGATTTCATAGTCCGGCACCACTGGATCGCCAAATTTTTCCAGCTCTACGTTTTCGCTGTCATCCCGGCCGATGGGAACGGAGCTGTCAATGATGTTGGGGATTACCAGCATGCGCTTGTGGATTTCTTCGCTCATCTGGGCTTCCTTTTCTTCCATTTCCTGCAGTTCCCCGGCAATGGCCTGCACCTTTTTCTTGGTTTCTTCGGCCTCCTCTTTTTTGCCCTGGCCCATCAGCTTGCCGATTTCCTTGCTGATAAGGTTGCGCTGCTGGCGAAGTTCATCGCCCCGGGCCTTGGAAGCCCGGAAGGCTGCGTCCAGTTCCAGCACCTCGTCTACTAAGGGCAGCTTGTCCTCCTGGAATTTCTTTCGCATGTTTTCTTTCACCAAATCCGGATCGGTGCGTACCAGTTTTATATCCAGCATTTTCTTTTCTCCTTTCCTCTTTTAAGACCTTGGGACTCCGTCCCAAACCCTGCAAGCTTTTTTGAAAAAAAGCTTGACCAAAAAACTGAGATTTGAGCTTTATTTATATTTGGTTATTCCTGGGATTCTTGCAGCTTTAAATCTGACAGGAGGTTCTTTAAATCCTCTTCCCCGTAAAATTCAATGGTCAGCATTCCTTTTTTCTTATTGCCCGCCACCTTTACCTTTCGGTTCAAGCACTGGCCTACTGCTAACTGGGCTTCTTCATAATACTGATTTTTCTTTACAGCAGGCGTTTTTTTGCTGGCAGGCTGTTCCTGCAGGCGCTTGGAAAGGTTTTCCAGCTCCCGTACAGAAGCGCCCTCCTTTGCTTTTTCCGCCCCCAGCCGCATGGCCTCCGGGGTTTTAAAGCTTAACAGCGTGCGGGCATGGCCTGCTGTGATTTCCCCTCTTTCCAGCATCTCCTGCACATCCTCCGGAAGGTTTAAAAGCCGCAGGGAATTTGTTACGGCAGGGCGGGATTTGCCTACGGTCTGGGAGACTTCCTCCTGGGTGAAACCCTGCACATCTATCAGGGTTTGATACCCTCTGGCTTCTTCCAGGGGGCTTAAGTCCTCCCGCTGCAGATTTTCAATCAGGGCAAAGAGCATTTCCTCCGCGTCTGTCATCTCCCGGATAACTGCCGGCACCTCGCTGATACCTGCCATCCGCGCTGCCCGCCAGCGGCGCTCGCCTGCCACGATGCGGTATCCCCCTGTGACCATGGGCCGCAGCAGCAGGGGCTGCAGCACCCCATGCTGGGCAATGGAATCTGCCAGCTCGGAAAGGGCTTCACTGTCAAACTCTTTTCTGGGCTGGTCCCGGTTTGGCTCTATCTCGCTGAGTTTTACGGCGACAGTGCCCTCGGCGCTCTCCGCTGTATTTTCCGCAAAGATTGTCTCAAAGCCCTTTCCCAGTCCCCTTTTTTTCATATGGCGAACCATCTCCTTTTCTCTTGGCATCCGGGCCAGCATTCTTACACCTTGCTCTTTATGATTTCCTGGGCCAACTCCCCGTAAGCTTTGGCGCCCCGGGAATTTTTATCATAGTACAGCACTGGCTGCCCAAAGCCCGGGGCCTCGGACAGACGGACGGCCCTGGGTATGACAGTTTTGAAAACCTTGCGGGGGAAGAATTTCTTCACTTCCTCCACCACCTGCTGGGTGAGGTTTAAGCGCCCGTCATACATGGTGAGCAGCACGCCTTCCAGCTCCAGGCGCTCGTTATACTGCCGCTTTACCCGGCGCACTGTGTTTATAAGCTGGGAAAGCCCTTCCAGAGCGTAAAACTCACACTGGATAGGAATGAGCACAGTGTCTGCACAGCTTAAGTCGTTGATAGTGATAAGGCCTAAAGAAGGAGGGCAGTCGATAATCACATAATCATATTCCCCCCGCACGCTGTCCAGGGCTTCCTTTAATTTGACCGCCCGGCTTTCCATGTTTGCAAGCTCCAGTTCCGCCGCAGCCAGATCCATGGTGGAGGGCAGAAGCCACAGGCCCTCGAATTCCGTCTGCACAATGGCGTCTTTAGCCTTTGCGCCGTTTATCATCACGTCATATATGCTTGCAGTGCAGTTCCGCTTATCCACGCCTACGCCGCTGGTGGAATTGCCCTGGGGGTCTGTATCTGCCAGCAGAACCTTTTTCTTCATACTTCCCAGCGCCGCCGCCAGATTTACGGCTGTGGTGGTTTTCCCCACGCCGCCCTTCTGGTTTGCCGCGCAAATAATCTTCCCCATGAAATGCCCCTTTCTTTTTGTGGCGGAAATTTCCCGTTCTCTTATGATACCACAATTTCCGCCATTTTGAAAGCCTGAAACTGGCTTTCTCCCTTATTTTTTTCAAAAATGTTTCATGTGAAACATGCAGGCGGCAAAAGAAATTTCCTGTTGTTTGCGGAGGGGCGCATAAGGAGTTTATAGTTAACGCAATTCAGAAGAGGTATTCTACCTCTTCTGAACCAGGCATCTGAGCCGCCTGGCTTAAAAATTGGGATGTACCAATTTTTAAGTGCGTTTACGATAAAAAAGCAAGAAAGCCGCGGCATTGCTGCCCCGGCCTTCTCTGTGGGAAATGAATAAGGGAATGGGTTAAACTTGTACTCTGGTTAATTTAGGAATGCGCACTGTACACTCGATGTACTCCTCGGTTTCCTTCTTTTCTGTGTGCGCCTGGATGCCCGCGGTTTTCATAGCGTCCACCGCGTGGTCGATGGTGTTGATAAAGAGCCGGATATCTTTTGCCACAAAGGTTCGCCTTGCTTTACCCTTTTGCTCTTTTGGCTTCATGGATTCCGCCACAAGGGCTTCTGTTTGGGAAACGTTCAGTCCCCTGGCAATAACCGTATGCAGGATTTTCCGCCTTATCTCTATATCGTCTATACGCAGCAGCGCCCTTGCGTGGCGCTCTGTCAGGTTGTTTGCAAGTATGTCATGCTGCTCCTCAGCGCTCAGCTTTAAAAGCCGCACCTTATTTGCCAGATATGACTGGCTCATACCCAGGCGCCTTGCGGCCTCCTCCTGGGTTATGTTCCACTCCCGCAAGAGGCTTGCAATGGCAGCGGCCTGCTCGAACATTTGCAAGTCCCGGCGCTGGACATTTTCCAGCAGGGCCAAAACCGCGCTGTCCTCTGGCTCGCAGTCCGCCAGGATAGCAGGGATTTCTTTTATCCCAGCCAGCTTGCAGGCGCGCAGCCGCCTTTCCCCCGCCACCAGATAATACGTGCCGTTTTCCCGGCGCACTGTCACCGGCTGCAAAAGGCCGTTTTCTATAATGCTCTGGGCCAGGCTTTTCAGTTCTTCTTCCTGGAACACCTTTCTGGGCTGGGAGGGGTTTGGCTGGATTTTGGCTGTAGGCAGTTTCATAAGCTTAAGCTTGTCCTTAAAAAACATCTGCCGCCCCCCTTTCGTGTCTTTATTCTATCACGAAAGACATGCATGGTTTGCTGAAAAATGTCGGCTGGAAAAAAATTACAGGTATTTTTTAAAGCCTTTTGCCTCTATAAAGCCCAGGGCATGATAAAACTTGTGGGCGCCTGCCCGTTCCAGGCCGGAGACAAGGATTTCATAGTGGCAGTCCATTTCCCTGCCCCAGCGTTCAATTTCTGCAAACATCTGCCTGCCCACGCCTTTTCCCTGATAGGCTTCCAGCACCGCCACATTCTCTATCAGCAGGATGGGCCTGCCGTCATCGCAGATATCTTCAAAAACCACTCCTAGCAGACTGCCGCAGAGAATGCCTGTTTCGGGGTCAAAGGCTGCCAGCAAGTATTTCTGGGGATCCTGCCGCAGCTTTTCTATTAATCTTGCCATCTTTTCCAGATTCGTGCTTTTCTCGCTGATAACCTGCATAACTTTATCCATTGCCTCTACGTCAGAAGCAACGGCTTCCCGCATACTACACTTCATGTTATTTGCCATTCTGATACAGGATTACGCATAAAGAAAACGAAAGGGCCTTTCTGCGTCCGGTATCAATCCTTTCCTTGTATTTTTAACACTGTCAAAAAATATGAATCTAGCTTACCTGATATTCCCCTTTACAAGGGATGTTTGGCAATGGTGCCGCCATGGCGGGGGTACCCTTTGGGAGTAAAGCTTTTTTTCTGCACTACAATTAAATTCCGCTCCCCGGCACCAAATTCTGTTACTGGCGCCAGCTTTACTTCATCACCACCTAGAATATCCAGGGCATTTTTGGCCGCCTCCAGCTCCTCCCCTGCTCCAGGGCCTTTCATGGCTATAAAAAAGCCTTTCATCTTCACCAGCGGCAGACAGTATTCGCAAAGCACTGGCAGATTGGCAACAGCCCGGGCCGTTGCAATATCAAATCCTTCCCGCAGCTTTTTATCCAGGCCCGCTTCCTCCGCACGTTTATGAATACGGGTGCTTGAAAGGCCCAGGGCTTTGCAAACTTCTTCCAGGAAAATTAAACGCTTATTTAAGCCGTCCAACAAGGTAAGCTGAATATCAGGCCGCATAATTTTCAAGGGGATGCCGGGAAATCCTGCCCCGGTACCTACGTCTATCACCTTTGCCCCTTGTTTGATGGAACATGCAGGCAACAGGCTTAAGCTGTCCAGAAAATGCTTTTCCACAATTTCTTTTGGTTCTGTAATAGCGGTCAGGTTTACTTTTTCGTTCCATTCCAGCAAAAGCTCCATATAACGCTGGAAGGCTTCAGCCTGCCTTTCTCCCAGCTTTATGCCCATGTCCTTTGCCCGTTGCCGCAGCAGACCCCGGATGTCTTCCGCCATGCTTTATTCCTCCCTTGCCTTTCTATTTTCAGATGCCAGCCAGATGAGCAGCACAGAAATATCTGCCGGGCTTACGCCAGAAATCCGACCTGCCTGCCCAATGTTCTCAGGCTGCACCTGATTCAGCTTTTCTACCGCTTCCAGGCGCAGGCCCTTTAAGCCGGCGTAATCCATATTCCTGGGCAGAGCTTTTTTCTCCAGCCGCCGCATTTCTTCAATGGAAGCCTTTTGCCTGCGGATATACCCTTCGTATTTCAACTCAATCTCCACATTTTCCAGCACAGCATAAGGCAGGCTGGGACGGGTTGGATCTACCGGCTCTAAATCCGCATAGGTGATTTGAGGCCTGCGCAGCAAATCCGCCAGGCGAACCCCCGTGGCGACAGGGGATGTTTCACGTGAAACAAGTATGCTGTTCAGGGCTTCGCTAGGCGGCAGGGTGGTGGAAAGGGCGCGCTTCAGCTCAGCCTTTTTCTGTTCCTGCTTTCTGGTAAAGCGTTTCCAGCGGTTGTCGGATATCAGGCCGATTTCCCGGCCTATAGGGGTTAGCCGCTCGTCAGCATTGTCCTGGCGCAGCACCAGACGGTATTCCGAACGGGAGGTCATCATCCGGTAGGGATCGCTTGCCCCTTTGGTGATTAAATCGTCAATCAGCGTGCCAATATAGGATCCGGCCCTGTCCAGTACTAGCCGATCCTTCCCCTGGAGTTTCCGAGCCGCGTTAATTCCTGCTACTAAGCCTTGGGCGGCAGCTTCCTCATAGCCGGAACTGCCGTTAAACTGCCCTGCCCCATAAAGGCCGGGAAATGCCCGGAACTCCAAAGACGCATCTAACTCTAAGGGATCGCAGCAGTCATACTCAATGGCATAAGCTGTGCGCATAATCTGCACCCGCTCCAAACCAGGGATAGTCTGATAAAAGGCCTGCTGGACTTCCTCAGGCAGGGAAGAACTCATGCCCTGCAAATACATTTCTTCTGTGTGCAGGCCGCAAGGCTCAATAAATAGCTGGTGGCGGGGCTTATCTGGGAAGCGCATGATTTTATCCTCAATGCTGGGGCAATACCGGGGGCCAATGCCTTCTATCATGCCCCCATAGAGAGGGGAACGCTGGATGTTTTCCAGGATAACCTGCTTTGTCCTGTCATTTGTCCAACTAATGTGGCAGACTGCCTTGTTTTGAAGCGGCTCTTCCGTATCATAGGAGAAGGGCGCCACTGGCTCGTCTCCAAACTGCACCTCCAGGCCGCTGAAATCAATGGAGGATCGCAGCACCCGGGCAGGAGTGCCCGTTTTAAACCTGCGCAGGGAAATCCCCAGCCTGCGCAGGGAATCGGGCAGAAAGGCAGCGGGAAACATGCCGTCGGGGCCGCTTTCATAGGACACCTCTCCCACAAAGATTTTACCGCCTAAAAAGGTGCCTGTGCAGAGGATGACAGCTCCCGCACGGTATACAGCCCCCAGCCGGGTGGTCAGCAGCCAGGCCTCCCCTTCCCGGCGCAGATCCACCACTTCTCCCTGCTTCAATCCCAGGTTTGGGCACTGCTCCAGTTTATGCTTCATAATTTGGGCATACTGGTTCCGGTCTATCTGGGCACGGAGCGAATGGACAGCCGGACCTTTACCCAGGTTCAGCATTCGGCTCTGTAAAGTGCAGGCGTCTGCCGTCCGGCCCATCTCCCCACCCAGAGCGTCTATTTCCCGCACCAAGTGCCCCTTTGCCGTACCGCCAATGCTAGGGTTGCAGGGGCAGTTTCCCACAGCGTCCAGGTTGATGGTGAATACTACTGTATGTGCCCCCAGCCGGGCGGCGGCAAGGCCCGCTTCGATTCCCGCGTGTCCTGCGCCCACAACTGCCACATCTATAGTCCCTGCCTCATAAGTCATAGCTGCGCCTCCTTTCCAAGGCAGTTTCAGCACCGTTATACTGCTGCCACTGCAAAACTTTTTCCCCCATAAGAAACCGCGTCACCAGGACGCAGCTTTTTGCCCCGCATAGTGCAGGTATCTCCATTTACCTCCACTTCGCCGCCCTGTATTACAAATTTAGCCTGGCCGCCTGTGTCTACCATGCCTGTCAGCTTTAAAAAGGAATCCAGGCGGATAAATTCTGTTGTTATCTGAATAGTTTCCAAATGTATCTTTCCTTTCTTTGAAAGCCGCGAGACGCTTCTCATCTGCCGGCCCGATAATTCATGGCAACAGCCCCGCACTCTGCAAATGCTTTTTCAAAAAAGTTGACTCTAAAACCCACTGCAAAAAAAGCGGCCCCAAAGGAGCCGCCTTTTTACAATCAATCGTTCTTCAAGCGCACTGGCAGCACCAGAAACAAGAAGCTTTCCCCTTCTTTTGGCATAACTTTCATAGGGCTTAAAGGCCCGCTTAACTGCACCCGCACCTCGTCGCACTCTGTATTGCGCAGTGCGTCCAGCAGATAACGGTTATTAAAGCCGATTTCCACATCGTCTCCGGTTAGGTTTACCTCCAACTGGTCGCTTGCCCGGCCCATGGAGGTTGTACACAACAGCTTGATTTCATTTTGGGAGAACATACAACGGATTGGGCTTTTCAGCCTGTCTGTAATTAAAAGGGAAACACGCTCCACGCTCTCAATGGCCTCCCGGGTGCGCATGACCACCTCGGTTTTGCCATCTGCGGGAATAGCCGCTTTGTAATTTAGAAATTCCCCTTCCAGCAGGCTGGATATAACAGTGTAGTGATCAGCGTTGAATAAAATATGCCTGCTGCCCACAGAGATGGAGACAGATTCCTCCGCGTCCTTTAAAAGCCGCAAAAGCTCGGAAAGGGTTTTCCCTGGCACCACAAAGGAAAGATCTGCGTCAAAATCCACCTGCTCTGTGCGCTTGGCTAAGCGGTAGCCGTCTACAGACACTACGTCCAGCCTGCCGCCCTCCAGGCTGAACAGGCTTCCCTGGTGGATAGGTTTAGCATCGCTTTCTGCTACGGCAAACACAGTTTGCCGGATCATGCTTTTCAGCACATGAGCGGGAAGCTGAATGGCAGTGGCGTCTGTCAGCTTGGGGAGTTCTGGAAATTCCACAGCAGGAATGCCGATAATGGAAAACAAGCTGTAACCGCTTTCAATGGAAGCCATGTTTTTCTCGTCTACGGCTACTGTAATAGAATCATCTGGGGTGCGGCGCACAATATCGGAAAATATCTTGGCACTGAGCACAGACTTTCCTGGTTCTTCTACCTGGGCGGGAATGGTAGTGGTGATGCCCAGCTCTAAATCATAAGCGCAAAGCTCCAGCTCCCCTTCTCCGGCAGAGAGCAGAATGCCCTCTAAGGCTGGAATGGAGGTTTTCGTGGAGACTGCCCGCTGAATGTTGGATACAGCTTCTGTGATGTGGCTTTTCTGTACGGTAAATTTCATAAACGCATAGCCCTTCTCTCTATAATAAAATTTCATTGCCTGTTTTTATCCAGAAACAGCATTCCGCCCTTTCATATAAGCCTACCCGGCAGTTTTCCACTTGAAGTCCTTTTCCCGCTGCAGGAAGGAAATCCCTTCTCTTATTCTTTCTTTATATGTGTAGATTTAGAAGTAATAGTAGGGGCTGTGGAAAAGTGGAAAAAGGGAAAATTTGGCATGACAGCGCGGTTTGCCCTCTCAAGATTTTCCAAAAGCCTATGTGGAATGATTTTGCGGCTTGTGGAAAGGGAGAGTTCTTTTCCACGGCCTGTTTATACGCTGTTAGTGGAATGTGGTGGAAAATGTGGAAAAGCTTGTCCCGGCTTTTTGGGATTGTGGAAAGTTTTCCAGGGGGCAGGAAGCCTTATCCGGATGGGATTCTTAAGAAAATGATTCTCTATAAGCGGGTTCCAAGGGGGCCTTGGCCACCGGAGGCCTCCTAGCGGCTGCGGATATTCTTAATGATATCGTCTACTGTGTCCCGGGTGCGGGGATCCCGCTCCAGCTTTGACTCCATCTGGCGCAGGGCATATACAATAGTAGAGTGATCCCGCCCGCCAAAGGTCTGGCCGATTTCCACCATGGACATCTGGGTAATTTCCCGCACAATATAAATGGAAACCTGCCGGGCAGTGGAAATCACAGAATTGCGCTTTTGGGAGCGGATGTCCTCCGGGGCTACCAGATAGGTGCGGGCTACCTCTTCAATAATCTTGTCCACTGTGACAGGGGTGGGCTGGCTGTTGTTCATAATGTCGCTGATGGCCGACTGGGCTGTAGCCACATTGATTGGCTTGTTTTCCAGCAGGTGGAAGGCCCGCAGCTTCTTAACCGCCCCTTCTAACTGGCGCACATTGCTTTTCAGGCGGTTGGCAATATATTCGCTGACATTTTCCGGAATGGTGAAATCCATGGAGGCGGCTTTCCTGTTGATAATGCTGATCCTTGTCTCGTAGTCCGGCGGCTGGATATCTGCCGTCAAGCCCCACTCAAAGCGGGTTTTCAGCCTGTCCTCCAGGGTAGCAATGTCCTTAGGGGGCCTGTCCGAGGTGAGGATAATCTGCTTTTTCGCCTCGTGCAGGGTGTTGAAGGTGTGGAAGAATTCCTCCTGGGTGGAGTTTTTCCCAGCAATAAACTGCACGTCGTCTATCAGCAGCAGATCCGCACTGCGGTATTTGGCCCGCAGGGCAGCAGTGGTGCCCCGGGCAATGGCGTCTATAATTTCATTTGTGAAATCCTCGCTTTTGACATACACCACGCTGCGATCCGGGAAGTTCCGCATAAACTCCTTGGAGACAGCGGAAAGCAGGTGGGTTTTCCCCAGGCCGGAGTTCCCGTAAATAAAGAGGGGATTGTACAGGAGGGCAGGCTTTGCCGCCACAGCCTGACAGGCCGCGTGGGCAAAACGATTGGACGGGCCTACCACAAAGGTGTCGAAGGTCAGCTCATAGCTGTCATCATCCGGCGCCGGGGTTTCCTGTTTTGCAGGAGCGTCTGCCTGGGGCACCACCAGGGAAAGCTGGATAGGCGCGCCGAAAACGGACTCAAAGGCCCTGTTCAGCACATCCGCGTAGCCCCGCAGCAGGGTCTGCATATGAAATTCGTTGGGAGCCTCAATGGTGGCCACGTTGTTTTCAAAATCAAGGGATACGGGCTTTAAACTGCTGAACCAGGTTTTATAGGCCACGCCCGTTATCTGGGACTTGCAGTATTCGCAAATCAGCTCCCAAGCTTGCTCAAAAGAATCCAAAAGTCATACCCTCCAAAGCTATCCCCCGAAAAAGCGCCTTCACCCAGGGAAAAGCCTTTGCAGGGCTTCTCCCGGCGCTGGGGATGTAATTTCCCGAAATATATACCAGTATACCATACGGCAGTTTCTTTTTCAAATTTTTTTGCGCGCTTCCCTGCTTTTTCCACATACACAATATCCTGTGTGGAAAAGGAGAAAAGCCGCGAATGGCGGGCAGATTTTGAAGAGGAACAGGGGAAAAGCGGGAAACCCCCGCAAAAAAACCTTTTTTCTCCTGGGTAAGGGAAAAAATTGTGTTGACATAAAGGGCGGATGTAAGGTATAATGCTAAATTGCAAGGGAAAGCAGCCCGAAAGGAGGGGTTTACCTATGCTGAGAACCTATCAGCCCAAGAAGCTTCACAGGAAGAAGGAGCATGGCTTCCGGAAAAGAATGTCCGACAGGAACGGGCGCAAGGTGCTTGCACGCCGCAGGGCAAAAGGCAGAGCACGTCTTTCTTATTAACCCAGCAGGGCGGCCTGAGCAGGGGCTTTCTGCCCCTTTCTGGCAAGGTCCAGAGACAGAGTATTTTGGCGGATGTGGGGTTTAAGTTCCTGCCGCCTGAGCCTTATGCCCTTAAAGGTCACCCTGGTGTGGCCTTTCTTTGTTTATGCCTTTTTCCTGCCGGCAGGGAAGCCGGCGCACTACTTTACCTATTCTTGTTATGTCATGGCGGTTTTTATGGAAAAGATACTTCCCATCACGCGCAACAATGATTTCCGCAGGGCTTATAAAAGGGGAAAAAGCCATGTGTCCCCCCTTTTGGTGGCTTATGTGCTGAAAAACCGCCTGGGCTGTACCCGGGTGGGCATTACCACCAGCAAAAAAATCGGGAACGCTGTGGTGCGTAGCCGCGCCCGCCGGGTACTGCGGGAGGCATACCGGGGGCTTATTGGCCGGGTAAAGCCGGGGTATGATCTGGTGTTTGTGGCCCGGGGCCGCACGCCTGCCGCCAAAAGCACCCAGGTGCAGAGGCATATGGAAAGGCAACTTATGGCTGCCGGCATCCTGGAGGAAGGGGAAAAGCCATGCTGAAAGCAGCCCTCTTAGGGCTTATCCGCTTTTACAGGGCCTATATCTCCTCCCATAAGGCCGGGCCTACCTGCAAGTTTATCCCCACCTGCTCCCAGTATGGGCTGGAGGCGGTGGAACGCTTCGGCGCTTTAAAAGGCGGCGCGCTTACGCTGTGGCGGGTTCTGCGGTGCAACCCCTGGGGCCGGGGCGGGTATGATCCGGTGCCGGAAAAGAAGGAAAAGCAAAAGAGGAAGAAATAATCTCAATTTTAATGTTTACAGTACGCGCGGTTTCCTTTATAATGGACAAGGAAAGAAAGCCCGCCAAAAAGGAAGATAAAGAAGGGATCTTTAAAAGCACATGGGAATATTTAATTTTTTTGGAAGCATCCTTGGCTACCTGCTCTGGTTTCTATACACCATCTTTAAAAACTATGGCATAGCTATTATCCTGTTTACCGTTATCTTAAAGATCGTCATGTTCCCCATGAGCCTGAAGCAGCAGAGAAGCATGGCTTCCCAGGCAAAGCTTGCGGAAAAGCAGCGGGAACTGCAGAAAAAGTATGCCAACAATAAGCAGAAATATAATGATGAGCTGATGAAGATCTATGAGAAGGAGGGAGTAAACCCCAGCAGCGGGTGCCTTACTACCCTGCTCCCCTTCCCCATCATGCTGGGTATATTCTACTCTGTAGCGTATCCCCTCTCCAATACCCTGCACATTGCCAGTGAGACGGTGGCCCTCGCAACGGATTATATCTCGAAAATCCCTGGGGTTGTCTCTCTCGGAGGCTATACGGAGTTGGAAATCATCCGGAATTTTGACGTGCTCCGGGATAACCTGACCATGTTTACCCAGGCGGATGTGGCGAAAATTGAGTTTTTCTCCCAGGGCTTCCGCTTCTGCGGCCTGGATTTGCTCTCCACCCCCCAGGGCAGCGGCTTTGCTTCCCTTTTGTGGATAATCCCGGTACTCTCCCTGGTGACAAGCTTTGCCTTCCAGTTTTATACCATGCGCGCAACTGGCGCGCCCCAGGGCCAGCAGCAGGGCTGCATGAAGGTGATGATGTATGCGCTGCCTTTGATGAGCGTATACTGGTCGTACATTTTCCCGGCGGCTGTAGGCCTTTACTGGGTTATTTCCTCTCTGGCAGGCTTTTTGCAGACCCTTATTACAAACAAGTTCTTCAGCGTCAACCATATGACCGCTATGGCGGAGGCCCGCCGCGCGGCATCCCTTTATGAGGCGGAGGCTGCGGTGCGTCCCCTTTCCGCCTCTGCCCAGAAGCAGATAGCGGATAAGCTGGCGCAGGCCCCCCAGCAGGCAGAGGCCAAAGAAGGGGCAAGGCAGCAGAATAAAGGGAAAAAGAAGAAAAAAAGCTCTTCCTCAGGAGATACCACCTCCTATATGGGAAGTAAAAAGTAAGCGGGATTTGAGCCGTTATCCAGTAAAAGGAGTGCTTGACATGACAAGAGAAGCAATCGCAAAGGGCGAGACTGTAGAAATAGCTTTTGCTAACGCCTGCCGGGAGCTGGGTGTGGACACCACCGAAGCGGAATGCGATATCCTGGAAATGCCCACCAAGAAAACCCTGGGCCTTTTTGGCGGCAGCCCTGCCAAGGTGCGGGCCTATATTGAGGAGCCGGATGTGCATGATCCTGTAACAGAAGCCACCCAGTACCTGCAAAGCGTGCTGGCAGCCATGGGCCTGCCGGATGTGGGCATTGAGGTGCGCGAGGAGGAAAGCGGCGCGGCCCTTACCTTGAGCGGCGAGGATTTAGGCTTTATCATCGGGCACCGGGGGGAAACCCTGGACGCTTTGCAGTATCTTTCCTCCCTGGTGGCAAACCATGTGGAAGGGGCTTATTTCCGCCTGACCCTGGACGTAGGGAATTACCGGGAAAAGCGCAAAGAAACCCTGGAGGCTCTGGGCCGCAAAATGGCATACCGCGCTGTGAAATCCGGGCGCAATTCCTCTTTGGAGCCTATGAACCCCTACGAGCGGCGCATTATCCATACGGCTGTCCAGGCTGTGGAGGGCGCTAAGTCCTGGAGCGAAGGGGAGGATTTGGGCCGGCATGTGGTGATAGGGCCTGAGGGCGGCGAGCGCCCCCAGCGCAGGGACAGCCGCAGGGGCCAGAACGGCGGTCGCAGGAACTTTGACCGGGATCGCAAGGGGCCTCGTCCCGGCAGATCTCCCCAGCAAAGCCCTGCCCCCCGGGCGGAGGGGCCTAAGTCTGACGATCCCGGCGCGCCTATCTACGGGAAAATTGAGGTTAAAAAATAGAGTTTACAAGGGGCGGCCTATGGGCAGCCCCTTTTCCATGAATTTATGAGGGCATGAAAGGAAGGAAAACCTGATGCACCTGGAAAAAACCATTGCCGCCATTTCTACGGCGGAAGCTCCCGGGGGAATCGGCATTGTGCGCGTCTCTGGCCCGGAAGCGCTTTTAATAGCGGACAGAGTTTTTAAGGCCAAAAACGGCGGATCCCTTTCTGAGGCCAGGGGATATACCGCCAGGTTTGGCGGGGCTTTTACGCGGGACGGGGAAAAATTGGATGACGTGGTGGCTTTGGTGTTCCGCGCTCCCAAAAGCTATACAGGGGAGGATGTGGCGGAGCTTTCCTGCCATGGCGGGCTGTATGTTACCCGCCGGCTGCTGCGGGAGGTGCTTGCTGCCGGGGCTGTGCCGGCGGGGCCGGGGGAATTTACCCGGCGGGCCTATCTCAACGGGAAGATGGATTTGGCCCAGGCGGAAGCTGTTATGCAGCTTATCGGCGCCAGCGGCGAGCAGGCTGCCCGGGCGGCCCAGGCCGCCAGCGGCGGGGCGCTGTCCCGGAAAATGAGGGGGATGCGGGAAAGCCTGAAGGGGACGGCGGCACAGCTTGCCGCCTGGGCGGATTTCCCCGATGAGGATGTGCCGGAGGTGGAAAACAAGCCTTTGCTGGAGGCCCTGGAGGGATATATCCAGGCGCTTTCCGCTTTGCTGCGGGGCTTTGAGCAGGGAAAGGCTTTCCGGGAAGGGGTGGACACAGTGATCTGCGGCAGGCCCAACGCAGGGAAGTCTACCCTGATGAACCTGCTTGCCGGGTGCAGCCGCTCGATTGTCACAGAATATCCCGGCACTACCCGGGACATTATTGAGGAAACAGTGCTGGTAGGCGGCGTGCCCCTGCGCCTTGCAGACACAGCCGGGCTGCGGGAAACAGAGGATCCAGTGGAGCAAATAGGCGTGCAGGCTGCCCGGGATCGCATGGGTACAGCCCAGCTTGTGCTGGCAGTGTTCGATTCCTCCCAGCCTCTTGCAGAGGAGGACGCTGCCCTTATTGAAACCTTGGAAAAAACGCGCTGCATTGCGGTTATCAATAAAACAGACCTGCCTTCTTCCGGCATACAGCAGAAAATTGAAGAAAGCTTTGTACACACAGCCTGCATTTCGGCATCAACGGGCCAGGGCCTTTCCGAACTGGAAAAGGCAATTGGGCAGGTGCTGGGCACAGCGGATTTTAATCCTGCGGCAGGCATCCTTTCCACAGAGCGCCAGCGGGCAGACGCGGCCCGGGCCAAGGCAGCTTTGGAGGAAGGAGCCAGCGCTTTGAAAATGGGCATGACTTTAGACGCGGTTACAGTGTGCGTGGAAGAGGCCCTTTCCGCCCTCTATGCCCTTACCGGGGAGAACGCGGCAGAAGAGATTGTAGACGAGGTTTTCTCCACGTTCTGCGTGGGAAAATGAAAAGGATAAAATTTGTTTTCGGGTCAACCATTCCCACAGGGGATGGATCCCCTTCTTTTAAAAAGGGGTTGTGGGAGTTTGAGGGCAAAGCCCTCAGGGCCGCCCTCCGGCAGGAAAGGGATGCGTTATGTATATTACACGCCTTACAACAGAAAATTTCCGGAACCTGTCTGACACAGAACTGCTTCCCTGCCAGGGAGTCAACGTGATTTACGGCGGCAACGCCCAGGGCAAGACAAACCTTTTAGAGGCCTTATGGCTGTTCACAGGGGGACATTCCTTCCGGGGTTCCAAAGACGGGGAGCTGCCCAGGCTCATGGAAACAGGAGAGGGGAACAGCCCCCGGGCTTCCCTCTCCTTGGAATTTTACAGCGAGGGCCGTATGCAGGAGGCTTCTTTGCACATTGAGAACGGGCGGCGCAGTTCTGTGATAAACGGGGTGAAGAAAAAGACGGGATCCGCCCTGGTGGGGAAGGTGCGGGGGGTTATCTTTTCCCCGGAGCACCTGCTGCTGGTTAAAGAAGGGCCTTCCCGCCGCCGGAATTTCATAGACGGGGCATTGTGCCAGTTAAAGCCCGGCTATGCAGGGCTTTTAAGCGTTTTCCAGCGGGCGCTGCTCCAGCGCAATGCCCTTTTGAAAGATTTGGTGCGCTTTCCAGAGCTTGCGGATACTCTGGATGTGTGGGATGCCCGCTTTGCAAAGCTGGGGGGCGAGGTGACGGCAGAGCGCTGGGCCTATGTGCAGCGGCTTTCCCCGAAGCTTGCGGAAATTTACAGCGGCATTTCCAAGGGCCGGGAGGAACTGGAGGTTTTTTATGCCCCTTCTGTGAAAATGGAAGGGGATATCACCCGCCAGCAGGCAGAGCAGGCCCTTCTCACAGAACTCTCCCGCACCCGGCGGGCAGACATCCGGTCAGGCTTCACCACCGCTGGGCCGCATCGGGACGATTTGGAGGTGCGCTTAAATGGGGTTTCAGCCCGATCCTTTGGATCCCAGGGGCAGCAGCGCAGCGCGGTTTTAGCCCTAAAGCTGGCAGAGGCAGAGGCCCTTTCCCAACTGACCGGGGAAACGCCAGTGGTGCTTTTGGATGACGTGATGAGCGAGCTGGACGGGAGCCGCCAGGATTATCTTTTAAACCATCTGCATGGCAGGCAGGTTTTCATCACCTGCTGCAGCCCGGAAACTGTCAGCCTGATGGAAACAGGCAGGCGCTTCCGGGTGGAAGGGGGCTGTGTGGAAACAGAGGAGGTATAAGCTGTGTATCTGCATCTGGGACAGGATACAGTGGTGCGCACCGGCAGCATTATCGGGGTGTTTGATCTGGACAACACTACAGTGTCCAAGCACACCCGGTCTTTTCTGGCCAAGGCCCAGCAGGAGGGACGGGTGGTAAACGTGTCGGCAGAGCTGCCAAAATCTTTTATCCTGTGCGCGGAAGAAGGGGTGCAGCGGGTTTACCTTTCCCAGCTTGCCCCGGTGACGCTTTTGAAACGAAGCAGGCATTTTTTGCTGTAATAGTATTCCTGGAGACACTGGAAAGCATATAGCCCAAGTAGCCCAAATTTTTTATGTTTGGAACATAATGCTGTTAGGGAAAGGAGCAGGATATGAAAATTCTGGTAACAGGGGGCACTGTGTTCGTAAGCAAATATACGGCCCAATATTTTTCCCAAAAGGGCCATGAGGTGTTTGTCCTCAACCGGGGCACCCGGCCCCAGGTTCCGGGAGTTACCCTGCTGAAGGCTGACCGGCACAGCCTGGGGGATATCCTTAAGCCCCACCGCTTCGACGCGGTGCTGGACATCACTGCCTACAACGGGGCGGACGTGGAGAACCTCCTTGCAGGCCTGGGGAAATTTGATCAGTATATCCTCATCAGCTCCAGCGCTGTATATACACAAACCCTGCCCCAGCCCTTCCGGGAGGATATGCCCTTAGGGGAGAATATCCACTGGGGCGGCTATGGCATGGGGAAGATAGAGGCGGAGAAGGTTTTGGAAGGAAAGGTTCCAGGGGCCTATATCCTGCGGCCGCCTTATCTCTACGGCCCTATGAACAATGTGTACCGGGAAGCCTTTGTCTTTGACTGCGCGGAGCAGGGCAGGCCTTTTTACCTGCCTGGAGAGGGGAAGCTGCCCCTGCAGTTTTTCCATATAGAAGATTTGTGCCGTTTTATGGAAATTTTGCTGGAAAAGCGGCCTCGGAAGCGGGTTTACAATGTGGGAAATCCGGAGTCCAAAACGGTTGCGGAATGGGTTAAGCTTTGCTATGGAGCGCTGGGAAAGGAGCCTGCATTCATATCTGTGCCGGAAGATGTGCCCCAGCGCAGCTATTTTCCCTTCTTAAACTATGCGTACAGCCTGGAGGTGAGCGCCCAGCAAATGCTGATGCCTGCCCTCAGAGATCTGAGGACGGGCCTGGAGGAAGCGTATAGTTGGTATAAAGAACACAAAGAGGAAGTGCGCGCAAAGCCCTTGCTGGCTTTCATAGAGGAAAACCTGAACGCAAAATAAAACAAGCACCCGCCTGCAAGTGTATCGCAGGCGGGTGCTGAAGGTTTTAGGGTTAAGCCCTCTAAAGGGACTGCAGGTGCGTTAAATGGCAAAATGGTGCGCGCCGATAACCGCAATTACTTCCCGGGACCAGATCCACTTGTTGGTGGTTTTGGCGGGATTGTAATAGTAGATGGCACCGCCAGTGGGATCGGAACCGTTAATGGCTTCCCGGGCGGCCTGATAGGCGGAATCCGCTGTAGGAGCGTTTACCCCGCCATCGTACAGGCAGGAGAAGGCACCGGGCTGGTAAATTACCCCGGAAAGAGTGTTGGGGAAAGAGGGATGGGCTATGCGGTTGAGTATCACTGCCCCTACTGCCACTTGCCCCTGGTAAGGCTCGCCCCGGGATTCTGCCGAGATGATTTTCGCCAGAAGCTGCACGTCGCTTTCGCTGAAACCTCCATGGCCTCCGCCGGATCCGCCTCCGCCAGCAAGCCCCATGGCCTGGAGGGTGGCAGGGCCTACAATGCCATCCGCAGTAAGGCCATAGTCCCGCTGAAAAGCAAGAACAGCGTTTTTCGTGTTTTTTCCGAAAATGCCGTCCGCTTTGCCTGCGTTATAGCCCAGCTCGTTAAGCTTTTGCTGTATTTGAGTAACTTCCCCGCCAGTGGATCCGTATTTTGACAGCGCCCTGGCCCCGTTGTTCCACAGCATGGCAAGTACCAGGACATTGAGCAGCAGGATAATCAGGATCCGCCAGAGATAAAGAAAAATGCCTTGCGCCTTTTTTAATTTCATAGAAAAGCCCGTCCTTTCTTTTGGGAGGCGGGTTCCATGCTGCCCCCTCCCCTTCCCTAATTTATAGCTTTCGGGAGAAATTTCTATGAAATATTTTTTGCGGAAAACCAGAAAGTTTTCCCGCCAATTTTTCTCTCAACTGTCAGGAAGCCTTCAAACCTGGGAAAAACCTTGTGTTTTATTGTCTAAAAACCTCCATATGTAGTGCTTTTTTAGGTTTCAAGAAAAAAGTCGAAAAAACTTTGAAAAAAGGCTTGATTTTTCCAGAAATAGGTGTTATTATATCAAAGCTGTCCCGCGAGCCGGAAGGCGAAGGGAAGCAAAGACATTATACCACAGCCTCTC
>NZ_QWEO01000164.1 GCF_009936035.1 Neglectibacter sp. X58 | reverse complement strand
TGCACAGCTTGAAAAGGAGGATAGAAAAACAATAGACGGCATTCTTTCCCGGTTTGCACCCTGGTGAGTTCAAGACAATCAAAAAGAAAGGAAACGTGATTTTATGAAAAGCAGAATTTTTGCGGAGTACCCGGATGTGGTTTCCGCTAGGGATTTGCAAGCCATGCTCCATGTTGGCAGGAATACAGCCTACAGCCTGCTGAAAAGCGGGGCGGTTTCCAGTATTCGCATAGGGAGGAAATACATCATTCCAAAGGCGAGTGTAGAGGAATTTCTCCGCTTGCGTGCGGCTTCCAAATCTGGTACAATGGAGCCATCAGATGAAGCCGCTGAAAGCCTGGAAAGGAGTAAATAAATGGCAGTCACCGGCTTTATAACAACGAAAAACGGCAAATACTATGCCGTGTTGAACCTGAAAGAAGAGACAGGAAAACGCAAACAAAAATGGTTCTCCACAAATCTGCCCCTGAGAGGGAATAAGCGCAGCGCAGAGAAGTTTTTGCAGAAGTTGATTGACGAGTGGGAGGCAAAGTCTACTCCGTTTTGCCGGTTAACTTTTGCCGACTATCTGGAGCAATGGATTGAGGGAGCAGGAGTGAACATTAAGCCCAATACCTACCGAACCTATCGGGCCATGGTAGTAAACCACATCGTGCCGTATTTCAAACAGCACTCGGTATTGCTGCAAAAGCTAAAACCCACTGATTTGGACGCTTACTATCAGTCCAAACAGCAGCCAGGGAGCAAGCAG
>NZ_QWEO01000163.1 GCF_009936035.1 Neglectibacter sp. X58 | reverse complement strand
AAGCGAGCCGGAATATCCCAAAAGGATATTCCGGCTCATTGCTTGCCTACGTTATCGGAAATTTCCTATAACCACGTTGTCCCGCACTCTGGGACAACCCACGCACTTCGGAGGCTTGGGGTATCTGTCAAGGCTTGTTTTGAGCAGATAACATGACCGAAACATAAAACATCCCGTCTTTCCATTCAAAGCGGGTATCGCCGCTGTAACGCTCCACAGTCACCCGTACCGATTCCGTCCCAACGCCAAAGCCATCGTGACTGGAGGAAAGGAACCGCCCGTCATCGGACTTTGGCGGCTGGTCGCTGGTATTGTCCAGCGTCAGATAAAGGGCCTGCTTTCCCTGCTGGCGGATATGCAGGCGAATGATGCGGGGCGCTTTGGAACCGGCGCAGGCATCAATGGCGTTTTCCAGCAGGTTCCCCAAAAGGGCGCAGAACTCCGGCTGTGGGATGATGGTTTCTTCCTCCATCTGGACAGAAACCTCCATATCGGTCTGCTGCCTCACCGCCTGCTCCCCATAGTAATGCAGTACGGCATCCACCGCATAATTTTTGCAGAACCGGCGGACTGTATCCGGCGGCAGGCTTTCCCCATAGGCTTTCACATACTCCGCAACCCTGTCTATATCACCGCTCTCCACACAGCCCTGCAATGCCTTGAAATGCTGGCGCAGATCATGGCGGGCGCGCCGGGTGTCCTCAATGCTCTTTTGCAGGATGCGGTACTGGGCGGCCTGCATCTGCAAAAAACGGTTCTCCT
>NZ_QWEO01000162.1 GCF_009936035.1 Neglectibacter sp. X58 | reverse complement strand
CATTTGACCTTTGTTCCGCTGACGAAAGACAACCGCCTGTGCGCCAAAGAAATCATAGGCAACCGGGCCAATCTGACGAAATGGCAGGATGATTTTCACGCCTATATGGTGGAGAAGTACCCCAGCTTGGAGCGTGGGGAGAGCGCAAGCAAAACGGGAAGAAAGCATATCCCCACCCGGCTTTTCAAACAGGCGGTTTCCCTCTCCAAACAGGCGAGGGCGATTGAAGCCACGCTGGACGGTATCAATCCAATTAACGCCGGAAAGAAGAAAGAGGAAGCCCTCTCTATGCTCAAAAAGTGGTTTCCGCAGATGGAGAACTTCTCCGGGCAGTTGAAGAAATACAAGGTCACGATAAATGACCTCTTGGCAGAAAATGAAAAACTGGAGGCAAGGGCAAAGGCCAGCGAAAAGGACAAGATGAAAGGCGTTATGGAACGGGCAAAGCTGGAAAGCGAGTTACACAACATTCAACGGCTGGTTGACCGTATCCCGCCGGAAGTGCTGGCAGAGTTGAAGCGGCAACCGAACTATGGAAAGGAAAGGTGATTTTATAACGAATATCAGATACAAAAAGGAAACAGAAATCGTGACTTTTCAAGGAAAGGAAATCACGCTGGAAAATCTCTCCCCGGTATTTACACCGGAGCAGGAAGCGGCCAAACGCCGGGAACTGGAACAGCAGCTTTATGAGGTGTTCCGCAAGTACGCCGACAAGCGGCAGAAAGAGGAAGCCGGGGCGTAAGTTTTTCCAGCCACATCATTGATTTACGGGGCTGTTGGCGGTATAA
>NZ_QWEO01000161.1 GCF_009936035.1 Neglectibacter sp. X58 | reverse complement strand
GTACTTGGATTTGTGGTGAAACCATTGTACCAGAAGGGCTGGCGGGTCTTCAACTTTCATTTTAGTTTACAGTACGAATCATTGAGTATGGAGGAAAGAAGATGAATGAAGTGATGAATACTTTGCTGTCCCACCGGTCGATTCGTAAGTATGAGGAAAGACCGGTGGAGGAAGAAATATTAGACCAGATTGTAAGAGCAGCTCAGGCTGCGCCGAACTGGGTAAATCTCCAGCACGTTTCAATCATTGCGATAAAAGATAAATCCCGCAGAGAGAAGTTTTCGGAGCTTTGTGGAGGACAGAAGCATATCGCGCAGGCTCCTATTTTTCTGATATTTTGTGCAGATTTTTACCGGACATGGATAGCCTGCCAGCAGAAAGGACAGGCATTTGAGGATACGGTGGGGCAGATTGATAATCTGATCGTGGGTGCGAATGAGGTCGGGATTGCCCTTGCAACCGCGGTTGCCGCCGCAGAATCCTTTGGGCTTGGCACTGTGCCGATAGGGGATATACGTCTTCATGCTTTGGAGGCAGTACGGGAATTAAATCTCCCTAAGTATGTGATTCCTCTGCTTGGATTATGTGTCGGTTATCCGGCAGAGAACCCCGGTATCAAACCCCGTTTCCCAAAAGAAGCGGTTTATTTTGAAGAACAGTACAGGCAGAATGTTGAAGCGCTAATTGCGGAATATGACGAGATTTACGCGCATTATTTGAAAGAGCGTCCGTGGAATAACCGTGTAGGGAACCAATGTCATTAAGTTAGTACGCAAGGACGCACGCCAAAGGGCTAGGGGGCACAAAAAAGAGCAAAAGGAATTGGG
>NZ_QWEO01000160.1 GCF_009936035.1 Neglectibacter sp. X58 | reverse complement strand
GGGGCGTAAGTTTTTCCAGCCACATCATTGATTTACGGGGCTGTTGGCGGTATAATAAGACTGTCAGCAGCTCCGTTTCTTTTTTAAGAAAAGGAGCGACAATATGAATAATCGGATAGACGCAATCTATGCAAGACAATCGGTAGACAAAAAGGACAGCATTTCCATTGAAAGCCAGATTGAGTTTTGCAAATACGAATTGAAAGGCGGTAGTTGCAGGGAATACACAGATAAAGGATACAGCGGCAAAAACACAGACCGCCCGAAATTTCAAGAGTTGGTGCGGGATATTAAAAAGGGCCTGATAGCAAAAGTCATTGTCTACAAACTTGACCGTATCAGCCGTTCCATTCTGGATTTCGCAACCATGATGGAGCTGTTCCAGCAGTACAATGTGGAGTTTGTTTCTTCCACGGAAAAGTTTGATACTTCAACCCCGATGGGCCGGGCCATGCTGAATATTTGTATCGTGTTCGCACAGTTGGAACGGGAAACGATACAAAAGCGGGTGACGGACGCTTACTATTCCCGCAGTCAGCGGGGCTTCAAGATGGGCGGGAAAGCCCCCTATCGCTTCCATACGGAGCCTATCAAGATGGACGGTATCAATACAAAGCGGCTGGTAGTGAAGCCGGAGGAAGCGGCAAATATCCGGCTGATGTTTGAAATGTACGCCGAGCCGACAACTTCCTATGGGGACATTACCCGGCACTTTGCGGAACAGGGCATTTTATTTAATGGCCGGGAACTGATACGCCCCACGCTGGCGCAGATGTTACGCAACCCCGTCTATGTGCAGGCGGACTTGGATGTGTACGAGTTTTTCAAGAGCCAG
>NZ_QWEO01000159.1 GCF_009936035.1 Neglectibacter sp. X58 | reverse complement strand
AGTGCCCCATTGGCTTTTACGAAGTGTTTCCGCCATCCGGAGCTGTAATACATGGTGCGGGTGAACCAGTCCGCCGGCTCCCCGTCCACACGGCAGATGCGCCGCTGGGCCGCCCCAGCCCCAGTGAAGAAAGCAAGGGCAGCGCCGTCCTTATAGGTCTGGCTTATGCCTGTTTCAATGGCGGACAGCAGGAAGCAGGAGGCGGCATAGCCGTTTGCCCCGGAGGAGACGGCGTTGCCTGTGCTGCTGATATGGGGCAGCTTTGCCCGCCGGATATAGGGGCGCAGGGTGAAATCTGTCATGCAGGCATATTTCTGGTCCAGCTTGCCCCCGGGCGCCCCGCTGTACATTTCAGCAGGCATGCTCTCCGCTTCCACCCCGTCCAGGGCCATGCACCAGGCGCCATCGCATTCCTCACTGTAAAGGGCGGAGGGCTTCCCCTGCTGGACTACAGCCAGCAGCCTGTCTTTGCCGCCCAAGCGCACCTGCAGCAGGTCGCCTGCCAGCAGCTCTCCCGCTTTCCGGGGCGGGGGCGCGTCAAACAGCAGGGTGTAATACCCATCCTCATCCGGTTCATCCGACACCCGGACAGTTCCCGCAAGATTGCAGCACACCACCAGCCCGATGCTGCCCCCCTGGTTTGCAGGGAAGCTGACATTCCCCTGGCCGCTGCCCAGCACCGTGCACACCTGCCCGGCAGTGTTTGCCACCGGGGTGCGGGTGCGCCAGGGCCAGGGCTGGGTTTCCCCGTAGGGGGTATCCTCATAGGTGCTGCCGGCCGCGGCAGAGGCGGACACGCACCGCTGCCGGGCGGCGTCGCCTGTAAACAGGGCAAGGCGCGCCCCTTCGGCTAT
>NZ_QWEO01000017.1 GCF_009936035.1 Neglectibacter sp. X58 | reverse complement strand
TATGTGAACATAAGCAAGAATTCGCAGGGCCTTGAAGAAATCGAAGTGCAGGGCAAATTTATCACGCAATGGATCGGAAAACGCATTGTGCGCGATCAGATCACGGCAACGAGCGGGACGCAGGATATTCTATACCGGATCGTCCGTGAAAATATCATTTCCCCGCGGGTTGCCGCCCGCCGCATTCCGAATATTCTTCTTGACCCGCTGGACGTGGACACAGGAAGCGGCAGGATCAACTACACGTCCGAAGCCTTCATAAATGCGCTTCTGGCCGTGGAAACGGCGGCGAAAGCGGCAAAGCTGGGCTTCCGTTCCCGTTCTGATGTGCGCACGGGCAAGCACTATTTCAGCGTCTACGCTGGCCGCAACCTGACCGCGGATCAGACGGAAAACCCGCCTTGTATCTTTTCGCAGGAATTCGACAACATCACAGAGCAGGAATACACAAACAGCGTTGAAAACCTGAAAACAACCGCCTATGTAGGCGGCGAAGAGGTAGAACCGCGGGTTGTGGCCGAAGTAGGCGGCGGCGCGTCCGGCCTTGACCGTGAAGAAATCTTTGTGAATGCAACGGACATTACGAAGGTTTACACGGACAGCGCGCAAACGGAGATCACGCGCACGGACGCGGAATATTTGGCGTGCCTCTTGGAGCGGGGCGCGTCGGAGCTGGAACAATACGCCGAAACATTGAGCTTTTCCAGCAAGATCAACACGCACGCAAAAACGAAAACAAAATAATACGGCGGCACTTCCCGAAAGGAACGGACTTCGGGAAAGTGACCGCCGCAGAAGTAAAGCGCGCGGAAAGCTGGATTGCCAACTATCCACGTAAAATTTTAGGTTGGAAAACGTCTGAAATGCTCTTCCGTGAAGCCGTCGCCGCCCTCTGAAAAAAATATTTCAAATTTTTTCGCATTTACTCTTGACATTTCCGTTTCGATTTTGTAAACACCCCGTGAACTTTATGAAAACCAGGGCAGAAGCGGGGCCTTTCCCGCTAAGGGAAATCCCCCGCCTGTAAGCAGGGGATTTCCAAAAAGGCGTAAAGCTTATGTCAAACCCTTTAGAACCTGTATTCATAATCGAAATTGCCGGATGAGCGGGAATTTTTGAAGCCAATCAAGGCAAATTTTCTTGCAAGGCTGTCGCCTTGCAAGAAAATTTAACATAGAGTGGCTTCAAAAAGGCCGCTTAGACGGTGGTTACAGGTTGTGGATACAGGTTCTACAGCCCCAGGCGCTCAAACTGCTCCGGAGGCGCGTCGTTTTCCTTCAGCAGCGCTGCCATCAGCCCTTCCAGCCGGGCCTTCTGGGCTTCATCCTCTATGGGGTGCTCCTGGGAAGGGTCTGCCTGCAAATCGAAGAGCAGATCCCCATAGCCATGCCCGCCGCCAAAATTCCCGTCAGGCTCCATCTGCATAACAGGCGCGCCCTTTGTAAAGGAGAAAGGCGTGTGCCACTTCATGGACTGCAGGGACTCTTCACTAAAGAAGCTTGCCATATGGGTGGGCATCATGGTGTATTCGTAAAGGGGCTGGTTTTCCGGGGCGGCCGGGGCCTTCATCAGCACATACCGCCCGTCTGTACAGCAGAGCATGCCCCCGTGTATGCCGAAAAGGGCCGCCTCCCGCACAGGCTGTTCCTTCTGGAGAACCTTGCCCAGGTCTGTGCCCAGCATGTCCTTGGGCACAGGAATCTGGAAGAAGCGTAAGAGGGTTACCGGCAGGTCGATGGTCTGCACCAGGGCCTCCCGCCGCTCCCCCTTTATCCCGCAGCGGGGATCCCAGATGAACAGGGGGATATGGGACACTTCCTCGTACAGGGGCATGTAATTTTTAGCCCAATAGCCATGCTCTCCCAGCATGTAGCCATGGTCTGTGTTGACAATGAGCATGGTGTCCTTCCACATGTCCTGCTCGTCCATCACGTCTAGCACCCGGCCTAACTGGGCATCGCACATGGACAGCAGCGCTTTATAGCTGCGCCTGCCCTCTGCCACCTCCTCCGGGGATTCCTTCACCATGGCATAGTCGGGCCAGTCAAAGCGCTTGCCCGCGTACTCTGTGGGGTACAGCTCCTTATATTTGTCATAGGTGAAGAAAGGCTCGTGGGGGTCAAAGCACTCAATTTGCAGGAACCACTTGTCCGCGTCCCTGTTCTGCCGCAAAAACGCAATCCCCGCGTCAAAGCATTTCACCTGGGGGTGATCTTTCTCCTGCTGCATAAAGCGGCGGTTCACCACGTCCTGCCGGTAGAGCATCCCCCGGTAGCCGTCAAAGCTGATAAGGTTGGGATCTTTATCCTCCACCCCGCCTATCACCGCCTTCCAGCGATCCCCCTCCTGGCCCCGGAAGTTTTCCCAGGTGGCATAGCGGGTGTGGTAGGTGCCGCCGCCGTCCTCCCAGTAGTGCCCGTGGTCGCTGATGAGATGGGAATGTATGCCGTTCTGCCATAAGATCTGGGGCATGGAGTCGTCAAAAGGCTCTATAGGCCCCCAGCTTCTGTGCAGGAAATTGTACCGCCCGGTGTGCAGCTCCCGGCGGGCAGGCATACAGGGCAGGCTGCCCGCGTAGCAGCTTTCAAACTGCACCGAGCGCTGCTGCAAGCGCAGGAAATTGGGGGTTAAGGATTCTGTGCAGCCGTATGCTTCCAGCATGTGGCGGTTGAGGGAATCGAACATAACCATGATTGCGCGCATATAGCTCCTCCTCTCTTTAATGTGTTTATCGTCTTAATTCCGGTTTTTCTTTAGGCTTTGCCTGAAGATGGGAAAATGCAGGATTTTTGCGCAGGGCTTGCATTTTGGTGATGGATGCTCACAACCCAAATGTGAACAAACAATTAAATTACAAAACTGTTCGCTGCAAACCCGCTGTTTTGTAAACGGATTGTCATCTTTGTAACCATATTGTTGTTTTTGGCCGGAAACGGGGAACGCCGGATGTTGGCCCAGCTTTCCAACAGCTTCTACGCCAGACTGTAATTGGCGGCAAAGTTCTCGTCCCAGTTCTTCTCCAGGGCTTCCCGCCACCTGAGGGCCTTTTCCGTCAGCTCTTTTGTAAGCTCCGGCAGCTCCTCCGCCAGGTTGCGGGTTTCGCCGGGATCGGCTTCCAAATCGGACAGGAACACAGGGGCCTGCACAGGCTCCCCTTCCACCAGCACGCCGTTTAAAACCAGCTTATACCTGCCGTGGCGTACAGCGGTCTGCCCGTCCATTTCCCAGAAAATATCTTCGTGGGGGCTTTCCGCGCCCTGGGTGAGCACCTCCTGCAGAGAAGCGCCGTCCAGGGTGTAGGCTTCCGGATCGCCCCCGGCCCAGCTCAGCAGGGTGGGGAACACATCCATAGCGCCGCAAGGCTCTTTGATAACCTGCCCGGCGGGGATAACCCCGGGCCAGGAGAAGATGCCCGGCACCCGGACACCCCCCTCAAAGAGGCTGTATTTATGGCCTTTAAAGCCGCCGGTCTGCCCGCCGTAATAGGGGTCGGGGGTGCCGTCCAGCCAGTTGCGGGACTCCCGGGAGGGGCCGTTGTCGCTTTGGAAGAAAATGCAGGTGTTTTCATATTCCCCGCAGCGCTTCAGTTCGTCTAGTATCTCCCCCACGCCGTCGTCCACCGCCGCAATCATGGCGGCCATCACCTGCCTGTCCCAGGGCAGGTGGGAAAAGCGGGCCATATATTTTTCCGGGGCGTGCATGGGGTAATGGGGGGCATTATAACCCACATAGAGGAAGAAAGGCTCCTGCTTCCCCGCGTGGCCCCGGATGCTCTCCACTGCCTTTTCCGTAATAAGCTCTGTCATGTAGCGGCCGTTCTCCCGCACCTCTTTTTCGTTTTCCCACAGGTCGTGGGTGGGGTCGGTGTGGCCGTCTGCCATGCCCCAGTAGAAAATGTGGGAGTAATAATCCACGCACCCAGCCATGAAGCCGTAAAAATCATCAAAGCCGTTCTGGTTGGGGCGGCACTCATCTTTAAGCCCCAGGTGCCATTTGCCCACCAGGGAGGTTTTATATCCCTGGCCCTTTAAGGCCGCGGCAATGGTGGGCACCTTGGGGGTCAGGCCCGAAGCCTTCCTGTGCCCTGCCAGAATGGCCCGCACCCCGGCATTGCCGGGATAGCGGCCTGTGAGCAGGCAGGCCCGGGAAGGGGAGCACACAGGGCTGCCGGAATACCAGTCGGTAAACCGCGCGCCGGAGGCTGCCAGCCCGTCAATGTGAGGGGTGACAAAGTCCTTGCTGCCCATACAGGACAGATCCCCATATCCCTGATCATCTGTCATAATGACAATAAAATTCGGTTTTTTAGCCAAAGCTTCCGTCTCCTTTCAGCGGTAGATGGACACGTCCACCAGGGGGCCGTCCCCCTCTTTGGCGTGCTCATACAAAAAACATTTTACCTGCCTGTCGCCTATCACATAGTTTTCCGGCTTTTCCTTCCGGCAGCGGTCCGTAGCCCTGGGGCAGCGGCTTGCAAAAGGGCACTGCTTCATGTCCCCTGCCAAGTCCGGCAAATCCTCGCTGGCGTGTATCTCCAGCTTTTCCTCCCGGAAAGGCTCCGGGGTGCTGGAAAGCAGCAGGACGGTGTAGGGGTGCAGGGGGCTTTGGATGATATCGTCTGTGCCGCCCTGCTCCACGCAGTTGCCGGCATACATGACCACCATGCGGTTTGCCATATACCGGGCAGAGGCCAGGTTGTGGGTGATGTAGAGATAGGTGAGGCCTTCCTTTTTCTGTAAGTCCAGCATCAGGTTCATAATGTCAATGCCAATGGACACGTCCAGCATGGAGGTAGGCTCGTCTGCCACCAGGATGGAGGGCTTCACCGCCAGGGCGCGGGCAATGACAATGCGCTGGCGCTGGCCGCCGGAAAGCTGGTTGGGGTGCTTTTCCATGAAGTCAGCGGCAGGGGTGAGGCCTACGGTTTCAAACAGCTCCACCACCCTCTCCCGCACCTGGGCCGTGCTCAGTTCCGGATAGTGCAGCTCCACCGCCCGGCCCACAATGCGGCCCGCCTTATGGGCGGGGTTTAAAGAGCCGAAGGGATCCTGGAAAATCATCTGCACCTCCTTGCGGAAGCGGCTCACATCCTTTTTCCCTGTGTGGCCGGTCACGTCCATGCCGTTTACGGAGATGCTGCCCTCTGTAGGCTCATACACCTTGCACAGCATTTTCGCCATGGTGGACTTCCCGCAGCCGGACTCTCCCACCACCGCCAGGATTTCCCCCTTGCGTATCTCAAAGCTCACATCGTCCACAGCCTTCAGGCTGGCCTTGCCGAAAAGGCCCTGGCGCTTGACGAAATATTTCTTTACATGGTCAAACTTTACCGCCACATTTTCCATTTACCCTACCTCCTTTGTAAGCCTGTGGTAGCAGGCGCAGCTATGCCCGCGCCCCAAATCCTCCAGCGCCGGCGGGGCTGACAGGCAGTCCTCCTGGCGGCGGGTGCAGCGCTGGTAGAACAGGCAGCCCGGGGGCGGGGTGATTAAATCCGGCACGCTGCCGGGGATGCCGCTCAGTTCCTTGCGAGGCCCCACCAAAGAGGGGAAGGCCTGCAAAAGCCCGCTGGTGTAGGGGTGCGCCCCGCCCTGGAGCAGCTCTCCCACAGGGGAGATTTCCGCCATGCGCCCGGCATACATAATGGCAATGCGGTCGCACATTTCCAGCATCAGGGGCAGGTCGTGGGTGATGAACAGCACAGAGAAGCCCATCTTTTCCTTCAGCTCCTGTATCCTGCGGATGATGTTATACTGCACCACCACGTCCAGGGCTGTGGTAGGCTCGTCAAAAATCACCAGGTCCGGCTGCAATGCCAGGGCCATGGCGATAACCACCCGCTGGCGCATACCGCCGGAAAGCTCGTGGGGGTATGCCTTAATGCGGGCGGGGTCGATATTCACCAGCTTTAAAAGCTCCCCGGCCCGCTCCAGGGCCGCCTTGCGGGGAAGCTTTTCGTGGGCCAGGATGGCGTCCATCAACTGGCTGCCAATGGTGACCACAGGGTTCAGGTTGTTCATGGCGCTTTGCAGCACCATGGAGGATTTTTCCCAGCGGAAGGTGCGCAGCTCCTCCTTGGTAAAGGCCAGCACGTTTTTGCCGTTGAACGCAATGGTTCCGCCTGATATGTGGGCCGCGCCCTTTAAAAGCTGCATGATGGAGAAGGCCACTGTGGATTTCCCGCAGCCGGACTCCCCGGCAAGGCCGAAGAACTCGCCCTTATGGATGTCAAAGCTTACGTCCGTTACGGCCTGCACCTCCCCTCTGTCCGCTGTGTAGCGGACATTGAGATTTTTTACAGACAATACGATTTCCCGGTTTTCCATGGTTTCCATCCTTTCCCCGTCACAGCTTCACGGCGCCGCCCCGGTCGTTTGCGTAGATATCCAGGAACGAGTTGCCGATAAGCATAAAGCTGAAGCCTAAGGTTGCGATGCATAGGCCGGGGGGCAGCATCCACCACCAGGCGTTGTATAAAATGGCGTTGTTGTCAAAGGACACGGAGAGCATCTGGCCCCAGCTTATGAGGGAAGGGTCGCCCAGGCCCAAAAAGCTCAGGGTGGCTTCCGTAAGCATGGCGGAGGTTATCACCATCACCATGTTGGCTGTGACCACAGGGATAATGTTGGGCAGGATTTCCCGGAACATGATTTCCAAAGTGCCCATGCCCTGCACCTTTGCCGCGTCCACATATTCCCGGCGGGCCTCCGACAGGGTTTGGGAGCGGATGCTGCGGGCCATCCACAGCCAGTTGAGGCCCCCGATAATGATAATCAGGTTCCAGATGCCCATGCTGGGCAAAAACGCCGCCAGCACAATCATAAAGGCCAGGGTGGGCACCACCAGGAACACGTCTACAATGCGCATCAGCACTTCTCCTGTGCGCCCGCCCTTATAGCCTGCCAGCAGCCCCACGAAAATGCCGATGAAGCTGGTGAGCAGCCCAGCCAGCACGCCTACGGACATGGTGACCTGGGTGCCGTACACCACCTGGGAGAAGATGTCCTGCCCATAGCTGTTCACCCCCAGGGGGTGGGCCAGGGAAGGCTTTTCCCAGGGCATGAAGCTGATATCCTTGGGCTGGTACGGGGCTATCAGGGGGGCAAACACTGCCACCAGGGCGAAGAACAGGAGGATGAAAAGCCCCACCTTGGCCCGGGTATTTTTCAAAAGGTATTTTTCCAGCATCAAGTAGCCGTCGGACTTCTGCCTTGCCGCCTTTTCTTTTTTCATAAGTAATCGCCACGCGATACGGAATCCGCACAAAAAGCCATAACGCTATGCCCTTTTGTGCCCGGTACCGTCCTTTCTTTGATATTTTTCACACGCCCGCGCTCCTTTCTCAGTCCAGGGATACCCGGGGGTCTATCAGCGGGTAAATTAAATCCGCCAGGAAGTTGATGGCCACCACGCTCAGGGCAATGATGGCAAAGCAGCCCTGCACCAGGGGATAATCGTGGCTTAGGATGGCGTTCATAATGGTTAGGCCAATGCCGGGATAGGAGAAGATAATCTCCGTGGCGATGGCGCCGCCCACCGCCTGGCCCAGGCTGAGCATCAGCCCGGTGAAGGAAGGGAGCAGTGCGTTGCGCAGGGCATATTTCGTCAGGATTTTGCTGCGCCGCAGCCCCTTTGCCTGGGCCAGCACAATGTAGTCCTCAGAGAACACCTGCAATATGTTGCTGCGCATCATAATCATGCGCCCGGCAAGGGACACAATCACCAGCGACAGCACCGGCAGGCAGGCGTGGTAGGCGATGTTCCCCGCCTTGGCCCAGAAATTGCCAAGCTCTGCCCCGGGGGTCATGGCGTGGCCCATGGGGAACCACCCCAGGTAATACCCCAGGCCCATGACCAGCAGCATGCCCACCCAGAAATAGGGGATGGACTGGATGTAGAAGGACGTGCCCACTGCCAGGTTGTCAAACCAGGATCCCTTTTTCAGGGCCGCCAGGGTGCCGATGATCCAGGCAATCAAAAAGGACAGCAGGGTGGAGATGATGACCACCAGCAGGGTCCAGGGGATGGCCTGGGTGATGATATCGCTGACAGGGATGGGGAAGTTTGTGTAGGACACCCCCAGATCCCCCTGAAAAAGCCCGCCCAGATAGCGCGCATACTGCTCAAAGATGCTCTTGTCCAGGCCGAACTGCTCCCGCACCTGCTGGGCATACTCGGCAGAGCCAAGGGCGCTTTGGGACGCCAGGTATTCCGCCGGGTCGCCGCCCATCATGCGGGGCAGCAGGAAGTTGAAGGTAAGCGCCACCCACAGGGTGAACAAAGCGCTTATAAACCTTTTGCATACATATTTTACCGTGATGCCTTTCAAGCTTTCCTCCTCCTTTTTAAAAGGGAGGATACTCCCAGCTACCAGGAATATCCTCCGCTTTATTTTTTACCTGTATTTATTTTTTCCCAAAAGACTTGCCCGAACCCCTTATAATCAGCCTACGGGCCGCACGTTGATAAGGTTGCGGTTGCTCTTGACAGACGCCTCGTAATCCGTCCATCCTGTAACGGCGGCGCCGTCATAGTAGGGGATGTGTCCGCTGGAGTTATACATGGGCAGGAACACGTAATCCTTTGCCAGCAGATCCTGCATCTGGTAGTAGAGATCCTTCAGCTTTTCCTCGTCCGTCTCGGCGGAAGCCTGCTCCAGAAGGCCGTCCATCTCATCGCTGCGGTAGCGGAAATAGTTCAGGCCGGGGGTGCTCTCGCCGGCGGGGGCGGTCATGGAGGAGTTGAAGCAGCTATTCAGGGCCGCGTAAGGATCCGGCGGGAAGTTGATGCCCATCTGCAGAAGGTCATATTTGCCTGTCTGGGCCAGGGAGGTCAGTTCGGGCCAGGTGGCCAGCTTGGGGATAATCTCCACGCCCAGGTTCAAAAGCCACTGCTGAATCATGCCGGCTTCCATCTGCTGGGCAGGGGCGCCGGAAGCGTTGTGATAGGTAAAGGACAGGCGCTTGCCGTCTTTCTGGTAGATGCCGTCGTCGCCCTTGGTGTAGCCCGCGTCCTCCAGCACCTTCTGGGCGGCTTCCAGATCAAAGGCCAGGGAGTTTTTGGCTTCCTCGCTTACATAGTCGCCAAAGAGATCCGGCAGCCAGCCGATGCTGGTGGGCAGCACGCCGTTATACTCGCCGCGGGAGATAAGCTCCGGCTGGTTGATGGCCATGGCCATGGCCTTGCGCACGGCCACATCGGAGAGCAGCTCATTTTCATGGTTTATCAGCACGGAGAAGTTGCCAAGGCCAGCGTAAATATCCATCTGGGCAAATTCCTTGGAGGTGAACTCCGGAATGCTGGACATGGCGATGGTGCCGGTGGTGCAGTCGATTTCCCCGTTTAAGAGGCCCAGGGTGGTGTTGGGAGAGGTGTTGTAGAGCACAATAAGCATTTTGTCCACCTTGGGGGCGCCGTTCCAGTAATCCTTGAAGGCGGTAAGCTCTACAGAGGTGCCCACTGTGTACTTGTCCCAGGCAAAAGGCCCGGTGCCTACAGGGGTTTCGTTAATAAAGTTTTCCGCGTCCTCGTTTTCCCAGATGTGTTTGGGCACAATCTTTACCTTGGTGAGATACCGGGGCAGGGCGGTGAAGGGCTGGCTGCAGGTGAACACAACCTTGTCCCCGTCCGCCTTTACATCGGACAGCTTGTCCCACAGGGCGTACTGGTCGAAGGTGGGCACGTCTTTGAGAATCTGCATGGTGCAGGCCACGTCCTCCGCGGAGAAGGCGGTGCCATCGTGCCATTTCACATCGGGATTTATGGTGAAGGTCAGTTCTGTAAAGCCGTCGTTCCAACTGTATTCCGTGGCAAGGGCCGGCTCCAGCTCGCCCTTCTTCTCGTTAAAGGTGAACAGCGGCTCGTAAAGGATGTCCAGCATGTCCGTAAAGGTGCCGGAGGTGGCAAAGGGGCTTTTGTTGGACATCTGGGTGTCCAGCACGTAAGCGCCCATGCGCAGGGTGCCGCCCGTGGCAGTGCCCTGGGCTTCCGGTTCGCTTTCTTCCGCGGAAGAAGCAGGCTCTTCCGCTTTGGAACTTACGGGGGCTTCCGCTTTGGAGCTTTCCGGTGCGTCTGCCTTGGACGATGCGGACGAGGAGCCGCCTGTGCCGCCGGAGCAGCCGGACAGCGCCAGCAGGAGCGCCAGCACCAGCGCCAGCAGGGCGCTCAGCTTTCTTTTCTTCATGTTCATGCCTCCTAAAAGTTATGTTCGTGTCCCAAGGCCCCGCCCGGTTTGGGAGCGGACGTACATCCCGAAAGCCGCTTCCCGTGTGTTTTCCCCGCCTGCCGGCGGGGAAAACACGGAAAAGCTTTTTTCAGCTCCGCCCGGTTTGAGGGCTTCGGCCTTGCGCCGTGATTTTATTATAGTTGGTAAGAGGGTATGAAAACATGTAAAATATTCAGGTTCGTTTGCAATTTATTCATATATTCACCAAAACACCCTTTGCTTTGACTTGACTTTTTATATGTTTTTGCTATGATTGGAGTGGTTATAGACCAACTGCCTGCTCAAAATACTTATGGGGGTGAGACTTTGTACCGCATTGTATTGATTGACGACGAGCCATGGAGCGCCGCCGTTTTAAAGGAAAGCATTGACTGGAAGGAACTGGGGTTCTATATAGACAGGCTGTACACAAACCCGATGGAAGCCCTGCGGGCCATCTGCGCCGATCCCCCCGACGTGGTGATTACCGACATCTCCATGCCTGTGCTGGACGGCCTGGAGCTTATCCGCAAGGCCCAGTTTGACGGCTGCACCAGCCGCTTTGTCATCCTCTCCGCCCACCGGAATTTCGACTATGCCAAGGCCGCCCTGCGCCTGGACGTGGTGGACTATTATTTGAAGCCCATCCATCCCGGGGAAATTACCACCCTGTTTTCCTCCATCAAGGCCACCCTGGACGAGGAGCACAACCTGTCCCCCGGCGAGACGCTGCCTGCCGGGCGCTTCGAGGAAATCCTTGCCTATATCGACGCGAACCTCCACCAGCACTTGACTTTGCAATCCATTAGTGATACCTTTTTTCTAAACAGGACGTACATCTGCGCCCTGTTTAAAAAGCACCTGGACGTAACCTTTTCCCAATACCTCACAAGCGCCCGCCTGGAAAAGGCCAAGTTCTACCTGTCCCATACAAACCTCAAGCAGTTGGAAATAGCGGAAAAGGTAGGCTTTAAAGATGAGTTTTATTTCAGCAAGGTTTTTAAAAAAGCGGAAAACATGTCTCCCGGGGTCTACAGGAAGCTGGCGGCCTCCCGCTGGGAAAAGCCCGGCTCCTGACGCGCCCGGCTGCAGAAGCATCCAGAAAAGCCTTCTGCACCTGTTTTTAACGGCCTGCCTGCTGTTTTTATGCCTGCTGGCGGCGGCCTGCTGGTGGTTTGCCTCCTCACAGCGCAAGGCCCTGGAGGAGCATCTGGGCGCAACCCTGACCATTATGGGGGAAAATATTGACGAATACTTTATGTCCCTGGAAAAGCTGGGCTTCGGCGTTTCCTCCAACTGGTCGGTTATCAATGTCTACTCCGGGGAAGATCCGACGGAAGTGGGCAGCGCTGTGGCAAACTCCCACCAGCTCATGTCCCTGCTGTGCAGCATTGAAACCTCCATTGCAGACGTGATGATTGTGGACATCAACGGCCTGGGGAAAAGCTATTTTTCCGGGGTGGACTACAATATCATCTCGGAGATCACTTCCCAGGAGGAGCTGCACGACCCTTATGCCCTGGAGCGCAGCTTCCATTTCTTCCCGCCGGAAAGCCAGTGGAGCAATGTGTACTTTGTATACAGCGTGCCTATCTTAAACCTGAATTCCTGGCCCAGCGACTCCCAGAAGGTAGCCACAGGCCTGCTGCTGTGCAACAAAAGCAGGATTTCCCGGCTGCTGATGACAGACACCGCCCTTTCTTATGAATATTTCGCCCTGTACCAGGGGGATGACTGCGTTTTCAGCAGCTCCCCCGTCCCGCCGGAGCCTGGGCCAAACACCCTCATCCAGGAAATCCCCCTAGCCCGGGGCGGGCTGACCCTCCGGGGGGCCGCCACCCTGGGGCAGGTTCAGGGCGGCTCCGGCCTGATGCTGCTGTTTGGAGGCTGCTGCTTTTTGGCAGTCACCCTGTTTCTCATCCTCCTCGTTCAGTTCACCAGGCGCTATATCCTGCGCCCCATTTCCGGCACCATTTCCCAGCTTGCAGGATACCAGGGGGAAAACCTTTCCGAGCATATCGCCTATTCCGGCGTGGGGGAAATTGACGCTATCATTGTGGATATCAACCGGATGATTGACAAAATCAAGTGCGCCACCCGGCAGATCCTCTTGACCCAGAACACCCTGTATGAAACGGAGCTGCGCACCAAGGAGGCGGAGCTTTACGCCCTGCAAAGCCAGGTGAATCCCCATTTCCTCTACAACACCCTCCAGTGCATCTGCGGCCTTGCCGCCATGGGCCGCACCCGGGATATCCAGGAGATTGCCCTGGCCATGTCCGATGTGTTTAAATATTCCATCCACCCCGGCACCTTTGTGGACTGCGCCGAGGAGGTGGGCATTATCTGCCAATATTTGTCCATTTATAAAATCCGGTATGACGGGAAGCTGGACTATGAGCTGAACATTGAGGAACCGCTTTTAGACTGCCGCATCCTGAAAATGATCATCCAGCCCACTGTGGAAAACGCCATGCTCCACGCCTACAACGGCACAGACAAGCGGCCTGCCATCCGCATTTACGGGCGCAGGGAGGATGGGGAACTGGTGTTCAACATCATCGACAATGGCGCGGGGATTCCCCGGGAGAAGCTGCAGAAAATCCAGGAAAACCTGGGCCGCAGCTTTTCCGAGTCCATTCAGGAGGCCTCTCCCTTTGGCCTGGGGCTTTATAACATCAACCGCCGCATTAAGCTGGTATATGGGGAAAGCTATGGCATCAGCCTGTTCAGCAACCCCAACGGCACCCAGGTGGACATCCGCATCCCTGCCGCGCCCCCGGAATATCCTGCCCTGCCGGAGCAGGAAGAACTATAAGAACCCAGAAAGGAATGTTATGCCATGCCATCCCTCAGCCTGCTGATAAAGCCCGCCTCCGGCGGCTGCAACGTCCGGTGCCGGTACTGCTTCTATGCCGACGAGCAGCAGAACCGCGGCACCTATTCCTACGGGCTTATGTCCGAGGAAACCCTGGAAGCCCTCATCCAGAAGGCCCTTTCCTATGCCACCCAGAACTGCTCCTTCGGCTTCCAGGGAGGCGAGCCTACCCTGCGGGGCCTGGAATTCTTTCAAAAAGCTGTGGCCCTGCAAAAAAAATATAATATCCATGGCGCCCAGGTGGCAAACGCCATCCAGACAAACGGCCTGCTCATAGATGAAAGCTGGGCGCGGTTTTTCCACGACAACCATTTCCTTGTGGGCCTTTCCTTAGACGGCACCAAGGACATACACGATGAAAACCGCCTGGATCCAGAAGGGAAGGGCACCTACAGCCGGGTGCTGCGGGCTGCCCAAATCCTCACAGCCCACCAGGCAGACTTTAACATCCTCACAGTGGTGACAGGGAAAACAGCCCACTCCATCACGAAAATCTACAATTTTTTCCGCCGCAGCGGCCTGCTGTACCAGCAGTACATCCCCTGCCTGGATCCCCTGGGGGCTCCCCGGGGCGCATCCCTTTATTCCCTCACCCCGGCCCAGTATGGGAAATTCCTGAAAACCCTTTTCGATCTCTGGTACAGGGATGTGACAGCCGGGAACTTTATCTACATCCGGTATTTTGAAAACCTTGTGGGGATGCTGCTGGGCCGCCCTCCGGAAAGCTGCGGCCTTTCAGGCCAGTGTACGGTGCAGCACGTGGTGGAGGCGGACGGCTCTGTATACCCCTGCGATTTTTACTGCCTGGATCAGTGGAAGCTGGGTACTGTGCAGGAGGATGGTTTCCCTGCCCTCTCCCAAAAGGAAAAGGCCCTGGCGTTTATCTCCTCCTCCAAAAGCCTGGCAGACGCCTGCCGGGACTGCCCCTATTTCTTCCTCTGCCGGGGCGGGTGCCGCCGGGACAGGGAGCCGCTCCAAGGGGGCGGGACGCAGGAAAACTATTTCTGCCCTGCCTATAAGGCGTTTTTTGCCTATGCCCTGCCCCGCCTGCGGGAAATAGCCCGGGTGCTGGGAGCATCCCAGAGAGGGGGCGGACTGCTGTGACAGCCTTCATCATGTTTGCCGTGTGCCTGCTGGCCTCCTGCGTGGGGGCAGTAGCCGGTTACGGCGGCGGGGTTATCATCAAGCCTGTGCTGGACGCTTTGCACATCCTGCCCGTTTCCACCATCAGCTTTCTGTCAGGCTGCACGGTGCTGTGCATGTCTGTAGCTTCCCTGCTGCGCAGCCGGGGAAACGGGGTGAAGCTGCGCATTGCCACCACAGCCCCTCTGGCGGTGGGCGCGGCGGCAGGAGGGCTGCTGGGCAAGTGGCTGTTCGAGCTGGTGAAAGCCCGTTCCAACGAAGCCATTCTGGGCACGGTGCAGTCCCTGGTGCTGCTGATAACCACGGTACTGGTGTTTTTCTACACCCTGAAAAAGGACAAGCTCCCTTCCTATCATCTGAAAGGCACAGGAGCGTGCCTGTTTGCCGGCGGAATGCTGGGGGTGGTGTCTGCCTTTCTGGGCATTGGGGGCGGGCCGCTGAACATGGCCCTGCTGTTTTTCTGCTTCTCCATGGAAGCAAAGGAAGCCGCTAAAAATTCTATCTTCATCATCATGCTCTCTCAAATTGCCAGCCTGCTCAGCGCCCTTGCCCAGGGAAATGTGCCGGGGTTTTCCTGGCCCCAACTGGTGCTGATGGCCCTGGGCGGCGTGGGCGGCGCGCTGCTGGGGGCAGAGCTTGCCAAAAGGATGGACAACAAAGCCGTGGAAAAGCTGCTGCTGGCCCTGATGCTGGTGATTATCCTGATTAACGTCTACAATGTGGGGGCCTATGGCGTGGAGGCCTTGCAAAGCATGGTTTTCTGCATATAGTAAAAAGAGCGGCGCACCCAGGTGGGTACGCCGCTTCTGTTTGTCGCTTTAGCTCGAAGAACCACCGGCTCAGCCGCTCAACTTGAAAATCGGGCTGTACCGATTTTCAAGCTGGACTTTGATGGAGCTGTCAAAATAGTTGAGGAAATCGCAGTAGTTCTCAAAAATCAGGTTCTTGTCCTCGTTCTGGGCAAAAGCTGGTAGTTCACATCGTAAAACTGGATTTGCTTGGTGAAATACCGGTCGCCAATGATGCAGATACCGTCCGGCACATTTCCTGGTAGGGGATGGTCTGCTGGGCGGTCTTGGGGAGCCTACCGTCCCGTTTTGCCTTGCTGACTGATGCCGAAAGCCGCCGTTTGTCCCGGCTGCTCAGTTTCGCATCCGGGGTCAAGCGCAGGGTGGCCTTTAAGTCAGACTTTTCTTTTTTCAGTTCCTTTTTTGCCGCTTGCAGGTTTCTTGCCTGCTTTTGATGCCTTCCTCCAGTTCCCGGATGCTCGCCTGTTCCGCAGGGGCGATATGGGGGAATGCCCGCACCCTACCGCCGCCACGCTTGGCATGGCCCTTCTCCAGAAGGTGGGTGAGCTGGTAACGCTTTTTGTTATGCACCACCAGTTCTAAGGAATTGGCGGTCTCCTTCTGCTTCTTTACCGCCCATGCCATCCATCTGTATGTCAAGGAAGATAATGTCAAAACCGGTTCCTGCCGCAAGCAGTCCTTCCCCCGTTGCAAAACCGCTTATATGAAAATCGGGATTTCCATTCTTTTCAGCACCCATCCCCGGCAGATTAAAGTTTCCCTGTCGGGGAACAGGCTGATGATCTGCTCCTCTGTCCTTATCGCAGGCTCATTCACTGTTCCCACTCCCCTTCCCGTTATATTCAGAAAGAAAAAGCCCTGCAACCGCCAAAACCGTCCCCATAACGGAAACCCATGTCACCGGCTCCTTCAGTAGCACGGAAGTCACCACCGTTATGACGGGAACCATGTAAATATAGACGCTGGTCTTGACTGCGCCAAGCACCTTTACCGCAAGGTTCCATGTGACAAAGCAGAGTGCGGATGCCCCCAGCCCAAGATACAGGATATTGAGTAAATACGTCATACCCCAAACCGTTCCAGCCCGACTTCAAAATCGAAAAGGAATAGTGCCGGAACCATGAAAAGGATGCCGTAAAAGAATGTCCGCCGCGTGGTGAGTATGACCGGGCAGGACGATTGCATTAGGAAAAATCCCTTTGACTTCCAGTTGAACACCGTTTTAGAAGATAACACCGAACCAAAGGTACCTTTATCCCCAACACAGGAAGCGTCTTTCCTGTCCTTTGTGCAGAATGATAAAACCTATCAGAAGTATTACGACGAGATTATCATACTGTTAGGAACAGGGCTACGCATTTCTGAACTCTGCGGATTGACTGAAAGCGACATTGACTTTGAGCATAAGCTAATCAACATAGACTACCAGCTTTTGAAAGTATCGGGTATTGGTTATCATGTTGAAACGCCAAAGACAAAAAGCGGTATCAGACAAATCCCAATGAGTACCAAAGTCTATGAAGCGTTCAAGCGTGTGCTGAATGGCAGAGGACGGGCAGACAAATTGATTGTCGGCGGTTACAGCAATTTCTTATTCCTCAATCGGAACGGGCTACCGAAAGTAGCAATCAACTATAGCTGTCTAACGAGTGGACGCGGGTTCCCAACACCTTGAAATTCGCCAGCACATCGGCTTCGATGCGTTCCAGGCGGGGCTTTGCTTCTTTCAGGCTGTCCGCTTCAATGCCAAAGGTGATGTACTTGGTCTTTGTCAGGCCGTTGTTCCCCCTGGCAAGCTGGCCTTTGAGCATCCCCGAATACTCCCGCCGGATGCCGTTAAATGCGTCCACCTGCTCTGGGATATGGATGGACTTCTGGTACTCCTCCATATCGGCCCGCTGGTTGAGGAAAGAAAGGAAGATCAGCAGCTTTGGCTGTATGGCTGTGTAAAAGGCAGCTTTCAGAGAACGCTTGTGATTGTTGAGTGTCTTACATAAGAATATCCACTACGGCTTCCGACATACTTTTCTCATCTTCTGCATATAGAAGTTTCATGATACATCACTCCTATCTATCCATTATAACTACAATAGTTTAGTTGTAGCTTAGAGAGTTATATATTCCCGTCTTTTGGGCACCTTCTGCGCCTTGCTGCTTTTTCTGCAACTGTCTATAGGATTCTCCACCTCTTTCGGAACCAACCAGATAGTTCCTTCCCACACCGGGAATGCGACGGGCAGAGCAGTACGCAAGATTGGAACCTTTGAACGCTTCTCCCAGTTCCTTCCGGGCCGGAAGCCTCACCGTCATATACCAGTTTTTTCACGAGGAGGTGCAGCGGCACGCTGCCTGTTGATGGCGCAGAGGATGCCCTTGATGGAGGCAACGCTGATGTTATTGTCCATGCCCACGCCGAAAATAATCTCTCCCCCATGGCGGAGCTGAATGTAAGACACAGCCTTGGAGTCTGCGCCGCCGGAAACAGCGTGTTCGCTGTAGGAGATAAATTCATATTCTGTAAGCCCCACTGTGCGCAAAGCGTTGAAGAACGCGTCCAGAGGGCCATTGCCCTTGCCGGAGATAAACTGGGCGTGGTTGTCAAAACGCAAGGTGCCTTCAAAATCCACCACCACTTGGCCCTGGCCCCCGTCCTCTTCAAAGATTTTGTAGGCCATCAGGTGGTATGGCTCTTTCACGTCCAAATATTCCCGCCGGAAAATGGCGAACACTTCCCCGGCGCTTATCTCCCGACCCAGGCGGTCGCATTCTTCCTTAACCTTGGCCCCAAACTCCGGGTGCATGGCCTTGGGCAGTACATAGCCAAAGTTCTGCCGCATGACAAAGGCGGCGCCCCCCTTGCCGGACTGGCTGTTAATGCGGATAATCGGCTCGTACTGCCGGCCTAAATCTGCCGGGTCAATGGCGAGGTAAGGCACCTCCCAATAGGGGGAGCTGTGCTTTGCCATGTAGTTTACCCCTTTGCTGATAGCGTCCTGGTGGGAGCCGGAAAAGGCTGTGAACACCAGTTCCCCGGCATAGGGATGGCGGGGGTGTACCTGCATCTGGGTACACTCCTCGTATACCTTGCGGATATGCTTCATGTTGGAAAAGTCCAGGGCCGGATCCACCCCTTGGGCATACAGGTTCATGGCCACATTCATAATGTCCGCGTTGCCTGTGCGCTCCCCATTGCCGAACAGTGTGCCCTCCACCCGCTGCGCCCCTGCCATCAGGCCCAACTCTGTGGCGGCTGTACCTGTGCCCCGGTCGTTGTGGGCGTGGAGGCTGATAATGGCGCAGTCCCGGCGCTTCATTTTCCGGCAGCAGTATTCCACCTGGTCGGCATAGGTGTTGGGGGTACACAACTCCACTGTATTGGGCAGGTTGATAATAGCCGGGTTTTCCGGCGTGGCCCCCAGTTCTTCCAGCACCCGGTCGCAAATCATGGCAGCGTTGTCCATCTCTGTACCGGAAAAGCTTTCCGGGGAATATTCATAGCGGACGTTTACAGGCTCCTTTGCCATAAGCTCCTGGGTCAGGCGGCGGATAAGCCTTGCCCCTTCCACAGCAATTTCCGTCACTCCGGCCATGTCCGTATCGAATACCACCCGGCGCTGTAATTCCGAGGTGGAATTATAGAAATGGATAATGACGTTTTTTGCGCCCCGGATGGCCTCGAAAGTTTTGCGGATGAGGTGCTCCCGGGCCTGCACCAGCACCTGCACCGATACATCGTCAGGGATAAGCCCCTGGTCTATCAGCGCCCGGAGGATTTCATATTCCGTCTCCGATGCTGCCGGGAAGCCCACCTCAATCTCCTTAAAGCCGATTTTGCACAGCATCTGGAAAAACTCCAGCTTCTGCTCCAGGTTCATGGGGTTTACAAGGGCCTGGTTGCCGTCCCGGAGATCTACGCTGCACCAGATTGGGGCCTTTGTAAGGGCTTTGTCGGGCCAGGTACGGTCAGGCAGGGGCTGGGGGGTGAAGGGCTTGTATTTTTTATAGCTTTGCTTCATGAGGAATCCGTCCTTTCCATAGGGTTTGCCCAGAGGCAGAAAAAGCCCCGGATACAGAACTGCTTCTGTATCCGGGGCGAAAATCTCAAGGGTATTTACGCGGTACCACCCGGTTTCGGCGCGGGACGCGCCCTTCAGGCCTCTGACAAGGCTTGGCGGATAACGCCGCCGCACGACCCTCCCTACGGCACAGGCTTTCAGGGGGGCGACTCGGGGATCAGCATACACACTGGGCCGCGCACCTGCTTTCACCACCCGCAGGCTCTCTGAAACGCCGCTTGCAGCGTCTTCTTCCCGTCACTGTCATTCTCTCTATTTTTTCTAAGATTATAGCCCACCCCGCCTGTTTTGTCAAGATTTTTCTGCTAAGGCAGCAGGCGTTCCGGCTGTTTTAAAAGCTGTCTGCACATAAACAGGCGCCTGGAAATATGTGCAGAAAAACATATGCAAAAAGCTTATTTCTTTGCGGCGGCAACGAAGGCGTCAATTTTCTGCTTCAGCTCCGCAGGCTTTAAATATTTCAGCAGATAGCCGGTTGGATTCAGCGCCATGACCTTGCGCACGCTTTCCGGATCGCTCCTGCCTGTGAGGAAAACTACCGGGAGGCTGGCAAATTCCTTTACGGAACGCAGCATTTCCAGGGTCTGCCTGCCGTCGCAAACCGGCATTTCATAGTCCAGCAGAACCAGATCCGGCTTATCCAGGGTGATGGCCCGGATGGCGGATATCCCGGACTCTGCCACCAGCACATCATAGTCCTCCCCCAGCAGGGTTTTCATGCCGGTGCGGATGGTTGCGGAATCGTCCACCACCAGCACTTTAGGCTTGGGGTTGCTTTCCTCCTCCGCAACCGCTTCTTCCCGCCTGGACAGAAACTTCTCCACCTCTTCCAAGGCGTTATCTGCCTCCAGGGAGGTGCCCACGCCCTTTTCCAGCAGGCGGGGGGCAATCATGCAATAGGCAAAATACCCTGCCCCGCCTGTATTGAACAGCAGGCTTACCTGGGGCTTTTCCCGGTCGAACACCTGCTGGAACTGTTCATACGTCAGCAGGTTTTCATCCTTCAGCTCGTAACGGGAGGCCTCCGGGAAGTTCTCCAGCACCCGGCCCACAAACTGCCGGGCTGTATACCGGGCGGCGTGAACCAGCCTAGTGTCCAGCTTATTGGTTTTAAGGCCCATGGCCTTTCCAACTGTATTGATAAGCAGCTTTTCCTCAAAAATCAACAGGACTTCCTGCTTTTTTTCCTCTTTGGGCGCGCCGTAGGTCAGCCTGTAATATACGCCCCGGCCAAACTTTTCCCCGCCGTAGGTGTCGCTGATCACCTGGGACTCCAGATGGAACATATCGAACACCAACTGGACAATCAGCTTTTTCATGGCCGCCAGCTCTTCTTCCGGCAGAAGGCCCTCCCACTTGCTGACAGCCCCGCCAACAATGGCCTGATCCTCTGTGAGGGTGTGGCCGATAAGCCATCCGGCGCACACGCCCAGGAAGTGATCCACTGCGTCCGGGGCATACTCCGCCGCTTCCAGCTCCTGCTCCAGGGCGGGCAGGGTGTTCACCCGGAAGCCTGTATGTATTTTCCTGTGCCTTTCCAGCCCTTCATAGCCCACAGAGGCCATATAAGCCTCCTCCTCGGCAAAATGCTTCACGGTATGGCCTTTAAAGTATTTGACGCCCTCCTGGCAGGCCCGCTGGTTTTTCTTTTCTTCCTCACTGAAACCCATAAGTTTTTTGATAATTTTAAAGAGCCGCTGGTGCTCTTTGTCAATCACCTCAACGCCAATGTTATACTCGTCCAGCCATTCCAGTTGATTTTCCATGATGAGCTTCCTCCTCTTTGCGTACAATATCCTTTCTAAAAATTCCAGGGCCGGCGCGTGCTGCCAAAGCCTGCCAGCCCACTGAAATTATTGTACCACGGAGCGCCGTTTATGTCCAGATGAAAATCACTCTTATTTTTGTTTGGGCGGGACTGGGCATAAATTTTTTTTATTTTGAAAAGTTTTATGTAGACTTTTATACAGGGAGTATGATACACTATTAGAAAAGCGGGGATTCCCGCTTTTCTGGGCAGGGGAAGCTTCCCCTCGGCTCGCGGTTTCATGTGCAGGCATATCATAGATCAGGAGGAGTATATATGAAAAAAATTATCAGCCTTTTACTGGCACTGGCAATCCCCCTATACGCCCTGCCCCTGGCAGCGGGAGCGGCGGGAAGCGATGAACAAGCTGGCTTCATTGACTTAAAAAACTTAGTCGACAGCGCTACTACTGGAGGCACGATTACTTTAGATGGCGATGCTGAAGTCAACGCTGATACAGTAGCTTCCCCGTGGACTATCGGAAAGAATATAACTATTGACGGGCAAGGCCATACTGTTATAATCCGGGCACCTGGTATTCTGTTAAATGCAGATGTGACGTTCAAAAATATGAAATTGAACCTTACAAGTGCGGATGGACGCAATGCGATTATTGCTAACGGGCACAGCCTAACGCTAGACACCGTAACCGCGGGTAATTTTTCTATCAATCTCTTTGGCGGTACGCTGGAAAAAGCAGACCAGGATAAATATACTGTTCCCTCCCCTGGTACAGCAGGAATTATCAATATCAAAGGAAAAACAAAGCTTCAGGGCGACCATCCTGATCCTTTGGGGCCTGCCAATATTTTTGCGGGTAATCTGTCAATAGGAAAATTTGGCGTAAATGTTGGAGAAGAAGGCGATGGTAAGTCCAGTACATTCAACGGCAATGTTACCATTAACATTGAGGATCGTTCTGACAAGGACTCTTTAGGAAACATTTATGCTGGAGGCGGACAGAATCGGACACCCCAGGGAGCAACTGCCGGGAAAGAAATAACTGCAAATCCGGATAAATACAAGGTTAATGGCACTGTTACTATTAAGGGGACAAATGCACTTCCCGACGTGGACGGCGCTGGCGCTACAAAGACGAAAGTGGTGTACAGTGCAAGCCCAAACTCCACGCCAACATGCGTTTTTAAGGATATTTCCAGCTTGACAGTTGAGGCGGGCAAGCTGATTATGGGCGCAAACAGCAGCTTCCGGGATGAACAAGAACTCTCCGTCCGTTCTGGAGCCGAACTGAACATCACAGGTTGTACTACCCCAGTCGGTAATTTTGCTGGCGGCGGCACGCTGGTGCTGGGAGAAAAACAGCAGCTTACCATTAACGGTACGGTGAGCGGAAAAACAAAGGTTGGTATTGGGAGTGTGTTTAATAATGCTTCGTCCGGGAGTGTCTCGGTCAATCAGCTTCTCATCTCAGCTCCTAAGTCCACTTCCACCTCCTTTTCCTTTCTTCCGAAAAGCACCGCAGATCAGTTAAAACTAACTATCCAAAATGATGGAAGCGGAAACTGGAAAGTCGTAGATCCCAGTGCCGGGGCCGAGCAGAAGATATTAGTGAAAAGCCTGGCGGCTAACACGCCGAAAGTAAATGATAATAAAACAGAGGTTGAAATTCCTTATGATGTAGAATTTGGGGAGGATTCAGCGTCCATTTCCTCTCTTTCGTTTATCCGTCTAACTGTGCTGATAAATAGTAAAGATGCTCAATGTGTGCAGAATAACGAACCTGACGAAAACGATTACTACACTTGGAATGATTCAGGTAGCAAATTTATCTTTGAAGTTTATGATGATAGTTTCATTTTCAGAATGGAGAATAGTGTTACACCTATCCCGGCTGGCACCTATAATTTTACTATCTCTGTTCCCACAGCTAACTGTGCGGCTGGGGTAAAGCCAAAAGCGCAGTTTACTGTTACTATCCCAACGGACGGCGAAACCCCAACGCCGACCCCAACGCCAACACCCACACCAACGCCGTCCCCCTCTCCGTCTCCAGAACCGGGTAAGCCTACCTCCATCGCTATCCCTGTTGCCAAAACCGGGCTGAAATATACGGGGGAAGAACTGACAGGCGTGGAAGCAGGAACGGGGTATACCCTGGTCGGCAACACAGCTACAGAGATAGGCGAGTATACCGCGACTGCAGCCCTACAGAATACTACAAAATACCAGTGGGCAGACGGCGCCACCGATGCAAAAGAAATAAAATGGAGCATTGGCAAGGGCGCGGCCCCTGCGGCGCCCACCGGGCTGAAAGCTACTTCCCCCACCAAGAAGGACGGCAGGGACGGGCAAATCAGCGGCACTACGGATAAAATGGAATACGCTACAAACAGTGGTTTTACAAACGCTAAGGACTGCACCGGCAACACCATTACCGGGCTTCCCGCCGGAACCTATTACGTGCGTGTGAAGGAAACTGATAAGTTTGAGGCTGGGAGCTATGCCGTTGTGAAGGTGCTGGCCTTCGGCGAGGTGGAAGAGGTGCCTGTTCCGCCTGTGGAGGTGAAAATCCCGGTTTCCGGCGAGGAAAAAACGGTGGAGGTTGTGGCCAGCATAAAAGATTCCACCGCTGTGGTGAGCACCATTGATACCACCCAGCTTGGCAGCGTGATTGGGGAAAAGGTGGACACCGGCATGGTGCTGATTGATTTCTCCGGCCTGGAGCAGGAGATTGACACAGTAGAGCTGCCCGGCGCTGCTATTGGGGAAATTGCCGCCGCGGCCCAGGCCCAGGGCAACGATGTGGAGGGGCTGTCTTTGAAGCTCTCCACAGGCTCCGTCTCCTTTGATGCCGCCGCGCTGGCTTCCATTCAGAAGCAGGCAGGCAGCAAGGTGACGCTGAAAATTCTTGCAAAAGATCGGCATGATTTAACGCCTGGGCAACTGGAGTCCATCGGCACAGCTCCTGCTTTTGATTTAAGCCTTCAGGGCAATGCCGCCATTACCGATTTCGGCAAAGGCAAAGCCACGGTTTCCCTGCCCTACACCTTAAAGCCGGGGCAGTCGGCTGCGGGCATCACTGTATACTATCTGGACGAGAAAGGGAAAGCCTCGGCCTGCCCGACCCGGTACAGCCAGGTGGAAAAAGCCGCCACTTATACCACAAGCCATTTCTCCCTCTATTTTGTGGGCTTTGACTCCGCTATCCAATGGAAAAATCCCTTTAACGACGTGCGTAAAGGCGACTGGTTCTATGGGGCTGTGGAATTTGCAGAACTGAACGGCCTGATGCAGGGAGACAGCAAAACTGTCTTTTCCCCCAACCAGAAGCTTTCCCGGGCGCAGTTGGCGCAAATCCTCTACAACAAGGAGGGCAGGCCTTGGGTGAGCGGCGGCAGCTCTTTCACTGACGTACCTGCCAAGGAATGGTATGCAAACGCTGTCAACTGGGCGGCCCAGAAGGGCTATGTAATGGGATATGACGGAACCCACTTTGGCCCTAACGATTCTGTTACCAGGGAGCAGCTTGCCACTATTCTCTGGCGGTATGCCGGGGAACCAAAGGCCAAGAAAAGCGCTCTCTCCTCTTTCACTGACGCAGGCAAGGCCAGCGAATATGCCCTGCCTGCCCTGCGCTGGGCTGTGCAGAACGGGATTGTTCGAGGCAAAGGGAACAACCGCCTGGATCCTACTGGAACTGCTACCCGGGCCGAAGTGGCCCAGATGCTTATGAATTTCCTGGCGTAAGGATAAGCCTCTATCTTAGTTCTTTGGGAAAACAGCCTTTCAGAAACTGTCTGCAAGTTTCTTGATGTATAGAGAAGCCCCCCGGTAAAACCGGGGGGCTTCTCTATTGAACGCACTTGAAAATGGAAATTCATCAATTCTCAGGCAAGGCTTGTTATAAATGTATCTTACAAATGGATATGCATGGCACAATATCAAAAAGGGGCTTCCAAGTGCTCCTTGAAAGCCCCTCTCATTACGAGAGATTAACGTATGAGTGAACTGTTAAAACCGAATCCCTGTTTATTGTGTTAGCAATTCGATATAGTCTCTCATGCGATTTCTATCACAACATTCATCACAGCGCTTAATATTTTCCGATTAAGGTTTCCTCTTTTATTTAAGGAAACTTCCTGTGACACATTGTTTAGTCAATCCGCCAACTTTTGAAACTGTACACCGGAAGTGTACCTCTTTCTTTTTCCAGCACATCATTGCCGCTTAATGCCTTCCGTCTATCTTTATGTTTATGTAAATTATCCGCTTAAAGAAGCTTATAACCAGACGTTGTTAAGCAGTCCCGTGCTTTATTGGCCTTTTACATGCTTGAGAATGCTTCAGTGGGTGTACCCCTCTTTCAGTTTTCTCGTTTCTCCCGATTTTTTATTATCTGCGGACTATGAGTCCGCAGACCTGGTGCTGTGATTCAACTGTATCCATCGGACTCACCCGCCTTTCTTTCATGATTTTCGCGCTTCGCATTGTCTCCTCTTCCAGAACTGCTTGCTGTTCAGAAAATCCCTTCGCTGCTCCTTTGCAGTTACTTTTTCTGTTTACTAAAACCTGTCTGCCTTTTTAGCTTTGGTTGCAGCTATTTTTTCTTTGTCAAATCAGGCTTTGCAGTTCTTTTTACTCTCTCCTCACCGTTTTCATGCTTAGCTTTTGCCTTGCCTACTTCCGGTTTGCGAATGCGCCTTTGAGACTTTAGTTTTTCTTATTCCCTTGTCTCTGGCTATAGTATACTACTAAACCAGGAGCTTGTCAATAGGTTTTTTAAACTTTTTTGAAAAAATCTTTGCGTTTTTTACAAGCCTGCGGCATATGATTACTTTGCGGGCATTAAAGGGCAGGGAAACGGGCAGGCTATAGAAGCGGAAAGAGGTGAAAGCCTCGTGAAAAAAACGGATATCCGGTGGTTTTTGCCGATTCGCTCTTGACTTTAGCCCCATTTTTATGTACAATGTGTTTCAGAGAAAGCTCATCATGCTTTCGGAAAGGAGCGCAAACTGCTTATGGATAACGGTTATGAGGCCGACCTGATTACCCTAATCGACGATGAAGGGCAGGAGCATGAATTCGAAATCATCGACGAGCTAGATAACGATGACGGTCACTATATGGCGCTGGTTCCCACCCAGCAGGATCCGGAGGACATCTCCTCTGACGCGGAAACCTACTACATCTTTGAGGTTGTCGAAGAGGACGGCGAGGAACAGCTTCAGGAAGTTGATGATGACGAGCTGCTGGATAAGCTGGCAGACATTTTTGAAACCCGCTTTAATGAAGCCTATTTCGACGAGCCTGAGGACGAATAAAATCTTTTCACGAAATTGAATACTGCGCCTTTGGGCGCGGCAGGCTGGCTTTTGTGTAAAACAGCCTGCCCGATTCGCGGACTGTGCACATATAACCCTACACTCCTCATATTGGGAGCCTTGTCTCCGCTTGCGGATTGCAGACCTCCCGGCGCGGCGTTGACCGTTGCTGGACGAAGGGAGCGAGAACCAAATGGGAGGGCACCCACCTGCTTTTTCTGTAGCAGGTTATTGAGATGCACAATACGGTCGGGCGGGCTGCTTTTTTATTTTGCTGCGTAAGGGGATGTTTATGAATATCAACCGGGAAGAATGCTGCTGTTTCACAGGGCATAGACGTATAGAAAGTGGACATCTCACGCTTCTGCGGCAAAAACTCCAGAGCGAAATCACCTCCCTAGCGGCCAGGAAAGGGGTTAAAGCCTTTATGGCTGGTGGTGCCCTGGGGTTTGACACCATGGCCGCCCAGGCGGTTTTATGGGCCAGAGAGAAACAATTCCCGCACCTCAAACTGATTCTGGCACTGCCCTGTCGTGAACAAAATGCCCGCTGGAGCCAGAAAAACTCTGAGATATACTATAAAATTCTCGAACAGGCCGATCAGGTCATTTATGTTTCCGAACACTATACCCATTCTTGCATGTTTCAACGCAATCGGTATATGGTGGATCACAGCGGGTATTGCATGTGTTACTTACAGCCAGGCAAAGCCAGCGGCGGCACTGCCTATACGGTGAAATACGCCCAGCAGCAAGGCGTGCCTGTAATCAATCTGGCGGACATGCGGGAACAACCAGAGCCATGGGATGAAATAGATCCCTATTATTTTACATTATAATAGGATTAAAACAGAAAGCAGGCGGGTTACCGGAAGGTATCCCGCCTGAAACTGCTTCATGCAGTGAATTTTCTATATTGCAAATAATCAACCATCAATCCAATATGGATCTACCCAATAATTACGTGTTGCATTCCAACGACGATATTGGAATTTACCATTATAAACCCTTGTATAAATTAAGATCTCATCTCTTAAAGGCATAATACCATCCACAGTCTACTGCTCCTCCTTGATTGCATATCCTAATTTTTTAAACACATCAACTGTGTCTTGCATAATTTCATATGTTGAACCATCTGCCTCTACTACTGAAAATGTACCATCTTTATGTTTTAATATATATCCATTAAAAACAGCAGCTACAGAAGTCAAATTATCCGTGTATATATCCTCTCTAGGCGGTTCATAAAACGGCTGAAAAACAAATGAATATGACCACACAATTACTATCGCACAAAGAATATAGAAAAGAATTTGCGCGAAAAGTGTTACAGGCTTTCCAGGATTGCTCAGCATATCGAATCGTTCATAAATTTCCGTTTTCTCTGGCGGCTTCTCGCGCTTCCAAAAAGGCCGCCACAAGTTTTTAAACTTGCCATGAAACAATTTAAGGGAGAAAAAAGAAAGTATGCGGACAATTATCCCTTTGTGCGTATTTTCTTTAGGCTTACTCTCATCTTCATAAACCCGAATAAGCGTCTGCATGTATGCCGTCTTCTTGAATTTTGAAAACACTTGCCTAACCGTGAAATCGCATTTGATTTCTAGTATCTGGCTTAAGTCGTGCTGTAACAAAATTATTAAGGGATTCCACCAGAAAAGGCATTGGAACAGCTTCGCAAGAAACTTTATCCATAAATCATGGTTAAGAAAATGTGCGTATTCATGTACAAGTACGGAAAACAACTCTTCATTTGAGTAATCCTTAGCAGGTAAAAGAATTATTTTCTTAAACAAGCCAATACTCTTCGGGCCATCCAAAGTGGGATAAACCATCAAATGGATTTTCATTTTCCGGCCTGTTTCTTTCTGCACTACTTTTAGAATCTCCTCGCCCAGCAGGTTACGGTTATTCCGAAATCTGCCAAAATGATGCATGTTTCTGCAATAAGAAAACATCCAGTAGACAAGACAGACTCCGCTTACAAAGAACCATATCCATAGAAGAATATCCAGAATGCTAAACTCTCTGCCAGCTATGCTTCCACAGGACTTCGCGAGAAACAAATATATGTCATTATATATCTTTTCCACACGAATGGGTTCAGTAAACGGGAAATCTGCAGGCAACAACATTCTGCAAAGAGACAGTACGTGCAGCACCAGCACTGTAATAACGCCAAAGCCCTTCAAAAAAGCCTTATTATTCCGCAACAAATGGACAGCAACGATAAAAAATGAACTAAAAAGAATCCCCATACATACTGAGAAAAAACTTACTTCTATGTTCATTTCTCTCCGTCAGTCCCTGTTCTAACATTTTCCCGGATCTCCTTTTCCAGGATCTCCTCCAGCCTTTGCTTGACTTTGTCTGGGTTTTCATTCCCGCTTTTCATAACCGCAGCCGCTGCAACCTGGAACAGCGTTTCCGCCTTTGCGCCTCTGTCAAGGGCAAGCTGCATATAGAACTCCTCTTTGGAAATTTTCGGCTTGAACTGCCGGGCATACAGCTTGCTGCGCAACAGGAACCCGCAGCACTCTACAGCGCCCTTCTTTTCCAAAGATTTCAACATGGCACGAAGATATGTCTCATTCCAGGCATGTTCCCCGCCTGTGTTCAGCATTTCTTCCACTAAAAGCGGCTTTCCAGCGTCCCACAGAAAGTTCATCAGCTCATCTTCGCGCTTGGTCAGCACTATCCTTTTGATACATCCACCTCCTTTCAACCTGTTTTAAGCAGAACTTCACAAATACCTGTCCACACCAAATGAAACAGTTGTGCATCTGTCTGTTTGTAGTATACTCCACTTAAAAGCATTTGTCAATATAAAAATTATGATTTTCCTGGCATGTTTTATGCACAGTTGGGTTTGTTTACAGGCGAAATGATAAACCCATTACCAGCAGGCCGTCTTTACAAGGCAGTGAAAACATGATAAAATCCAGATAGACATTATTTTCTGCTGATTTTGGGAGGGAAAGCGCATGAAACTGCATTTTGACGGCATACGGGACAAGGCCCCCTGGGAACAGGCCGGCATTGCCCTGCCCAGGTTTAACCTGGAAAGGGTTCGGGAGAACACCAGGAAAGAGCCTGCCTGGCTGCACTTCGGGGCGGGCAATATTTTCCGGGCTTTTCCCGCCGCAGTGCTGCAGCGGCTGCTGGACGCTGGGCAGTATGACAAAGGCGTGATTGTGGCGGAGGGCTTTGACTATGAAATTATCGACCGGGCTTACCGCCCTTTTGACAATCTGAGCCTGCTGGTGGTGCTGAAGGCGGACGGTTCCATGGAAAAACAGGTGGTGGCTTCCGTTACGGAGAGCCTGAAGGCCTCCCCTCAGTTCCCCCAGGACTGGGAGAGGCTTATAGAAATCTTCCGCGCCCCCTCCCTGCAGATGGTAAGCTTTACCATTACGGAAAAGGGCTATGCCCTCTCCCCTGCCGACCTGCAGCGGGGTCTGGCCCCGGAAGCACTGATGGGAAAGGCCGCTCTGCTTCTTTTAGAGCGCTACCGCGCCGGGGCCTGCCCTATTACCTTGCAAAGCATGGACAACTGCTCCCATAACGGGGACAAGCTGCGGGAGGCCCTGCTGGCCTATGGCAAAGCCTGGGTGCAGGCAGGGCTGGTGCCGGAGGCTTTCCTGTCCTACTTGCAGGATGAAAGCAAGGTTTCCTGCCCCTGGAGCATGATTGATAAAATCACTCCCCGGCCTGACGGGAAAGTGCGTGAAATGCTGGAAGCCCAGGGCTTTGCAGACAGCGGGACAATCCTGACGGAAAAGAACACCTATACCGCCGCTTTTGTCAACGCGGAGGAGACGGAGTATCTGGTGATAGAGGACAGCTTCCTTAACGGCCGCCCACCGCTGGAACTGGGAGGCGTGCTCTTTACAGACAGGGGCACTGTGGATAAGGTGGAAAAAATGAAGGTTTGCACCTGCCTGAACCCTCTGCACACCGCCATGTCCATTTTTGGCTGTATGCTGGGATACGAGCTGATCTCCGCTGAAATGCAGGATGAGGACATCCGGGGCCTTGTTACCAAGCTGGGCTATCAGGAGGCCATGCCTGTGGTGGTGGATCCAGGGGTGCTAAAGCCCGCAGACTTTATAGACGCAGTGCTCACCCGCCGCCTGCCCAACCCCTTCATGCCCGACGCGCCCCAGCGCATTGCTACTGACACCTCCCAGAAGCTTCCTGTCCGCTTTGGGGAAACCATCAAGGCCTATCAGGCCCAAGGGCTTTCCCTGGACAGCCTGCTGCTGATCCCCCTGGTGCTGGCAGGCTATGCCCGGTACATCAAGGGCGTGGACGATACGGGCGCGCCCTTTACCCCCTCCCCGGATCCCCTGCTGGAGGAACTGCAGGCCATTGTTGCCCCGCTGGAAGTGAAAAAGGGACAGCAGGACATGTCCTGCCTGAAAGCGCTGTTCAGCCGGGCGGACGTGTTCGGAGTGGATCTCTACGCTGCGGGGCTGGGAGAGCGGATAGAATCCATGACAGCGGAACTGTACGCAGGCCCGGGCGCTGTGCGGGAGACGCTCCATAAATATGTAACCATGAAATAATCTTAATAGTGATAGTAAAAGGCCCTGCCTGCTGGACGCAGACAGGGCCTTTCACTATTATGCTTATGCACCTCAGTCAACCTTGGGAAGCTTTGCAAGGCTTTCTGCAATTTCCTCATCTGTGGGAATATAGTCGCCCATAACGCCGTCATTAAACTTCTGATAGGCGGTCATATCAAAATACCCAGTGCCTGTCAGGCCAAAGAGAATCGTCTTTTCCTCCCCGGTTTCCCGGCATTTAACAGCCTCGTCTATAGCCGCCCGGATGGCATGGCTGGACTCCGGCGCTGGCAGGGTGCCCTCCACCCTGGCGAACAGCTTGGCGGCCTCAAACACGGCGGTCTGCTCTACAGACACAGCCTCCATCAGGCCGTCATCATAGAGCTGGGACAGCACAGAACTCATGCCATGATACCGCAGGCCCCCGGCGTGGTTGGCGGAAGGAATGAAGCCGGAACCAAGGGTATACATCTTAGAGAGGGGGCACATCATGCCTGTGTCGCAGAAATCATAGGCGTATCTGCCCCGGGTGAGGGAGGGGCAGGAAGCAGGCTCCACCGCGATAAAACGGTAATCGGCCTTGCCCTGGATTTTTTCGCCCATAAAGGGAGAGATAAGCCCGCCCAGGTTGGAGCCGCCTCCGGCGCAGCCGATGATGACATCGGGCTTGATATGGTACTTCTCCAGGGCCGCCTTTGCTTCCAGGCCAATAATGGACTGGTGCAAGAGCACCTGGTTGAGCACAGAGCCCAGCACATAGCGGTAACCCGGCGTGGAGGTCGCCACCTCTACAGCCTCGCTAATGGCGCAGCCCAGGCTGCCGGAAGTGCCGGGATGCTCTTCCAGGATCCGCCGGCCCACTGCCGTTTCTTCCGAAGGGGAAGGGGTTACAGAAGCGCCATAGGTGCGCATAACTTCCCGGCGGAAGGGCTTCTGCTCGTAGGAAACTTTTACCATGTACACCTTGCAGTCCAAATCAAAATAAGAGCAGGCCATGGAAAGGGCTGTGCCCCACTGCCCGGCCCCTGTCTCTGTGGTAACGCCCTTAAGGCCCTGCTTTTTGGCGTAATAGGCCTGGGCAATGGCAGAGTTCAGCTTATGGGAGCCGGAGGTGTTGTTCCCCTCGAATTTATAATAGATTTTGGCAGGGGTATCTAGGGCCTTCTCCAGGAAATAGGCCCTCACCAGTGGGGACGGCCGGTACATCTTGTAAAACTGCCGGATTTCCTCCGGGATTTCAAAGAAGCGGGTGTCTGTGTCCAGCTCCTGGCGCACCAGATCGTCACAGAAAACCGGAGTAAGCTCCTCAAATGTGACGGGCTGCAAGGTACCGGGATTCAGCAGGGGGGCAGGCTTATTCTTCATGTCTGCCCGCAGGTTGTACCAGGCCTTGGGCATCTCGCTTTCGTCTAAAAAGATCTTGTAAGGGATTTTCTGTTCCATTGTCTCTCTTCCTTTCCTGAATTTATCTATATAAAAACCTGCGGGAATTCCGCAAGATTTTGCATAACCGCATAGGAAATCCTGCAAAAGGCAGGGTTTTCCGTAAAACCAAAAAGCGCATTCATCCTAAATCTCTTAGGACAAATGCGCTTGCATCTGCGGTACCACCTAAATTCATCCCTTTGGGGGACGCACCTCTTTCGCGTACTTCCATACGCTATCCTTTATAACGGCAGACTTCCGTCCCCCCTAAGGAAAGAAAACTTTCTTCGGGCAGGCCCTCACAGGTCCATTCCCGCCTGCCTGCGCTGCCCCGCTTCCACCTGCCGGGACTCTCTTGAAACGCATTCTGCTAAACGGTACTACTCCTGCTCATCGGTTTTGCAAGTATTTATTTCTTGTCTTGCAGTATAGCACAAAGCGTCCAGGTTGTCAAGTGTCTGGGCCAAACTTTTTCCAGCTTCTTACAGCCAGACCCCCAGCCCTGTTCCCAGCTTTTTCAGGGGCGGCAGGACAAGCTTTAAGGCCAGGCCCGTTAAAAGCCCGGTAAGGGTTCCAAAGAGAATCAGGCCGGGCACATAGGACAGGACTGCCTGGGAGGTGAGCAGCCATGCTGTTCCCAACTGGGCGGCATTATGGGTAAGCGCCCCTGAAACCCCCACCCCCATCAGGGAGCACCTGGTGCGGCGCAAAAGGAAGCAGGCCGCCAGGGTGCTAAGCAGGCCGCCGGACAGGCTCATGGCCCCGGCGGCAAGCCCCCTGCCCAAAAAGGCAAACCCGCCTTTGAGCACAGCCAGGAACAGGGCGCAGGGCAGGCCCATGCTGCCAGCAGCGTACATGGCGGCAATATTGGACAGCCCCAGCTTTGCGCCCGGAGGCAGCATAGGCAAAGGGGGCAGCAGACTTTCCAGAAAGGAAAGGGACAGGGCCAAGGCCCCCAATATGCCCGTAAAGGCCACCCGGGCAACTTTCTGCTTCGTAAAAACCGCTGCGCCCCCCCTGTCTCGACTGTTTTTCACACCACCGTCTCCTTTAATAGGTTTCCGCGTCTGCCTCTCCCGCTGCCCCTTCCAGCCGGAGCACCAGCCGGGCAGGCAGGCAAAGGGCTGTTTCTCCGGCACGGGAGATAACCCCGGTGCGCACGCAGGTTTGATCAGGGCAGGTGGACGCAAGAAAACACCCGCCCTCCGGCGAAATCCGCAGGGTGGCCCGGTGCCCCCCCTCCCCCTCAAACTCCAGCTCCATAGGGGCTGCAAGGGCAGACAATTCCTGCCGGCAGAGGATTTCTCCGTCCCGTTCTACTATGGCGGCAGCCCCCTGGGGCCGGTTTCCCAGCACCAGGAAAAGGATGCTGGCAAGGAGAAGCAGTCCCAGCAGAAGCAGCCCGTCCCGGGGCGCTATAAGCTTTTTTGTTTCCATAAAAGAACGTCAGGCCTTGTACACGATTTTTCCGTCGATAATGGTGACAAGGGTTTTGCACTGCATGTCCTTTAAGGGATCCCCTTTGTAAATGACCACGTCCGCGTCCTTGCCGGGGGTCAGGCTCCCTACCCGGTGGGCGATACCTGTAATTTCCGCCGGGTTCAGGGTGACAGCCTTCCAGGCTTCCTTTTCCTCCAGCCCGGCTTCCATGGCAAGGCCCGCGCACAGGGGCAGGTATTTCAGGGGGATAACCGGGGCGTCGGTGATGATGGCAACCTTCAATCCCTTCTCCACCAAGGCCCTGGGGGTGTCCCAGCACTTGTTTTTCAGCTCGAACTTGCTCTTGCTGCCAAAAGTTGGCCCCACCAGGCAGGGGCGCTGCTCTGCCGCCAGCTCTTCGGCAATGAGATGGCCCTCGGTGCAGTGATCCAGAGTGATACCCACCCCGAATTCCTTTGCTATGCGCAGGGAGGTGAAGATATCGTCTGCCCGGTGGGCGTGGCTTTTCAGGGGAATCTCCCCCCGCATTACCGGCAGCATGGCATGGAGCTTCATATCAAAGTCCGGCTTCTTGTTTTCTTTGGGATCCTTCTCCCAGGCATCCAAGGCTTCCTTATAGTTCTGCGCCTTTTGCAGGGTTTCCCGCAGCAAGGCGGCAGTGCCCATACGGGTGATGGGGGCTTTTTTGTTGTTTCCGCCATAGCAGCGCTTGGGGTTTTCCCCAAAGGCTATTTTCATGGCTACAGGGTTCTTCACCACCATGTCGTCCACCCGCCTGCCGCAAAGCTTCACAGCCAGGAAAGTGCCCCCCACCACGTTAGCGCTGCCGGGGCCGGTGACGGCGGTGGTCACCCCGTGGCTGTAGGCATCGAAAAGAGCCTCGTCCATGGGATTCAGGCCGTCGATACCCCGCATGTGGGGGGTGACCGGGTCGGTGCTTTCGTTGTAGTCCGCCCCTTCAAAGCCGATGGCTTCTTCGTCCAAGCCGATGTGGCAGTGGCCCTCCACAAAGCCCGGGGCCACTAGGCACCCGGAAGCGTCAAGGATTTCCGCGCCGGCAGGTGCTTCCACTGTCTTGCCCACTGCCAGGATTTTGCCGTTGTCAATTAAAACCTGTCCGCCGGGGATGTCTTCCCCATCAATGGGCCTGATAAGCCCGTTCTTAATTAAAAGCATGGTAAAACCTCCACAAAAGAAAATAGTTAAGGCGATACCGCATCATGCTAAGCAGTATAAGGCGCCAGCGGCGCTGCCCTAAGACTTTTCTTAATAATACCAATTTCCCCGGCCCATTGCAAGAGGGTTTTTGTGAAATCTTGCCATAGGGCAATGGTTGTGGTATAATTGTCCTAAATCATTTAGGATGGGCGGGGTATACGCCCGGGAAAGGACGGGAGGCAAATGGACAGTTCCCTGTTTCAAAACGCGCAGCAGATTATCCAAGGAAGCCTGCGGGCAGTGCTGCCGGACGAGGCTGTAAGGCGGGCTTTGGGGGATTTCAGGCCCAGGGGTGGCAAAACCCTGCTGGTGGCCGCAGGCAAGGCGGCCTGGCAGATGGCCAAAGCCGCTGCGGACGCTTTGGGCCGGGTGGACGGCGGCGTGGTGGTCACAAAATACGGGCACGTGCTGGGAGATATTCCTGGGGTGGAATGCCTGGAAGGCGGGCACCCGGTGCCGGATGAAAACAGCTTTGCCGCCACACGGCGGGCGCTGGAGCTGACAGCCGGGCTTTCAGAGCAGGATACGGTGCTGTTCCTGCTTTCCGGCGGGGGCAGCGCCCTGTTTGAAAAGCCCCTCATCCCCGGCGGGGAGCTGCAGGATATCACAAACCAGCTTCTGGCAAGCGGCGCGGGCATTGTGGAGATGAACACCCTGCGCAAGCGGCTGTCCGGGGTAAAGGGCGGGCGGTTTGCCCTGCACTGCGCCCCGGCCCGGGTGTTCAGCATTGTGCTCAGCGACATTATCGGGGATCCCCTGGACATGATTGCCAGCGGCCCTGCCTACCCGGATTCCAGCACCCGGGAGGAGGCTTTGGAGATTGTAAAAAGGTATGGCCTGCGCCTTTCTCCCAAGGCTTTGGCCCTGTTGGAGGAGGAAACCCCCAAGTTCCTGGAAAATGTGGAAACCCGGATTACCGGCAGCGTGCGGGAGCTGTGCGCCCATGCCGCGGCGGAATGCGAAAAGCTGGGGTATGCCCCGGTTATCCTCACAGACCGGCTGTGCTGCGAGGCCCGGGAGGCAGGCAGTTTCCTGGGCAGCATTTTGAAAACCCATGCCGGGCAGGGCAGGCCAACGGCCTTTATCGCCGGAGGCGAAACAGTGGTGCATCTCACCGGAAAGGGCCTGGGAGGGCGCAACCAGGAGCTGGCCCTGGCGGCGGCTCCCCTTATCGCGGGACTGCCTCACGCGGCGGTGTTCTCCCTAGGCAGCGACGGCACCGACGGGCCTACAGACGCTGCCGGAGGCTATGCAGACGGCGGCACTGCGGCGGCACTGGAAAAAGCCGGAGTGGATATCCCCTCTGTGCTGCGGGACAACGATGCCTATCACGCCCTGCAAAAATGCGGGGGCCTGCTGATGACCGGGCCTACCGGCACCAATGTCAACGATGTGGCAGTGGGGCTGGTGCAATAAATCAGGCCCCGGGGCATATCCCTGCCCCAAAGCCTTATTACATAAAGAGACTGCCCCTTTTTACACCGGGGCGGAAGAAAGGATGAAGATTTTTGAAAAAGAGAGTTTGTTCCTTCCTGCTGGCCTGTATCCTTATGGCCAGCGCCCTGCCCGTCGCTACGGCTTCCGCTGCGGGCCGCGTGTTCCATGATATTCCCAAGAAAGAGTGGTATGCCGGCTATGTGTATGCCATGGCAGACAAGGGCATTATCAAAGGCACCAGCGACACCACCTTTGCGCCTAATATTTCTGTAAGCCGGGCGGAGTTTGTCAAAATGCTGGCAGCCTCCCTTGTGCCCCAAAGCGAAATTGACCAGTATAAGGGCATGAACCTGTTTACCGACGTGCCTTCCAGCCAGTGGTATGACCCTTATGTAAACTGGGCCGCCCAGCATGGCATTGCCAACGGCAGCGACGGGAGGTTTGACCCCAACGGGCCTGTAACCCGCCAGGAAGCCGCCGCTTTTATGGTGCGGGCTGCCAAGGCCTATCCTGACAAGATAGATTTGACCGAGAAAAAACCCCTTATAACTTTTAAGGATCAGGATAAAATCGCCAGTTGGGCCAGAGAGGACGTAGCCGCCTGCCAGAAGGCCGGTATTATAAACGGCAATACGGACGGCACCTTCGCCCCCGGCAGCAAGGCGTCCCGGCACCAGGCCGCCGCCATGCTGTGCCGCCTGGCAGATATTGCTCCCTTTGAGGGCGATCAGATTCCCGAGCCTCCCGAGCCTCCCAAGCCTCCGGAGCCGGTGTTTAAGGCCCCCGTCACCTTCAGGAAAACGGTGGCAGGCGTGTCTGTGCGGGGCGTGGAGCTTGACCCCTCTAAGGGATATGCCGCCAAGGCTGTGCTGGCGGGGAACCAGTTCTATAAAAATGACACTGCTTCCAATATCATCAAGAACAACAACGGCTATGTAGCTGTAAACGGCGCCGACTTCAATTCCGGAAGTGACCTCAGTACCTCCAGCGGCATTGTCAGCGGCGGCAAGGTAGTGCGGGTGTACAATAATCCAGTGGATCCCAAGCCCGCCTTTGTGGTGGACAAAAACGGCAAGGCATCCATCCAGTTTATGACGATCAACCAGACTGTCACCCTGGAAAAAAACGGAAAAAAATACGCTTCCTTTGATAGGGTGAGCACGAACCGGCCTGTGCGTGCCCCGGACGCCACCCGAATGATCTATACCCGGGCCTTTGGCAAAAGCGTCCTGGACGGCAAGATTTTCCGCGGCCTGGCTGTAGACGGGAACGGAAAGGTTACCAATGTTTACAGCAACGCCAGCAATGTGCCCATCCCCAGCAGCGGCTTCCTGCTGATAGAGAGGGCCGAACGCCAGGTGGAGGAAAAGCTTTTCACCGATGCCAAGCCCGGCGACACCCTGCGGGTGGATGTGGCCTATGAAGGCTCTGCCGTCCAGGACATCCAGACCTCCCTCAGCGCCGGGCCTACGGTTGTGAAAAACGGCAAGGCATACGGCAACGCCACCACCTACAAAAACGAAGGCTTTTTGGACACCAGCTTCACAGGCGGCTCCCGGGCCCGGATGGCTCTTGGCGTAAAAACCGACGGCACTGTGGTGATTGTCAGCTGCACCTGCACCCTGGGCGCCCTTTCCAAGGTGATGGCAGCCCTTGGCTGCGAGACTGCCATGAACCTGGACGGCGGCGGTTCCTCCACCCTGTATGTAAACGGATCCTGGCTTGCAAGCCCGGGCCGCAAGCTTACCAATATGATTGTTTTCAGCAAGAAATAACAGGCTTTAGGCGCTTATTAAAAAAGGAACAGCGGCGTGCTGCTTTACAGCACGCCGCTGTTCCTTTCCGTTTTACAGACTTTCTAAGGCGCTGGGCAGGCCTTTACAGATCTTCTACAAAATAGGCGTTTGTCCCTGCATACAGGCCTTTTCCGTCACGCACCTCTATACGCAGCCAGCCTTCCTTGCCTGTGAGGGGGAACTCCGCGTCTGTAATGGTTTCACCCCGGGGGGCTAACTGCTTGTAGCAGTCCCGGCCCTTCTGGATGGCGAATATTTTTTCTACAGGGGAGGTTTTCACCCGCAGCACGCCGTCCTGAATGGAAACCCCTTTCAGCTCTGGCCCCATAGACCAGTAGAACCGTCCTGCCCGCAGCGCCCGGATTACGCTTTTATAGGTAAGCTTTTCAGCGGCTATCATCACAAAGCCCCCAAAGGAATCGTTAAGCGGATTTGTAAAGGGCACGCGGTCATGATTATCGTCTGTAGCCAGGGCAAAAAGCTTCTGCCCGGAGCGGAGCATCTCGTCATAAGACTGGGGATGGAATCCGTACAGCCCGTCATGCTCGCAGCCGTAATTATAAATCTCCATGGCAAATAGGCCCCGGAGATCCTTATAGTCCTCGTAGGTTTGCAGCGACCAGTAAGGATGGTTATAGCAGACTAAAAACCCCAGCTCGTTCATGGCGGCGACGTACTCATTCAGGGAAGCCATATCCCCATACCGCCGGGGCGGGCGCAGGCTTTGGGCCTTTATCTCCTGCTTTTCCGTGGGATCTGTGTCGAACAGGTTCAAGTGATAGGTTTTCAAATCCGGCCAGCAGCCAGGGCCGGTTTCAAAGCCGCACATCTCTGTCTCATAAGCTGCCAGAGCCAGAAAGTTTTCATCGTCCAGCTCCTTGTGCCAGCGATACTGCTCGTGGTCTGTGAAGGCCACAATGGAATACCCCTGGCCCTTATAGGCCGCCTTAATCTCCTCAGGCGTCAGTTCTCCATCGGAAATAGTGGTGTGGCAATGGAGGTTCGCTTTGTAAAAACCCTCCTCCGGCAGCAGGACTCTGTCTTCCAGCTTCATAGCGTCTCCCTCTTTTCTTTCGTATTATTGTAGTCCCTCTCTCCCCCGGCCCAGGCACGCCGCAGACTTTTTCCGCTTTTCAGAACCGCCGGACCATGGTCTTTTCAGCCTTATTCTACCATGTTTTAGGAGGGCTGTCTACAGGCAATACCGCACAATTCATGGCTGTCGCTTTAAGCGGCATCGCCTGTAGGAGAAAAAGAATCTGTATTATAAAAAAGCCCTTGCTGCAGCGCCCGTTTAAGGGCTGCCGCAGCAAGGGCCTTCTGTACAGAAATGCACAGGTTAGATTTCTGGAAGCCGCCAGCTTCCTATAAATACATATTGCAGTTTACCCTCTATACAAACACTGATGAAGCCTGGCTGACTCAGACAGCGAAGAAACCAGTGCAGCAGCCAGAGGCCCTTTTCCCGCAGTATCCACACTAGGGTTCGGCGCATCCTTCCAGTCCGGCAGTTCCAATTCCAGCTCTGGCTCATACCAGCCGGGGAACAGATCGCTGAACCTGGGAGAAATCTCAAAGGTGCGGTCATCCGGATTTTCCGCGCTTCCATAGCCAAGCTCTCCTGCAACGTAGTCGGCAGACCAGGAAAACCGGTAGATAATTTCCCGGCGGGCAGAAAGGATATAGTCGTGCAGCTCAGCCGGCGTATTATCTAAATCCATATAGGCCAGTTTAACCGCTCTCTCGTCTACATCCTGAGATACAATTTCATATACCTCCTGGGCAGTTCTGGCGCCAGATATAACCTCTGTCCAGCCCGCCTTTTCATACTCTTCCCGCATAATCTGGTCAATGGCGCGGCCGATTTCCTGACACTGTGCCCCTCTGAGTTTCACCGCGCCAGCCCGCTCTTTAGAAACACCTGCCTCCTCTGCCAGATAGGCACGGACGCGTTGAGAAGTGGCTTGATAAATCTTATCGCTTTCCGCCTCATATGCCTGCTCTTTCTGCGTATCAGCAGCATAGGCTGTTGCTGCAAAAACAACGGCGAATACACTTACCAGCAAGGCCATACATACTTTTTTCACAGATAAATCCTCCTTCCATATCATCCCGTCTCCATCATACATTTTGTACAGTGGGGTTAAACGATTCCATAAAGAAAAAATGGCGGCTTCCGGCACCTTTAACAGGCGTCGTTTGATTCGGTTTAAGGAATTATTGTATAAATAATTGCCCACTATGTTGTAAATTTAGTGTATCATGGTTCTCATATGCCTGTCAAGAAGTATGGAGAAATATGCGCAAAAATTATGTCTACCTGTCTCAAGCTGCAGAGGCGCAAAAAAGCCTCCGGTTCGTCACAACCCGGAGGCTTTTGGAGCAGCAAAAGATTTTATTCAAACTGTACGGCAACGCCCTTTGCGTCAGACTCCAGCGCCGCTTCCATCAGGCGCAGAATGCGGAGGGCTTCCTCGTTTTTCACAATCTGCTCGGCCTTGCCCTGCACCACGTCGCACACATTGGAATAAAGCTGGTTGCGATCATAGGTGATGTCTGGCAAGGGCAGATCGTCCATGGTGTCCTCGTTCCGGGGAGCCATGGTTTTGGAAAGGCCCTCGCCCATGAGGATAGGCGTGGCATCCTTGTCCTCCCAGCTCCGCAGGATAACCATGTGGCCCGGATCCCGGAAATCCTTGATTTCCGCTGTTCCCTTGGTGCCGCAGAGATACCAGTGAGGCAGGGTGATGAAGTTGCAGGTACCCACTTCCACAGTGGCAGTCAAGCCGCTTTCAAAGGTCATCTGCATGATGAAGCCATCGTCTACCTCGTCATTGGTGACGTGGGTCATTTTGGCGTATACAGTCTTGATTTTCTCCGGGATCATCATCACTAGGCGATCCAGCAGGTGTACGCCCCAGTCAAACATCATGCCGCCGCCCTGGGCCTTCACGCCCCGCCAGTCGCCGGGAATGCCCCGGGAGCCATGGTAACGGCTTTCGATGTGGAAAATATCCCCCAAGGCCTTTTCCTCATAAAGCTTTTTCATAATCAGGTAGTCCTTGTCCCAGCGGCGGTTCTGCCGGGGATAAAACACCTTGCCAGTCTCCTTGGCAACCTCCAGCACATCCTCCAGATCCTTGCTGTTCATCATAACGGGCTTTTCACACAGCACGTTTTTGCCTGCCTGCATAGCCCGGATGGACAGATCCTTGTGGCTGTCATTCGGTGTGGCTACCAGCACCACGTCCACCTGGGGATCCTCCAAAATCTGCTCGAAGCTGTCATACGTATGGAAGCCCTGGTTTCTGGCCCACTCCTGGCGCTCTTCCTTTACGTCATAGGTGCCTGCCAGCACCATTTTGGTTTTCAGATCTGTATCGCCAGGGGCCAGTTCCCGGCCTTTAGAGCCGTCTGTCATCCAAAGGGCCTGCCCGCTGCCAGTGGAAATGGCCACAGCATGGCCGCCGCCCATACCGCCGCAGCCCACAACAGCTACAGCAACCTTCCCGTCTATCATATGAAAAACCTCCCTTTAATTTATGTATACTGCCCAACATCCGGGCACCGCACATGGCATCTGGATGCTTGTTCTCATTTTACATGGTTTTCCGCTTTTTGGCAAGAGATTTTTTGTTGTTTTTATTTATATCAAGTGGCATCTCCAAAACAAGCGCTGCAGCTTCAAAAAGTGCCGCGTCTCTTTCCCTGAAAAAGCTTAATAACGGGAAAGCCGGCCCTGAACATCCCGCCAAAAGATTCTTGTTGAAAAAGCGGGAACTTTGGTGTATACTATATGTTGTATAAGTACAGGCAAATTGTGCAAATGGAATGGGCCGCCCCGAACCGGAGAAAAATTGTCCATGCATTTTCCAGCCTGCGGGGCAGGGAAATACATAATAAAGCTTTCCAGCGGGGCGCCCCCGAATGAAGAGTAAGGATGAGAATGAAGTATGATAGGAACCGATATCGCCATCGATCTGGGCACCTCTAATTTCAAGGTTTACTTAGACGGCAAGGGCATTGTGCTCAGCGAGCCTTCCATTATTGCCGTGGATACCCTCACCGATGAAGTCATTGCCATCGGCACAGAGGCATATAAAATGCTGGGCCGCACCTCAGACCGCATTGTTGTCTCCCGTCCCCTGTGCAACGGCGTTATTTCCGATTTCTCCCTGGCAGAGCACCTGATCACCTATTATTTAAAGCGCCTGGGCAGCAGCCGGGTCTTTATGCCCCGGGTGGTAGTCAGCGTCCCCTGCGGGGTAACCGAGGTGGAAAAGCGGGCGGTGGTAGACGCCATTGGCGCGGCCGGCGTGCGCAAGGTGTGCCTGATCGAAGAGCCTGTGGCGGCGGCTATCGGGGCGGGGGTGGACATTGCCGCCCCCCATGGTACCATGATCGTGGACATCGGGGAAGGCACCACAGACATGGCGGTTATCTCCTTAAACGGCATCGCCATTGCAAACTCCACCCACATTGCCGGAGACGATTTCAACGACGCCATTGTGAAATATGTCCGCCGGAAGTTCAATCTGGTAATCGGGGATCGCATGGCAGAGGGGGCCAAACGGGCTATTGGCTGCGCCTATCCCCGGAAAAGGCTGGAAACCTTTGTGCTCAAAGGCCGCAATGCCATGAACGGCTTGCCGGAAACCACCATTATGAACTCGGACGAGATGATTGAAGCCCTTATAGAGCCTGCCATTTCCATTGTCCGCACAGTGCAGGCTACCTTGGAGGAAACGCCGCCAGAGCTGCTGGCAGATATCTTTACAGACGGCATCTATCTTACAGGAGGTTCCGCTAACCTCTACGGCCTTTCCACCCTGCTTTCCAAAAAGACGAAAATCCCGGTGGTCACCTTTGACAACCCGGAAAACTGCGTGGTGCTGGGGGCAGGGCGGGCCATCAAATACATTGACAAGATGGACGGGCGCAGCCACGGCAAGATGAACCCCCTGGTGTCCTACGGGTAAGGGGCTGGGCGCGGGTTCAAACGCCGACATGTACCTGCAAAAATTTTGCCCGCAAAAAAAATCGGCCCCCTGGTCTCCAAAGCTGCCGGCGCTGAGGAGCCAGAGGGCGAGCAGCCGGAGCCTGCAAAGGGGCGGATTCCTCGAAAGCCCCCAGAGGCTCCGGTCCTTTTGGACGACCCGCTTCTTTGCCGGCACGCAAACGCTGCCGGCTGCTTGGTCATATTGTGGCCCAGGCGGGGAGAAATTATGCAGGAAGAAAAAATTTCTAAAAAAGCGCCCCTTTCCCTTGCAAATCAGGCCGGGCTGTGGTATGATATCTTATGCTATTTTGCGACAGAGTTTTGGCTTCCGGGAAAAACCACCCACATCTTGTGGGCCGGGGCTGCAAAAAATACCTTTATAGGGGGAGAACCAAATGAGCGTTGTGGAAATTATTTTCGGTATTGTGCTGCTGCTCTTTTCCATTGCCATTATCCTGGTGGTTTTGCTGCAGGAGGGCAACCAGAAAAATGTGGGCGTGGTTACAGGCGCTGCCGACACCTTTTTAGCCAAGCACAAGGCACGGAGCGTAGACGCTTTCCTGGCGCGGTGGACGAAGTTCATCGCTGTGGGCTTCTTTGCCTTTGTGATTATTGTCAATGCGGTGATGTATTTCACCAAGTAACAGCCTGGATGCGTACAGGCCCGGCAGTTTGAAGATTTTGGTGCCCCGCGGCCCTGCGGGGCGCTTTTTCTGTGTGAGGGGGGAGCAGGTTGATCCGGTTTGTGGAAAAAGAGGAGGACAAGCGCAGGCTTTCCCGGCTGTGCGAAGAGACAGCCTTCGGCTGTAAAATGGCGGCGCTTATCCGGTCTTATGGCTTTGACAAAGGCTTTGCCTGCTTTTGGCTGGAGGAGAAAAACGGCTGTGCCTACTGCCTGGTGGACGGCCTTCTGATTGTCTGCGGGGAAATTGGAGACAAGACAGAGGCAAGGGAGTTTTTACAGGCAATCGGCTCGGAGGCTGTTATCGCGCCGGAAGCCGCTGCCAAGGCCCTGGGGCTTTCCCACGCTTTGCAGGGGGAGGTGCTGAAAAAGGTGCTGCCTTCCGGCAGCGAACCAGCGCTTCCCTTAGGGGAAGCACCTATCCGGGACATATACGGCCTTCTGGAAGCCTGCGGCATGGCCGGGGACTTTGAGCCGTTTTATCTGGATCTATCCCTGAAGCTGCGCCGGGGTACGGCCCTGGCACTGACAGAGTACCAGGACAGGGCCTTGGCAGGCTGCGCGGTAGTGTCCGCCATCAGCCGCAGGGGCGCGGTGCTTTCGGCTTTGGCAGTGGAAGAAAGCCTGCGGGGCCAGGGTATTGGCAGCAGGCTTCTGGAAAAAGCAGAGGCCTGCCTGCCGGGAAAAACCTTGTACATATTCCGGGAACAGGACAAAAACGGGCCTTTTTACCGGAAGCACCAGTATGTCCATGAGGACAACTGGATATATACGGCTTGGAAGGAGGACAGGCATGTTTCCATATTTTAACATAGATGAAAGGCTGCTGGCGCTGTCGGATAAGGCGGAGGCCCTGTGCTGCCCCGCCTTTGGGAAGATTGAAGAAAACCAGCGGTATAACCAGCAGAAAATGCTGGCGGCCTTCAACCGGGCCAGGGTCAGCGAGCGGCACCTGTTCGGCAGCACAGGCTATGGCTATGACGACGCGGGCCGGGACGTGCTGGACCAGGTGTATGCTTATGCCCTGGGGGCGGAGGACGCCTTGGTGCGGTGGAACTTCGTCAGCGGCACCCATACCCTGACTGTGGCCCTTTTTGGGCTTTTGCGGCCCGGGGACAAGATGCTGTGCGTGACGGGCACCCCTTATGACACCATCCAGGGGGTTATCGGCCTGCCCGGCAGGGAAAAACCTGGCTGCATGACGGAATATGGCATTGGCTATGAGCAGTTGGATCTGCTGCCAGACGGCAGGCCGGACTATGCCGCCATGGAGGAACAGATTTCCCCGGCGTACAGGATGGTGTACATCCAGCGCTCCCGGGGATACAGCCTGCGGCCCTCCCTCTCTGTTGCGGAAATTGGGCGCATAGCGGAGATTGCCAAGCGGAAGGCTCCCGACTGCATTGTGATGGTAGACAACTGCTACGGCGAATTTGTGGAAAAGGCAGAGCCGGTGTCTGTGGGCGCAGATATTATGGCAGGCTCCCTGATTAAAAATCCCGGCGGCGGCATGGCCCCTACAGGGGGATATATCGCAGGCCGGCATGACCTGATAGAGCTGTGCGCTTACCGCCTGACCACACCGGGCACAGGCCGGGAAATCGGCTGCACCCTGGGCCACAGCCGGGAGCTTTTCATGGGCGCTTTCCATGCCCCCCATGTGACGGGGGAAGCCCTGAAAACGGCTGCTTTTGCCTCAGCCCTGTTTTCCCTTTTGGGCTTTGGCGTTACCCCTGCGCCAGAGGAAAAGCGGGCGGACATTATCCAGGTGGTGCGGCTGGAAACCCCGGAAAACCTTATCGCTTTCTGCCAGGGCGTGCAGAAGGGCGCGCCTGTAGATTCCTTTGTGGTGCCGGAGCCCAGCGACATGCCTGGGTATGACAGCCAGGTGATTATGGCGGCAGGGGCCTTCACCCTTGGATCCTCCATCGAACTTTCCGCCGACGCGCCCCTGCGGGAGCCTTACGCCGCCTGGATGCAGGGGGGGCTGAACTATCACAGCGGGCAGTTGGGAATGCTGCTAGCGGCCCAGGAGATGCTGGAGGCCGGGCTGGTGCGGCTGTAATGCTTGGAAAACACGCGGGGATGGCCGGGATTTCCGGCTGCCCCGCCTTTTCTTTTCATGGGCTTTTGGAAGGGGCAAAGAAATGGCGGTGGAAGCCTTGTAATCGGCCTGTTACTTGATTTTCCCCGGGGAAAATGATAGAATAGGGACAGATTCTCTATATAAAGCAAAAAACGATGCTGAACACAAAAAGCTGTTCTTTTATGGCTTGTTGTGCGAATTCTGTGCCGCATGGCGGATGGGGTGGGGTTTGTTGAATATCAGAAAATGGGAGGTTGCGCCCCTCAATAAAGAGCGGGCGGCAAAGCTTTCGGAGGAATATGACCTGCCCTCTTCCCTGGGCATCCTGCTGGACATCCGGGGGTTCCACACCCGGGAAGCCATCGAAGGGCTTTTCCAGGGGGAGGCGCTTGCGGATCCTTACCAGATGCGGGACATGGATAAGGCTGTGGCCCGTATCCGGCGGGCTGTGGAGGACTTTGAAAAAATCGCGGTGTACGGAGACTATGACGCCGACGGCGTAACCGCCACTGCCATGCTCTTTTCCTATCTGCAGGCCATGGGGGCCGATGTGCTCTACTATATCCCCCAGCGGGAGGGAGAGGGCTATGGTATGAACCGGGGGGCTGTGGAGGCCCTGCACCAGCAGGGGGTGAACCTGATTGTCACAGTGGATAACGGCATCTCCTCCATAGAAGAGGTGGCCCTTGCAGGGGAACTGGGCATGGACGTGGTGGTGACTGACCACCACAGGCCCCACCAGCGCCTGCCCCAGGCCGCTGCCGTAGTGGACGCTCACCGGGCTGACGATGAAAGCCCTTTCCAGGAGCTTTCCGGGGCTGGGGTGGTATTAAAGCTCCTGATTGCCCTGGAGGACGGGGATGCGGGGCAGGTGGTCAGCGAATATGGCGATTTGGCGGCTTTGGGAACCATTGGCGATGTGGTGCCTGTGCTGGGGGAAAACAGGGCCATTGTGCAGGCTGGCCTGAGGCTGCTGGAAAAAGGGGGCCGGCTGGGGCTGGATGCCCTTCTGGCCCAATGCGGGAAACAAACCGGGCTTACAGCCACCTCCCTGGCCTTTTCCGTTATCCCCTGTATCAATGCCACCGGACGCATGGGCGCGCCGGAACGGGCAGTGCGGCTGCTCACCTGTGAGGAGGAGGACACTGCCCAGAGCATGGCGGCGGAGATTGCGGAGGACAACCAGCGCAGGCGGCAGATTGAGCGGGCAATCAGCGGGGAAGTGATGGCGGCAGTGGAGGCTGATCCCCGGCTGCGGTATGCCAGGGTGATTGTGGTAAGCGGCAAGGGCTGGCACCACGGGGTGGTGGGCATTGTGGCGGCCCGGGTGACAGAACGCTATGGCAAGCCATGCTTTGTCATTTCAGTGGACAGCGGGGAAGCCCGGGGCAGCGGGCGCAGCGTGGAGGGCTTTTCCCTCTTTGAGGCTGTCTCTCACTGCGCGGAGCTGCTCACCCGCTTTGGCGGGCACCCCATGGCGGCGGGGGCCAGCATGGCGCCGGAAAATGTGGACGCTTTCCGGGAGAAAATAAACGAATACGCAAAAGAAGCCTGTCCCTTTATGCCCGCCCAAACCCTGCGGTTGGACTGCAAGCTGCGGCCCGGCATCCTTTCCCCTGCCCTCCCCCGCTCCCTTGCCCCTCTGGAGCCTTTTGGCAGCGGCAACCCTCAGCCTCTTTTCGGCCTGTACGGGATGGAACTGCGGGAAGTTCTGCCAGTGGGCGGAGGAGAGCACCTGCGGCTGCTCTTTTCGCGGGAGGGGATGACTGTGCGGTGCATGCGCTTCCGGGTAAAGCCGGAAGAGTTTCCCTATGCCCCGGGAGACTTGCTGGATTTGGCTGTAGCTTTGGAAGCCCGGGAATACCGGGGAGAGGAACAGTTGAGCATTGTGATAAAAGACATGAAGCCTGCGGGGCTGGAAACAGCGGACTGTATAAAAAGCCTGCGGCTGTATGAAAGGCTGCGCTGCGGGGAGCCTTTATTACAGGAGGAGAAAGCAAGCCTTGCCCCGGACAGGAAAAAGCTTGCGGCGCTGTACAGGCATTTAGGAGGGAGAAAAGGCCGCCCCGCAGGCCCTCTTGCCCTGTTGCGGGCCTTGGGAGAGCCGGAAAGCGGCCTGGGAAAGCTTTTGGTGTCTCTAGACATGCTGGAGGAGCGGGGGCTTATCATCCGGCAGAAAAAGGGGGAGGCCCTGCATATAGCCCTGGCGCCTGCAAAGGAAAAGGTGGATATCTTCGCCTCTCCCCTGTACCAAAGGCTGGCAGGCCCGGAACTGTAAATAAAGAGGAGGGATGAAAAATGGCGGACATTATCCAGATAAGTTCTTATGAAGAGCTGCAAAAAATCATAGGGGAAAGCGGCAAGGACTATGACAGGGAGCGCATTGGGGAGGCCTACTGGCTGGCGGAGGAAAAACACCGGGATCAGCGGCGCAGCTCCGGAGAGCCGTATATCATCCACCCCCTGTCTGTGGCAGCCATTCTGGTGGAGCTGGGCATGGACTCCCAGTCTGTGATGGCGGGGCTTCTCCACGACGTGGTAGAGGATACCGACTGCACCATTGAGGACATCACCGCCCAGTTTGGACATGAGGTGGCCCTGCTTATTGACGGCGTGACAAAGCTTGACAAAATCCCCTATTCTTCCCGGGAGGAGCAGCAGGCGGAAAACCTTAGAAAAATGCTGATGGCCATGGCAGAGGACATCCGGGTGATTATCATCAAATTTGCCGACAGGATGCACAACCTTTCCACCCTGGAATACGTTTCCCCCCAGAAGCAGCGGGACAAAGCCCGGGAGTGCCTGGAGGTTTATGCCCCTATTGCCCACCGCTTAGGTATGCGCACCGTAAAGGAATGCATGGAGGACATCTCCTTAAAATATCTGGATCCTTCCGCATACCACGAGGTGCTGGAAAACCTTTCTTCCCGCAGCAAAAGCCGGGACGAATTCATTGCTTCCATGAAAAAGCAGATAAAGGAACGCATCGGGCAGGCAGTGCCCAATGTGTATATTGAAGGCCGGGTCAAGAGCATTTACAGCATTTACCGCAAGATGTTCATCCAGGGGAAAATCTTTGAGGAGATTTACGACGTTTTTGCCTTGCGGGTGATTGTGGACACCATTGAGGATTGCTACAACGTGCTGGGCATTGTCCACGACACCTTCCAGCCCCTGCCCAACCGTTTCAAGGACTATATCTCGCTGCCAAAGCCAAACATGTACCAGTCTTTACACACCACTGTGATAAACAAGGCTGGCGTGCCCTTTGAAGTGCAGATCCGCACCTGGGAGATGCACTATACGGCGGAATACGGCATCGCGGCCCACTGGAAGTATAAGCTGGGCATGTCTGCCAAGGCTTCCGACAACCGCTCTATGGACGACAGGCTCTCCTGGATACGCCAGATGCTGGAAAACCAGGCGGAAAGCGAGGATATCACCGACCTGGTACACTCCATCAAAAGCGATCTTGTGCCGGAAGAGGTGTTCGTGTTCACCCCCAAGGGGGATGTACGCAACCTGCCTATGGGTTCGACGGTTATTGACTTTGCCTATGCCATCCACAGCGCTGTGGGCAACCGGATGATTGGGGCCAAGGTGGATAAGCGCATTGTGCCTTTGGATTACAAGGTGAAAACCGGGGAGATTATTGAAATCCTTACCACCAAGGAGGTGGGCAAGGGCCCAAACCGGGACTGGCTCACCCTGGTGCGCACCAGCGAGGCCAGGAACAAGATAAGGGCCTGGTTTAAAAAGGAGAAGCGGGAAGAGAACATTATAGAGGGCAAGGCCGAGCTGGAACGGGAGTTCCGGCGCAGCGGCATGGCTTTCAGTCCGGAGCTGATGGCCTACATGGTGGAAAGCGTGGGCAAGCGCCACAACTGCTCTAATGAAGAGGATTTTTACGCTGCCATCGGCTATGGCGGCATACAGCTTTGGAAGGTGCTGCCCCGTATTAAAGAGGAATACCAGCGCCTGCACAAGGCCTCTGCCCCGGAGGATCCGTCCCATCTCCCCCCTCCTGCGGTTCCCCGCAAACAGAAGGTGGCAAACGGCGTACTGGTGGAGGGGATGGACAACTGCCTTGTAAAGCTTTCCCGGTGCTGCAACCCCCTGCCTGGAGACGACATTGTGGGCTTTATCACCCGGGGCTTTGGCGTGTCCATCCACAAGCGGGGCTGCTCCAACGTCCCCCAGGATTTGACCCAATGCCCCGAGCCGGAACGATGGGTGAACGCCTATTGGGAGGGGGATGTGAAAGACGATTTCAAATCTACCCTGCACATTGTGGCGGAAGACCGGGCAGGCCTTTTGGCTGACGTGACCATGCAGCTTTCCAATATGAAAATTTTTATCCACTCGTTAAATTCCCGCCAGGAAAAGGGCGGCATCAACGCGGTAATTTCCGCCACCATTTCTATTAACGGCCTGCCCCAGCTTCAGAACATTATCGACCGCCTGTCAAAAATCAAGGGTGTGCTGTCCATTGACCGCACTTAAGGGACTTTTTGAAAAGAAGTCCAAAACATTGCTTTCGACAAGTTTCCTAAGAACCCTCAAAAACCAAGAATCCCCGTGGAGAGGACAACTAACCGCCTGAGTGTGAACACAAAGTTACTGTGAAAAATATGCAGAAAGGAACGATACCGGGCACAAAAGGCTGTATTATCATGGCTCTTTGTGCGAATCCTGTATCGCATGGCGATTTTTATGGCAAAGGAGGAAAAAGCCTATGAGGACGCTGACTACAGACCGCCTGCTCCTGCGGCCCTGGAACATGGACGATGTGGAAGCCTTTTACCTATATGCGTCCAGCCCGGACGTGGGGCCTTCCGCCGGATGGAAGCCCTGTGAAAGCCTGGGGGAAGCCGAAGAAATCCTGGAAAAATGGACGGCTGAAGATTATCCGGACGTCGTATTTGCCATGGAGGAAAAGGGCACGGGTGCCGTAGTGGGTTCCATCGGCCTGCACAGGGATACCCACCGCGCCCCTAACGTCCAGTGCCGCATGTTGGGTTACTGCACCGCCAAGGAGCACTGGGGCAAGGGCTTTGCCACGGAAGCCGCCCATGCGGTTATAGACTACGCATTCCAGCGCCTGCGTGTAAAGCTTTTGACAGTTGATCATTATGTAGGCAACGAAGGTTCCCGGCGGGTGATAGAAAAATGCGGGTTTACCTATGAAGGAACACTGCGCCGCGCCCTGCAGATTTATGACGGCACGTATAAGGACGCCAGCTTTTACTCGATGACTGCTGCCGAATACCGCCTGATTCGAGCCAAGGCAGCAGGGCTTGCCCTGGTTTTGCCGGAGGAAGTAAGCGAGGAGGCGTTTATGGCTTATTATGGCGAATGGGGCGGCGAGGGGCCTGGCTTTAATCCGGCAGCTATGGAGCTGAAAGGCAGAAGCCATAAGCAGTGGCTGAAGGACACTATTGCCATGCGCACAAACCCGCCGGAGGGCCTGGTGCCCTCCACCGCCTATTTCTTTGCAGATAGGGCAGGCCGCGTGCTGGGGGCCATAGATTTCCGCCACGAGCTTAATGATTACCTCCTGCACTACGCCGGGCACATCGGCTATGGCATCCGCCCTAGCTGCCGGGGCAAGGGCCTTGCGCCCTACATGCTGGCCCTATGCCTGGAAAAGGCCCGAGAGCGGGGCCTTGCCCGGGTGCTTGTCACCTGTGATGATGAGAACCAGGCCTCTGCCAGCACCATAGAGGACTGCGGCGGCGAACTGGAAAACAGGGTGGAAGAAGAGGGCCGTTTAACCCGCCGGTATTGGATAGACCTGTAAAGGAGAGGTTTGGTTTTGGAAACAGGGCCGCAGGCATTAAAAATGTGCGGACAGGATGGGGAACTGGACAGACTGATGGCAGCCCTGCTGGTGCAGTTGCAGGACTTGCAGGTGCCTGTCTCCCCCAAAATCCTGCCGCAGGTGCAAGTGAACACCCGGGCCAAGCGGCGGCTGGGCTGCTGCCGGTTCCGGGAAGGAACGTATACCATTGAGGTGTCCGCCGGGATTTTGCAGTCCCCAGACCTACTGAAGGAAACGCTTCTCCATGAACTGCTGCACACCTGCCCTGGGTGCCGGAACCACGGGCCTTTATGGAAAAGCTATGCGGCAGTTGTGAACCAGGCTTTGGGCACCTCTATCCAGCGGACGGTGAAAGTGGAGGAAGCCTTATCCCCCCTGCGGCAGGAGGAGGTAAAGTATGTCCTGCGGTGCCAGTCTTGCGGCAGGGAAATAAAAAGGCTGCGCATGTGCAAGGTGGTGAAAGCACCCTGGCGGTACCGCTGCCTGTGCGGCGGGAAGCTGAAGCGTGTGCGGTAAGGCTAAGTCCGGCTTTTTCACAAGGGAGTGCTGAAACAGGCATTCCCTTTTGTAAGAAGTTGTACCGATTGGAGTGGTACAAAGTTTTTCGAGAAAATTTTGTGGGCTTCAAGGCGGAAACCACAAGAAAACCTGTCGGTTTTCGAGGATTTCCAACACAGAAGCCTGCAAAATTTGCCGGAAAGATTTGTGCTATGCCCTATTGGTACGACTTCTAAATTCTGGTTGCCAGGTGTGCGCCTTTATGTTACAATAGATTGAACCCAAGACGGCCCGGGCGGGGCGTACTGCCAGTAGGGAAAGGGAACGACCAGGCAAACCGGAAAGCCTCCGGCGGCGATTCCCCTGCCAAAAACAGACTTCTTGCCCAGGCAACATAGCCAATATATATACGCAACCTGTACGGAAGCGGATCCACACTTAAACGCCTGAAGGAACGGTGGAAACGCCTCTGCATGTTTCCCCCGTTCCCTTTTTGGAAAGGGGAAAATCCTGTATGGAAAATCAAAAGACAGCCGCCCCCGGCAAAAGGGCCGGGGCGTGGCAGACTGTAAAGGCTTACTGCCGCCTGTATTTTGTGGACGCAATGAGCGCTATGGCCCAGGGCCTGTTTGCGTCCCTGCTTATCGGTACTATCATTTCCACCATCGGCGCCCAGTGCGGGCTAACGGTGCTGGAGGACATTGGAAACTTTGCGAAATCCATGGCCGGGCCTGCTATGGCGGTGGCTATTGGCTATGCCTTAAAGGCTCCGCCTCTGGTGCTCTTTTCGCTGACTGCTGTGGGCAGCGCCTCCAACACCCTGGGCGGCGAGGGAGGCCCCCTGGCAGTGCTGCTGATTGCCATTCTTTCCGCCGAGCTGGGAAAGCTGGTCAGCAAAAAAACGCCTGTGGACATTCTGGTTACACCCTCGGTCACCATCCTCTCCGGCGCGGCCCTGGCTTATCTCTGCGCTCCTGCTATCGGCACAGCCGCCGCCAGCGTGGGCAGCCTGATTATGTGGGCCACAGATTTGCAGCCCTTCTTCATGGGAATTTTTGTCTCTGTACTGGTGGGAATTGCCCTCACCCTGCCTATCAGCAGCGCGGCTATCTGCGCTGCCCTGGGGCTTACCGGGCTGGCAGGCGGCGCGGCAGTAGCCGGGTGTTGCGCCCAAATGGTAGGCTTTGCGGTTATTAGCTTTCAGGAAAACAAGTGGGGAGGGCTGGTGGCTCAAGGCCTGGGCACGTCTATGCTCCAGGTGCCCAACATTATTAAGAATCCCCGAATCTGGATTGCCCCCACCCTGGCCTCCGCTGTCACCGGGCCGCTGGCTACCTGTCTTTTCGGCCTGCAGATGAACGGCGCACCTATTTCCAGCGGCATGGGCACATGCGGTTTGGTAGGGCAGATTGGGGTCTATTCCGGCTGGGTCAGCGACATTGCCGCCGGGACAAAAGCAGCCATCACTCCCATGGACTGGCTGGGGCTTGCGCTGATTTGTTTTATCCTACCCGCCCTGCTCTCCCTTATCATTGACTTTGGCCTGCGCAAGCTGGGCTGGGTGAAGAATGGGGACATGGAGTTGAATCTGTAAAATCGCCTTAAGCACAAAAGGGAAGCCCCGTCCATTTGGACGGGGCTTCCCTTTTGTGCTTTCTCAGGCTTTATTGATTTTTACCCCACCGTGCTCAAATCCCATTCGCTGAAAATCTTGGGCACGTCGGAAATCAGCCGCTTGGTATAAGCCGCCTTCGGGTGGATAATTACATCCTCCGCAGGGCCAGCCTCCACAAACGCGCCATGCTCCATAATGTACACAGAGTCGGATACATAGTACGCCAGGCCGATGTCGTGGGTGATGAAGATGATGGTCATATTGATCTCATCACGCAGCTTCAGCAGCATATCCAGAATCGTCGCACGGGAGCAGGCATCCACCATGGACGTGGGTTCGTCCGCTATCAGAATCTTCGGCTTCAGCAGGAAGATTCTCGCTATCATCAAACGCTG
>NZ_QWEO01000158.1 GCF_009936035.1 Neglectibacter sp. X58 | reverse complement strand
CATCTTTTTCTCTCCTGCCTTTTATATGATGCTTCCATTCTATCACGATCCTCTCACCTTGTGTAGACACTATCTAAGGAATTTCTTATCTTCACGATTAAGCACAAATTCACCTCCGCACTAAACTCAACATTATCAGCTAAACGATCGTGTAGTTCAGTACAGAAAAATGAGCTTGTCCAACTCCATTCAGACAAGCTCATTTTTTCACGCTTCATAATTATAATAGACATCCGATAGAGATTTATCCGTCTCGGAGTGCCGCAAAACTCGATAAGATAAGGCTTTCTGTCGCCTTTCTTGTATCTTTCCTCATCCCACTTTCCAACCCTTTTATGGCTGACAAAGTTACAGATAAGCCGAAGGCACTGGGCTTGTCCGCATAGGGCTTAATTTGGAACATTTCTGAGCACAATGTGGGTAGGTAAGTCTCTTCTTTTGCACCTAAACCAGCATTAGGCTGGTTTAGGATACAGCCAGGAGAAAATGGTTTTGTATTTACATCATACATTACAAATAGGACTTCGCCGGGTTCTCTTTCGATATCTTCTGCGAAATGAGGTGTTGAAATGGGCAGAAGGAAAGTCCAGGCCTCAAACCGTACCAACGTGACGTGTGGCTGGCTTTACCTGCATATGCAGCCCCCCCTGCCCGGTGGGCAGGGGGTTTTTGTCTAACGAAAACCACTCGCTAGGCGAGTGGTTGAAAAGAAGGCTTCTGCCGATGATGAAGAAAGAAAAACTCCTTTTGGTGTGAGCGCAAAGTACTTGCGCTCACACCAAAAGGAGGACATTCAGATGGATATCAATCAAAGTTTAGCACATACGAAAGTACAGTTTACAAGGGACTACACAAGGTAACGGTCTGACGGGCGCTGATATGCCCGTCAGATTTTCCATGTGAT
>NZ_QWEO01000157.1 GCF_009936035.1 Neglectibacter sp. X58 | reverse complement strand
TGCAACTGACATCCCGCTTTATACCACTCCATCAGCATGTTGAAATCTATGCTGTCTACTGCGTCCACATCGACTTGCAGTTGTTCCATCAGGGGACGGTTAAGATATGCCCCCATAAAGCAGAAGTCCAAGGGGAAAACCGGCAGCTTCCCGTCTATGGAATATGCATCCAGGACAGAAGTAAAATAATCCGCCGGATCGATAGAGGCATCATTTTCCCAATAAGAGGTCAGATCCAGGAGAAGGTTGTCCCTTGTCAAACGGCGTACAGGGAGGGAATCCGGGACATTGACCAGAATGTAATCTGCTTCGCCGTTTTCCAGTTCTGCTCGCACCCGGTCATCATATACCGCACGGAGTTCATCCCCGTTTTCTGCGGTAAGCGTATCGCTGTCCACGCCATATTCCGTCTTTATTGTGACGCCAGGGTGAATTTCCATGAACTCTTCCGCCATGGCATCCAATTGCTCCGAAGTGCCGGTGCTGGTAAAGTGCAGGAGAGTAAGCTGTCCTGTAAGTCCTTCCGGATCCACATAGGGGGTGGGTTCCGGGGTAGGACTGGGCGCAGGAGCAGATTGCGCTTTGCTTTCCACTGAACTGGGTGCGCTGCTTTCCGGTTTTTCATCAGTTTCTGCAGGGCCGCAACCTGGGACGGCAGCCGCCAGGAAAAGAATTGTCAAAATCAAGGATATTAAATGTCTATGTTTCATATATTTCACCGCCAGTATCTGTTTTATATAAATTATTCGTTCAAATATATCCACGCTTTCTCCTGCATTTTTTTGGCGCATTCCTCAGGAGTCAGTACCCCTTTCTCATAATACTCATCCATGATAGGGGTGACAATTTTTTCCACTGCCCCCAGCCCGCTGTTAGCTGTATGGATATCTTCCATGATCTCCTCCAGCTTTACCTGAACGGG
>NZ_QWEO01000156.1 GCF_009936035.1 Neglectibacter sp. X58 | reverse complement strand
GCCATGTAGAGGGAATACCGGGAAACCTTTTCCTCCCCCATGATATAGATAGGAAGATGGGAAAGGTTGAAGTTATCCAGCGTCACATGGTATGTATTGAACTGTCCGCAAAAGATGACCGACTGAGGTCAGCCTATGCCGATCATCAATCTGCGGAAGTATTACTATCCCACCATCCAAAAGGACGCCTTTGTCGAGGTCAGCGGTGAGGTGGCCGAGGCCCTGGAAGAAGGGCTTCGTATCGAGCAGCGGCAGGAGAAAAAAAGCTATATCACAAGGTTTTTTCCATGGACACCAACGACTGGACACAGCTTCACATTTCCGTCTACGCCCAATCGCCGGAGGACGTACTTCTCCAAGCGGAGGATCACGCAGAACAGGAGCGCAATCTCTCCCGCATGAACGAAGTCTTTGCCCGCCTGACACCCACCCAGGCCCGCCGCATCCGCGCCCGGTACATGGGCGGGAAGAAGCTGCGGGAAATCGGAGAATCGGAGGGGACGGGCGAATCCGAAGCTGGTCACTTCGTCCGCTCCGGTATCCGGAGTATGCGCCGTTATTTCATTCAGCAAAAATGGTTAAAAGCACAGAAGGAGTACCGGGTGTGGGCGCATTTCAGCACCACCAGCACCGAGACGATGGAGGATAAAATCAAGCGCCTGCTTCGTGAGGAAGTCAGGTAGGCAATGGAAAACGAGTAACGCAGGACAGCCAGGGTGGAAACAAACGATAGTTTTTGCCTTGGCCCCTCTGCTATCCTTGAAAAGCAGAGATATTTGTGGTACAATGAACATGCAGAAAGAGGGTGATCGTTTTGGACACAGCAGAGCAAAAACGCCAGAAAGATTTAGATAGTGTCTACACAAGGTAGAGGAATTGTGATAGAATGGAAGCATCAAAAAAAGACAGGAGAGGAAAAGATGG
>NZ_QWEO01000155.1 GCF_009936035.1 Neglectibacter sp. X58 | reverse complement strand
CCGCCCCTGACCATATACGGGCGGCGGCGCTTGCCTGACAGCTTCACAACTGAACCATAGCCGTTGGGCAATCTCATAAAAAACACCTGTCCTTTCTAAAAATGCTTGCAGAAACCCAAGGGCAGGTGTTATAATAGCCTTGTCTGTGGGGCTATTGTGGGCCTGTCCCATGATTTCCCTTGCCGCTTCCGGTGCGCCAACACCGGGGGCGGCTTTTTTTGTTTTTGTCTATGATCTTATCCAACATCTTAGCCGGTGTAATCCCTTGAAAACACTGGATTTGCTAAGATGTCTAAGATGTCTGAGATGTAAATATTCTTTTTATTTTTTAAGAAAAATATAGAAGATATAAGTATATAGAGAATAGGGCTTTTTATCTTAGACATCTTAGACAAAGCCCGGAATTTCAGTGTTTTCAAGGATTTTGCTTGTCTAAGATATAGGAAAGGATGTCCGGCTAAGATTCCAGCTTCTTTGGTTTCCGACCCCGGAGTTGGCGCACTGTGCATTGGGACAAAACAAAAGCGTAGTACCCGGCGTCTGGATTTTGTTGATATTCTGGATGTTCACAAGCAAAGTCAACCATTGCAACCGCTTCTTCATCGGGCATTTTGCAATCTTCTGCAAAGAATTTGGGTAGGGTTACGCCGTAATTCTCCCCGATTTCATAACAAGCATGGGCAATTTCCCAATTTTCCTTACCTTCTGCCTTCATCCGTTTTTTCGTTTCAGCTACAATGGAAATCACCTGTGGGAGACTTGCGTACCCCGGCAAAGTGTAGCTTCCGGTTTTACGGATGGAGGGTAGAACTTCATGTGTCACCCAATGTTTGAATCGCTTGGCACTATCCAGCTTGGAGCCAAAGATCAAGGCATATACGCCGGATTCGTTGATTACCGTCATAGCCCGGTTCTGACCTGACCCGTTGAAATTACGGGTTAGCTTAT
>NZ_QWEO01000154.1 GCF_009936035.1 Neglectibacter sp. X58 | reverse complement strand
TTTTGCCGATGCTGAAATCGTAGAATTTTGTGATGACGGGTGGAGCGGAAAAAACTTTGACCGCCCCGCTGTAAAGGAACTTTTGGAGCAGACAAAGCACGGGAAAATCCAATGCATTATCGTAAAAGATATGTCCCGGTTTGGCCGAGACTACCTCACAGTCGGCAACTATATTTCTAAGGTTTTCCCCTTTTTGGGGGTACGGTTTATTGCCGTGAACGATGGAATTGACAGCATCCGGCCCCAAGACGTTGACAGCCTGGACACATCTTTTAAGGCCCTACTCTATGATCTTTATAGCCGTGATTTATCCCGGAAAGTCCGCAACGCAAAACGCGCCCGCGCCCAAAAAGGTGAGTATCTGGCGGCACATCCGTTGTATGGCTATGTAAAAGACCCGGCGCGGAAGAATCACCTGGTGATAGACCCGCCCGCAGCGGAAACCGTGCGCCGTATCTTTGTCATGGTCGGCGGTGGAGTATCCATCGCGCAGACTGCAAAGATGCTCAACAGCCAGGGGGTTCCCACCCCCATGCGGCATAAAACGGCCAAGGGGATGTACGCCTCATGGAATTGCATCGGTGAGGAAAATCTTTGGACAGAAGCATCGGTCTTAAAAGTCATCCGAAATGAGGAATATACCGGTTCGACGGTTTATGGCAGGCGTTTTCATGACAGGATTGGTCAGGGGCACAGTGTAAAGGTCAGCAAAAAGGACTGGATCATCGTGCCAGATGTCCATGAGCCTATTGTTTCCATGGAGGAATTTGACCGGGCACAAGCTGCTTTGAAGGAGTACAAAGAGCGGCATGTGCCGGTCGGTAGCAAAACGAGAATCCGGTGCGGCATTTGCGGCCATGCCATGTCACGCAGGAATACAAAAGAGCCGTACTATTTTTGCAGGACTCCCAACGTTACCGACGTGTGTTCCTGCCCGCAAGAGCGGATACGGGAACAGGAAATCCACACGGCCTTGCTGGTGA
>NZ_QWEO01000153.1 GCF_009936035.1 Neglectibacter sp. X58 | reverse complement strand
CCAATTCCTTTTGCTCTTTTTTGTGCCCCCTAGCCCTTTGGCGTGCGTCCTTGCGTACTAACTTAATGACATTGCTCGCATTGACAGGCTCTCATCAACTCATAGAAAGAATTCACTGTTCCTTTCAGATGAGATTTTTTAAGCGTCTTTTTCATCTTTAATAAACTCCTTTCTAAAAGTTTTATAGCCAAGGCATTAAGCCTAAACTACCTCAATTTATGGTGCTTCCTACATCTCTATGCACTACCAGTCTTTTCTGCTATCATTTGAATTTCCTTTGCACACTGTTCCGCAGATATAGTTCCTTCTTTATAAAAATTTTTTAAAGCTGTTCCTGTATCAAAGCTATAAAGCTTTACATTTACCAGGGGCATAGACAAGTATGCCTCCACTCTTTTCATAGTAAGATCTGGATCATATTTGTTCATAATGTGTCCAAGCATTCTTTCATAAGCATAGTGATATGCGTCACCTTTAAGAGTTCTTGCCAGCAGTGACAAATTCTTTTTGTTGAGGGGAATACCTGTTGTAAAAACATTTCCGCCTTTTATCCGTGCGTTTTTCCGTTCTTGCAGGCAGTAAGACATAAACCTCCACGCAAGTTCCGGGTTTTTCATGCTGGCTGGGAAAGCGAAGTCTGTATAAGAATCAACGCTTAGCTGGCCTTTCGTATCCACCAGCGGATATGGGCCAGCCAGATACTCGAAAGGCTGGCTGATGTACGCCATAGAGCAGCAATCTATAACAGCCCACCCCATCATGGACCAGTTCCCCTTTTCCACATACTCATCAATAGGAGGGATACGCGAGAAGGAAGGTGTATCACCTGTTTCATGGGTGCGGATAAGTTCGTTGACAAAAACTGGAAAGTCTGCTGCTGTTCTAACACTGTGCTCTAATTGAGTCTGATCACCTTCCTCAATGCTGCCTGTTGTGTTCAAAAACTCCAGGAATGCAGGCGACAGAAAAGAGGCAGTCCCCGTCTCTATGT
>NZ_QWEO01000152.1 GCF_009936035.1 Neglectibacter sp. X58 | reverse complement strand
GGCACTGTAAAGCAAAAATGAAAAGAAAAGACCCGAAAATCAGCGAAAAACTCTACGCAACGAGGAAAAGCTCACGTTTACGCGATTTTGAAAGCACAAGGCCGGCACACTGAGCCGGTGTAAGGTTGTTCAATGCGGAATGAGGGCGGACAAAGTTGTAGAAAAAGATGAACATGGAAATGAGGTTGTTGGCGCAAGCAAAGGAAGAAAAACCCTGCTTGGTCTTGTACCAGGCCTTGAACTGCTTGTTAAAGCACTCGATGAGGTTGTTGGTGACATCATCGCGGAAGCTTTCCACGCGGATGTGCCGCACCCCATACAGGGTCTTGACGGGCATCCTGTAGGCCGGGTAGCGGTCGCTGACAATGGCCTGTGGCGTTCCTAAAGGCTTGGCAGCGTTCAGCACAGTAAAAGCCTGAGGGCTGTCCCGATGGCGGTCCAGGTGGAAGCCCAGGACAAAGCGTGTCTCGCTGTCCAGGATGAGCCAGAGGTAATATTTCTCGCCACGAATTTTGATGACAGTTTCATCGGCGTGCCACTCATCCGAGTTGAAATTCAGGGCTGGAATGAGCTGCAAGGCGATATTCTGGAACATGGGCGCGAACTTGGTGCACCAATTGCTGATGGTGGTGTGGGAGACCTGGACATTCATCACAGTACGCAGGATAAGGGCAATATTGCGGAATGAATTCTTGCCCAAGTAGAACATGCTCAGAGCCGTGAGAATCACATGGACAGGATAGCGCATCCGCTTGAAGTCTGTTTTTCCAAACAGCTTGGACATGGATGGGGCCGAGATGTCCGTAGGCTTTGGCACGAAGAAAGAGTGGCTGCACTTTTTGTCACAGCAGCGGTAGTTGCTGTAATGCTCCTTATCGTGGTGCAGGAAAGCAGCTTTGCCGCAGACCGGACATGAGGGGTAATTTTTCGTTCTGGGCCGCCCGATCTCCCGCCTCGCTTCCGGCGCCCACTGATGCCGGCATTTCTTGCACTGGTACTTTTGATGTCC
>NZ_QWEO01000016.1 GCF_009936035.1 Neglectibacter sp. X58 | reverse complement strand
TCTCGTAAATCCGCTTCAGACATACACTTCCGGGCAAGGTGTAGTTCTACCTTTTTAGGGTCAATACGCATGGTTTACCTTCCTTTCTTGTTAGTATGTTAATTTTCAAGGTACATTGTGGTTTCCCACGACAAGGCCGTTTGGCCTTGTTTCGGCAAGTAACCGGCTTGCCATCATCGGGTGGGTTATTCACATTTGAAGGTAACTTTGTGGCCGGGATTCTCTTTGACAAGCTGGGCTTTCAGATCGTCCACCATCATGTTGTTATCAAGGGCCGCTTGCACCACGTCCACCAGCTTCTTCCCGTCCAGGTAGGCCCACACAGTGGTTTTCTTTCTCCTGGTTCTCATATCGTTTCCGCCCTTTCTACCCTGCTGGGCTTGGTTTGTTTTTAGTTCCGATATCGTTCCGGTAAGACTATAATAGCACCGTTTTTGTTCCGTGTCAATAGGGAATCAAAAATTTTTAGAAAAAAGTGTTCCATTTTCGTTCCAAACGTGCTATACTACCAAAGAGAGAGGTGATTTCATGGATATTAAAGCAATCGGGGAGAAAATAAAGCAACACCGAAAAATGGAAGGTCTTACCCAAGAGGAATTAGGGAAAAAAGCAGGATTGTCTACCATGAGTATTAGGCGATATGAAAATGGTGATCGTATAGCGCCAAAAGAAACCCTGCAAGCCATAGCAACAGCTTTGAAAATCACCCCATTTAGTTTGATTGGCCCTGAATGGTGGGATATAGAAATGGGGCAGGGAAAAGCGGAAAAACTTCATAGGGCCGTTGCCATGGAGCGTGGAATTATTGCCATGCTTGAAGAAATCTACGGGACTGTTGAAAGTAAAGAGGTTTTTTCCGAACATTGTGGTGGAGAAGGACATTATTATCTTGTTGGTAAGGCTCCCAATACTTTTATTTTATATGATGGTGATATTAACGCATTGGAGCAGGCTACAAAGGCTTCAATTCCTGCTTTGGTGGAACGGATGAAAGATAGTCGACCAGAGGATGAAGTAATCAGAGAATATCAAAAGGAAATTGAGGAACAGGCTTCACAACAAAACAAATAACCTCATTGCAAGCCCACAGAGGGCCTATAACGGGGTTTTAGATAGGAGGTAATATCCCAATACTTTTTACGGGTCAAAACGCCTTACAAGGGCATTACAGGCAAAAAGAAGAATCCCCACGGCGGCAACCGTAGGGATTCCGAAAGCACCACACCAACAGAAACTCGTCAAAGAATCGTGGAATGGCACTGTTATTGTACCATTCCTTGGTTCGCTATGTCAAGAAAGGAATGTACAATGAAATTACCTTCAGGCTACGGCTCCATATCGAAGTTGTCAGGCAACCGCCGCCGTCCGTATGTCGTGCGAAAGTCCAAAGAGGGCGGGGGCTTCACTATCCTTGGATACACAGCTTCCAGGGAAGAAGGCTTGGAACTGCTGGCCCAATACAACGCCAATCCGTGGGACATTGACCGGGCAAAACTCACGCTGGGCGGCTTGTTTGACCTCTGGAAAGAAAAGAAATCCGGGAAGCTGGGAACCTCAAACCGCTATACACTCTTTGCGGCCTATCGGTATTGCGTCCCGCTGGCAGATAAGCCCTATGCCCAAATTCGGGCCTATGAAATGCAAGAGTGTATTGACACTTGCGGCAAAGGCCCCGGTACAGAAGCGGGCATTAAATGCTTATGGGGGCATCTTGACCGGTTTGCCCTGGAACTGGATATAATCACCCGCCAATATTCCGATCTCCTTACATCGGCCCCCCGTCAGGAAACAGGTCGGACACCCTTCACCACGGAAGAAATTAAAACCTTGTGGGCGCATCTGTCGGAACCGTGGGTGGATACTGTCTTAATCTTCATCTATTCCGGGTGGCGTATCTCTGAACTGCTGGCACTCACTCCCGCAGATGTTGATCTTCAGGCCGGGACAATGAAAGGCGGAACCAAAACCAAGGCCGGGAAAAATCGCATTGTTCCCATACATAGCAGAATCCGCCCCATGGTGGAACGGCGCATGGCTGAAGGTGGCCCCCGGCTGATCTGCTCCAAGGGCAAGCCCATATCAGATCAGCAATACCGGCGATTTTGGGCGGCACTCATGGACACCCTACACATGAAGCACACCCCGCATGAGTGCCGACACACTTTTGAAACCCGCCTTGATAGTGCCGGGGCCAATCGGAAATGTATTGATCTTATGATGGGCCACGTTTCCAAAGATGTTGGCAACAGGGTTTACAATCACAAGACGCTGGAAGAACTGAAAACTGCCATTGAACTTTTAACGATTTAAGGGTTGAACTGTAACACGTTTGCAACACATACCCGGAAAAACCTTGATATTTCAGGGCTTCCGGGTATGTGTTTCTTTGTTCCCACAAAGACTCGAAACTGCGGTTCCCGGCGTTGCCGGAAACCGCAGTTTCTGCTTGTTGGGGTAGCACCCCAAACCCCTTTTTCAGCCCCGTGGACGGGGCTGGCTGCGCGTTCGGTTCCCGAACGCTATTGTTTCTGCTCCGCAGAAACAGACGGAGCCTGCGCCCCTTGCAAAACGCAAAACGGCAGTCCTACCTCTTGCCGCCGTCATCGAATGGCGGCAAGACTGACAAGAGTTTGCCTGAACAATTCCCAAATCTCGTCCAGGCGGTTCTGCAAATCCTCAATGTCCGCCTCATAAATACTCCCGGTTTCGTTCGCCCGCTTAGCGTACTGGTTCAGATTATTCGTACACCGTTGGAGCATGACAGTAAGCTGGCGCACATCCTTCAAGTCCAGCCGGATACAAATTCCGTCCAGCGCCATCTTGCGGACATAGGCGCTCATAGTCAGAATTCCGGCGTCCTCCATTTTGAGTTTTATCCGCTCCTTGTCCTCCGGCGAGATGCGGATTTTCAGTTCTTCGGTTCGGTTGCTCATTGCTTTTTGGCTCCTCCCCTCGCAAATAAAATCAAGCCGTTTTTGATTTCCGACATCGTGCCACAAATGTTCGTCTTTAATTCGTTCATAGCGTTCCTCCGTCATTTCAGATGGTTTCGGTAGCGGCTACCGATAATACGATGCGAGTCTATCTCCTTTCCTACGACCGCAAGTCCTATTCACCACAAATGAGCCGCAGTCATATGTATTTGGTGGCAGAAACCACCCTCTACATATTAACTCTCAATAAGGGATCGTGCCAAAATTCGCCGGAAAGCTTTGTGCCCCGTTCTGTTGTGGGACTTCTTACTTTTGCAAATCGTTCAAAACAGGCAGCAGCGCGTCCAGCACAGCCTTATAGCCGTCGGCATACAGGTGCATGCCCTCCACCGTATACCCGGCCTTTAAGCGGCCCTTTTCATCCTTCAGGCCGCCGCCCACATCGTGAAAGGAAGCGCCCGCGCGTTCTGCCAGGGCCTTTACAGCGCGGTTTGCCTCCTCCAGCACAGCGTTGGTGCGGAAGCTTAAAACCTCCGCCATAAAGGGATCTGCGGCGGCCTCCCGGTTCACTGGATAATAGGCCAGCAGGTGCAGGCCTGCCTGGGGCAGGGCCTCTTTGATTTTCCCCACAATCTCTCCATACCGCTCTAGCATCCCTGCAAGGGAATAGTCCGGGCCGTTCATGTCGTTGGTGCCGATGTTGATGAACACATGGGCTGGCCTAAGCTGCAGCACGCACACGTCCAGCACCTCTAAAAGCTGGGTGGTCACAAACCCGCCAATGCCCCGGTTATACACCTGCCAGGGCAGGCCCTCCCCCTGGATAAGCTCGTAAAGAGGAAACTGCTCCATGAGACTGGAACCGGTGAACACGATCTGCCCCGGCTTTGCAAAGCGGTTTAAACGGCGGTAGTTTTCAATCTTCTGCTCTGTCTGGCGGCGGTTAAAGTCCTCCATAAAAGCCTGTACAGCATTTTCCTGCATAAGGAAGCCTCCATTCCATATGGTGCTTTTCCCGCACCACTCCTTTTTTTACGCCTGCCGCCCGATGGAAAACCCCTGGCTGTACGTCCTCCCTCACGGTATTTGAATAGCGTTTTTGTGGTGTTTTCTATGTCTCTTATTGCGAAAAACAGCGTAAAATCGTTATTTTTGTGTGGCGTATTTTTATTTGTATGATTTCTTGGCGCCGTTTTGGCACCAAAATGATTTTCTCCTTATCCACCCTTATTACATGGTGCTAGCACCATGTATAAATAACATTAACAAGGAAAATATCAATTCGTTGTCCTCCACCACTCTAATCAACAAACCAGAAATTATTTACTTCTTATACTGTAATCCAATATCTTTTCATTTTGCATCCATCAACGTCTATGATTTTCTCAAAAACTCCACCATTCGCAATTATTACTTTTTCACTTGCTGCATTCTCACTATTACAAGTGACAAGAAGTTTTTCTATTCCCATTGATTTTGCATTTTGTATATTCAACCGAAGCATTTCCTTTGCATAACCTTTGCCGCGTTCAGAAGGACGCACTGAATACCCACAATGCCCTCCCCACGTTCCAAGAATAGGATGATTTATGTGATGACGCAAATCTATCACGCCTACAACCTTGTCATCTCTCTTGCGTACAGCTAAGTATGTATGAGAAGGAACAGTCGCTCCCGTATCACCACATGTTTCTTCACTTTTTCTAAGTTCACATATTTTTATCCACTCTTCAGAAGACTTACTTACATCAAGCGACATACAACCTGCAAATTGATCTTCATTTTCTGCGTCGCATTCCAAAATTTCTTGACGAAATTTCCATATTTCATCTGCATACATCTGCTGAGACTCTATTAATAAAATTTGATCCATTCTAATATCTCTCCGTAAATTCCGATTTTTTCATTTAATTATATCACTTCCGTTCCTCACGGAAGGCGTATATCCACCACACCGCAGGGCGCTTTTCCTTATGGCTTATGGCTGCGCCCGCTGCCTGGCCGCCTCATACAGCAGCACCGTACAGGCACAGGCTACATTAAAGGAGGACGCGGCGCAGCCCTCTGCCATGGGAATGGTGCACAGAGCATCACAGGCGTTTTTAAAGGCATAGCACAGGCCGTCGGTTTCATTGCCTACCATGAACAACAGGGGGCCTGCCAGGTTTTCCCTGTAAAGGGGCATCTGTTTGTGGGCGGTGGTGCCCAGCATCCGCAAACCGGGGTAACGCGCCCGCATCCCTTCTATAAAATCCAGGACAGAGCGGTTGTCCCCGGCGTGAATGGCGGGCACCCGAAAGAAGGATCCCATAGAAGCCCCCGCCACCTCCGGATCGTATAAATCCACCCCATGGCCTGTGAGGACTAGCCCGCTGGCCCCCAGCGCATCACAGGAGCGCAGGATAGTCCCCAGGTTGCCCCGGTTGGAGGGGCGGTCGAAAAGCACCCATAAGGGGTTTGCCGGGGTGTTTAGCTGGGAGAAATCGTCCAGGCGCATTTTCACCACAGCCAGCAGCTCCGAGGTGTCCTCCTTGCCGCTCAGCTCTGCCATCAAGCCTGGGGCAAGCTGATAGTTGCACGCTGTGGGGATATCCGCCAGCATGTCCTTGGCCCAGCCGGACAAGGGTATCCCCTGCCCGTATAGGAAAGAGGAGATTTCCCAGCCGTTTTTTACGGCTTCGTTCAGGTTGCGCACACCCTCCACAAAAAATTCCCCGTAGCGGCGGCGCTTCTGGCGGTTGGTTTTCAGCACCTGGAACTTCTGATACGCCGCGTTCCGGCTGGCTATCCGGCGGGTTTCCATACTCTGTGCCCCCTTTTTTGCGGTTTATTGGTTTCCTCCGCTGCCTGCCCGCCCGGCCGGGTGGTTTTCTCCGAAAACCACCCCTGGGGGCTTCGCCCCTCCGCGCCGGGGCCGCAGGCCCGGCGGGCCGGGCGGCCAGCGCTGTTTCTCCTATCCAGGGTCGGACAGCCCTGTTGTAATCCTAAGCCAGCTTCAGCGGCTCTCCCGCAGGGCCTCTGCAATGGCCCGGATGCGCCCTGTGTCGATCTCTGTGGGCAGGGTGCAGTCGGCCCCTAAAATGAACCCGGTTTGTCCATAGCGGGCAACCGCGTCCCTGGCGGCCTGGGCCAGTTCCTCCACTGTGCCCTCTACCATCACGCCGCTGCGGTTTGCAAGGCCGCCCATAATGGTCTTGCCGGGGAACAGCTTCCGGGCATCCTCCACAGAATAGGGCGCCTCGTAAATGCCCCAGTTCACCACGTCGCACACGTCATTATAGCCCTTATAGCGCTCCATTTCCAGCCCATCCTTGCAGATGTGCAGGAAAGCCTTGCACCCGGCCTTCTGGATTTCCGAAAGGATCAGCTTGTCAAAGGGCGCAATCCACTTTTCAAACTCTTCCGCGGTAAACCACCGGTGCTCCGCCCCCAGGGAAGCGTAATAGACAGCGTCCACCCCGGCTTTCCCATAGCCATGGGCCAGGCTGCACATGCCTTCGGCAATACGGGCCATAGCGTCCAGGACAGGCTGGCTGTCCTCCCGCAGGTGCTCTGTCAGCAGGGTGCGCACCGGATCATAGCCATACACTGCCTCAATGGGATGGATGGAGGAGGCGGTAATGCCATGGAGGGTGCCCATGGTGAAGCCCTCTGGCTGGCAGCGGCTTAAAATCTCCTTGGTAAATTCCAGTTGGGTGTGGATGAAGGGGGTGTTCTCATCCATTTTGCCAATGCATGCCCAGTCTGCCGGAGCCTTGATAGTCCCATAGTTGGGCACCAGGTTCTCGTTCATAACCTTCAGGATGTCTGTGTCCGTCTCCTGAAAGAAGTCCAGATGGGCCTGCACCCCGGCTTCCCCGCTGTTTTTCTCCGGCGGGAAATGGAGGGAGAAGCCGCAGGGGACAAAGTCCACAGGCTTCCCGGCAATGGCTGCATACACGCGTTCTTTTTTGTTCATAGCTTTGACAACTCCTTATATAGATTTATATACTATAGTAAACGCGCTTGAAAACCGGTACAGCCCGGTTTTCAAGCAGGCGGCGTTGCCGCTGGTTCAAAAAACGCTGCCGCCTCTTTTGAACCGCGTTCACTATACACGTTGAAATCCTTTTATAAATATACCGGCCCCACAAAAAGACAAAAACGGGGGAGCGCCCGAAAGGCCTCCCCCGCAGGGCGTCATTACTTTGTCTCCACTTTTGCCATCAGGTTTTTCTCCGGGGGCACAGGAGAAGCGTGCCAGATGCTGCCCGCATAGTCCCGGATGGCCCGGTCTGCGGCAAAGCGGCCTGCGTTGGCAATATTCACCAGGCCCATCCTGTTCCATACCCGCTGGTTCTGATACAGCCGTTCCGCCCTGAACTGGGCCTCCCGGTAGGATTTGAAATCCGCCAGCGCCATGTACCTGTCCTCGCTGATAAGGGCATGGAAGATGTCCTGGAAATGCTGCCCGCCAATGCCATGGTTCAAAGAATCCATGGCCCGGCGCAGCAGGGCGTCATGCTGATACTGGAGGGTGGGATTGTAGCCCGAGCGCTTCAGCTCCTCCACCTGGGAGGCGGTCATGCCGAACAGGATGATGTTTTCATCCCCCACAGCCTCGTGAATCTCCACATTGGCCCCGTCCAGGGTGCCCAGGGTGACAGCGCCGTTTATCATAAACTTCATGTTGCTGGTGCCGCTGGCCTCTGTGCCGGCCAGGGAAATCTGTTCGCTGATTTCAGCGGCAGGGGTCAGAAGCTCTGCCCAGGTGACGCAGTAGTTCTCCACAAACACCACCTTCAGCTTCTTGTTCACCCGCTGGTCATTGTTGATCACTTTAGCCAGGGCCGCGATAAACTGGATAATCTGCTTGGCAAAATAATATCCCGGGGCGGCCTTTGCGCCGAAGAAATAGGTGTGGGGGGTAAAGTCCGCGTTGGGGTTTTCCAGCAGCCACTGGTAGGTTGCCAGGATATTCAAGGCGTTCATGTGCTGGCGCTTGTACTCATGAAGGCGCTTCACCTGCACGTCGAAAATAGAATCGGGATCCACTGTGTCGTTCTGGGAGCGCTTCAAATAGGCTGCCAGCCGCTCTTTATTTGCCCGTTTGATTTTTTCCAGCTTGTCCAGCACAGCCGGATCGTCTTTATACTGCAAAAGCCCGGAAAGCTTGTCCGCGTCATAGATATAGTCCCTGCCGATAAGCTCTGTCACAAGGGAGGCAAGCTGGGGGTTCGACTGGTTCAGCCATCTCCGGTGGGCAATGCCGTTTGTCACGTTTGTAAACTTATACGGCTCGTCCATATAGAAGGAATGGAACAAGTCGTCCTTTAAAATCTCGCTGTGCAGGGCAGATACGCCGTTTACGCTGTGGGAGCCAATCACCGCCAGGTTTGCCATCTTCACATAGCCATTGGAAATGGGGGCCATGCGGGCAATGCGGTTGTGATCCATGCCCTTTGCCTTCATGTCCTCCCAGAAGCGGCGGTTGATTTCCTCCACAATCTGGTAAATCCGGGGCAGCCGCATCCGGAACAGGTCGCAGCCCCAGGTTTCCAAAGCCTCGCTCATAACGGTGTGGTTGGTGTAGGCCACCGTGCGCTTGATAATGTCCCAAGCCGCGTCCCAGCCATAGCCGCACTCGTCCAGCATCACCCGCATCATTTCCGGGATAGCCAGCACAGGATGGGTGTCATTCAAATGGATAGCCGCCAGCTTCGGCAGATCGTCCAGGCTGCTGTGGGAATACAGGTGCCGCCGGATAATGTCCTGGATGGAGGCGGACACCAGGAAATACTGCTGGGAAAGGCGCAGAAGCTTGCCGTCCGTGTGGTTGTCCTCCGGATACAGCACCTTGGTGATAACCTCTGTCATGGCCTGCTGCTCCATGGCCCGCATATAGTTGCCGCTGTTAAACAGGCTCATGTCAAATTTGTTGTTCTCCGCTCTCCACACCCGCAGAAGGCTTATGCCCCTGCCGTCCATGCCCGCTACATACAGGTCATAGGGCACAGCGGTGACGGTGGTGTAATCTTTGTGGCGGACGGAATGGTACTGGTCATGCCACTTTTCCTCAATGTGCCCGTCGAAATGCACCTCCACAGAACTGTCCGGCACCTGCTGCATCCACACGCTGCCTCCGGGAATCCAGAAGTCGGGCAGCTCGGTCTGCCAGCCGTCCACCAGCTTCTGGCGGAACAGGCCGTATTCATAGCGCAGGGAGTATCCCATAGCCGGATACCCCTGGGTGGCAAGGCCGTCCAGGAAGCAGGCCGCCAAGCGCCCCAGGCCCCCGTTGCCCAGGCCCGCGTCCGGCTCCTGCTCATACAGGGCGTCCAGCTTGATGCCCATTTCCGAAAGGGCTGTGCGGAACGGCTCCTCCAGCCCCAGGTTATACAGGTTGTTGCGCAGAGAGCGGCCCAGCAGGAATTCCATACACAGGTAATAGATCTGTTTTGTCTCCGTCTTTTCAGCGTTTGCCACAAACTCCGCCCGGCCCTTTGCCAGCAGCTCCCGCACAGTGAGCACCACAGCCTTGTAATATTCCTCGTTGCTGGCGTTTTCCAGGGAGACGCCAAAGGTGTGGGACAGCCTGTCCCGGATGATTGTTTTGATCTGCGAAACGGTCAGATTGTAATTCATCACTAAAAACCTCCTAAAACTATAGGAAAATAACAATTTTTTGCAACCAAAGCAAGATGTTTTCCTGTAATACTAGTCATTATAGACTAAAACCAGCAAAAAATCAACCATAATAAGGCAGGAAAGGGATAATTTTCCCCAGGGGAATAATGGCTTTCTTTTTTCATCATAACACAACCCAGGGCCTGTGACAATACCAAAATTGCGGGTTAAATCCATTTTTTGCCGCCAAAGGCAATTTTTTTCCGAAAACCCGGGGAAAGGGCTTCCCGAAAGGCCTTTTTTGCACTATAATAAAGATATATGTACACAGATGCGCAGGAAAGGATGATAGGGCTGTGGAAAAAAGGCGGATGCGGCTGGATATAAACGGGGTGGTGTGCGGGCTTATCACCCAGGAAAGCGAGGAATACATGAGGGGCCTGGCAGACGAGGTGGGCAGCCTGATGCGGGGGGTGCTGGAAGCCTCCCCTTACATCACCCGGGAAGCCGCCGCTTTGACGGCAGCCCTCTCCTGCTGCGACGACGCCCGGAAAAACGGCAGGAAGGCCGCCGCCCTCCAGGAGCGGGTGGACGAGCTGGAGGTGGAGTCTGAGCTGTGGCAGGAGGAAAAGGAAGAGCTTTTGAAATCTGTGGTGGATTCCCAGAAGGATGCCAGACTGCAAGAGCGGGTGGCCCGCCTGGAGGCGGAAAACACCGCCCTGGCAGACGCGGCCCGGCAGGCCAGGGAGCTGGAGGAAAAAGCGGCCTCCCTGGAGGATGAGAACAGCGCCCTGCGGGAAAGCGCTTCCATGGGCGCCCAGGCCCTGCGGGAGCTTTCCGCCCTGCGGGAAAAGTGCCAAGCACTGGAAGAAGAGCTTGCAAAGCACGCACCCCAGGACGGGGAGGGGGAAAAGCTTCTGCGCCTGGAAGGGGAGATTGAGGAGCTGCAGCGCCAGGCGGAGGAGCAGTCTGCCCGGGCACAAAAGGCAGAGGACGAAAAAGCCGCCGCTGTGTCTGCGGCCAAGCGGGCCATGGAAGAGGCGAAAGACATGATGGACGAGCTGCGGGAGGAAGCCCAGAAGGCCCGGGAAGAGGCCAGGCGCCTGCGGGAGCAGGGCGCCTCCCCCGCCCTGGACGCCTTAGAGCGGCAGGCCCAAAAAGCTCAGGAGGCAGAGGAAGCCCAGCCTCCTGCCCCGGCAGAGGAGCCGAAGCCTAAGGAAAAGCCCGCGCCCCGGAAAAAGCGGAAAAACCCCCTGCGCTATGAGGAGGATTTCCAGCAGGAAGGGTTTGTCAGCTTCTTTGAAAAGAAGGGGTAGGCCCCCTGAACCTCTAAAAACCTTTAAGTTTTTCTTTGTGTTTTAGAAGCGAGGTGGACAAAACATGGAAATCCTTGCGCCGGCAGGCGGGCCAGAGGCCCTGCAAGCGGCAGTGTTCGCAGGGGCGGACGCGGTATATTTAGGCGGCCCGGCCTTTGGGGCCAGGGCCAGCGCCCGGAATTTCTCCCGGGAGGAACTGCGGGAAGCGGTGTCCTTTTGCCGCCAGCGGGGCGTGCGGGTACATGTCACCGTAAACACCCTGCTGCGGGAAGGGGAAATGGAACAGGCCCTGGAATTTGTGGCGTTCCTGTGCTCCCTGCCAGTAGACGCGGTGCTGGTGCAGGACATGGGGCTTTTTTTCCTTTTGCGGGAAAAAGCCCCTGGGTTGCCCCTCCACTGCTCCACCCAGATGAGCCTGCACACCCCCTTAGGGGCAAAGCTTTTGTATGATGCAGGGGCCAGCCGGGTGGTGCTCAGCCGGGAGCTGAGCCTGGAGGAAACCGGGGAAATTGCCCGGGCCTGTCCGGTGGAGCTGGAAAGCTTTGTCCATGGGGCGCTGTGCATGTCCGTATCGGGCCAGTGCTATTTCAGCGCCCTTCTGGGGGGCCGCAGCGGAAATCGGGGCATGTGCGCCCAAACCTGCCGCCTGCCCTTTGCCGCTCCCGGCGGCACAGGCCACGATTTGTCCCTGAAGGATCTGTCCTTCATCCCGGGAATGGGCAGGCTGGAAAAGGCCGGCGTGTACTCCGCCAAAATTGAGGGGCGCATGAAGCGGCCGGAATATGTGGCGGCGGCTGTGTCTGCCTGCCGCCGGGCCGCGGACGGGGAAGAAATCCCCCCGGAACTGCTCCAGAACCTGGAGGCAGTGTTCTCCCGCTCCGGCTTCACCCAGGGGTATCCCGCCGGGAAGCGGGGCCGGGAGATGTTCGGCGTGCGCCGGAAGGAAGACGTGACAGGGGCTACGGAAAAGGTGCTTTCCTCTTTGCGGGGGCTGTACCGGGGGGAGAACCAAAGGGTTCCTGTCTCCCTCTCCCTGTCCCTTTCGGAAAATTCCCTCACTGTCACTGTTCGGGACAGGGAGGGCCGCCATGCCTGCGCCGTAGCAGCCATGGATACACAAGCCCCCGCCCTGCCCCGGGAGCGCATCCTCCAGCAGTTAAAAAAGACCGGGGGCACGCCTTTTTTGGCAGAAGAACTCCAAGCGCCCCAGGAGGCACCTGTGCGGGTGGCCCAGCTAAACGCCCTGCGCAGGCAGGCTCTGGAAGGACTTTTGCAGATGAGGGGGGAAGCCGCGCCTATCCCCTTTGCCCAGGAACCTGTGGAGAGGCCGGCCCGACATCAGTCGGCAGGCTTTTCCCTGCGGGGGGCTTTCTCCCGGATAGATCAATTGTGCCCGGAGGCAAAGGGGCTGGATGCCCTCCTCCTGCCTTTAGAAACAAGCCTGGACGACCTGAAGCGCCTGGGAGAGGAGGGTTATCCCCCTGTGCTGCTGGAGCTGCCCCGGGCCATGTTCGGGGAGGAAAAGGCTGTAGGCCGGGAAATGGAGGCAAAAATGGCGGCGGGCTTTCAGGATTTCACCTGCGGGAACCTGGGGGCCTTGGCCCTGTGCCGGGAACTGGGGGCAAAGGCCCACGGCAGCTTTTCCCTGAACATCTGGAATTCCTGGGCGCTGGAAGCGTTCCGGAAGCTGGGCCTTGCGGACGCGGAGCTTTCCTTCGAGCTGGCAGGCCGGGAGGCAGGGGCCTTGGGGGGCAGCCTGCCCCGGGGGATGATGGTTTATGGGCGGCAGGCCGCCATGCTCACCAGGAACTGCCCTCTGGCAAACGGGCCAAAGGGCTGCCTGCACTGCAAAACCCCTGGCGCACTAACCGACCGCATGGGAAAATCCTTCCCGGTGATGTGCCGGAAGGGCGGCTGCTGGGGCGTAGAGGTTTTCAACAGCGTGCCCCTGTGGCTGGGCGGGCTTCCCCTTGCCGGGCTGGATTTTGGCGTTTTCCGGTTTACCCTGGAGAATTCTGCCGAATGCGAGCGGGTTTTGTCATGTTTCAGCGGGGATGGGGCCTTGGATGCCCCCTTCACCCGGGGGCTTTACCGCCGGGGCGCGGAGTGATTGTGGAAAACTCTGTGGAAAATGTGGAGTATTATCCCGGAAAACGGCTTGTCCCATAGGGTTTGGCGATGTTAAAAATGTGAAAACCTGGAAATTCCCCGGTTTAAAACCGGGAAGCCGGGAAATTTCCTTAAAGAGTAGAAAAAAACTCTGTGAATAAGCTGTGAATAATGGTAAAAACCGGCTGTTTTTTGGCATTTTGTAAACAATTTGTCATCTTTTAGGTGCGGGCCAAAGGGGAAAGGAGAAGGCATGGAAGAAAAGGTGCTGAAAGTAAAACTTTTAAAGGAGGGGGCGGCGCTGCCCTGCCGGGAAACCGCTGGCAGCGCGGGCTTTGACCTGCGGGCCTGCCTGGAAGCGCCCCTTCTGGTAGAGCCGGGGGAATGGGCCATGGTGCCCACAGGCCTTGGGGCGGAAATCCCCCAGGGGATGGCGGGTATGGTGTTTTCCCGCAGCGGCCTGGGCACAAAAGGCGGTATGGTGGTGGCCCAGGGCGTGGGCGTGATTGACAGCGACTACCGGGGGGAGATAAAAGTCCCCCTGCGGAACATGGGAAAGAAAGCCTATGAGATCCAGCCCGGGGAGCGCGTTGCCCAACTGGTGCTGTTGCCGGTGTGCCTGCCGCCCGTGGAGGAAGCGCAGGCGCTCTCTGCTACCCAGCGGGGCGAAGGCGGCTTTGGCAGCACAGGGAAATAGGCATATCTGGTAGGAGAACCGGAAAAGCTGGGCATATATGCGGAATTTTTCGGGTTTCTGCGAATTGTTCCGGCAGGGCAGTTGAGAATTGGCGGAAAATAGGGTATAATAGCAACGTGACGAAACGTTTTGCGAAGCAATGCGTTTTTGCATCCAAGACGCGGGAAGCGCAGGATGTGACTTATACGTTTAGGCACGCGCCACGGACACGCTGCAGAAAGCAGCGGCAGCGTAACGCAACGCTTTTCGGAGCAATGCGTTTTTGCACCTAAGACGCGGGTTCCCACCTGCCGGTTCGGCCGGTGCTGATTGCCACTGGCAATCAGCACCACTCACTGCGTTCGTTGCTGGGCGGAGGATTTTCGCCGCGCGAAGGGTTCGCGCGGCTCCGCTGAGTCACCGCGCAGCTGAAGTGCGGCAGGGGCGGACAGATAAAACGAAGGCAGAAACGAAGCGTGATTTTTCAAAAGAGGCGATATAAAGTAAACGCGGCAGGCGGGCGCCGGGAAAGGCAGAAGTATAAATGGCTGGATTATCAAATTTTTTCTCTATGTTTTCCATGTTTTCCAAGGATATCGGCATTGACCTGGGCACAGCCAACACCCTGGTGTTCATGCGGGGCAAGGGCATTGTTATGCGGGAGCCTTCTGTGGTGGCGGTGGACGTGCGCACAGACGAGGTGCTGGCGGTGGGCAAGCAGGCCAAGGAAATGCTGGGGCGCACCCCCGGCTCCATTGTGGCGGTGCGGCCTTTGAAGGACGGCGTTATCGCGGACTTCGATGTGACTGCCGCCATGCTGAAATATTTTATCAAAAAGGCCTTGAAGGCCGGGGCTTTAAGCCGCCCCCGCATTGTCATCTGCATCCCTTCCGGGGTTACGGAAGTGGAGCGCCGGGCTGTGGAGGACGCTGCAAGGCAGGCTGGCTCCAACAACGTGGATCTGGTGGAGGAGCCTATGGCGGCGGCCATCGGCGCGGGCCTGCCTGTAAGCGAGGCCACCGGCAGCATGGTGGTGGACATTGGCGGCGGCACCAGCGAGGTGGCTGTTATCTCCCTGGGGGACATTGTGACAGCGGTTTCCGTCCGCATGGCGGGAGACAAGTTTGACGAGGCCATTGTCACCTACGTAAAAAAGAAATATAACCTGCTGATAGGCGAGCGCACCGCCGAAGAAATCAAGATGCGCATAGGCTCGGCTTTTCCCACAGAGGAAACTATCAATTCTTTTGTGGAGATAAAGGGCCGCAACCTGGTGGACGGCCTGCCCAAGAATGTGACCATCCACGCTGACGAGGTGCGGGAAGCCCTGACGGACAGCGTGATGATTGTGGTGGAGGCCATTAAGGATACCCTGGAGCAGACCCCGCCGGAGCTGGCGGCGGATATTATTGACCGGGGCATTATGCTGACAGGCGGCGGCGCCCTGCTGCGGGGCCTTGACCGGCTGGTGAGCCAGGAGACAGGCATCCCCGTCCATGTGGCGGAGCGCCCCCTGGACTGCGTGGTGGAAGGCACAGGCAAGAGCCTGGAGGTGGAACTGCCCAAGTCCTATTACCGGGCGCGGAAAAGAACCTGAGAGGAAAGCGCCTGTATAGCAACTCTGCCCGGGTGGGTACCGGGCGGCTGAAAGTTTTTGAGGGATTCCCAAGGGGACTTTTTTCAAAAAGTTCCCTTGGGGCGGGCGCAGGGAGAGGAAAAAGGAGGACTGCCGTGGGGCTTTTATGGCCCCGGGCAGTCCGTATTCGCTTTATAGTCGATTAAGCCCCAGGCTATGTTTTGGGCTTAATCGGATAAATGAGTCATGTTGGTTTGCCCCCGGCGGGCAAACCAACCGACAGGATATCGCTGTGCGATATCCTGCAACTTGAAAAATATATTTTTCAAGTTAAGTGACTAAGGGCTTGTTTGAAAAATCGCAAACACCGTCTTTTTGTCCAAAACGTGCGTTTTCTGTGTTGGAAATCCTCGACAGGCGACAGCCTGTCTTGCGGTTTCCGCCTTGAAACCACCCCGTTTTGTCTCAAAAATTCGGCACTTTCTCTATTTTCAAACAAGCCCTATAGGAGGGCCGTATGAAGGATTTTTTTAAGGGAAGCTCTTTTAAGGTGTTGGCGATTGCCGTGGTGGTGCTGCTGGGGCTGGCAGCCTTTACGGCCACGGCGGGAGGCGCCTTTGTGGCGGGGCTTTTAGGGTTTGTCTCCGCGCCCATGCAGAGCATTGCCACAGACGTGACTGGGAACATGACGGAGTTTTTAGACCTGGAAAGCTATTCCAAGGAGGACCTGCAGGCTTTGGTGGAGCAGCTCCAGCAGGAGCGCAGCGCCCTGGCCCAGCAGCTTGTGGACTATGAGGAAAAGAAGCGGGAGAACGAGCAGCTTAAGCAGCAACTGGCAATCGCCCAGCTTGAGCCGGAAAACGAGATGCGCTCGGCCTCGGTGATTGGGCGGGATCCCAACGAGGTGTTTGCCGGGTTTTCCATTGACAAAGGCTCCCTTTCCGGCGTAAGCGAGGGGGATCCGGTGATTACCAGCCAGGGCCTTGTGGGGGTGGTGAGCCAGGTGTACGCCACCAGCAGCATGGTGACCTGCCTGCTTTCAGAGGACTTGCAGGTGGCGGCGGTATCCATAGACCGGGAGGAAAGCGGCGTTATCACCAGCGACATCATGACCGCAAGCGCCGGCCTTCTGCGGCTGAACTATCTTTCCAGCGAGACAAAGCTGGAGAAAGGCGACATCATCACCACTTCCGGGGCTGGGGGGGCATATCCCGCCAACATCATCATCGGAGAGGTGCAGAGCGTGGAGAAGTCGGAAAACGACATCTCCAAATACGCGGTGGTGAAGCCCTATGAGGATTTGGCCCACGTGAAGGACGTGCAGGTGATTGTCAGCTTCCCCGGCAAGGGGGAGGAGGCCCCTGTGCGGCCAGAGGGCGAGGAAGATCCTGCCAAGGAGGACGGCGAATGAGGGACTTTAACCGGGTTATACGCTGCCTTGCCTACACCCTGGAGCTTCTGGTGCTGTTTATGCTGCAGGAAACCCCGGGACTGCTGCCCCCTATTTACGGCGTGCGCCCGGTGCTGCTGCTGCCTGCGGTGATAGCGATAGCCCTTTTCGAGGAGGAGATTCCCGCCATGGCCTTTGGCATTGTGGGAGGGCTTTTCTGCGACTTCGGCCTGGCGGGGGCTTTGGGCTTTCATGGGGCGGCGCTGGCGGTGCTGTGTTTTTTCATCAGCCTGCAGAGCAGGAGCGTGATGCAGGTGAACCTTGCCACAGCCCTGATTACGGGGGCGTGGTCTATAGGGCTTACGGTTTGTGCCCAATGGTTCTTTTTGTATTATTTTACTTACTCCATGCCGGAGTATGCTTTTACCCATCACTACCTGCCTAAATACTTTTATACCATGCTCTTTGTGCCTCTGCTCTACCTGCTGAACAAAGCCCTGTACCAGGCCCTCCGCCCGGCAACGTGACGTTGCATCCAAGACGCGGGGGACAGAGATGGAATTTTTCGCCGCATAAAGAGTTTATGCGGCTTATGTGGGCCATCGCGCAAGCGTGACGCTCGGCTGGAATGCGGCGGACGCAGGATACAGTTTGTACGCTTAGGCACGCGCCACGGACACGTTTCGGGAAGCAGCATAAAAACTGGAGAAATAAAAACACACAGGACGCGCCCCGTAAGAGTACTTGGCCGAAAAGGCTGCGGCGGTGGGGCGGCTGGTTTTAGAATCAAATCCTTTTTTCAAAAGGATTTGCAGGGTTTGGGACGGAGTCCCAAGGTCTTGGAAGCGGAGGTGTGCAAATGGAAAAACCGAAGATGAGACGGCCGGGACGCTTTGCTATATGCATCCTGCTCGTGCTGCTGGTTTTCACAGGCTTTGAGCTGCGGCTGGTGCAGTGGCAGCTTGTGGACGGGGACAAATATGAACAGCAGGCTTTAAGCGATTTGACAGACACCATTGAGATAGACGCCGCAAGGGGCGAGATTTGGGACAGTGACGGGAACGTGCTGGCAGGCAACCGCACCTCCTACGACGTGATATACAACGCCCTCTACATGGACTATACCCGGGGAAAGCGCAACGCCACCATTTTAGAGGTGGTGGATCTGCTGGAAGAATACGGGGAGGAATGGGTGGACAGGCTGCCCATTGAGCTGACCGAGGAAGGGGAGTATGTCTTTAAAGAGGACAGCGAAAGCGAGATTGCCCGGCTGAAAAGCAAGGACATGCTGAACCTGGCGGACTATGCCACGGCAGACGACTGCATGAACGAGCTTGCAAAGCTTTACGGCTGCCAGGGACTTTCCCGGCGGGATATCCGCACTATCACCTCTGTGCGCTACGGCATGACCATGGACGGCTATTCCCGGCACAATCCCTATACCATTGCCAAGGACATTTCGCCGGACATGGTGGGCATTATCAGCCAGGTTTCCAGCCAGTGGCCGGGGATTGAGGTGCGGGTAAGCGTTACCCGGTATAACGGGGAGGACGGCACCCTGGCCCCCCACGTGCTGGGGATGGTGGGCGCCCTTTCCGGGGAACAGTATGAAAAGGCTGTGGAGAATGGCACTGCCTACAGCAGCAAAAGCAGCAACCCCAATATTTCCGGCTACAAATGGGCGGACGTGATGGGCCAGGGGGGCGCGGAAGCCGCCTTTGAAAGCGAGCTGCGGGGCAAGCGGGGCCAGCAGTCGGTTTTTACGGATGAGGACGGCAACGTGGTAAGCACGGCCCTGACCGTACAGCCTGAGGAAGGACATACGGTGCAGCTTACCCTGGACAGCGATTTGCAGCGGGTGGCAAATCTTTCCCTGGAAAAGAATATTAAAGGGAACACCGAGGCAAAGGGCTGCGTTGCCGGGGCGGCGGTGGTGCTGGATGTGAAAAACTTCGGGGTGCTGGCCTGCAGCACCTATCCCAGCTATGATTTGAACCGCTACCTTTCCGACAACAAATATTATAATGAACTGCAAAAGGACGAGGAGGCAAAGCCCCTTTTTAACCGGGCTTTGGGAGGAAGCTTTGTCCCTGGCTCTGTATTCAAGCCCCTGGTAGCCATTGCGGGGCTGCAGGAAAGAACCTTCAGCGCGGGAACGGCGCTTTATAACTGCAACAGGATGTTTGAGTATTATGATTTGAGGCTGGGCTGCACAGGCGCCCACGGCTTTGCCAATGTATATCAGGCCCTTGCCAACTCCTGCAACGCCTATTTCTGCCAGGCGGGCCTGGACATCACCATTGCCAAGCTGGACGCTTACGCGGAATATTTCGGCTTGGGCCAGTATACCGGGGTGGAGCTGTATGAGGCCCAGGGGATTATGTCCAGCCCCCAGGAATATATGATGACCTACGGCACCCCCTGGACAGACGGCAACACAGCCCAGACAGCTATCGGGCAGCTTGACAACCACTTTACGCCTATCCAGCTTGCCACCTACTGCGCTACCATCGCAAACGGCGGCGTGCGTAAGCAGGCCCATTTCCTGGACAAGGTGTACGACTACACCGGGCAGGAGCTGCTCCAGGACTTCCAGGCCCCGGTGGTGGCAGACGCGGGCATATCCAGCGACGTAATGGGCGTGGTGTGGGAAGCTATGCGGCAGGTGTGTACCCAAGGAACGGCCCGGGACGTTTTCGGCGACTATCGGGTGGCCCTGGCTGCCAAAACTGGCACGGCGGAAACCTCTGACCGGGAATCCGGGGGGACGGAGCCGAACCTGAGCTTTATTTGCTTCGCGCCTTTGGACGATCCCCAGATAGCGGTGGCAGTGATGCTGGAATATGGCAACGACGGCCCTTATGCCAAGAACGTGGCAAAAGACATTCTGGATCAGTATTTTGGCTTTTACACCTGGGATGAGGACGGAAACCGCCGCAATCCCGAAGGCAAGCTGGTGGACGAGGATGGCAAGGTAATAGAGGACGACGAGGACGAGGACAACCCCTCCTCCCAGCCGGAGGAGAGCAGCTCCGAACCGGAGGGCGATGTTTCCCCCTCCCCCACCCCCTCCCGGGGCAACGACATCCCGGACGCGCCCTATACCGGCGGGGAGGTTCCTTCCGCGCCGGAGGATCAGGAAGAGGAGCCCAGCCCCTCCCCCAAGCCCAGCAACGCGCCCAGCGGCGCTCCCTATTACAAAGGCGGGGCCAAAAAGGACGGCGGCGATGTTTCCAACAGCCCTGAAAGCTCCAGCGATCCGGAGGGGTAAGCTGGCAGGAAAAGGCTCCCGGCCCGCAAACAGCCGGTTCCTTGAACCGGCTGGCTGCAAAGCAGCCGCGGGGACATGCGCGGCATGTTCCCGCGTTTGCGGGCCGGGGCCTTTTGGGAAGCTGCGCGGCAAGGAAAAAAGCCCTTTCCCTATAAATTTGACACAATTTTTCCGGCAAAGCAATATTTCTTTTTGACAATTTGGCTTCTATGTGCTAAGATGATAGGCGGGGTGGCATTGGTATGAAAAATACAAAGGAAGGAACGGTACCGGGCGCAAGGGGCTGAGGGGTTATCCCTTTTGGTGCGGATCCTGTATCGCATGGCGATTCTCATGGGAGTTTCAGTGGTAGTCACTTCTGGCAAAGGCGGCGTGGGGAAGTCCACCGTAGCCCTGGGGCTGGGGCGCAGTTTGGCCCAGAAAGGACGCAGGGTGCTGCTGGTTGACTGTGACGCGGGGCTGCGCAGCCTGGACAGGATGACCGGGGCCGAAGAGAACCTGGTGTTTGACATTTCAGACGTGGTGTTTGGCAGGTGCGCCCCTGCCGAGGCCATTTATCCCTGCGGAGAGGGGGAAGGCTTGTTTTTGTTGCCCGCGCCTTCTGCCGGGGAAAATATGATACGCCCGGCGGTGATGCGCAAGCTGGTGCCCCTTTTAAAGCGGTATTACGATTATGTGCTGCTGGATTCCCCTGCGGGAGTGGGGGGCGGGTTCCGTTCTGCGGCCTGCGCGGCGGACAAGGCGCTGATTGTATGCAGCCCGGATCCGGTGTGCGTGCGCAATGCTGGAGCGGCAAAGGATTTGCTGGAAAAGCTGGGGATTGAAAACAGGCGGCTGGTGATAAACCGGTTTAGCGCCCCCCTTTTCAGCGCCACCGGGGCTTATAAGGATTTGGATGGAGTTATTGACGCCGCAGGGGTGCGGCTTTTCGGCCTTGTGCCGGAGGACGCCATGCTGGCGGCAGCGTTTCTGCGGGGCAGGGCGGCCCCTGTGGATTCCAGGGCTATGAAAGCCCTGTGCCGCATGTCGGGGCGGCTGGAAGGGGAGTCTATCCCTATTCCCGACCAATTGTGAGGACGGTTCACGCTGGGTGGAGGCCAGCGTTTGGATTTGTATTGAAAAGACAAGTTATATTTGTACTAGTTGGGAGGAGAGAACCACATGAACATCGCACTTACTGCCCACGACGCTAAGAAAGAACTGATGGTACAATTCTGCATTGCCTACTGCGGCATACTCAGCCGACACAGCCTGTGCGGAACCGGCACCACCGGGAAAATGGTGGCGGATGCTACGGGCCTGACGCTGCAGCGGTTTTTAAGCGGGCCTCAGGGCGGCGACCAGCAGATTGCGGCGCGCATTGCCTGCAATGAAATTGACCTGCTGCTGTTTTTCAGGGATCCCTTAAATCCCAAACCCCACGAGCCAAACGATATGAACCTTTTGCACCTGTGCGACATGCACAACATCCCTGTAGCCACCAACATCGCTACGGCAGAGGTGCTGGTACACGGCCTGGAGCGGGGCGATTTGGACTGGCGCGATATTGTGAAGGGATAGCTTTGGCTGCACCACTATGGAGGATAAAGGCCCGGCGCGGAAATTTTTCCGGGAATTTTCTGGAAAAACCTTGCAAAGGCCGGGCCTGCAGGTTATAATAAACTGGATTTACACTTGCATCTGGCTATGACGCAGGATGAGTATCCCGGGAAGCCCGGCAGAGAGAGGGGGTGCGGAAACCGCGCTGGAAGCCCCCTTCGGAGGGAACGGGTGAAAGACGCCTGCCAGCCGCAACTGAATACCACAAGGAGCGCAAGGGGCAGTCTGCCTTTGCGCTTGAAGCAGGGTGGCACCACGGAGCATAACCTTCGTCCCTTCACGGCTCAGCCGCAGGGGGAGAAGGTTTTTTGTTTTAAAGCACTTCGCCGCAAAGCCGCCCCTGCACCCTGCCAGAGGGGATAATCCCCTCTGGGCTCCCAACGCGTTTGCGAGGCTTAGGCATAGTTTTTGGAAAAGGAGGGCCTATGAGGAAGGCACAGAAAAGGGTGAAGGATTTCATGGAGGCGCAGGGCCTGTCCTTTTCCCCGGAGGCGCGGACGCTGGACTTGGTTTCAGAGGTGGGCGAACTGGCAAAAGAGGTGCTGAAAGGCTCTGATTACAGCACTGCGCCGCTGCTGCCCGGGGCCGGTCTGGAGGAGGAAATGGGGGACTGCCTGTTTTCTCCTGGCCCTGTGCAGCGCCACAGGCCTGGACGCGGAGAAGGCCCTTGCCGCAGCGCTGGAGAAGTATGCTTCCCGCGCCGCCCGGACGGGCCAGGTGGGCAGCGGGCGGTAAAAAAGCGGTAAAGAAAATAGAAAAACAGCCGGAAGGCTTCAGAGTTAAGAAGGAGGAAATGAACATGGAACTATTGACAAAGGCCCCCAAGGGCACAATGGATCTGACACCGGGGGTGACGGAAAAATGGCAGGTTGTGGAGGATGTGCTGAAAAGCGAGGCGGAGTTAAACGGCTTTTCGGAAATCCGCACCCCGGTTTTCGAGCACACAGAGCTTTTCCTGCGGGGCGTGGGAGACACCACAGATGTGGTGGAAAAGCAGATGTACACCTTCCTGGACAAGGGAGGGCGCTCCATCACCCTGCGGCCTGAGGGGACGGCAGGGGCTGTGCGGGCCATGCTGGAAAATGGGCTGTACAACGCGGGATACCCGGTGAAGCTGTACTATCTCACCTCCTGCTACCGCTATGAAAAGCCCCAGGCCGGGCGGCTGCGGGAGCTGCACCAGTTTGGGGTGGAGATGTTCGGCGCGGCGGATCCCGGGGCAGACGTGCAGGTGATTGCCCTGGGGCTGGCCATCTATAAACGGCTGGGGCTTCATGACGTGGGCCTGCAGCTAAACTCCATCGGGTGCCCTGCCTGCCGGAAAGAATACCACAAGGCGCTGAAGGAATATTTCAGCGCCCGGAAGGATGAGCTGTGCGAAACCTGCCTGTCCCGCCTGGAGCGCAACCCCATGCGCATTTTAGACTGTAAAAGCCCGGTGTGCCAGGAGATTGCCAAGGGCGCGCCGAAGATTACCGACTATCTGTGCGAGGACTGCAAGGCCCATTTCGGGAAGGTGCGGGAGCTGCTGGACGCTTTGGGCATTGCATACGAGCTGGATCCCGGCCTGGTGCGGGGCCTTGACTACTACACCCGGACAGTGTTTGAGTTCCCCTCCAAGAGCCTGGGCTTTGCCTTAGGCGGGGGCGGGCGGTATGACGGGCTGGTGGAGGAACTGGGAGGCAAGCCCACGCCGGGGCTGGGCTTTGGCTTAGGCCTTGACCGCATCCTTCTGGCCCTGGAGGAGCAGAAGGCGGAATTCCCGGAGCCTGTGCGCTGTGAGCTTTACCTGGCAGCCATGGGGGCTGAGGCCCAGAAAAAGGCTTTTGTGCTCATGGACAAGCTGCACAAGTGCGGCGTGGCGGCAGACTGCGATTTGTGCGCCAGGGGCTTAAAGGCCCAGATGAAGTATGCCGACCGCATAGGGGCCAGGTACACCATGGTGCTGGGAGACAACGAGCTGGAAGCCGGCAAGGCGGAGCTGAAAAACATGCAGACCGGGGAAAAGGTGAAGATATCTATCGGGGAGGATTTCGTGGACGCTTACCTTACCGCCAGCACTGCCCAGGATGATTTGAGTTTTTAGCAGCGTGACGAAACGCTTTGCGGAGCAATGCGTTTCTGCACCCGAGACGCGTGGACGCTCACGAATGTTCGCTGGCGAGTGGTAGTTTTTCGCTGCGTTGCATGGCACCGCGCTTACGCGAACCAGCGCGTGCCGGACGTGCTCCCGAAGGCGTTCACCCGGTGCGTGGGCAAACAGGCAAATAGACTTTAGGATCAAACCCTTTTTAAAAGGGGGCCGCTGCGTCCCATGGATCAAAACGTTTCGCGGACTTTCGCGTCCAGCGGCTGGCCGAACTGACAGACAGGAAACAGGGTGTAGGGCAGAGCCTTACGGCCTTAAAAAAGGAGCGGATAAAAATGGAGACGATACAAGGGTTAAAGCGGAGCCGCTATTGCGGGGAATTCCGCATGGAGCATGTGGGAGAAAAGGCGGTTGTGTTCGGCTGGTGCCAGCGTCAGCGGGATTTGGGCCAGCTTATCTTTATCGACCTGCGGGACAGGACAGGCATTGTACAGCTTGCCTTTGACGAGGACAGCGGCAAGGATGCCTTTGACAAGGCTTTCCGGGTGCGGTCGGAATTTGTTCTGGCAGCAGTGGGGACGGTGCGGGAGCGCACGTCAAAAAACAAGGAGATCCCCACAGGGGACGTGGAAATCTTCGTGGAAGAACTGCGGGTGCTGGGGGAATCGGAAACGCCTCCCTTTGAGATTGTGGAGGGGTCAAAGGCCAACGAGGAACTGCGGCTGAAATACCGCTATCTGGATTTGCGCAGGCCGGAACTCCAGCGGAATCTGCTGCTGCGGCACAAGGTGGCAAAGGCCACCCGGGATTATTTCTATGACAACGGCTTTATTGAGATTGAAACCCCTATGCTGATTAAGTCCACCCCAGAGGGCGCCCGGGACTTTCTGGTGCCGTCCCGCCTGCACAAGGGGGCGTTTTACGCTTTGCCCCAGTCCCCCCAGCTTTATAAGCAGCTTTCCATGGTGGCGGGGTTTGACCGCTATATCCAGCTTGCCCGGTGCTTCCGGGACGAGGAGCTGCGGGCCGACAGGCAGCCGGAGTTTGTGCAGATTGACATGGAAATGTCCTTTGTGGATGTGGAGGACGTGCTGACCATGGCCGAGGGCTTTGTGCGCCATGTGTTCAAGGAGGTGCTGGGAGAGGACATCCCCCTTCCCCTGCCCCGGATGACCTATAAGGAGGCTATGGAGCGCTATGGTTCTGACAAGCCGGACACCCGGTATGGCATGGAAATACAGGACATCAGCGGGCTTGTGAAAGACTGCGGCTTCGGGGTGTTTGCAAACGCTGTGGCAGGAGGCGGCAGCGTGCGGGCTATTGTGGCAAAGGACGCTGTGAAGGCCCTTTCCCGCAAGGAGATTGACAAGCTGACGGAAGCTGTGAAGGGCATTGGCGGCAAGGGCGTGGCTTGGGTGCGCCTGCTGCCAGAGGGGTATGCCGGATCGTTCTTAAAGTTTATGAAAGAAGAAGAAATGCAGGCCATCTACGAAAAGACCGGGGCCAAAGAGGGCGACGTGCTGCTGGTTATCGCGGACACGAAAACCAGCCATGTGCTTTCCCAGCTTGGCTATCTGCGCACTATCACCGCCCAGAAGCTGGGCATTGTGCCCCAGGGAATGCGGAATCTCTTGTGGATTACAGAGATGCCCTTCTTTGAGTTTGACGAGGACTTGAACGAGTGGGTGGCTATGCACCATCCCTTTACCTCTCCCCTGGACGAGTGCCTGCCCTATCTGGAGACGGACAAAGGCCGGGTGCGGGCTAAGGCTTATGACCTGGTGATGAATGGCATGGAGCTGTGCTCCGGCTCTATCCGCATTACGGATCCGGAGCTGCAGGGCCGCATTTTCGCCCTGCTGGGGCTTTCTGACGAGGAGGCCCACGAGAAGTTTGGCTTCCTGCTGGACGCTTTCCGCTATGGCGCGCCGCCCCACGGCGGCATTGGCCTGGGCCTTGATCGGCTTGTTATGCAGATGGCAGAGGCTGGCAGTATGCGGGACGTGGTGGCGTATCCCAAGGTGCAGAACATGAGCGAACTGATGACCCAGGCCCCGGCGGCAGTGGATAAGCTCCAGCTTGACGAGCTGGGAATTGCCCCTGTGAAAGCAACGTGACCCAGTGGCGCCTACAGGAGTGTTCGCACGTAGCTTTCCGGCCTGTTTTGGCTGCTCCCGCGTTAAAAAATTTTAGAGTATAGTAAAATAGTTAACGCGGTTACTATATGCACTTGAAACGTCCGCCCTGGCCATGCAGGGCGGACGCGGTTTTTGGTTGGCCGACGGAACATTTTCCTGGAAGGATACCGGGCCGGGGAGAGGTCGTTTTCCAGCAGGCAGGGGGTGGGCGGAAGTTTTTAAAGAGTCCAGAGAAGCTTTTTCAAAGAACTATCTTTGACCTGCCCTGTGCGCTGGGTGATATCTCTGGAGGGATACCGGGCCGGGGAGAGGTCGTTTTCCGGCAGGCAGGGGACGGGTGGAAGTTTTTAAAGAGTCCAGAGAAAATTTTTTCAAAAATTGTCTCTGGTTGTCTCTGGGGAGGGATGGAGTAAAAAAATTTTCACGGGAAGCAGGGCGAGAATGACAAGTCCTTCACAAGCGTGAAACAATGGCAGAAAGCCAGCCTGCATGCTGGCGCAAAGGGACTGTGAAACGATAATCCGGCAATATATTTTGAGTGGAAATATGCTGAAATTACCAAATGTACACAATATATAGTATTGACAGAAAAAGGGAGAACAGGTATAATGGTAAAGCTGGCGGGCGGCTTTGCGCCCCCATGTACGAGTGAGGAAAGGATCAGGATACATGCTGAAAACCATTATCAAACGAAGCGGGGAAAAAGCCCCCTTTGACGCCGCCAAAATACGCGCCGCCATTTTCAAAGCCAATGTGCGCATTGCCACAGAGAAGTTCAGCGATGAGGAGCTGGACAGGCTTACAGAAGAAGTGGTGGCAGAGCTGGAGAAGATGAAAGAAACCCCCACTGTGGAGCAGACCCAGGACGTGGTGGAGGAAAAGCTGATTGCCGCAGACTACGCCAAAACGGCGAAGGCCTACATCCTGTACCGGGCGGAACACCAGAAGCTGCGGGAAATGGATGACGAGCTGGTGAAGATTTACTCTGCGCTGACCTTTGTGCCTGCGGAGGACGCGGATATCAAGCGGGAAAACGCCAACATCAACGCGGACACCGCCATGGGCACCATGCTGAAATATGGATCGGAGGGGGCTAAGAGCTTCTATGACAAATATGTTATCCCCCCCCATATCGCCCAGGCCCACGCAAGCGGGGAAATCCACATCCATGACAAGGACTTTTACACCCTGACAGAAACCTGCTGCCAGATTGACCTGATTAAGCTGTTTAAAAACGGCTTTTCCACTGGCCACGGCTACCTGCGGGAACCGCAGGATATCCGCAGTTACGCGGCCCTTGCCTGCATTGCCATCCAGGCAAACCAGAACGAAATGCACGGCGGCCAGAGCGTGCCTATCTTCGACTATGCCATGGCTTTGGGGGTGGATAAGACTTACCGCAAGGAGTTTTTCAAGGCCCTTATCCAGTTTTTGCAGATCCACAAGGGTATGCCCCACAGCCACGCGGAGGCCCTCATAAACGCCGCCAAGCGGGAACTGGGGAGCAAGGTGACCATGAAAAACGTGGGACACTACAGCGAGCGTTTTGTTGCTTTCCTGCCCCGGCACCAGAAGGAAAACGGCTATGAGGAGATCATCACCGAGGAGGCGGAGGACGCCTGCGCTTATGCCCAGGAGGCTGCCTGGCGGGAGACGGATCATGCCACCTATCAGGCTATGGAAGCCCTGGTACACAACCTGAACACCATGAACTCCCGGGCAGGCGCCCAGGTGCCTTTCTCCTCCCTGAATTACGGGACGGATACCAGCGAGCAGGGGCGCATGGTGATTCGGAACCTGCTGCTGGCCACAAAGGCCGGGCTGGGAGATGGGGAAACCCCTATTTTCCCGGTGCAGATTTTCAAGGTGAAAGAAGGGGTAAACTATAACGAGGGGGATCCCAACTATGACCTCTTTAAGCTGGCCATGGAGGTTTCCGCCCTGCGGCTGTTCCCCAATTTCAGCTTTATAGACGCGCCCTTTAATTTGCAGTATTACAAGGCCGGGGACTACGACACAGAGGTGGCCTATATGGGCTGCCGCACCCGGGTGATGGGCAACACCCACGATCCCAAACGGGAAACCACCTGCGGCAGGGGCAACCTGAGCTTTACCTCCATCAACCTGCCCCGCATCGGCATAGAGTCGGAGAAGGATATTAAAAAATTCTATAAGCTGCTGGATGCCCGGATGGATTTGGCTATTGAGCAGATGCTGCACCGCTTTAAAATCCAGTGCAGCAAAAAAGCCTATAACTATCCCTTCCTCATGGGCCAGGGGGTGTGGATTGATTCTGAAAAGCTGGATCGCAACGCTTCTGTGGCAGAGGTTTTAAAGCACGGCACCCTGTCCGTAGGCTTTATCGGCCTGGCGGAAACCCTGAAGGCCCTGACAGGCAAGCACCACGGGGAGGATGAAAAGAGCTATAAGCTGGGGCTGGAGATTATCACCCACATGCGGGCGTATATGGATAAAACCTCCCAGGAGACAGGCTTAAACTTCACCTTGCTGGCTACCCCGGCAGAGGGGCTTTCCGGACGGTTTATCCGGATTGACCAAAAGAAGTTTGGGAAAATCCCCGGGGTGACGGATCGGGAATACTACACCAACTCTTTCCATGTGCCAGTGTATTATCCCATTGGCGCTTTTGAGAAAATTCAGAAGGAAGCCCCCTTCCATGCCCTGACAAACGCCGGGCACATCAGCTATGTGGAACTGGACGGCGACATCTGCAAGAATGTGGAGGCCTTTGAAAGCGTGATACGCTGCATGAAGGAGGCTGGCATTGGCTATGGCTCTGTGAACCACCCGGTTGACCGGGATCCGGTGTGCGGCTATAACGGCATTATCGACGACGTATGCCCCCGCTGCGGCCGCCATGCCGGGGAGGGCGTACCCCTTTCCAAGCTGGAGGAGCTGCGGAAAAAGTATCACGATGTGCCGGACTATACGTGTTTGATACATTGAGCTTTAAGACCGTGAGGCGCTGCCCCACACCCCGCAAACCTTTTTTGGAAAAAGGTTTGATCCAAAAATCCATTTTGACATAGTTATAAGGAGGAATTTCACATGACAAGCGTAAAGGAATATAAGACTGAGGGCAAAGAGGTTATCATCGGCGAGGGACGGGATTTTGAGCGCATCCGCCGCATCACCGGCTATCTGGTGGGCACCATTGACCGCTGGAACAACGCCAAGCGGGCCGAGGAGCAGGATAGGGTAAAGCACACCCTGGGAGGGAAATAAGTTGCATATCTTATTGGTGAATGACGATGGCATTAACGCCCCTGGCCTGCACGCCTTGGCAAAGGCCCTGGGCAAAGAGCACAGAATCACCGTCAGCGCCCCCATGGAGGAGCGCAGCGCTGTGGGCCATGGCCTGACAGTGCGGCTGCCCCTGTTTGCAGAGAAACGGGAGGTGCCCGGCGCGGCGGCTGCCTTTGCAGTCTCCGGCACGCCGGCGGACTGCACCCGGCTGGGCGTGCTCTCCCTGGCGGGGGAGCCTGTGGATCTGGTGGTTTCCGGCATGAACAAGGGCTTGAACGTGGCTATGGATATGCTCTATTCCGGAACGGTTTCCGCTGCCATGGAAGGGGCTATGCTGGACAAGAAGTCCATCGCCGTATCCACCCAGTGGGACGGGGACTTTGACAGGGCGGCGGAGGTGTTTGCCCGGCTGCTGTCCCAATTGGATGTGGAGAAGGATATTGACTTTATGCTGAATGTCAATATTCCCGCCCTGCCCGGGCAGAAGATACAGGGCGTGAAGTGGGTGCCTGCCGGGCGGACGCATTTGTGGGCCGATACCTACGAGCACCGCCAGACCCCGGACGGCCGGGATTACTACTGGCTGAAAAACCTCCAGGACGCCGCCACGCCGGATTTCGGCATGGACAGCGATATCGGCTGCGTGGCAAACGGGTATGTGGCCTTGTCCCCCCTGGTGTATGATTTGACAGACGGAGAGGGCTTCCGCAACAAGTCCTTTGTCCTGTAGGCGAGCTGTATGGAGCTTCAGATAGCGGGAATTGTGGCGGAATCCATTGTGGACGGCCCTGGGATACGGTATGCCCTGTTTGTCCAGGGCTGCCCCCATCACTGCCCTGGGTGCCACAATCCGCAGACACATCCCTTTGAGGGCGGAAGGACAGTGGATACAGCGGAGATTTTTGCGGAATTCTGCGGGGATCCCATTTTAAAGGGCATTACTTTCAGCGGCGGGGAGCCTTTCTGCCAGCCTGCCCCTCTGGCAGAGCTTGCGGGGCAGGTACACGCCAGGGGCAAAGATGTGGTGGTTTTCACCGGCTATACCTATGAGCAGCTTGCTGCCATGGACAGCCCGGCCGTGCAGGCCTTGCTTGCGGAAACAGATCTGCTGATAGACGGGCCTTTTATAGAGGAGCAGAAAAACCTGGAGCTGGCTTTCCGGGGCAGCGAGAACCAGCGGGTGATAGATATGCGCAAAACCAGGGAATCTGGCAGGCTTGTGCTGCGGGCTTGATGGTGATTCCTGGCAGCTATTGCATAGTTAACGCAGTTATTGCTGCTATGCCGCCTGTTTGAGAATCGGCACATGTTGACAAACGCATTTACTTATAAAAAGCCTAAGGCCGCTGCTGGAGCGGCCTTAGGCTTTTTTTGTGATTGCTGTTTCGATTCTGAGGTGCAGGTGGAAAAGATAAGCGTGTCATTTCCTCTCGGAAAGCAATTGCCACGCCGCTCTTGTCTGCCACTGCATATTCATCTACGGCTGCGCCGGAAAAGGATGCTCTGTACAAGCGGGACGTCCCCTTCGGCTCTGCCCCCGAATGTCTTTACAATCTGTACATAGAGATACTTTAATGCTTCCATAAGCCGGGATGCTGGCTGCTGGTTTTTTCTTTTTGGGGAGAGAAGATGGGTTTTCAGAGTTTTAAGACAGGCTTTGAGGCTTTCTTACCCGTTCTGCGCCATAACGCCTACCAGCTTGTGGGGGACATACGGCGCTTTGATGGCTTGGGAGCTTTCTTCGTCCAGCGTCCAGGAACACATTCCCCTCTGGGGATCGCCAAAGCCCATGCATCCCATGCAGACGCGGGAGATATTCCGTTCCGAATTGCCCAGCCTTGCGTACTTCATACATGCTTCCTCCCGGAATTTTTATGGATGGACATGGCCTTCATTCCCGCTGAACCAGGGCATAGAAGGCCACAGCACTGGCGGCAGCCACATTGAGGGAGTCTACCCCATGGTACATGGGGATGCGCACTGTGTAGTCGCAGGCGGCAATGGTGGCAGGCGCCAGCCCGTCCCCTTCCGTACCCAGCACCACTGCCAGCCTCTTTTCCTTTTTCAGGCGGGGATCCGCCACGTCCAGGGAATCCTCCCGCAGGGCCATGGCAGCGGTTTTAAAGCCCCTCTCCCTCAGGAATTCCGTCCAGGGCCTGTCCTGGGGGAGATACGCCCACGGCACCAGAAAGACGTTCCCCATGCTCACCCGCAAGGCCCGGCGGTACAGGGGATCGCTGCCAGCTTCTGTCAGCAGCACTGCCTCTATGCCCAGGGCGGCGGCACTGCGGAAGATAGCCCCCAGGTTTGTGGGGTTCATCACGTTTTCCAACACTGCCACCCGCCGGGCATTCCGGCAGGCCTCCTCTGGAGCAAGGGCCGGGGGCCTTTTCATGGCGCAGAGCATGCCCCGGGTCAGGTGGAAGCCTGTAAGGGCGCACAGCACCTCTTCCTCCGCCGCGAACACAGGCACATCCCCGCAGCGGTCTAAAAGCGCCCTGCCCTTGCCTGCAACATGCTTTGCCTCCATCAAAAAGGAGACGGGCTGGCACCCTGCGTCTAAGGCCCTGCCGATAACCAGGGGGCTTTCCGCGATAAACAGGCCGTCGCTGGGAGACGCCCGGTTTACCAGTTGGTTTTCCGTTAAGCGGGCATATATATCCAGTTCCGGCGCATTAAAGTCTGAAATTTCCACAATTCTGGGTTCTCCCATAGCCTTTCCCCCTTGAATCCCTGCGCCCTCGTCCCGGCGCTTTCCCGTATTGCTTTAAGTATAGCATGTTACTGGCGGCAAGGCAATTCTTCCTTGGGGAAAAGAACAGAGATATTGCCCTGCCCAAAAGGCGGGGCAATATCTCTGTGTACAGCGGCCCTTTGAGAAACCATCCTGGCCGCGCCCTACTGGATATACAGCCGGGAGCTTGTGAGGATTAAATCCCCGGAAGGATCCTTGTGGAAGGTGCTTTCCTCAAAGAACACAAAGCACTCCAGCCGGAGCGGGGTAAGCTTTGGGACAATATAGTACAGGCGGCTTACAAGCTTGCTGCCATCCTCAAAAACATCATATTGGACGGCAGGATACATGCTCCAGTCCTCCTGGGCAGACTCGTCCTCCAGCCAGACGGCTATCTGCTCCCTGAGCTGCTCCTGTGTAACCTCCCTGGCCGCAGGCGGCTCTCCGGGGTGCAGGGCCGTGTGGAAGGCATGGATCAATTCCAGCGCGGCAGAGCCGCCCATGTAGTCCAGCAGCAGAAGCAGCGGCGGGCCGGAGGGACAGTATACCCCGTTTTCCAAATCCGCATAGGAATGGGGATCTATATGGAGGACCTGGGACATGGCCTGCTTGGTAGCATGGCGGGCAAGCCGCGTGCTGCGCATACGGGAACTTATAAACTCTCTGGCAAAAATAGTATCCATATGCATTTGAGTTACCTCCTAGGATATATAGTAATAAAATATTACCATTAAAGGATGTTTACCGCTAGGAGGTACACCTACATTTTTGGAAAAACAGGGGTTTTTCTGCCGGCAATAAAGGCAAGCCGGCTGTCATGGCTGCCTCTTTAAGCGCATACACTGTAGGGAATGCCCAGATTAACCGGGAAGAGAGGAATCACATTTATGCTGCAGACAAACCAGGAAGCCATCCATTTTTTCGTCGATTCCACAGGCCCCAAGGCCGGCGGCTTTTACCTGTCCAACTTCGGGCACCTAAAGCACCGGGCAGTCCTCAGCGGCTGGCCCCACAGCGTGCAGCAGGAGATTTTTGAAAACCTGCGCAGGCAGGCCCGGCAGCAAGGCACTCCCTGCGAGCTGGTGTTCCACCCGCTGGACAACACGGTTCAGGGAATCCTGCTGCCCCAGCTTTCCACCGGGGCCTTTGGATTTGACCCAGACTCCCCCTTTGTGCGGGGGGCGGAGGCCCTGCGGCCCCAGGGGGATCTTGCCGCCTGCCGGGAGGCCATGAAGGAGGCCCGGGCCGCTTTCCAGGAAGCCCGGGCCGTACATAACAGCCAGGAGCGCATTTATCTGGAACACATGGATTTTTCCGCCGCCGACAGCCTGGGAGACGCCTTGGTACGGCGGCTGCTGGGCCACAAAAGCGGCACCCGCCCTGGCAGGGAATTCCACCGCTTTTTCGGGGCGGCCACAGCGGAGGGGAATCTGGATCATATCCCCCAGGTGACAGCGGGCCTTGACTGCCGCATCTTTATCAAGGGCCGTCCGGGCACCGGGAAGTCTACCCTGCTGAAAAAGGTGTGCGCCGCAGCCCTGCGCCGGGGCTGCGATGTGGAAATCTACCACTGCGCCCTGGACGCAGACAGCCTGGACTTAATCGCCGTGCGGGAGCTGGGTTTCTGCCTGCTGGACAGCACCCCGCCCCACGAGTATTTCCCCGCCCGGGAGGGAGATGAGATTCTGGATATGTATGCCCGCTGCGTGGTGCCCGGCACAGACGAGGCCCACGCCGGGGAACTGAACAAGCTGGAGGGGGAATATAAAGCGCTGGTGCAGACAGCCACCGGGCACCTGAAAGAAGCCCTGGAGGCCCTGAACCGCCTGTATGAAAGCGCGCCAAAGCCTGATCCGGAAGCGGTGGAAGCAGAACAGGCCCGCCTTTCCGCCGAGCTTTTTGCATAGGCAACGCAACGCCGCATCTATGAACCTGTATTCACAACCTGTAACCGCTGTTTAAGCGGTCTTTTGGGAGCCGCTCTATGGAAAATTTCTTGCGGAGGCGCAAACGGCAGCCTTGATTGATCCCCAAAATTCTCGCTCATCCGGCAATTTCGATTATGAATACAGGTTCTAAGGCGCAAAAAGCCCCTTGGCTGCTCAGGCCAGGGGGCTTTCTCTTTCTGTCAGTCTGGATACCGGGTTACATAGCGCACAGTGCTGCCGAATTTTTCCAGATCTTGCTTTTCAATCCTGCGATCCCACTCAATTTTGCAGGAGCTGAAGTCCCGGTTCACTTCCACTACCTTCACATAATCCGGGCCTTTTTCTATCACAATCATGGAGTGCACCGCGTATGTCAGGCGGATGTGATCTCCCACCCGCAGCTTGTCAAAATCCTGGAAGGTGCGCACAGGCGCGTCTTTGCCGAAAAGCTGGTCGCTTATCATGCTGGCAAAGCCCAGGCATTGGATGGCAGGCTGATTGGAAACAAAAACCTGGCCAGACTTCCCTGTATAGGAGTTGCACCAGCTTGCCCCTGTCCAGTGGCTGCAGGGCGTGGAGGTGACGGCCTCCCAGGAAGCCGGAACGCCCTTGTGGTTCCAATATTTTCCATGGGGGAATTTCTGCCGCAGGGCCGCAAGCTTGGCCAGCAGGGCGTCCTCCAGGGTGAAATCCTGCTGGAGGGCGGCGCCGTCCTGGCCGATGTAGATTTCTACAGGCCCTGCCTCCACATACCCGTCCTTGGCGGCAGAAGCCTGATAAACCCCGGGGTCAAGTCCATAAATCCCATACTCCCCCCGGCTGTCTGTACGGGCTGTACGCCGGGCGCCGCTTTCCCCGGTAAGGGTGACAACGGCCCCGGGCAGCACTTTGCCGGAATCCTCCTGGACTGTGCCGTACACGCCGCCCCGGACAGGCAGTTCTGTCTCTCTGGGTTCGTAATAGTTTTGGATAAGCTGGGCAAGCTCCGCCCGGATGCAGCGGCCCTGGGGATCCAGCACGGCCCCGCCCCGTCCGGAAAGCACCCCCTCCTGCACCGCCCAGGCAATGCCCTCTTCTGCCCAGGAGCTGATGGAGGCCCTGTCTATGAAGCTGTTTAACCAGTTGAGGTTCAAGGAGGGAAGCCCCTCCTTGTATGCTTTGAAGCGGCTGAAAAGCACCGCGGCCTGCTCCCTGGTAAGCGTTCCTTCCGGGTCGAAGGCATCATCCCCTATGCCTTCAGACACCCCTTCGGCATATGCCCAGGATACGGCCTCTAAAGCCCAGTGCCCCTCCATATCTGTGAAAGGCAGCGGTTCTGCCTCCTCCGGCAGGGCTGGCTTTCCCTCCATATTGTACAGCGCCTGCACAAGCTGCGCCCGGGTAACTGTGTTTTGGGGGCGGAAGGCTGTTTCCGTCTCCCCCCGCATATAGCCGTTTTCTTTTACAAACAGCACCGGCTGGGCAAACCAGTCCTCTTCCCGCACGTCTGTAAACCCGGCGAAAGGCTCCGGTTCAGGAACCTTGGGGGCGAATTTAATCAAGATATAGGCAGAAGCCGGGGTGTTTACCATAGGGCCAATATGGTTCCTGCCCTCCGCGTTCTGCCACACCTTGTTTTCCCCAGGGGAGTCCCCCCAGAAAATCATCATGTGGTTGTCATAGTCGTTCCCGGTGAATTTGTCTGTCCAGAACCGCAGCACCAAGTCCCCTTTTTCGCACTTGCCGTCTTTCAGCATGGCAGACTGGCTTTCGTAAACATGGGCCACCAGCTTGCCATACTGTATCCAGCTTAGGTAGTTGCTGGCCTTGGCAAGCTCGTTATAGGGGCGGCTGCTGTTCCAGCGGCCGGCAGAGGGGCTTTTGCGGATATCCCGGATAGCAGCGGCCGCGTCCAGCCCGCACTTTCGCAGCACATAGGAGACAAACCCGGCGCAGTTCATGCCAATGGATCCATTATAAGAGGGGTCGCCCTTGGGGGACTGCCAGTCCCCGCTCTTTTGGGGCGTGCCCAGGTAATAATTGTCCTTCTCGTGGGCGGAAAGCTCTGCCAGCAGCATTTCCCGGGTGACGCCGTATTTGTCCAGGTAATCGGTGCCTCCGGCGCACCGGGCGCGCACGGTTTCAATGGGGATTTTCACATCCACGCCGGGCTTTTCCACCCCTTCCTCCAGGGAAGCCTCCGCCCCCTGCCCTGTAACCGGCAGGCAGAAAGCCAGCAGGCACAGGGCCAAAAGCCCTGATAACAGCCTCTTTTTCATAACATTCCTCAAACCCCTTCACAAAAAATTCATTTATATACATTTTATCAGTATCCTTTTTAAAATGCAAGGGCTTTTTCTATTCGGGGGGAACCCTCAAAACCTCCCGAACACGAATTTCCCTGATTCGCTTAAATCAGCCGTTGTCCAGGCGCGGGTGGCGGGGGTGCCGGGCTTTAAGGCGGCGGAGGTTTCATCTTTATCGCATAAAGACCAGTTTGCCCAGCTTATGCCCCGCTTCTGGAGGAAGTCCAGCCACTCCCCGGCCTCCTTCAGGAACACCCCGCCGCTGCCGTCTGCCCGGCTTACGCCCCACTCGCTGATGAAAACGGGCAGGCCTTTTGCCAACACCTGATCGATGCGGTCCCGCAGCTCCTTGCCATGGGTGCCCGCATAAAAATGCAGGGTGTACATGAGGTTTTCCCCTTCCAGGGGATCCTGGGCCGCCAGGTGGATGTCCTGGCTCCAGGTGCTGCTGCCGATAAGGATAATGCCTTTGCTGTGCTGGCGGATGGCCTTTACCACCCGTTGGGCATAGGGCTTGATGTCCTTGCCCCAGGCGGCGCCGCCGTTTGGCTCGTTGCAGATTTCATAGATCACCTCCGGCCTGTCCTGGTAGCGCCGGGCCATTTCCGAGAAGAAGGCCTCGGCTTCCTTTACGTGGGACAGGGGGTTGCCGTCGGAGAGGATGTGCCAGTCGATTATCACATACATATCCTGGGCGATAGCCGCGTCTATAGCCTCTATGGCCTTCTTTTTCATGGCTTCCGGCTGGCTGAGATAGCCGTTTTCCCCGGTATACATGGCAACCCGGAACAGGTTTGCCCCAAAGGCGGCTGTGTTTTTCACAGCCTGCTTTCCGGCAAACTGCCCATACCACTGGAGTCCGTGGGTGCTCATGCCATGGAGGGCCACTGGCTTGCCCTGTTCATTGCAAAGCTGGGTGCCTTTCACCTGAAGCCAGCCGTTTTCCGAAGCCCCGCCCTGGATGGTTTCCACAGGGCCGCTAGGGATATCCGGGGCCGGAGGCAGGACGCCACCTGCCTTTTTCAGTGCCCGCTGGATGATAATGCATGCCTCCGCCCGGGTTAAGGAGCCTAAGGGGCGGAAGGTGCCGGAAGGATCGCCAATGATAACGCCTGCGGCATAGGCCCCCAGGGTGGTTTCATAATACCTGCCGTTTAGCTCGGAAAAGTCCGCTATTTTCTGGGACTCTGTGTTGTAATCCCCCCGCGCGTCAGGCAGCAGCGCCCGCATAAGGGCCTTTACCGCCAACTGCCGGGAGATGGGCTTGTCAAAGAGCGCCCCGGTGGGCGGGCACTCGTCCCAGTCTATCCAGCTTCTGTCCAGAGCCGCCTGCACCCAGCCTGCGGCCCAGTGGCCTGTTTGGCCGTCGCCCTCCTGTGCCCCTGCGCACCGTCCTACAATGGCAAGGAATTCCCCGGCGGAAACAGTGTTTTCCGGGCGGAACCGGCCGTCGGGATATCCCAACAGATACCCCTGGGCAGTCATCTCTGTAACAGCGTTTTCGTACCAGTCTCCAGGCTTTACGTCGGAAAAAGCCCCGGCAGGCAATGGCACCCCCAGCAGCAGTATTGCCGCTAAAAGCCCCCAAAGCTTTTGTGAAATCCGTTTCATCACAGCCCCGCCTTTCTTGCATAAGAATTTATATTCATAATAGCACAGGGCTGAGGGGTTTGTAAACGGTTTTGCCGTCTAAAAAAGAAGCCGCAGGGCACAGGGCCATGCGGCGGCTTTTTATACATAGTAGGGATTAGGCTTAAAGAGCAGGGTGATGAAATCTATCAGGATTCCGATTCCAAACAGGCCGAAGGTGAAGATATACAGCACGCCCATGCCGATTTTCCCCTCATAAAACTTGTGGGCGCCAATGCCCCCCAGGAAAAAGCACAGCAGCACAGCCACCCACTTGTTCCGGGCCTTGGCCTGCATATAGGCGTTCATGGTGTTTATGTTTTCGTTGGTGTTGGTATTGTTGATGACGATATTGGGCGTGGCCTGGGCTGTTTCCTCCACCTGCCTGCCGCACAGGGTGCAGATGACCGCGTCCGCCGGGATTCGCCCCCCGCAGTGCTTGCAGAATTTCTGGGGCGGGGCCGCATTCGGCGGGGCTTCCTGCCAGGGCTGTGTGTTCTGTTCCATATCCATGTTGTTCCCTCCTTATGTTTCCTGCCTATCAATATAGCATAAGAATAGGGTTTTGTCAAATAATAATAATCAATGATGATAATTAAATGTCTCCAAGGGAAAGCTATAATGGACAGGGGAGGTGGGGCAATGGTGATACAGGCCAGCGGCAGGATAAAGGAACTTCGGCAGTCGCGGGGCATGACACAGACAGAGCTTGCGAAAATCATGTCTGTCACCCGTTCCAGCGTAAACGCTTGGGAGATGGGGATTTCCATACCCACAGCGGCAAAGCTGGTGGAGCTTTCCCTGCTTTTCCACGTTTCTACAGACTATATTTTAGGGCTGGAGAAGCGGGAGTTTGTGGCTTTGGACGGGCTGGACGGGGAACAAAAGGGGATTCTCTATGCCCTGCTGCAGTATTTTTACAGGCAGGGGCAGGAGGACCCGGACAAAAATCCTGGAAAAAAACCTTGACATTTCCTTTGGCGCTGTGTATCATTAAAAGCAGACAGTTTATAATTGCATAGGCATAAAGGCTGTGACGAAGACGGCGGGGGCGCTTTCCCTTCAGAGAGCTGGCGGCAGGTGCGAGTCAGCGGGGGCAACCACACGCCAATCCCTTCCGAGCCGGAAATCCGAAGCCCTCAGAGGTGGTAGGCGTTTCCCGCGTGTGCTGCGTTAGTGCATAGGGCTTGCTGGAGCCTGACGAGGCGGCGCGAAAGCGCAATATGAGTGGTACCGCGGACTTTGACTTTGGGTCCGTCTCATAGAAGGACATACTTCTTCTGTGAGGCGGGCTTTTTATTTTATCTCATAGGAATATTGAAAGGGGCAGAAAACATGGAGAAAACAGATTTAAAAGCACAGCTTGCGGAGGTGGCCCAGCGTATCCGCACCATGCGGGAAATTACCGGCCTTTCCGAGGAGGAAATGGCAAAATGCACAGGCGCCTCCAAGGAGGAATACCAGCAGTGCGAACAGGGGGAGCGGGACTTCAGCTTTACCTTTATCTACAAATGCGCCCAGCGCTTTGCGGTGGATCCTACGGATCTGATTAAAGGCGCAAGCCCCACCCTGTCCTCCTATACCGTTTCCCGCAAAGGGGACGGCCTGCCCATTACCCGGCGGCAGGGATTCAAGTATCTGAACAAAGCGCCCTTGTTTAAAAACAAGACCGCCGAGCCGTTCTTTGTCACCATGCCTTACTCTGAGGCGGAGCAGAAGGTTGCCATCAAGCTTTCCACCCATGTGGGACAGGAATTCGACATTGTGGTAAAAGGCTCCATGAAAATGCAGGTGGGCAGCCACATTGAAATCCTCCACGAGGGGGACACCATCTATTACAACTCCGCCACCCCCCATGGCATGATAGCCACTGGCGGGGCAGAGTGCCAGATTTATGCCCTGGTGCTGAAAGGCCCGGAGGGGTTTGCCCCGGAGCAGGATCGCTTCCAGCGGCTGATTGACGCGAAAATCGCCCGGCAGAACCGGGAGACCGTGTCCGACGCCTTTGTTCACACAGAGCTGGACGAAAACGGCATCCTCAAGGGCATCCACTTTACGGATGAGGAGAAGTTTAACTTTGCCTTTGACGTGGTGGACGCCATTGCCCAAAAAAGCCCGGACAAGCTCGCCATGCTCCACCTGTCCAGGGACAAGACAGAAAGGCGCTTTACCTTTGGGGACATCAGCCGGTGGTCAAACAAAACAGCCAACTATCTGGAATCCCTGGGCATCAAGCGGGGGGACAGGGTGCTGGTGGTGTTAAAGCGGCATTACCAGTTCTGGTTCGTCATCACCGCCCTGCACAAGATGGGGGCTGTGGTGATACCCGCCACCAACCTTTTGATGGAGCACGACTTTGATTACCGCTTTAAGGCCGCGGGGGTGAAGGCCATCCTCTGCACAGCCGACGGGCAGGTGGCCGAGGAGGCGGACCGCGCCGCCCAAAGCTGCGGAGTGGATATCAGGATTATGGTGGGGGAGAACCGCCTGGGCTGGCATGATTTCGACAAAGAGGCAGAAGCTTTCCCCGACACCTACGAGAGGAGGCCACAGGCGCCTGCCGGCAGCGACCCCATGCTGATGTTCTTCACCTCCGGCACCACAGGGTATCCCAAAATTGCGGAGCACAGCTATAAATATGCCCTGGGGCACTTCATCACCGCCAAATACTGGCACAACGTGAATCCCGACGGCCTGCACTTCACCATCTCCGACACAGGCTGGGGCAAGGCTTTGTGGGGGAAATACTACGGGCAGTGGATGAATGAGGCCGCCATTTTCACCTATGATTTTGACAAGTTTGACGCCCACGATATCCTGCCCATGTTCGCAAAATACCACATCACCACCTTCTGCGCGCCTCCCACCATGTACCGCTTCTTTATCAAGGAGGATTTGTCCCAATACGACCTGTCCTCCATCGAGTATTCCACCACCGCCGGGGAGGCCCTGAACCCGGAGGTATACGAGCAGTGGAAGCGGGCCACCGGACTTTCCTTGATGGAGGGCTTTGGCCAGACAGAAACCACCCTGTCTATCTACAACCCTGTGGGCACTGTGCCGAAAACCGGCTCTATGGGCGTGCCCAGCCCCCTATATGACGTGGACATCGTCCTGCCTGACGGCACCCCGGCCCCTGTGGGCGAGACAGGGGAAATCGTTATCCGTACAGACAAAGCTGTGCCCTGCGGCCTGTTCATGGGGTACTACGGTGACGAGGAAAACACCAGGGAAGCCTGGCACGACAATATGTACCACACCGGGGACACAGCCTGGCGGGACGAGGACGGCTTTTACTGGTATGTGGGGCGCACAGACGACGTGATAAAGTCCAGCGGCTACCGCATCGGGCCTTTTGAGATTGAGAGCGTGATTATGGAGCTGCCCTATGTGCTGGAGTGCGCTGTCACCAGCGCGCCAGATCCTGTCCGGGGCCAGGTGGTAAAGGCCTTTGTGGTGCTGACAAAGGGCACTGAGGGGACGGAAGAGCTGAAGAAGGAAATTCAGGGATATGTGAAAAAGCACACCGCGCCTTATAAGTATCCCCGCATTGTAGAGTTTAGGGAGGATCTGCCTAAGACCATCAGCGGCAAAATCCGGCGGGTGGAGCTGAAAGGCTGAGGCAGCGCGGCGCTGCACCCATGGCTACGGGGGCGCCGCCCCCTCGCCCCCGCAAACCTTTTTAGAAAAAAGGTTTGATCTAAAAACCAATTTCTTATGAAAGGGAAAGCTTTGACAGGCGCATCCCGGCAGGCGAGAAGAAGCCCCGCGGCCTTACAGCGGGCCGTCCCCAAGCCAAAGAGGATTGACCAGAGGGCGGCGGTGTGCTAGAATATGGCTATACGCATCTATGCGGGAAGCAAGATGCAGGCAGTACGAAAAATACAAAAGAAAGGAGCGGTACAGGGCACAGAAGTCTGTTTTTCATGGCTTTTTGTGCGGCTTCTGTATCGCACGGCGATTTTTATGACGGGTATTGAAAGACTTTCTTACCATTTCGAGCCGGAAAAGGGCTGGATAAACGATCCCAACGGGCTTTGCTGGTTTAAGGGGGAGTATCACGCTTTTTTCCAGCACAACCCCCATGCCCCCAAGTGGGACACCATGCACTGGGGCCATGCTGTCAGCAAGGACCTGCTGCACTGGCAGGAACTGCCCATTGCCCTGTACCCGGACATGCCTTATGAAAACGGGGACGGCTGCTTTTCCGGCTCTGCCCTGGAAAAGGACGGGGACTTGTACCTGATGTATACCGCTGTTTCCAAGGATCTGGGCCAGACCCAGTGCATTGCCATAAGCCATGACGGCAGGCGCTTTGAGAAATACGCGGGAAACCCGGTGATTGCCCAAAGCCCGGTTGATCCCGCAAGCCGGGACTTCCGGGATCCTAAAATCTTCCCCTATGGGGACGGCTACCGCATGGTGTGCGGCGCGGGGGCAGACGGCCTTGGTAGTGTGCTGCTGTATAAATCGGCCGATTTGCTGCACTGGGAGTATATTGGCCCCATTTTCCAGAGCCGGGACTATGGGCCTGTGCCGGAGTGCCCGGATCTTTTCCCCTTAGGGGACAAGTGGGTGCTGCTGTTCTCCCGCATGGACAAGAGCCGGGCTTCCCAGTTTGTTGTGGGCAGCTTTGACGGGGAAACCTTCACCCCGGAAAGCTTCCAAATCCCGGAAAAAGGCCCGGACTTCTACGCCGGGCAGACCTTCCTGGACGAAAAGGGCAGGCGTATCCTCATCGCCTGGATGCATAGCTGGGAGCGGGAAGTGCCGGCAGGCGCTGTGCGGGCAGGCGCTCTCACGATTCCGCGGGAAATTTCCCTGGCAGAGGGCAAAGTGTGCACCTATCCGGTGGAGGAAGCCCGGCACCTGCTGCGGGACACCGCGCCCCTCCTGAGTCAGGAGGGGGAGGAAGCTGCCCTTGTCCAGGACGGGAAGGTGTTGCTGTCCCTGCCCCGTTCCCAGGTGCGGGAGGTGGCCTTTTTGCAGGACGGCCATGCCCGGGAGGTGTTTATAAACCGCGGGGAATTCTCCTGCACGTTCTACGCGAAGGAATAAAGCTGTGGCGGATTTATTCCTGATGGTGGGCCTGCCAGGTGCGGGCAAAACTACTTATGCCCAAAAGCTGGCAAAGGAAACCGGGGCAGTGCGCTTCACCCCGGACGAATGGCACATCTTCCTGTTCGGGGACGACTTCCACCAGGTAGATCAGGAGGTTCATGACAGCCGCCACAACCGGGTGGAGGATTTGATGTGGAAGGTGGGGCAGGATCTGCTGCAAAAGGGCGTAAGCGTGATTCTGGATTTCGGCTTCTGGGTGGAGGAACAGCGGGAGGAAAAGCGCCTGGAGGCCGCGGCCTTGGGGGCGGAAACAAAGGTGTGCTTTTTGGACGCGCCTTTGGAGGAGCTGCTGTGCCGTTTGGAGCGCCGCGCCGCCCAGAACCGGGACGACGTGTTTTCCACTATCACAGAGGAGGATATGCGGGTATGGGCCGGGCTGTTCGAGCCGCCTGTAAACCCCTGGAGGCATATTCGCTCATCCTGAAAACAGAAAACCAGCCTTCCGGCAATCCGGCAGGCTGGTTTTTTTGTCTTTAAAGAAGCGAAACGCGGGTTTTCAAAGGGTGATAACCCTTTGGCGGATTCTTAAAGGCTACCGCGTGCCAGCAGGGCGAGACGCAGCGCCTTAATGCCGGTCGTAGTCCCGGCGGGGGCGGCGATCCCGGCGGGGCGGGCGGGACTCGGAGATGTCGTTCTCCGGCACAGCGCCGTCCAGGTCGATGAGGGCGTCCCGGCGGGAAAGGTTCAGCCGGCCCTTATCGTCAATTTCCAGCACCTTCACCTTTACCACGTCGCCTACATTTACCACGTCTGTCACTTTCTCTGTGCGCTTGATGTCCAGGCGGGAAATGTGTACCAGGCCTTCCTTGCCCGGGGCAATCTCTACGAAAGCGCCGAAGTCCATCAGGCGGGTGACCCTGCCGTTATAATAGGAGCCAGGCTCCGGGTCGTTTACAATGGTGTCCACAATGTCTAAAGCGCGGCGGCACTTTTCAATGTCAATGCCGGTGATGAACACATGGCCGTCCTCTTCCACGTCCATGGTGATTTCGCACTCAGCGCAGATTTTCTGGATAACCTTGCCGCCGGTGCCGATAACCTCCCGGATTTTGTCTACGGGAATCTGGGTGGAGAGCATTTTGGGGGCGTACCTGGAAAGCTCGGGCCGCACCTCGGGAATGGCCTTGAGCATGATTTCGTCGATGATATAGTTGCGGGCCTTGTGGGTTTTCTCCAGGGCCTCTTTCACCATCTCCGGGGTCAGGCCGGAAATCTTCAGATCCATCTGGATGGCGGTGATGCCCTTCTTGGTGCCGCCCACCTTAAAGTCCATGTCGCCAAAGAAGTCCTCAATGCCCTGGATGTCCACCATGGTCATCCAGCGGTCGCCTTCGGTGATAAGGCCGCAGGAAATGCCTGCAACCGGGGCTTTAATGGGCACGCCCGCGTCCATCAGGGCCAGGGTGGAGCCGCAGATGGAAGCCTGGGAGGTGGAGCCGTTAGAGCTTAAGACCTCAGACACCAGGCGGATGGTATAGGGGAACTCCTCCATGGAAGGGATGACAGGCACCAAGGCCCGCTCGGCCAAAGCGCCATGGCCTACCTCCCGGCGGCCCGGGCCGCGGCTGGGCCGGGTTTCGCCTACGGAATAGGAGGGGAAATTGTAGTGGTGGATATACCGCTTGGACTCTTCCTCGTCAATGCCGTCCAAAAGCTGGTTGTCCCGGATGGAGCCTAAGGTGGCGACTGTCAGCACCTGGGTCTGGCCCCGGGTGAACATGCCGGAGCCATGGGTGCGGGGCAAAAGGGACACTTCGGCAGCCAGAGGCCGCATGTCATCCATGCCCCGGCCGTCTACCCGCTTCTGCTCGTCCAAAAGCCAGCGGCGCACCACGATTTTCTGGGTCAAATACAGGCACTCGTCAATTTTCCCTTCCTGTTCCGGATACTCCGGATCAAAGCGCTCATGTACCTTTTCATATACAGGCTTTAAGCGGGCGTCCCGGACGGTTTTATCGTCGGTATCCAGGGCGGCGCGGACATCCTCCTGGGCAAAGGCCAGGATGGCGTCTATCATTTCCTTTTCCGGCTTGTTGCTGGGATAGGAGAACTTTTCCTTGCCGATTTCCGCCACAATGCCGTTGATAAACTGGATGATTTTCTGGTTCTCCGCATGGCCTGCCATAATGCCATTGTACATGTCCTCATCGCTTACCTCATTGGCCCCGGCCTCAATCATGGCAATGCGCTCGCTGGTGGAGGCCACAGTGACCGCCATCTGGCTTGCTTTGCGCTGGGCGGCAGTGGGGTTCATAATAAACTCGCCGTCAATAAGGCCTACGGACACGCCGGAGATGGGGCCGTTCCAGGGGATGTCGGAAATGGAGAGGGCAATGGAGGTGCCCACCATAGCGGCAATCTCCGGGGAGTTGTCCTGCTCCACAGACATGACGGTGCAGACGATGGAAACATCATTGCGCATATCCTTGGGGAACAGGGGGCGGATGGGGCGGTCGATCATGCGGCAGACCAGGATGGCCTTGTCAGAGGGGCGGCCCTCCCGCTTTAAGAAGGAACCGGGAATTTTGCCTACGGAATAGAGCTTTTCCTCAAAGTCTACGGAAAGGGGGAAGAAGTCGATGCCGTCCCGGGGCTTTGCGGAGGCGGTGGCGGCTACATGCACCACTGTGTCGCCATAGCGCACCAGGCACTCGCCGTTTGCAAGCTGGCCCATTTTTCCGGTTTCCACAACCAGGGGGCGGCCTGCAAAGGTCGTCTCATATACCTTGAAATTTTCAAACATTTTTAGTTTTCCTTTCTCCCTGTTTTTGGGGATCTTCTTCGCGGCGGCCCTGTTTTATAACCAAACATGCCGAAAGCCCCGGCCTGTTTGGTTGTAAAACAGGGGGTGTCCGCCTAAAAAGAGTAAAAGGCTGCGCTTGCAGGCTGTGTTATAGCTAACGCGGTTCAAAAGCGGGTTCCCTCTTTTGCACCGGGCGGCAAAGCCGCCGAGCGTTAAAAATCGGCCTGTACCGATTTTAACGTGCGTTTACTATAGCCCGCAGGCGGCAGCCTTTGGCTCCTGTTGTACAGTTTTGGCAGGTTTTTTACTTACGGATGCCCAGTTCGGCAATGATGGCGCGGTAGCGCTCAATGTCGATCTTGGTCAGGTAGTTTAAAAGGCTGCGGCGCTGGCCAACCATCTTCAGCAGGCCCCGGCGGGAGTGATGATCCTTCTTGTTCACCCGCAGGTGCTCGGTGAGATCATTGATGCGCTTTGTCAGCACAGCCACCTGCACTTCGGGAGAGCCGGTGTCGCCCTCGTGGCGGGCATACTTCTGGATAATTTCGGTTTTCTCTGCCTTTGTCATAAAAAATCACCTTTCTGCGGCGTTTTGCCGCGCTCATTTTTTCGCCCATTGTTTTAGAACTTTGCGCAGGCGCAAAGCCGCACAGCGTTTTATTTCAGAAATGCAGGCTGCATTCTAAAAATTACGCTTGCCCACAGGCAGGGCCGGTGTTTCCCGTGTCCGAGGGCAGGGCATCTCATATATTTTAGCACAGCCCCGCAGGTTTGTAAAGTGGAAAAAACAGCGGAAAGATGAGGAAAAGGAGGCAACCAAGCAGGGCAAGGAGCGAACCCTGCTTGTAATGCTTGCAGGCTGTGCTGTCTGCCCGTAGAAATCTTGACGGCCTTTAAAATCTGTGCTATACTATTTTGGTTTAGCCAGGGGCTTATCCGCCCGCTAAAAGCCCCTGGCAAGAAAGGACGGTGCTACATTTATGAAAATGGTCAAAACAGGAAACACAAACAACACAGGGAGGGATACTGCTTCTGGACGAAGCTAAGCAGGCCCCCGGCCTGTTCGGCTAATGCGGCATGGCCCTCCCGCAGCTAAACGGAGGGAAACATTTTGTTAAAACGCTTTAAACAATTCGTATCTTTTTACAAGCCTTATGCTGGCTGGTTTTTCGCAGACATGGCCTGCGCGCTGCTGATGTCTGCCATCGCGCTGGTGGTGCCCCTGGGCGTGCGCACCATCACAGAGGATGTGCTGGCCCAAGGCATGGCCAGCCCCCAGGGGCGCATTTTGCGGCTGGGGCTGATACTGCTTTTGCTGGTAATCGCGCAGGCGCTCTGCCAGTATTTTTTAGATTACCAGGGACACCATATGGGCGCAAAAATGGAGCGGGACATGCGCGCCCAATTATTCCGTCACTGCCAGGGGATGTCTTTCTCCTTTTATGACACCCATAAGGTAGGGGAGCTGATGTCGCGCATTACGGCGGACTCCCTTTCCCTGGCGGAATTTTTCCACCACTTCCCCGAGGACGTGGTGGTGAACGCCATCCAGCTTCTGGGGGCAACTGTGATTCTTTTTCACATTAACTGGAAGGTTACCCTGGCCCTTTTGGCGCTTCTGCCTTTTATGGCGGCGTATACCCTGTACTACAGCAAGAAAATGCGGGAAGCCCTGGCCGAAGGGCGCAGAAGCGCAGGGGATGTGAACGCCCAGGTGGAAGACTCCCTTTCCGGCGTGCGGGTGGTGCAGTCCTTCACAAACGAGCAGTTGGAGGAGGAAAAGTTTGACCGGCAGAACCAACGTTTCCTGGAAAGCCGCCGCCGGGGCTACCAGAGCGAGGCCAAGCTTTACTGCGGCATGGATGCCTTTGCAAACCTGCTACCCATTGCGGTGGCAGTGTTTGGGGGGCTGGCTATCTGGGCAGGCGCTATGAAGCTGCCCGACCTGGTTCTTTTCATGCTGTATGTGAACTATTTCTCTGCCCCGGTCAGGAGCCTGGCAAACACCAGCCGCCTTTTGCAAGAGGGTTCCACCAGTTTTGCCCGGTATTGGGAGCTGATGGACATGTCCCCGGAAATTCAGGACAGCCCCCAGGCCCGGGATCTTCCCCGGGTAAAGGGGGACTTGGAGCTGAAGGACATCTCCTTTTTCTATGACGGCGGGGCCTCTGTATTCCATGGGCTGGATCTCTCCATCAAAGCCGGAGAGTACGTGGCCCTGGTGGGGGCTTCCGGCGTGGGCAAAACTACGCTTTGCTCCCTTATTCCCCGGTTCTACCAGGTGCAGAAGGGGCAGATCCTGCTGGACGGCCAGCCCGTGGAAAACGCCACCCTGCGCTCCCTGCGGCAAAACATCGGCATGGTGCAGCAGGACGTATACCTGTTTGCAGGCACCATCGGGGAAAACATAGCCTACGGCAAGCCTGGCTGCACCCAGGAGGAAATCGTTGCCGCCGCGCAAAAGGCAGGCGCCCATGAGTTCATCCAGAAGCTGCCCCAGGGGTATGACACAGACGTTGGCCCTCATGGCGTGCGCCTTTCCGGCGGGCAGCAGCAGCGGGTTTCTATTGCCCGGGTGTTTTTAAAGGATCCCCCGGTTTTGATCTTTGACGAGGCCACCAGCGCGCTGGATGCCCACAGCGAGAAAATTGTCCAGCGCTCTCTGGAGCAGTTGGCCCGCCGCCGCACCACCCTGGTGATTGCCCACCGGCTTTCCACAGTCCGGGGCGCGTCCCGCATTTTGGTGCTGGATGAAAACGGCGTGTGCGAAGAGGGCACCCATGAAGAACTGCTGGCCCGGGGCGGCGTGTATGCCGGCCTGTATCAAACGTCTCTGGAGGTCTAAGGCCATTCAGGGCGGGAAAGGCGGTCCTTTCTGGGATGAAAATATGAACCAGAACCCCCGTGCGGCAGCGCCGCACGGGGGTTCTATAAACTTCGATATTACCCCTGGCCCTCCAGCTCCTCTGAAAGGGCTGTCCACTGCATGAGAAGAGCGTCCGCCTTTTCCCGCAGTTCGGCAATTTCCTGGGAAATCCGAGCCACTGCTTCGTAATCGGCGGCTATGTCCGGGTTTTCCAAACTTTTTTCCAATTCTGAAACAGCCCCGTCGTTTTCCTCAATCTCCGTTTCCAGCCGGCGCAGGGCTGCCCGCTTTTTTCGCAGCTCCGCGTCACGCTCTTTGCGCTGCTTATAGAGATTCTGTTTGGGCGCGGCTTTCTTCTCGGCTATAGCCTGCCGGGCCTCCCGCTTTTCCAGGTATGCGTCATAGTTTCCCAGATACAGCTCGGCCCCCTGGGGGGTTAGGGCATACACCTTGTCTGCCAGACGGTTAATCAGATAGCGGTCGTGGGACACCACAAACAAGGTGCCGTCATAGCCGGAAAGGGCCTCCTCCAGGGCCTCGCAGGAGCCGATGTCCAGATGGTTTGTCGGCTCGTCCAGCAGCAGGAAATTGGCCCGGGACAGCATCAGCTTTAAAAGCAGCACCCTGGCCCGCTCCCCGCCGCTTAAAGCCCCTATAGGTTTGAACACGTCCTCCCCCTTAAAAAGGAAGATAGCCAAAGCGCTTCTGATTTCCGTCTGGGTCATCTGGGGATGGATATCCCATATCTCGTCTATTACGGCCTTATTGTCATGCAGGCTTAGCTGGAACTGCTCATAGTAACCCAAGTCCACCCCCACCCCCAGGCGCACCTCCCCTTCGTCCTGGCGGTATTGGCCCAGAAGGATTTTAAACAGGGAGGTTTTGCCACAGCCATTAGGCCCAATGAGGAAGATTTTCTCCCCCCGCTTAATCTCTATGTCCACGTTTTCAAAGAGGGGCGTTTCCCCAAAGGCCAGGGAAAGGCCCTGGGCTGTAAGCACATCGTCGCCGCTGCGGCGGCTGGCATGGAATTGGAAGCGGATGGAGACCGGGTCATCCTCCGGCTTTTCCAGGGTGGCCTCCAGCCTGTTAATAGACTTCTGCTTGCTGGCAATGGTCACATAGTTGCGCTCCTGGTTCCAGCGCCTCTGCTGCTCAATAATGCCCTCTATGCGCTTAATTTCCCTCTGGGTGCTTTCATACACCCGCTGCATGGCAAGGCGCTTTTCCTCCTTTAAGGCCAGATACCGGGTGTAATTGCCCTTGTAGCTTTCCAGGTGCTTGCCTTGCAGCTCCAGGGTGCGGGAAGTCACCTTATCCAGAAAATACCGGTCGTGGGAGATGACCACGTAGGCGTGGGGATAGTTTTTCAGGAAATCTTCCAGCCATTCCACAGACTGGATGTCCAGGTGGTTGGTAGGCTCATCCAGCAGCAGAAGATTTGCGCCGCCCAAAAGCATTTTGGCAAGCTGCAGCTTTGCCTTCTGCCCGCCGCTTAGCACCCCCACCCTGTTCTGAATCTGCTCCTCTGTAAACCCCAGCCCTAAGAGGGCGCTGCGCGCCCGGGAGCGGCAGGTCAGCCCACCCCCGTCCACAAAGCGGTCGTTCAGCTCCGTCTGCCGCAGGATAAGGGCTTCCATTTCCTGCTCCGGGGGATTCTGGGAAAGCTTGCTGGAAAGAGACTCCAGCTCCTTTTCCATTTCCAGCAGGGGGGCGAAAACTGTCATAACCTCTTCAAAGGCGGTTTTTTCAAAGTCCCGGCACACATGCTGCTCCATATAGCCCGGGGTGCAGTCCTTTGCGAAAATTACGCTGCCCGTGTCCGGCGTATATTCTCCAGTAAGGGTTTTAAACAGAGTGGTTTTTCCGCTGCCATTCACCCCTACCAGCCCGATGTGCTCCCCCTTCTGCATTTCAAGGGTGATGCCCTCTAAAATTGTTTCTTCACCAAAGCTAACGGTGACATCGTTTACTGTTAAAATAGCCATAAGTACCTCATCTCGTTTTTGGGAAGGGCAGATGGAGGAACCCGCAGGTTCCATATGAGAGGCAGCGCCCGTCCCTGTTTCACAGCCCGCTGAGACACTGGCGGGCATATACTTTATAAGTATATCGCAAAAATATAAATTGCGCAAGCCTGAACAGGCAAAAGAGGGAAAGCCTCCCTGGGAAAAACAAAACAGCGGGCCTTCAGCGGCCCGCTGTTTTAAGCCTGTCAATTATAGTCTGATGCAGCCCCTTCCGACTCGCCCGCCCAGGAACGGTTCCCTTCTTCTAACTCCTTATAAAGGCTTCCGCACAGGGTTTCCTCCAGGAGCGCCCGGTTTATCCCGCGCAGATCCGCCAGTATCACCTGGCCTGTAGCGGCGTCCACCAGATCCATCCGGCTGAAAGAGGATAGCACCCCGCCATAGCTGTCCAAATCCCACTCCGGATACTCTACGATGAAGTGCAGGTGGGCATAGTCGTCGTCCTCATAGTTAGACTGCCCGCTCTCTTCCCGCCAGAAAAGCCCGCTGCCGCTGTTATATACGGCAAGATCCCCCAGGGCGCCGCTTCTCTCGTTATAGGCGCTGTCATCCTGGACATCGCAGGCGTATACAGTCTGGACCAGCTCATCGCCGATATAGCACTGCAAGGCCCAGTCCTGCACCCATGGCAGCCGATCCGGCCTGACGCACAGGCTTATCCAGCTCACGCGCTGGTCTGCGAACAGTATGTCCTCCGTCACCCCCTGCACATATATCCCCTCCTGCAGCTCGGGGTGGTGCAGGATATAAGGGGACATCTCCGCATCCGGCTTTACAAGCCCCTGTTTCTCATAATTCACGCTGGGGGCGGCAGTGCCCTCCGCCAGATCCAGGGTGAATTCCGCTGCCACCGGGTTCACCAAATCCCCGGCTGGAATGCCAGCAGAATCCATCGCAAACTTTACTTCTTCCGGATCGAAATAGTACAGGGTGAGCACCAGGCTCTGCCGCTTTTCCGGCGAAAGGTTCACGCGCAGCTTCATCCTCTGGTAACCGGAAAGCCGATCCGCTTCGTAGGCGGTCCGCTGCGTTGCAGAATCGTCCCAGATATTCTGGCTGGCAAGCACAGTGCCGTCTTCCCCGCTTACCACCGCGTACATGCCATAAGGCTTCTGCGGGACAGGGCCTCCGTGATACCCGGCAGGAGGCAGCAGGCTGTAGCCGCAATATCCCAGGAAGGGCACGTTGAGGGTAGCGGTAAGCTCTGCTGGGGTGTAGGACATCTGGGTAATCTCCACCTTATTGTCCGCCTGCAGGGCTTCCAGTTCCAAGGCCCCGCTTCTGTCCGCTTCCACTGTAAAGTCCCCTTGAAAGGCATCCTCCAGGATAGCCATAGGCTCACCGCCCTCCCTCATTTCCGGCGCGATAACGCCTGCATAGAAGAGCTGCGGGAGGTTCAGGGAAACGGAAAAGACATCTGCGTCCCTGGCCTCCTGGGGGACTTCCAGCACCCAGTTCCCTGTATACCTGGCAAAGGCCTGGATACCCTCTTTTGCCAGCACCCTGTCCTCAGTCTCCTCATAGTGCAGGGCCAGGGCGCTGTCTGTTTCCGTATATTGCAGATAGGCGGGGTCCCTTGTTTCCATAACGCTTTCCACTTTCTGCCCGTTGATGGAAATGCTGCTCCACTGATAGCCTGCCGCCTTGTCGTCAAATTCCTCTCCAGGATAGTATTCCTGGAATATTTCAGCCGCCACATCCCTGTAAGCGTCTGTAAGGAAAAACAGCACCGGAGGGATATAGCCGTAAGGCATGTCGCCGGGCCGGGACAGGGTTTGCAATTGAGACTCCAGCGCCAGCAGGGACATGTGGAGATACAGCTTTTCCCCGTCGCTCCAGGCATTTTCCACAGTCAAATCCTTTAGAATATCGCCCTGGCAAGACAGGGTCACTGGCTCAAATTCTGGCATAGCCAGCTTTCCCTCCGCCACCAGGGGAACCGGCAGCTCCGGGGTGTCGGGGGTTTCCTCCGGCTTTGCGCCGTTCATAGCTTTAAAGAGCATCCCCACCCCGGGCAGGCTTTCCGTAAGCTGGGGATACACGCTGTTGGCCCCCAGCAGGGAAACCCCGAAAACCACCAGCAGCACCGCCACAGTGGCAAGGCTTTTCATGGCAGACCGGAAGGGGTAGTGCCGCACAGGCATATCCCGGGGCAGCTCGGCATACACCCGGCGCATGGCCTTGGAGAAAGATTCCGGCGGGGCTTCCATCTCCAGCTCTTTTGCCAAAAACCCGCAGAACTCCGGATCCCGCCGATAGCCCTGCCGGACAGCTTTTTCCCGCCTGGGCGCCGGAGGGGTGAACCGCTTCCCTCTATTTTTCATAGCTGACCGCCCTCCTTTCCTGCTCCCGCATTTCATAAGCTTCCTTGAAGCGCCTGCGCCCATGTACCAGCCGCTGCTTTACGGCCCCCTCGCTGATGCCCAAAAGCTTGGCCACATCCCGCACCGAAAGGTCGTTTAAGTAGTACAGCGTCAAAATCAGCCGGTCGTTTTCCCCCAGGGCCGCCAGGCTTTCCCGCACGTCCAGGGCGGCGTCCCTGTCCTCTTCATAGCCTGTTTCCGGCAAAAGCTCCAGGGAAACAATGCCCCGCTGATCCCGCAGCAGATCATAGCAGCAGTTGATAACCACCCGGGTTATCCATGTTTTAAAATACCGGGGCTGGCGCAAATCCCCGATTTTATAAAAAGCCCTGCACACCGCTTCCTGCACTGCGTCCTCCACATCGTCCTCTCTGTGCAGGATTGCCTTCGCTGTGCGGTACATAGCCAGCTCGTTTTCCCGCATCAGGGTTAAAAAGGCGTCCTTGTCCCCGTTCTGTGCCTTTTTCACCATGCGCTCTGACATACTTCCTCACCCCACTCCAATTGCCTGCTTTAGCCCTCTTTTCATCCATTAGACGGGCCTTAGGCTTGTTTGGTTAGGCGCTTTTCAAAAATTTTTTAAAAAAATACAATATGTAGGGCAGAGGATTCCCTTGCCCGCCCTCCATTGAAGCATGTTTTCCCGGCTTTGTCAAGGAAGGTTTGATAATGGGGAGTGTTCGAACACGCAGCATATATCTACGGTGCACACCTATGGGGCTTTGCCCCATACCCCACAACCCCTTTTAAAAGAACCAGACCAATTACTCCCTTATCATAAAAAAGCGCAGAAGGTAAAGCGCGAATCTATGGCAGGCCAATACTGGCGTGTGCTGTCTGTCTGCTTTATCCACAAAAGTTTCAAAGCATATCAAGGCTCAATCCGTAAGGAGTAAAAGGGTGGTAAGTTCAAGCCGCTATCTTGCGGAAATGCCTGTAAACTGGGCCTTTTTTGAGATAATCATTTGATTTGCTTGAAAATGCTGGCATTTAAAATAAGCCCTAGGCACAGCCCGCTTGTCTGACGAATAGAATGGAAAAGCATGAAGAAGGAGGTTTTTCCATGGCGATTCGGATTTTCATTGATGCTCCTGCTAAAATAGGACTAAGGCAGAAACCCTTACAGCAAGAGGGCACTGGCTTAGTCCTGTTTGATTTTAGAGTAGGGAGGCACCTAAATGAAGAAAATAGCAAAAATTATAGCTGTCTGTAACCAAAAAGGCGGCGTAGGCAAACTGGCTGCATCCACCTTGTGGCCCTCAAGCCCTACCTGATGAAGTATGAAAAACATGAAATTAGGCAAACTGTTATCTTGCCGAAGGACGTTTCCCAGCTTCTGCGGGTGCTGCGCCGGGTGCAAGAACCCACGCATGGCCTGTATCTCCGGCATAAGGCGGACGCGGAGGATTGGGTAAGGCACATACAAGCCATTTATCAGACCATCCGCCCACTACAATAGAATATAGCCAGCACCATTTTGGCCCCAATTACTTCTTGTGATTGGGGCTTTCTTTGTTCCAAAAACCACTTTATATAGGGAAAGGAAGATGCGATTGAACCGTAACAACCAGACAATTTCCAGCCAGCATGAAGATTTCGGAGAAAAAATCGGCGGCGCACGGAAGGACTTGTGGAAAGAACGGGGCCTCAATGTAAGCAATGTCATTAAGTTAGTACGCAAGGACGCACGCCAAAGGGCTAGGGGGCACAAAAAAGAGCAAAAGGAATTGG
>NZ_QWEO01000151.1 GCF_009936035.1 Neglectibacter sp. X58 | reverse complement strand
TCGTCCGCTATCAGCACCTTCGGCGACAGGATGGTGGAGATGGCGATAACCGTCCTCTGCTTCATGCCGCCGGACAGCTCCACCGCATGCTTCTGCAGCACCTCCGGGGGCAGGCCCAGGATGCGGAAGCGCTCCACCGCCATATCATAGATGTCTTTTTTGCTCAGGCTCTTGTCGTGGACGCGGATAACGTCCTCTATAAAGCGGATGATCTTCTGGGTGGGGTTCAAAGCGTTCATGGCGGCCTGGGGGATGTAGGCGATCTCCGTCCCCAGTATCTTCTTGCGCACCTCGTCCGGCTTCATCCCGGAGATGTTCTGCCCGTCAATGATAATCTCACCGCTGATATAGTGCAGGGGCGCGAAGTAGTATCCCATCAGGCTCAGGGCCAGGGTGGACTTGCCGCAGCCGGATTCCCCCGCCACGCCTAGGGACTTGCCCTCCTCGATCTTCAAGGATACCCCGTCCACCGCGAACACGTCCTCTTTAAAACGTGTCACATACTTCGTCTTTAAGTCTTTTACTTCCAGCATTACTTTTCCCATGTTCTATCCTCCCGGTTAGTCGCGAAGCTGCGGGTTGAACACCTGGTCTAACCCCGTATTCATCAGGTTCAGCGAGAATGAGATTATCGCTACGGACAGCACCACCGGCACGAATGCCCACCAGCTTCCGCCCTGGATCGCCTGGAAGTTCTGCGCCCAGTTCATCATAATGCCCAGGGTGCTGGTTGTGGAGTTGGAAGGCCCAAGGCCCAGCATGGAAAGCTGCGCTTCCGCCAGGATGCCAGAAGAGATTTGCAGGATCAGCGCCATCACCACGTAGGACGCCACATAAGGCAGGATGTCCTGGATAATAATCCGGGGCATGCTGTGCCCTGAAAGCTTTGACAGGTTCACGTGGTCCCGGTTGCGCAGGGACAGCACCTGGGAACGAACGGAGCGTGCCGTCCAGGGCCAGCCCGTAAGCCCGATGATGGTGCCTACCATCATCGGCCCGCGGCCCGCTTCGCTCAGGGCGTT
>NZ_QWEO01000150.1 GCF_009936035.1 Neglectibacter sp. X58 | reverse complement strand
TCGTCCGCTATCAGCACCTTCGGCGACAGGATGGTGGAGATGGCGATAACCGTCCTCTGCTTCATGCCGCCGGACAGTTCCACCGCGTGCTTCTGCAGCACCTCCGGCGGCAGGCCCAGGATGCGGAAGCGCTCCACCGCCATGTCATAGATATCTTTCTTGCTCAGGCTCTTGTCGTGGACGCGGATAACGTCCTCTATAAAGCGGATGATCTTCTGGGTGGGGTTCAACGCGTTCATGGCCGCCTGGGGGATGTACGCGATTTCCGTCCCCAGTATCTTCTTGCGCACCTCGTCCGGCTTCATACCCGAAATGTTCTGCCCGTCTATGATGATTTCACCGCTGATATAGTGCAGGGGCGCGAAGTAGTACCCCATCAGGCTCAGGGCCAGCGTGGATTTGCCGCAGCCGGACTCGCCTGCCACGCCCAGGGACTTCCCTTCCTCTATTTTCAGGGATACCCCGTCCACCGCGAACACGTCCTCTTTAAAACGCGTCACATACTTCGTCTTTAAGTCTTTTACTTCCAGCATTACTTTTCCCATGTTCTATCCTCCCGGTTAGTCGCGAAGCTGCGGGTTGAACACCTGGTCTAACCCCGTATTCATCAGGTTCAGCGAGAATGAGATTATCGCTACGGACAGCACCACCGGCACGAATGCCCACCAGCTTCCGCCCTGGATGGCCTGGAAGTTCTGCGCCCAGTTCATCATAATGCCCAGAGTGCTGGTTGTGGAGTTGGAAGGCCCAAGGCCCAGCATGGAAAGCTGCGCTTCCGCCAGGATGCCGGAGGAGATTTGCAGGATCAGCGCCATCACCACGTAGGACGCCACATAAGGCAGGATGTCCTGGATGATAATCCGCGGCATGCTGTGGCCTGAAAGCTTTGACAGGTTCACGTGGTCCCGGTTGCGCAGGGACAGCACCTGGGAACGAACGGAACGCGCCGTCCAGGGCCAGCCCGTAAGCCCGATGATGGTGCCTACCATCATCGGCCCGCGGCCCGCTTCGCTCAGGGCGTT
>NZ_QWEO01000149.1 GCF_009936035.1 Neglectibacter sp. X58 | reverse complement strand
GGAATTTGCTGTGGACAGCTATGATGTGGCGGCGGCATTTTACCTGGTCAAGCCCTATTCCTATGAAAAGCTGGCACAGGCCCTGACCCGGTGCGGGGCAAAGCTTCTGGAACAGAACCAGTGTGTGATGGTTCCGGGCGCGGCAGGACAGCAGCCGCTCCTGCTTCACCAGATTACCCATACGGAATACTGCGGACGCTGTGTGGAAGTCCATATCACCAGCGGGGAAAAGATAACCGTCCCCATGCGGCAGGCGGATTTTGCGGCTTTGCTGCTGGACTATCCCTATTTCTGTGACTGTACGCGGGGCGTCCTGGTCAATTTCGAGCAGGTGGAGGAGCTGCTGGCTGACCGTTTTCTTTTGAAAAACGGGACAGCGGTTCCAATCAGCCGGTTAAAATACCGGGAGGTGCGGGAACAGTTTCTCGCTTTTACTTATGCCCGGATGAGAGGAGGGCATTAGAGATGGGAAATGATACAGTTCTCCGCCCTATGCTGGAGCTTTCGGTTATAATCCCCGGCGCTGTTTTGTGTTATCTGCCCATGAAAGGACACCTGAATGGAAAGGGCAGACGGATCGCTTTGTGGGGAATCCCCGCTCTGTTGCTGTGGGCTGTTGCGGGCGGCGCTGCCTGTTACAGATTCCGGTGGGATACGAACCTCTGGCTGGTTCCCTCGCTGGCGCTGTCTGCCCTGTTTTACTGCCGGACAATCACGCTGTCTTACTGGAAAACCGTCAGCGTATTTCTGGCGGTCTGCGGGACGTTTTCCACTTTGAGAAATCTGGCAGTCCTGGCGGACGCCCTGCTTTCGCCCAAAAGCGGCCCTGTGGTTTTTTCTCTGGGCGGGGCAGCGGCCTATGCCCTGTTTTGCTGGACGCTGCTGGGGCTTATGTGGTATCCGGCCACCCATGCCGCAAGATGGCTTCTGGATGAAATTGAAATGCCAGGGACATGGTATGTATTCTGGATTCTTCCGGTGGTGTTCCTGAGCCTGAACATTGTCATGCGGCCCCAGGAATATTCCACTCTTTACACAAACCGGGTTATGATGTTTTATCCGGTTCTGATGCTGGCGCTTC
>NZ_QWEO01000148.1 GCF_009936035.1 Neglectibacter sp. X58 | reverse complement strand
GTGAGCTTTTCCTCGTTGCGTAGAGTTTTTCGCTGATTTTCGGGTCTTTTCTTTTCATTTTTGCTTTACAGTGCCTTCTTTTACCTTCTCGTTCATGGTATAGCCACCTTTTTGATTTCAGCTTTTGGAGAAGCGGCGGGGGGGCGCTGTGCAGCTCTCGGCCTGTGCCTTTGCTTGCATCTCCTGTCTCGCTCTCACCTTGTCGCGTTTGCCTTCGATTTTGGCTTTCCCTCTTGCTGTGTCTATATTATATGATATCTAGGCGCAGATATCAATAGACGGACTTGCCAAATATCTAGGCGTAGGTTTGTACATTGTGTATCTAGGTGTAGATTTATTTTTGTGGTATACTAGACTTGTACAGAAAGGGGGAAGTTTATGGGAGAAAAAACGCCAGCACAGAAAAAGGCACAGCAAAGATATATGGAAAAATTTGCTATAGCACGAGTCAGAATGGAGCGGGAACGCTATGAACAAGTAAAAGCCCATGCTGATAGTCAAGGCGAAAGCATGAATGGTTTTATAGGCCGGGCCATTGATGAAACAATGGAGCGTGACAAGGAAGGAGGTGGACAGCAGTGAATATGCAGGAAAATGCAAGGCTAATTCTAGGGCTTCGTGCCAAAGGATGGACGGATACGGAAATCGCAGACTTCCTTCTTTGGATTGAAAGCGGCGATGAGCAATATAAGCCGAAGCCAGAAGAATAAACAGAAGGGCCAGGGAACATTCCCCGGCCCTTCTGTGTAGCGTTGCTGACCCGTCGTTTCAACGGTTCAGCTCCATTACGCCTTTTTGGTTGTAGAAATAGATATTCCGTCCATTCCTCGAATCGAGGAATGAATATTTTTCCATACACTCTTTGTGTGCAATGCCGCCAAGATTGGCGGTATAATAAGCTGGTCGCTGTAATGGCAGATTCCCAGGATTCCTTTCCGTCAGTTGATACCAGTTTGGTAACAACTGAAAATTTGTCTAAACGGTTTTTTCTCTTGTGGATTTTAACCCTAAATAGTGTCTACATGAGTTAAGCACAAATAGCAGCCCAAATAGCGATACAACGGACGTGTACCGCAGCGATAAAG
>NZ_QWEO01000147.1 GCF_009936035.1 Neglectibacter sp. X58 | reverse complement strand
TTTGCAATCCGCTCGGGTACCTTCTGTAATAAGCACTCGGACTGGCATACCATTCGCATCCACGGCCAGATGTATTTGGGTGTTGAGCCCCCTTTTGTCCTGGTCATATCCTGATTGCCGCCCTTCGCCCCCGCCGCCTGGGGATGCACTTTGATATGGCTGGCGTCGATCATCAGCCATTCATAATCTGGTTCGTCGATCAGGATTTCCAGAAGCTTTTCCCAAACACCTTTTCTGCGCCAACGGATGAACCGCTGATGAACGCTGCCCCACTTCCCATAATCGGGAGACAAATCTCGCCAGGGCGCTCCGATTCGCAATACCCAAAACACCGCATTGATAAATCGACGGTTGTCCTGGGCGATCCCTCCCCACTGGCCTCGTTGTCCTGGCAAATGGGGTTCCAGCAACAACCACACTTGATCGCTTATGTCGTGTCTGTGATAAGAAGCATCCATCTTTTCCTCTCCTGTTTTTTTTTGATGCTTCCATTCTATCACAATTCCTCTACCTTGTGTAGACACTATCTAGAACCCCATTGCCAGCTTTTGTATACCCAAACGTTTATGGACAGGGATATTTAGTTTTCACATTCGCGTTATTTGTGTAAGTTTTCAAGTGACCTGCAAAACCCAGGACGGGCCTACTTTTCAACATGAAAAAATGTGGAAAACCCCGGGAAACGGCTTAAATACTAGGTTTTTTCGCGGAAAACCGCTTTCACACTGCTGAAAATTTTGCAATCTCGCAAAATGGGATTACAAAATTTTTTTGCCCGTTTTCGGCCCAAAAACGGCCTGTGCGGCGCAAAGCCGTCAACTGTTCAAATTCACCTTTTAGGAGCGTTTAAGGACACACAAGAAACCTTTTAAGAAACCGCACAAATCCAGCATTGGCGCGGTTTAAGCGGTTTTTAAGAAAATAACAGCAGCCCTTTAAGCGACCGCATACAAACGCCGCTTAAAGGGCTTGTTTTTTGCTTTTAAGAGCCTGACCCCCGGAACACCCCCCGGAAGTAAAGCGCAGGGGGGTGGAAGTGCCCACAAACGGCTCTACACTGGGAAAAATTGGCAATTTAACAAAGTGAAGTGGTATCGAACACACTTACGAGGAGTTCCACCCCCTCCCCACTTTCTGAAAGAAAAGTTTCGTCCCTTAAAAGGCCCGGAAAGTATGACA
>NZ_QWEO01000146.1 GCF_009936035.1 Neglectibacter sp. X58 | reverse complement strand
CCCAATTCCTTTTGCTCTTTTTTGTGCCCCCTGGCCCTTTGGCGTGCGTCCTTGCGTACTAACTTAATGACATTGCTTACGCTGACTGTTACTTCTGAGAGCGGCGTGGCAAAACCCTATAAAATTAAAGAAGTGAAGGTTGCCGACGCTAACACTGGCGCTGAGATCACTGCAGCCAAGGTGAACGGCGTGACTGCTTCCATCAACCAGACTGCCGAAACAATCACTGCCAGCGTACCCTTTGGCACCAACCTGGGCCAAATCAAGCTGGAGCTGACTGCCTCCAAGATGGCTTCTGTGAAAATTAACAACGCTGCTTTTGACGCTGACACCACCTATGATCTCCGCAAGCCTGTGAAGATTGAGGTTCAGTCCGAAAAGGGTGACAAGACCACTGTTTATACTCTGACCGTCAAGACCGGCGAGCAGTTCAGCGATGTGCCTGCAAACGCCTGGTTCGCTCCCTACGTGAAGGAAGCCTTTGAGAAGAACATTGTGCAGGGCATTGGGGAAGGGCTGTTTGGGCCTTACACCCACATCACCCGCGAGGACTTCGCTGTGATGACCGGCCGTATGCTGGGCATTACAGTGGACGAGGATGCCACTGTGCCTTTCAAGGACGCTTCCAGCGTAAGCGGCTATGCCAAAGGCTATGTAGCTTACTTTGCCGAGGAAGGCATTATCGGCGGCTATGAGGACAGCACCTTCAAGCCGAAGAACAACATCACCCGTGAGGAAGCCGCTAAGATTCTGGCAGTTGCCCTTGACCTGGAGGTTACCGGCACTCCCACCTTTGCGGATACCAACAAGATTGCAGGCTGGGCCAAGAATTACGTTTACGCCTGCGTGAACGCCAAGATGCTCATGGGCGAAGGCAATAACACCTTCAATCCTCTGGGCAGCACCATCCGCGCCGCAGCCGCAACTGCTGCTGTCCGGGTTGACAACGCGAAATAAGGTATTTCAACTCACCTAAATTTTACAAAGCCCGAAGCGAAAGGGGACGGAGCAATCCGTCCTCTTTTGCTTTTGCTGCCTCCGGCGGGATAAGAAACTTTTTTGAGGAAAAAGTTTCTTATCAATCTTCAAAAACCTTTCTGAAACGGCAGGGAACCGAGTGGATTACGCTGTGATTCCCTGCCATTTGGTGCGTCTCAAAAGTTTTTGGGTTTCCAAAGGGGATTTTTTCAAAAATCCCCTTTGGCCCCCGGAGGCAAAGAGGCCAAAAAGAAAG
>NZ_QWEO01000145.1 GCF_009936035.1 Neglectibacter sp. X58 | reverse complement strand
ACGGTCAGTATTGGTATTTTGTTTTGCCATTTTTACGCCCCACTTTCCGTGCCGCCCCACTTGGTCAGCACCACGGATTCGCCGCTTGCCATGCTGCCCCAAAGCCTGCCAGCGGTTTCGGCAAACTCGGCAGGCGAAGCGCAGATGTGGTCTGCCCCCAGCATCATAAACTCGCCAGGGCTGGCAAAAAGGCGCTGAAACTCGGCTTGCCGGGCAGGGGAAAGGGAGCAGAAGCCCTCCCCGTCGGAAAGCCCGCACAGCAGGAATGTACCGCTGATGCACTCATTCACAAACGGATTGTAGCGGTTGGGCGGCAGTCCCTGACGGCTGGCGTCCTCGTTGTAAAGCAGCATGACCCGCTGGGGCAGGAAACAGCCCATCGCCAATTCGCCGCCGACAATCTGCGAAAGGTTTTCCAGAGAGTAGTCCACCCGCGCCGGCCTGGGCGCTTTGCCCGGTTCCACCACCAGAATGTTGATTTCATGTTCCATGCAAAAGTCCTCCTTTGGTTTGATTGGTATATTTTTAAGCGCTGGGCGGCTTAACCGTCCAGCAGCCCATGCGCCATATCGTGGCTGACAAGGGATGTGTAATATTGCCCCATCGTGACAGGGGCGTTGTAGAGTGCCGCCAGCGTGTACGCCTTGATGTTGCCGATCTTGGCGGTGTTGCTTTTCAGGCTATCCATGACATAGCCGATATGTTCACTGTTCAGTTTCAGGAACCGGCTTTTGACAACCTCGGTGGGTATTTCCTGCCCGCAGATACGGACAGATTCCCGTGTGGAGCAGCAGATTTCCAGCATTAACTCCACATAGCCGTCCAGCAAGTCCTTGTCCCAGGGGTTCCGTTCCAGAAGAATGTCATAGTCAATATTTTCTAAAATCAGTTCGCGGTAGCTTTCCATCTCATCCAATCCCATCCTGCGCGGAGCGCGTTTACCAGCAGGGGAAGAAACCGCTGAGGGGGCAGGGGGTGTGATGGATAGATCAGTATCGCTTTTTTCAGTTTTATTTATCTCAGTATTATTAGGGGCGGAAATTCCGCACTCTTGACCGCTGGTTTTCAGGGGTGCAGACTGCGGTTTTTCAGCAGTCTTGACTGCGGCACTGTCAAGCGGTCTTGACGGCTGGTTTTCCGCAGTCTGAACCGGCGCAGAGTGTTTCGGCTCCAGAATGAAGTTCTTAACGTAAATCCGGGCGGGGTGTCCCTGGCCCTGCTTTTTCCGTTCCACAAGACCGA
>NZ_QWEO01000015.1 GCF_009936035.1 Neglectibacter sp. X58 | reverse complement strand
GGTACTTGGATTTGTGGTGAAACCATTGTACCAGAAGGGCTGGCGGGTCTTCAACTTTCATTTTAGTTTACAGTACGTAAAAGAACTAGGGGAGTTAAAGCGGCTGGCAGAAGAGCTGGAAGCAGAGATCGAGGGCTTGCAGGACGCCATAAAGGCCGAAATGACGGCCCAAGATGTGGACACGCTCACCGGGGCCGACTGGAAAGTGACGTGGAAGCCGGTCACCAGTATTTGTCGTTGGGGTCTTTTCGGTAGCCGTAGATGGCGCAGTTGGTAGTGGGCTTGCCCGACTCGCCCTTGACCCGGATAGCGATGCGCTGCTTGCGGCTCAGATCCCGCAAATACCATTCCGACATGATGTTGACGAAAGGAGCGAATTCGCTTGAACTGGGATCATCGCTGTCGATGCTGTTGCCAATGGCGATGAAGCAGACTCCAAATTTGCGAAAGAGAACCTCGTGTAAAATCCTTTCTGGAGGTAATCTCTACCGATCCTGCTCATGTCCTTTGCGAGTACCAGAGCCACTTTCCCGGCCTCAATGTCGGCCACCAGCCGTTTCCACGCCGGCCTGTCGAAATTGCCGCCGGACCATCCGTCATCGATATAGTGGACGATATTGGGAAAACTATGCTGGGCAGCGTAGCCCTCCAGGTGTTTTTTCTGATTTACGATGGAAAGGAGGTACACACCATGAAAAAGCAGACAGAGAAAGACAAACTCACCGCCCTATACGAAAGGCTCTCCCATGATGATGAGAAGTCAAAAGGACGTAAAGCCAAGTTATTTTTTTTGGCATCCATAAGGGATGCCGTTTTTCTATTATTGGATAGCCCCGACAAATTTGTAGTAGATAGTAATGCGCTTTTCCTTTCCCTTGCGGTAGCGCCCCATACCCGGCGTTTCGTAAATCGTAATCCGGTCAATCAGTTCGTGAAACAGTATATCTCAAAGATCGAGGGAGGACACACAGAATGAACACGAAAAATCTCTTTTGTCGGGAAGTCGTGCTGGACAGCCGGGAGCTGGTGATCCCCCGCACTACTTACCAGCGCATCTTGAACGAGGATCGGGTCCGCAGGATCACCGCCGAGTTCGATGAGCGCATCGCCAACGAGCCGAAGGTCAGCAGCCGGGGCGGGCGCTACTATGTCTTTGACGGCCAGCACACCATCGCCGCCCGGAAGTTCCTGAACGGCGGGAAGAACCTGCCCATCCACTGCAAGGTGTTCTATGGCCTGACAGAGAGCGATCGTGTCCCGTCCTTTCCTGTTTCCTGTATACAGTTTACCGCGCCGGCCCGCTGTCCGGCAAGGATGCCGCCTATGTAAAGGGTGCGGACTGCTCCGCGCCCCTTTGCAAAACTTTTGAAGCCCCCAGCCGCTATCGGATGCTGGCAAGGCGGGCAAGGGACTGTCTGGACAGCTCCCATATCTCGTCCAGCCGGGAGCGCAGATCCTCGATGTCCGCCGCATAGACGCTCCCAGTCTCGTTCGCCCGTTTCGCGTACTGGTTCAGGTTGGTGCTGCACCGCTGGAGCAGGACAATGAGCTGGCGCACATCCGTTAAATCCAGCCTCACACAGATACCGTCCAGCGCCATCTTGCGGACATAGGCGCTCATGTTCAGGATGCCGGCCTCCTCCATCTTGGAGCGGATGCGCTCCTTATCTTCAGGGGAGATACGCACCTTCAGTTCTTCCTCTTTCTTCATCCGCGCTCCGGCTCCTTTCCGGGCTTTTTGTCCGGGGGTATCTCCGCCGCCCATTTTTTCAGATCCTCCAGAACAGAGGGCCGTTCGCCCTCACCGACCTCCTCACTGACCTCCGCCTCATCCTGGGAGATGCTCTCGTCCATACTGAGGGCGGCGTCCAGCTCCGCAATCAAAGCTGTTTTCAAGTCCAGGATGGAAAAGGGCTTGCGCTGCTCTGGCAGTGTCTGCTATGGCTACCGCGCTTCCAAAGAAGAAAAAGGCGAGTGGTTGGTTGACGAGGAAGCCGCCGTTGTGCGCCGCATCTTCCAGAGCGTCCTTGCCGGGGAAACCATAGCTAGCATAGCAAAGGCACTCCGCGCCGAGAAAATCCCTATCCCGTCTGAGCATTGGAAGCGGACAGGCGAGCCAGTCCGGGCGGCAAAATACACAGACCCCTACGCATGGTCAGCGACCACTATCGGCTACATACTGAAACGCCCGGAATATACAGGGCGCAAGGTATTGGGGAAAACCGTATGCGAGAACTATAAGACCAAAAGCACCCGCAAGACCGCACCGGAGGAACAGCACGTTTTTGAGGGCGCAATCCCCGCCATTGTGGACGGGGAAACGTGGCAGATCGTACAGAAGATACGGGAAACCGTGCGTCGCGCCCCAAAGCGGCAGAACGCCCCTAACCGCTTGACCGGGCTTCTCTACTGCGCCGACTGCGGTTCAAAACTCACACACCGCTATAACCTTGTGCAAGGGAAATGGATTGAGGACGCTTTCATCTGCTCCGGCTACCGCCATTTAATCCATGACTGCACCATGCACCATATCCCCACGGCTAAAATTGAAGCCGCTAACCTTCCCGTGTGCAAGCTGTTGCAAATCGCATCTAAAGTTAACCCCAACTATGATTATGACTTTGCCTCTGAAATGATGGAGTGCTTTGAGCTGGATGGAAAGAAGAAATTTAACCATCTCTCCCTTGGCATGAAAACCATGGTATCTACGATTATCTGCCTGGCAAGCAAGCGGAAAAGGATGTTGCGTTATTAGAAATTTGTGCTTTGACCTGATGCGCCTGCCCACTACCGACCCAGCTAATGCTAAGGCCATCAACGTGGAGCAGGTTGATTTCGGCGCAGCAAAGGATTGGCATCGCCTGCGGACAGTGCGAAGATATATACCCACAGCATTTTAACAGTTAATTGTAGTTATAAAAGGGCCGATGAATTTATCCTCCGACCCTTTTCTTAACCCCAACCTGCACCAAAATTTCAATGCCTTAATCACAGAACTCTTCATAATAACCGCTATTCAAATTTGATTATATTCCCATATACAATAATATACCCTAATATTCTCCCTCTCCGAACTCTGCCCGCAGCTTTTCCAGAGCTTTTTTCTCAATGCGCGACACGTAGCTCCGGGAAATCCCCAGCCGCTTTGCCACCACCCGCTGGGGCATGGCGGTGTGTCCCAGCAGGCCATACCGCATGCAAACAATATCCTTTTCCCTTTTGCTCAGGGCGCAGTCAATAAACCCATACAGTTTTTCGCTTTTCATGCGCACGTCAATGTTGTCGATAATGGTGTCCTCCACTGCCATGGTATCCATAATGGTCAGGGAATTGCCGTCCTTATCCGTGTCAATAGGTTCATTGATGGAAACATCCTGTGCGCTCTTTTTGCCGCTGCGGAAAAACATAAGAATTTCATTTTCAATACATTTAGACGCATAACTGGAAAGGCGGATCCCTTTCCCCGGGTCAAAGCTGTCAATGGCCTTAATAAGGCCGATGGTGCCGATGGAGATTAAATCTTCCTGGTCGTTCTGGCTGGCGTAATATTTCTTGACAATGTGGGCCACCAGCCGCAGGTTATGTTCAATCAGCGTGCGGCGGGCGCTTGCGCTGCCTGCCGCCATCTCCTCCAGGCATTTTTTCTCCTGGGCGCCGGTAAGCGCCTTGGGAAAAGTGCCGTTTCCCGTGACATGCAGGAACAGGTAAAAAATGTTGGACAGAAAATCTAGTAGCTGTGCGAAAAACACGGCTGCCACCCCCTTTTGTTTCTCTTTGATTTTATGTCCCCCGCTCCATAAAACTGCCTGTACAGCCGGCACATTTAAAAAATCCCTTCCTTCAGAAAAGAAACTGAAAGGGCGTGCCCCTTCGCCTGAGACACGCCCCATTGAAAAACTGTATTTCCGCCGCGGGAAAACCCTTTTACTCTGGCCACCTGTTGGACGGCGGCAGGCACTGGCGCCCCCGGCACACATAGAAGGTAGTCCTGCCCCCTTTCAGGGGATACCCCTGGCCTGGCTCCCGCAGGGTGACAACAGCTTCCGCAGGAAGCGCCAGCGGCAGCTCCTGCCTTTTACGCCTGTCAGCCAGCACTACAGTAGCCTTGGGCGGCGGATCTGTGTTGTCCAGCAAGGCCAGCAAAAACATGGCAAAGCCTGCGGGATACCGCTCTGCCTCTGCTGCCAGGAAATCCAGTTGGCGCTCTGCCAGCCGGATAATCCCCTCCTCCCCGGCAAGCTGCCCCAGCCGCACCAGATTCCAGGCCATCAGGGAATTCCCGCTGGGCATAGCCCCGTCATAGGTTTCCTTGGGCCGGAGGAACAGGCCTTCCTGCTCCTCTCCGTAAAGGGAAAATCCGCCCTTTTCCTTGTCCCAAAACTTGGAAACAGCCTTCTGGCAGAGCATCTCTCCCTGGGCAAGATATTTCCCCTCCAGTGTTGCGCCATAAAGCGCCAACTGTGCGAACACGCCGGCGGCATAGTCATCCAGAAACCCTTTTGCGCCTCGGCGTCCCGCCCGGAAGCTGACATACAAGGATTCCCCATCCCACAAGTGCTCCCAGAGGAAGCGGTCTGCCTTCTTCGCCGCCTCCAGGTATTCCTGCCTGCCGCTGGCCCGGTACAGACGGCACAGCGCGGCAATCATCAAACCATTCCAGGCCGTCAGATGCTTGTCATCCAGGTGGAGGTCATATCGCTCCCTGCGATAGGCATACAAGCGCTTCAAGGCCCCATCAAAGGCGCGATCCAGCGGGTCGCTGCCCAGCAGGTTGGGAATACTTTTCCCCTCAAAGTTTCCGGCTGCTGTGATGTCAAAATGGCTGTTAAACCGTTCCCCCTGTTCCCGTCCCAAAACGCGGATAATCTCCTCCGGCGTAAAAAGGTAATATTTCCCCTCTTCCCCCTGGCAGTCCGCGTCCTGGGCGCTGTAAAAGCCCCCTGCATCCGCAGTCATCTCCCCCATCACATAGTCCGCTGTGCGCCGCGCTGCCAGCAGATACACCTCTTTCCGGGTTATCTCATAGGCTTCGCAGCAGGCTAAAACCAGCAGGGCATTGTCATACAGCATCTTTTCAAAATGGGGCGCTAAAAAGCGCGCGTCTGTAGAGTATCGGCAAAAACCGCCGCCAATATGATCAAACAGCCCGCCCCGGTACATTTGCACAAGGGTCTTTTCCGCCATCTCCAGGCATTCCCTGTCCCCCCGCCTGCGATAATAGGCCAGCAGGAAAAGCAGGTTATGGGGCGAGGGAAATTTGGGCGCGCTGCCAAAGCCTCCATGTTCCCGGTCAAAACTGTGCTTATATTCCCGTACAGCCGTTTCCAGCAGCCCCGGCTCCGCCTTGCCGGCCGCCTGCTCCTGGCGCTTCAGCAGCGCCACGGCTTTCCTGGCATTGTCCAGCAGGGCCGGACGATCCCGCTCCCACTTCTCATGGATCAGCTCCAGCAGCTCCTGGAATCCCACCATGCCGCCCCGGCTGCGCTTGGGGAAATACGTCCCCGCAAAAAAAGGCTCCTTTCCCGGCGTTAAAAAAAGGCTGGCAGGCCAGCCGCCGCTGCCGGTAAAGGCCTGGCAGGCCGCCATATAAACGCTGTCCAGGTCAGGCCGCTCCTCCCGGTCAACCTTGATGCTGATAAACCACCGGTTCAGCAGCCGGGCTGTTTCCGCGTCCTGAAAGCTTTCCCGGGCCATCACATGGCACCAGTGGCAGGTGCTGTACCCAATGCTGAGGAAAACGGGCTTGTCCTCCTCCTTGGCCCGGCGGAAAGCCTCCTCCCCCCAAGGATACCAGTCCACCGGATTCTCCGCGTGCTGAAGCAGGTAAGGGCTTGTCTCATTTTGCAGATGGTTTGCCATAAAAACCCTCCAATATGCGTGCTGTAAAATAGCAGCCTGACTATAGGATAATCCGCAGCAAGGGGGATTATGCAAAAAGAGCGGCGCTTCTCCGCACCGCTCTTTCCCATTTTTATTCTGTTTTTTCTGAAGGCTCCGGGGACTTGTGCTGCAACTGGGTGAGCATAGCCAGCAGCTCCTGGGGCTGGGACTGCTCCTCGGCAGCGTCCCGGTTTTCCTCCATGGCGTTGTACAGCTCACTGCGCAGCACAGGGACTTCCTTGGGCGCGTCAATGGCTATCTGGGCCTCGCTGTCCTTAGTGGACAGCACTGTAATGGTAATATCCTCCCCAATGCGGAAAGACTCACCGCTTTTCCTGCGCAGGATCAGCATCCGCTCCCCCTCCTTCCCCAAACTCGGAAAGCAGGTGGCGCATGCCGTAATCTGTTCCCTCCAATATCACCTGCATCCCCTGCCTAGTTTCATCGTGAATGGCAATGGGGCACTTCAGGTTTACCGTGCTGCTGGAAACCGGGTTCTTCACCACGCACAACACGTAGTAGCACAGCTCCCGGCTGTCCTCCACACCCATAACCTTCAACTCTTCCGGCTGCAAAACAGGCGCATAGCCGCCGTTAAAGGAAAAGGGATTGATGCAGACAAAAGCCAGCTCCGGCGTTTCCACGCTTTGCAGGCACAGCAGGGTGCCGTCGCTGCCGGAAAAAGGCAGCAATAAAAATTCTTTTTCCTCTTCAAAGGCAAAAAGGCCTTTGGGGAAGGACAGCACATCCTCCCGCTCAAAGTCGATTTCACCGAAATATTTGGTGGAAAGCTTCACACTCATACCTCGTTATGCCTGTACGTCTACGTAATTCGGATCTGCCGAAGGCGGCACATACATGCGCCCGCCTACGTATTTGATAATGACCTCAGGGCGCTGCACCACGGAAATTTCAATGTCTCCAGGCTCAAACTCAAAGCCCACGCCGCCGGTTTTCCAGTCAAAGTTCAGTTTATCCATCTCATAGCGGATTTGCATGGTGCCGTCTTCCCACTCCATGTTCACGCCGCCCTTGGGGATGAAATCCAGGCCAAAGTTATTGGGATCCCCTGCGATAAGGGTTTTGTCAAAGTCCTCCGCCGCAAACTGGGTGATAAACTCCTGGCCCAGCTTGGCATTCATACAGATCTGCCCCCGCTGGGCATACGTAGCCGTAGCCTCATAGACAGCCTGTTTGCCCTTCTGCGCGGACTGCTGGATGCTCTGGGGAGCAGTGGGACGGATAGAGCTTTGGGCTTCAAAGGAATCCATCTTCACCTTGATGGGGCGGCTTTTAATGTTCAGCCCGCCCTTGTCCCGGCTAATCTCCACCTCGGCACTGGCATTGTTATACACCAGCCGGGCATTCTTCGTGCGCATTTCAATTTCAATGGGCACAGTTTTTATTTCAATCAACGGTCCCATAGTCCACGTGCTCCCTTCCTCTAAATCTCCGTTTTAGTACATAATAACCCTTTTAGCTCAAATAGTCAAGCAAAGAATTAGATAAAATGCCATTTCCTATTTTCAGCGCGGCATTGTAGGAATACTGCGCCCACATCAGAGCGGTAATGGACTCAGCCGGATCCATATCCTCTGTCCCCACAATCTGATCGTTCAGGGTATCATCCAGCGCTTTCAGGCGGTCTTTATTGCTCTTAAGGAACGCCACATCTGTATCCAAATCCACATGGGTCAGGCTGACCTTGCCCAGCGCGTCCTGGATTTTCTTGGTAAGGCGGTCCATATCCGCCACATTTTCAATTTTCTCCCAGTCGCCGGTATCCTGGTCGGTATTATAAAGCAGCTCGCCTGCCTTTTTCAGCAGTGTGACGAAGTTTCGGGGATCCCCGTCCTCGTCCAGGCCATAGCCGCCATACACGTCCTGGCTGTCGCTGCCGCCCAGATATTTCAGGCCGCACAGGGCAGAGTTAAAGGCTGTGGCAGGCTTGATTTTGCCGTCCGAACCCTCTTCCATACCCATGCCCAAGTCCACGAAAGTGGTCTCGCCCAGCATCTTCTTAATGGCGTCCTGGGCTTCCTTTGCTGCCGCCCGGCCGTCTACATCCTCGTCTTTGCCGGCATTTATAACCTTGCTGCCTGTGGGCTGGCCCGCCGTATTTTGCGCCCCGCCCAGTTTGCCTGCCTGCTGGGCCGTAAAGACAATGCCGTCTCCAGCAGCGTTTACAGAGGCCGTCCAGCCCTGCACATTGGTGTTGTAATCCGCCGCAAAATCTGCCAGGATATCTTTTAAATCTTTTGTCACATCCGCAACAACAAAGCTATAGCCACCTACGTTCATCGTATCACTATTGCTTGCAGGCTTAGGAACCGGCGCAGTTTCGCAAACAGCTTTTTCGCCGTCAAACCGCGGATCATTGGGGTCTGTGTCCACCTTAATGCCCCGGAAGGTCAAATCCCCGTCATCGTCCCAGGCAAAGGGGGCGCGCAGGCCGTCTGCCCCGGCAAAGATGTATTCATCGGCATACTTAGAGTTCATGGTAAACACGATAGACTCCGCCGTAGCCATCAGAGACTGGCCCAGGGCCTTGCGCCCGGAAGCCGTAGAATCGGTTTTGCCGCGGAGGACGGAATATTCGCCCAGTTCCCGGCCCAGATCATTATAGACCTTCTCCAAAGCGTCCCAGCCCTGGCTGAACTTGCCGGAAACCGCGTCGTTGTTGCTTATCTGGGCCTCTGTGTTCCACCGCGCCCGGCGAAGCTGGAAAGCCCGGCTGGCGGCGGCAGGATCCTCAGAATAAGAGTTGAACCGCCGGTTTGTCATCATCTTGTTGCTGGCGTCAGCAAGCCCCCGGTACGTGCGCTGGAGGGTAGATTTATAGCTGTACATTGTGCCGTTTGTTGTTATGCGGCGTACCATATTGAAACACCTCTTTCAGTTAGAATTTTTTATCTGCCCGCAATGCCTGTGCCGGTAACAAGCCTCTCCAGCATCTCGTCTATTGTGGTAAGCAGGCGGCACGCCGCCGTATAAGATTTCTGATACTGCATCATGTTCACTGTCTCATCGTTCAGATCCACGCCGGAAACACCTTGCCGGGCCAGATACAGATCCTCGGAGGCCACGCTGTAGTTGTCCAGGGATTCCTCCGTAGCTTTCTTATCAACACCCAGCGTGCTGTTTATTTTGTTCTGCATCCCGAAGAAAGTCCCCTCAAAATATGCCTTGTCGCCGTCATATGCCTCCGGGTTATCAACAATATCGTTGGGCTTGAACTGGAACTTCTGTTCCATCATGGCTACAAAGTGGTTCAGGTTGTCGTTGTTAGTGGTCTGGTTAAGGATCGCGTCCGGATCCTTGGTGTTCACAATATGCACCGCATTGGTAGACCAGCTCTTGGAAATAGACAGGTTTTTGGCGGTAATACCCTCCGTGTCGTCGCCCTCGCCGCTGTTGCTGAACAGCACGCCGGCCTTCATGGCAGCATATTCCTTTTCATATTTCGGGTCAAGCCCAACGTTATCCATCCAGCCCTCATTTTTTTGGTCAATAGCCGGAGGGTGCGGGACGGCATCAGGATCGCTTGCATAAAAATCATAAATAGGGTTCCCGTCTGCATCTATTCCCACCTCTTTGTGCCAATAGAATTCCGGGTTCCGCAGGGGATCAACCGTATTCGCGTCATTCATCCACTTGGCAAAAATATTTGCCAGATGGTCGATAGCCTTTTCATAATAGGGGATGCCCCGCTTGGTGGTGCAGTCCTTGTCAATTGCCACGTCAGCGTCAGTGGAATATTCGCCCTTCTCCGTCAGGATCTCCCTGGTGGACTGGAGGGAGCCATACATATAGTTGTCGCCCACAGCGGTATAAAATTCCCCGTCCTGCTCAATATGGGTAAGATCATCCTTAATCCTGTCCACATCCCCAGGCTTAATATGATCCCGGCGGTCTTTCAGCACAGAAACCTGCAGGCGGTACAAGTCGTCCTCTTCGGCAGGATCCACTGCCTCCATAACAGCAATCGGGTTGCCGTCTTTATCCAGCGCTGCCTGCGTTTTGTCCGTTATCTCATTGCCATCCTTGTCATACCACAGAGGATCGCCATTCGCAGCCTTTTTCTGCTCCCGCAGCTGCTGGATGGAAATCTGCGCACCATAAATGCCGTCAATGAGGGGAATGCCGCCCATGACGCTGTTCTTATCCGCCATCTCAATCTTCAGCTTTTCCACAGTCATGCCCGCGCCGATGTCCTCATCGGTATAGGTAACGTGGATGCGCATATATCCGGAAAGCTCGTCAATCAGGGCATTGCGCTCGTCTTTCAGTTCCAGCGCGTCGCCGCCATGAATCTGTTCCTTGCGGATCTGCTCGCTTAAATCCCGGATGCCAGTAAGTACCTTGTTTACCCTGTCCACGTCCTGGCGGTATGCAGCCGCGTGGTTCTTCTTCAGTACCTCTATCTGATCCGCGTAGTCATTGAACCACCGCACCACAGCTTCCGCCGCGCCGCGGGTGATGCCGTCATACTCATCCCGGCCCGCGCCGGAGGTGTTCAGATTCTGGAGCTTCTCGAACAAGTTGTTCATGGCCAGATACAGCACGCCGTCCTTATTTTCGCCCATGCCCACCTCGTCAAAGATGCCGGCAAGCTCCTGCAGGCCTGCCAGCTTGGCGTCAGCGGCGCCCACGTTGGACATTTCATTGCGGTAGCGGATGTCCAGGTATGGATCCCGAAGCTGGGAAACGCCGGTGACTAAAGCGCCTGCGCCCACCCGCACGTCGGAACTCATGGTGTAGTGATCCACGCCGCCTACATGCAAAGCCTTCTGGTTCAGCACCTGCCGGGTGTAATTAGGCGTATTGATATTGGAAATATTGTTGCCCACAACCTCCAAAGCCTTCTGGGAAGCGTATATGCCCAGCCTTGCGGTGCCGAAAGTGCCAAAGGTCGATATATTGCTCATGTTTTGTTTTCCTCCTTGCCTGCTGTGCCGGGCCTATGCCCGGATATCCGTTCTCATGTTCGGGGGGGCTTCCCCCGGGGCCGGGGCCTGGTTTTCCGGCATCATCTTCTCGATGTCCCGCAGCGCCCCTTCCATCACTGTGCGCGCGGCAGTTGCCGCGCTTTGATACCGGGTAAACTGTATTTGCAGCGCTTCCACGGCTTCCTTTGCCTGGCGGTGCATATCGTCCGGATAGTGCTGGTAAAGCTGGTTCAGCGGCACATCCTGCAAGCCCATTTCCGCCAGAAGCTTTCCCCGCTTCAGCTCAATGCCCCGCAGGGACAGGGCCAAAACCTGCTCCCGCTTCATGCACTGGTCTAAAACCTCCAAATCGCCCTTGCGGGTCGAGTCAACCTTTTCCCGGGCGATGTCCGCAAGCTGGCTGAGTTTGCCTGCCAGCTCCTCCAGCAGCTTGAGATACTCCCCATGGGGTTCCTTCACAGCCTAAACCTCCCCCAGCAGCAGCATTTTCCGGGCAATGTTCCCGGCGTCTATTTTATATTCCCCTGCCTGCACCTGGTCATGGAGCGCGCTGATCTCGCCTGTAGTGGTGGCGGTGCGCACATCCTGGGCTATGCGGCTTTTCATTTCCATCATAAAGGGGTCGTTCTCGTGGGAGCTGATGGTCACGCTGTCATATTTTCCACCCGCCTGGCCAGCGCGCGCTGCCGCGGCCGGGCGAACGCGCCCAGCCCTTACAGGGCCGCCTACCGGGGCTATGCCGTTTCGGGAAATTTCTATCATATACGTCCCTCTTTTCTGCCTGTTATAGCCTGGTTTCCCGCATATTCTTTCCGCAGTCTGTTTTCTGTCTATATAAAACATCGGATAGCCTTTTGGAAAAATTAAGGGCTATCCGATAATAATCTTCCCTGTATATGCCTGAAAATGCCTTGCAAGCCATAAAACTTAAAAATCCCCAGGTTCTGTCCCGCCCCCGCTTTTCAGGCGGGATGCCGCCTTTTAAGCCCTGCGTTTTCTTTCTGAAAGCGGCCGGCAAAAGCCCCTGCAAACAAGCGTATTCCCTGCCTTCCAGAAGAAAACAGGGAATACGCTTGCAAAAATTTTTGCCAATTTCCAAGAAGGAAATACTTTTTATTATCATATAATTCGCAGCGCAAAAGCAGCACTGAACAAACTGCGGGCTACAGGAAAACAAGCCTTAGTGCGCGCTCATTTTCAACCGGCGCATCAGCACGCCGGCAATATTCTCGCAGGAAGCCTGTTCGCACACCCCGCCCTTTTCATAGGCCACAGCCGGCATCCCGTACACCACGCTGGATTCTTTATCCTGGCCAATGGTATAAGCGCCTTTTTTCCGCATGGCCAGAAGGCCTTCCGCGCCGTCTGCGCCCATGCCTGTCATAATGATGCCTACCATTTTGCAGCGGACATTTTCCGCCATGGAATGGAACAGCGCGTCCACAGAGGGGCGGTGCCCGCTCACCCGTTCCCCCTGGGTGCAGGTGACGAAATATTCCCCTCCTGCTGTGCGGTTCACCCGGCACTGCAGGTCAGCCGGGGCCACCAGGGCCACGCCCTTCTGGATCCGCTCCCCGTTTACCGCCTCCCGCACTTCCATGCGGCACAGGCGGTTCAAGCGCTCCGCATACATTTTGGTGAACCCTGGGGGCATGTGCTGGACAATCACCATGCCGGGAATATCCTCCGGCAGGCGCTTCATCACCTCCAGGGTGGCCTCCGTCCCTCCGGTGGACGCGCCCAGGCCCACAATGTACTGGGGGGCCATGCCCAGCAGCACCGGGGGGGCCAGGGGCACATCCGGCTCTTTGATAAGCCGGGGGCGGCGCACCTTGGCGCTGGCCGCCACAACCACCTTCTGCACCAGGGACATGACAAACTGCTCTTTGCTCTCCGCGCCGTCAGGCTTGCGCACAAAGTCTACAGCCCCAGCGTGGAGCGCGTCGAACACCTTCAGGTTCAGCGACGAAACCAGCACCACTGGCAGCGGGTGTTCCGGCAGCAGCTTCTTCAAAAACTCTATCCCCGTCATGCCGGGCATCTGCACATCGCAGGTCATCACGTCCGGGTTTAACTGTTCCACTTTCCGCTGGGCGTCCATAGCGTTGATGGCATAGCCCACCACTTCCAGCCGGGGCGAAGCCTCCAGGGCGTCTATAATGGTTTTTCTGGCTACAATGGAGTCGTCTACCACCAGGACCCGGATCTTTTTTCCCAATGCGTTCATCCTCTTCCTCCTTACGCGGCGACGCCCGCCGCAAAATAAAATGCCAAAAAGCGCAAAGCGCCCTGCCCTGCTCCCACATTCCGGAGACAGGGCCTGCGCACTGCGCTGTATGCTATTTTTTTCTGAATATGGAAGTTGCCACCCGCCCGTAGGGGGTGTCAGGAGACAAATTTTCCGCCTTGCTGATGACCAGATAGCCGCCGGGCACAGTGGCGTCATAAAACCTTCGCACTAAGGCGTCTTTGGTGGGCTGGTCAAAGTAGATCATCACATTGCGGCAGAAAATCAAGTCAAACTTGCGCCGGAACTGGATGGGATCCATCAGGTTGAACTGCCGGAAAAGCACGTTCTGCTTTACCTTGGGCGCTACAGTATACTGATCCGTTTTCCCTTTCACTGGCACAAAATACTGCTTGCGCCACTTCTCAGGGATGGTGTCCGGCAGTTGGTATACGCCGGCCTTGGCCTTGTTCAGGGCCTCCAGGGAGAGGTCGCTTGCCAGGATGCGGGTATCCCACTGGCTGTACTGGGAGCCGAGATAGTCCATGATATACATGGTCATGTTATACGGCTCCTCCCCGGAGGAGCACCCCGCGCTCCAGATGGAAAGGGTTTTGTCCCGCTGGTGCGCCCGCACCAGCTCCGGCAGGATGGTGCCTGTGAAATAGTCGAAAGACTCCACTTCCCGCATGAAATAGGTATAGTTGGTGGTAAGGCGGGAGAGCAGGGCATTGATATCGTCCCCGGTGCCGCTTTTCAGCAGGTAGTCCACATATTCCGTAAAGCCCCCAAAGCCCATGCCTTTTACAGTGTTCGCCAGGCGGCTGGTGATAAGCTGCTTTTTCTCGTGCAGGTCTATCCCGTATTTCTGCTTTACGAAGCTGACCAGACGGTGGAAGTCGGCCTCGGAGATAGCCATGGCGCCGGGAGCTGTTTTCTTAGAGCTGACCATTGAACAGCAGGGAGCAGTCCAGCACCATCAGGGTGCCGTTCTGATTGGGCAGGGTACACATGCCGGAAACCAGCTTGTTGTCCCCCGCGGTCTGGGAGGGAACCGGCAGGATGCGTTCCTGCTCAATATCCACCGTCTGGTCCACCTCATCCACCATAATGCCTATCTGCACGCCGCCGCTGTCCAGCACGATGGTGCAGGACTTCTCCCCAGGCTCCTGGCCCAAAAGCAGGCGGAAGTCCAGGATGGGCACAACCGCGCCCCTGAGGTTTATCACCCCCCGGATATGGGGGGGCAGCATGGGCAGCCAGGTAATGGAGATTTCCGTCAGGATAGTCTCAATATACCGGGTGTTCACACCGTACAGCACGTTTGCGGAGGAAACCACCAGATATTTTTCCGTATCCACCTGGGGGGTTTCATCCACCCTCTCGCTCTGCTCGTCAACCCTGGCGAACAGTCCGTTTTCCTGTGACATAAATACACAAGTCCTTTCTCTACTGGAATTAGGGGCTGTGCCGGCAGGAGCGGCCCAAAGGCTTGCGCCGCGGCCTGCTGGCATGGCTCCTCAGGCTTGCCGCCTGGGTTTATCTGGCATAGCTCTGGGCCATGGCGTAAATGCTGGAAACCTCCAGGATAATGCTGATGCTGCCGTCGCCCAAAATAGTGCAGCCGGCTATGCCATAGTCCCTGATGCCGAAGTCTGTAACATAGCTGGGCAGGGGCTTCACCACCACCTGCTGTTCGCCTATCAGCTCATCCACGAACAGGCAGAAGGAGGTTTCCCCGCTTTCCACCCACAGCAGGATGCCGTCCTCGAAATCGTCCACGCCGCCTTCCATCTGGTAGAATTCCTTGGCGCGCACAATGGAATAGAAATTGTCCATCAGCTCTATCATCTCGCCCCGGGCCGCGTCGTGGATAATCTGCTCCTCTGTTACCCGGAAAATCTGGCGTATGTTCTGGATGGGTACGGTAAAGGCGGAATTCCCCACCCGCACTTCCATGCCGTCCATAATAGCCATGGTCAGGGGGATTTTCAGGGTGGTGGTCATGCCCTGGCCCTTTTCGCTGCTGATGGTAACAGTGCCGCCCACGCTTTCCACGTTGGACTTCACCACATCCATGCCCACGCCGCGGCCGGAATACTCCGTAACCTCGGTGTTGGTGGAGAAGCCGGGCATCAAAAGGAAGTTCAGGATGTCCTTATGGGAATAGTCCGCCCCCGGCTGGGCCAGGCCCTGGCGGATTGCCTTATTCAGGATGGCGTCGTCATCCGCGCCCGCGCCGTCGTCAATCACCTGGATAATAACCTCGCTGCCGGTGTGCCGGGCAGAGAGGATGATGTTGCCCACCGGATCCTTTCCGGCCCTGATGCGGTCTTCCACGTGCTCCTCAATGCCGTGATCCATGGAGTTGCGCACAATATGCATAATGGGGTCGCCAATGCTGTCCACAATGGTCTTGTCCACTTCCGTGTCCTCGCCCTCTAAAGTCAGGGTGACTTCCTTGCCCAGCTTCTTGCTCATGTCCCGCACAATGCGGCGCATTTTCTGGAAGGTGGCGGATACGGCCACCATGCGCAGGGACATGGACACGTCCTGAAGCTGGTCGGTCAGGGAGCGGAGCTGTCGGGCGGCCTGGGTGAAGCTGTCCAGCTTCAGGCCTTTCAAATCCGGAGAAGCCGTGACCATGGATTCGGTAATCACGATTTCCCCCACCACAGCCTGCAGCTCGTCCAGCTTAGAGAGGTTCACGCTGATAAGGCTTTCCTTGTTGTGGCCCTGGCCCTGCTGTGCCTGGGCGGGCTGCTTGGTCCCGCTGTTTGCGGCAGGCTGGGCAGCCGCCTGGGCAGGGGCGGCGGGGGCCGCCTTTGCTTCTGCCTGGGCAGGCTTTTCCTCCTGGGCAGGGGCGGCGGGCGCATGGTCAAAGGATGCATACTCCTGCACAGAGCCGGTTTCCGCCACAATGGGCATGGCCAGATCCCGCAGCTCAGGGGTTAAAAAGCGCAGGAAAAACCCTTTTTCCGCCACAAAAGAGGCGCTTTCCGGGTTTGTCTCCACATCGGCAGGCCAGCAGTCCATCTGCCCCGGCTCGCACAGATCCTTTACCGCGTTGAGGACCATGAAGGAGCGCAGGTTCTCCATGCCGCAGCCCTCGTCGAAGAACACCCGGATGCCATAGGGGAACTGGTCGCTGCCAAACATTTCCTCGCCGCCGGAAGCGGGAGCGCCCTGGGATTCCGCCTGGCCGGCAGGCTGCTCTTCTTCACCTTCACCGCCGCCTTGAATTTTGTTTGAAAAGCTCTTAATATTAGCGAGTATGCTGTCGATATCTTCTGTGAGGGGTTGATCATTTTCAAGCTTCTCAATTTCCCCCCGGAAGAAGTCAATGGAGCGGAAAACCAGCTCGAACAGCTCGGGCCGCAGATTCTCCGAAACCACTTCCATGCCCTTGTCCCGGATAATGAAGAACATATCCTCTATGCGGTGGGCCACTGTCATGAGGGTGTTGAACTCCATCATGGCGGAGGAGCCTTTGAACGTATGCATGATGCGGAAGATTTCATTTACATCCTCTTGGGAGAAGGTTTTCGCCTCCTCGGCAGCCAGCACGATGTCGTCAAGCTGCTCCAGAAGCGTATTCATTTCGTACAGATATGCTTCCATCATATCGTTGCCCATATCGTTTCCACCTTTTCTAGTAAGAATTAGGGATTCATGTCAGGCAGGCCAGGCCCAGACGGCCCGGCGTCCGCTCCTCTCAAAATTTCAGCAGAGAGGGCGCTTCCGCGGCAAAACGCGGTTCCCTTAATTAGTTTATCGGCAATCTTCCATGGAAAATAAGACTGCGGCGCGAGGATTTTGCTTTTCCGGCTTATTTTTCTGGCAGTATATCCCATAAGCCACGCAGACCGCCGGGCCTTTTAAAAGGTAGCCCGGGGGCCTGCGCACCACTATGCGCGGAAGGAGGCCTCCCCTCCCTCTGCCCCAAGGAGTCGATACCATGCCCGAAATTTTGCGGCCTACAAACCCGGTGCCAAATTATGACAACGCCAATGTACGCAGCCAGCCTATTACCCCCAATGACACCCATATACAGAACGTGGTGGATCCCTCCCGGGTGACCCGGGCGGACCAGCGCACAGAACAGCAGCAGCCCGGGGACGCGGCCCAGAAGCTGCGGTATGATTCCAACTTCCTCACCTTTGTCCAGCGCCTGAAGAACGCCCCGGACCCCGCCCAGGCCTTCATCCAGCTTCTGGGCCGGGGGCTGCAGGTAAGCTCCGGCATCAGCGAGGGTCTGGCGGCGGAAATGGGGCAGTTCCTGGAATATTTGCAGATGGACGAGGGGAAGCTCCTGGATTTCCTCAAGGGCCAGCTCCAAAGCGGCAGCCGCTTCGGGGGGGCGCTTTTCCAGGCCCTGCACACAGCCTTCAACCGTTCCGGCTCTGAAATGCTGCGCACGGAAATCCTCCAGTTTTTAAGGCAGTACAGCGACTTTTCCTCCACCGCCCATCTGGAAGGGCGCATGGTGCGCACCCTGTACGATATGACCCAGTCCCTGCCCTCCCACTGGTCCAGCCGCCTGCTGGATACAGCGGCCCAGCTTGAAAACGGGGTGGCGGCAGGGGACCGGCAGGGGAACCTGCGGCTTCTCCGGGAGCAGGTGTTCCCCCTTATCTCCAACTATGTGAGCCAAACCCACGACCATGGCAGGGCCAGAGGGCTTTTGTCCATGCTGACCCTGGACATGGTGCGGTATGAGAACGGCAGCGAGCAGGAAATGGTGGCGGCTTTCCGGCATTTAAGCGGCTACGGCATTTTCCCCGGGGACATGAGCAAGCTTTCCGACGAGGACATCCTGCGGCTGCTGAAAAGCACAGACTATTCCAAAGCCTCCCTGTCCGACAGCTTTGCCGACCGCCTGACCCAGCTTACCGCCAGGGCCTTGGGGGGCGAGGCCAACATGCAGACCCAGGAGGCGCTGCGCAACATCATGCTTTCTATCCTGGTGAATGAAAGCGTGTACATGCCTTTGAAACACCTGCTGCTGCCTTTCCAGTGGGAGGACAAGGCGGTATTTTCCGAGATGTGGGTGGATCCGGACGAGGAATCCGGCCAGGGGGGCCAGGGGAAGTCCTCCCGCATCCTGATTAAAATGGATATAGAGGGCCTGGGGGCCTTTGATCTTTTAATTGACAGCAGCGCGGGCCGCACCTCCATGAACGTTTCCTGCCCGGAAACCGTGGCGGCCCACGCAGGGGAAGTCAGCCGGTCGTTAAACGGCATTCTGGAGCGCAACGGCCTGAAGCCCGGGGACATCCGGGTGGGGCCTCTGCGCAAGCCCCTGAACATTTCCGACGCGTTCCCAAAACTATTTGAAAGGGTGATGACAGGTGTCGATGTCAAGGTCTAGCGAGCCGGATCCCCGTCCCGCCGCCAAAAGGGCTGTGGCGCTGCAGTATGGCGTGATGGACCAGGCCCCGGTGGTGGTGGCGGCAGGCATGGGATATCTGGCGGAAAGGATTGTGGACGTGGCAGGCGAAAGCGGCGTGCCGGTTTATGAGGACAATTCCCTTGCCACCATCCTGTCCCAGCTCAACGTGGGGCAGGAGATCCCGGAGGAGCTGTACCGGGCGGTGGTGGAGATATACGTATACTTTTTGAATTTTGACCCCAACGACCCCGGCAGGCGGGGGCAGAAGCAGCAGGCAGCGCCTCCTTCCGAGGCGGCCGCGCCGGCCCCGGAGCAGCCGGAGGAAAACACCCAGGCAAAGGAGGAAACGCCATGATAGGGTTCGGAAAGAAAAAGAAGGAACAGAACACCTGCATGATTATGGACAGCCTGTCCAAGGTGCTTGCAAAAGGGCGGCTGGAAAAGCCCCAGGGGGACGGCTTTTTGCGGGTGAAGGTGACCGAAGGCAGCATACGGGACGTGCTGCGCACCAACAAAGTGCAGATTGTCCCCTCCCAGGAGGATCAGCCCGCAACTTTGGGCCGGGTTGTAGACTGCGACGACAACGATGTGATATCCTTCACCCCCCTGCGGGAACTGAAGGGGGAGGAGGCGCGCACAAACCTGCGCATGCCTGTGGATTTTACCAGCTATGCCTATCCCCTTGGCACAGCCGACAAAACCCGCTCTGCCATCCGGGCCAACGACCTTTCCGGCGGCGGCATCGCCTTTTACTGCGCCCGGGAATTTGCCCCCGGGGATCAGTTGGAGGTGGTCATCCCCATTACGCGGACGGCCCCCCTGCTGTTAAAGTGCCAAATCCTGCGCAAGGGCGGCGCCAACGGGGAATACACCCTGTATGCCGCCAAGTTCCTGGACATTATCGACGAGGAGGAGAGCCTGGTGCGGGAGGCGGTTTTCCGCGCCCAGCTCCAGCATATCCGGGATCGGCAGGCTTCTTAAAAGGCCCGCAGCCTTGACCTTTTGATGCTTCCTTTTCAACCGGGCACAGCGCCCGCATCCATAAAGACTCCACAGCAAAGAGAGGGATTTTACTATGAACACCTTGAAACGCACCGGCAAACGGGCGCTGGCCATGCTTTTATGCATGCTGCTGGCGGTTTCCGTTTCTCTGCTGCCCAGCCAGACGGCTTCCGCCGCAAGCTGGGTAACGCCCTATCTGGAAAAACTGAAGAGCTGGGACGTGGTGAAGGGCGATCCGGGCGGCAATATGCGCCCGGACTCCCCCATCACCCGGGCGGAATTTGTCGCCATGATGAACCGGGCCTACGGCTATACGGATTTAGGGCCTATCCCCTTTAAGGACGTGCATCCCAAGGACTGGTTCTATGAGGATATCTGCAAGGCCTACACCGCAGGCATTTTCAAGGGCCACGACAACGCCACCGCCGCTCCCAACGCGCCCCTCACCCGGGAGCAGGCCATCACCCTGCTGGCCCGGAACATGCGTCTGGACGAAATCCCCGGGGAAGTGATAGACTTCACCGACGGGCGGGATTTCAGCCCCTACAGCCGGGGCTATGTGCGGGCCGCCATCCTGGCAGGCATTATCGACGGCTATGCGGACGGCACCTGCCGGCCCCAGCAAAACGTCACCCGGGGCGAGGCCATGAAGATGCTGTGCGTAGGCATCGGCTCCCTGATTAACGAACCTGGCGTCCATGCCCCTGGCGGCGTGTTCGGCAGCCTGACCATCAACTGCACCAACGTCACCCTGCGGGACACTATCATTACCGGGGATCTCTACATCAGCGGCGGCGTCAGCCTGGGTGATGTGGTGCTGGAAAACGTGCAGGTGCGGGGCCGCATTATCATAGCCGGCGGCGGCTCCAGCGAGCTGGGCAAAAACAGCGTCCTGCTCCGGGGCGTGGACACCAGCACGCTGATTGTAGACGCTCCCACCGGGCAGTATATTTCTGTGCTCACCGAGGGCCGCACCCATATCACCAACGGCCTGTTCCGCTCTGACGCTTTCCTGGAGGACGGCTGCCGGGACGGCTACGGCATTTTGAACGTATCCCTGGAGGGATCTTCCGGAGACAGCTTCACTCTGGCAGGGAACCTGGAAAACGTGGTGAACCGCACCCCCAATTCCACCTTGATCCTGGGCGACGCAGACGCTTCCCGGGTTACCATTGACGAAAAGGCCACAAACTCCACCCTGCGCCTGGAAGTAAACGCGGCGGCTGACGAGGTGAACCTGGATGTGGGCACCAAGGTGGAGGGCACCGGGGACATCGGCCATCTGACCATCAACTCCCCCGACTCCACCACCACCATGCTGCCGGACAAGATAACCATCCGGCCCGGCCTGGACGCGGAGATTTCCGGCGAGAACATGGATGCCTCCCAGGCCCAGGAGTATTCCCAGGAGCCCCGCATCTTAAACGGCTATCCCAAGGTGGCAAACGTGGCCCCCACTGAGGCTGACGGCATTGCCTCCACCAACAAGTCCGGCACTGTGTACTGGGGCCTGACCACCGCTGCCATGGGCCCTGTGCCTGATACCACAGAAGGCCAGGATAAGCTTATCAACCCCTCCTATGGTTCCGGCTTCCTGCTTTCCGGCAACTATAAGTCCGAATCCTCCAACACAGAGTTTGTATTCCCCGAAAAGCTCAAGGGCCTCACCTCCAGCGGCACCTATTATGTTTCCGCCGTGCTGGTAGACGCCCGGGGGCACAAAAGCCCTGTGTACAGCGAGCGCTTTGAAACCCCGGACAACATCACCCCCGCCTTCAACCCGGAGTATCCCCGGATGCTGGAGGTGGAAACAGAGGAGTCCTGGGTCACAGTAATGGCAAACAAGAAGTGCGACCTTTACTATGTGCTGCTGCCCAAGGGCAGCACCCAGCCCACCCAGAACGAGTTCCTGTCCTTCGGCTTTGTGGATCCCCTGGGATACGGCCGGGTGGGCCTGGGCAAGAACAAGACAGAGTCTGTGCAGGTGAACCGGATTATCTATCCCAACTCCACCCAGCCGGATAAGGTGGTAGAGCTGGAAGAGCAGGCCACCTATGATCTGTACCTGTGGCTGGCAGATGCCGACGGCATTAAAAGCTCCAGCATTACGAAGCTGCAGTTCACCACCCGGGACAAAACCCCGCCGGAGTTCACCACAGATATGCAGCAGACCACCATGGGCGCCACCAATGTGGGCGCCGAGTGCATTATCAACGAGCCGGGCACGATTTACTGGGTGCTGGTAAAAACCGGTGAAAACTTCCCCACGCCGCCTAAGGGCCACGATCCGCCCTGGACCAACACCACCGAGGAGTTCCTGCGGGACGACTCTGCCAAGATACAGATCCGCAATGCCCAAACCGCGGACGGCGGCAAGGTTATAAAGCGGGGCAGCATGAAGGCCGAAGCCGGCGTGCCGGCTTCCACCAATATCACCGGGCTGCAGAAGGAAACCATCTATGATATGTATTATATCGCGGTGGACAATGCCACGCCTACAGGGAACTACTCGGACATCGTGAAGAAAATCACCGTGTATACCCTGGACAGCACCCCGCCCACAGCGGAGGTCACCTTCAGCAGATCGGCCACAGGCGTGGACAACAGGCCCCAGCCCTATGCTGACGCGGATGTACACATTGAGTTCAGCGAAAATATCCTCTACGAGCCTACCAGCGCCGAGCCTCTGGCCCTGTACAACACCTGGAAGAGCAAGGATTCCACTATATCCGGCGCGCAGCAGCAGGCGGCCCGCCAGGAACTGCTGCGTATTCTGCCGGAGATGATCCAGATGTATCAGGTGACAGGCGGCAATGCCACCAAGGTGAATATTAACTTTGAAAACGCCAAGCTGGAGCTGGACCGCAGCGGCAAGATGATCCTCACCCTGCCCAGCGGCACGGAAGATACCGACGCCATCAATATGGGCAGTGGCTCCACCTACTATTTTGAATTCCGGAATATCATAGACGCCTCCCCGGCCCAGAACCGCATGGAACAGGACAGAACGGAACGGTTTACAACGGTTTCGGCGCTGGCACAGATGAACGAAATTACTGCCACAACTTTGCAAGGCGTCTCGGATGGCAGTGGCGGCAACAAGGCTCTTGACATTGGCTTCTCCATTACGCCTGAAGCCACTAACAGCGCCAGCCCCGGCACCTACTGGGACATGATTATGTGGCTGGACACCACCTCCAGATTCGAGCTGTACCGCCGCGAACTCGACCCAGGCGAAGATTCCAACACCAGCACAACGGCATGGAGAAGAATTGGCACAGAACAGAACGTACTGGTGTCTACCGACATGACAGAGGCAGGCGTTGGATTGGTACGCATAGATAAATCGGGCCAGAATCCCTTGCCATATCTCTTAACTGGCGATTCTGACGAAGCTTTGAAAGAAGGCGTAGTATACGAGTTCGCCCTCCACTTCACAGAAATGAATAACAACCGCGACCGGGATACCTTTAACGGCGATATAAACTGTGAAGTTACCGTTCTGGCTGGCAGGGCCAACAACCTTTCCAACATTTACGGCGGCCTGTATAAAAACAGCATCATGGCAGATGTGAAAAACGGGCTGTTTACGGATATTACGAATCCTAACGGCTTCTCCGTGGTAAAACGCTTCTCCGATATGACAGCACCTGAGCTGAACAATGAGCAAGTTACCTTCACCCCAGGTGACAGCGGCGTGCGCATGACACTGGCACTAAAAAACAACCGCATTGGCAGAGTGCATTATGTAATACTCAAAGAAGGTATATTTGATCCTATCGGCACTGACGGCAGCAAGCTGTCTATTAGACCAAACCCCGTCGTTGACGGCGTTGGCATGCCTGAAATGTCAGATCCCACTCATTATTATGAGGATGATGTAATGCGCTCTCCTAATGTCAACAACATTATATCGCCTTCTACCATGGGCGGCGCGGCAAGCATTGCCAACGGCACGGTGTCCAATGTAGGCAGCGCTACCATGCCTGTGGAGATAGAAGGGTTGCAGGCTGACACCAACTATTACGCATACTTTGTCACCCAGGGCGGCTCTAACCGCTATTCTGAAGGCGTGTATGTCTATAAATTCAAAACATTGCCCATCACCCGCCCAGTGCTTACCCTGCAGCAAAGCGGTTCTAACATCACAGTAAAAACAAATTTGGCCTCTACCACCAATATTAACTACATTATCGTGCCTTATTCCTCACAGATGGGTTCAGAACTGTTCAGCTATCTCAAAGCGAGTACAACTCCTGGTCAAACAGACAAATACGACAGTGATCCAACAACCGGTAGCTCTATTAATGACAAAACATATCGTGTCTTTGAATCCATGGGCACCAATGCAAGCCCGCAGACAGACGGTTCCCTGTTCGACCAAAAGGCCAGTACAAAGCTGAAAGAAAGCCTTTCCGACTATATCCGCACACAAGGCGTTAACAACACATCCATTCTGGCCAACGGAAGTGGCGATGCCACAGCCAGCAGAAACCTTGTGGTGGATTGCAGCAAGAGTGAATTCAAGCTGTCATACAACCAGGAATACTGCTTTATTGCGGTAGGTAAGAGTGCGCTGAGCAGTGCCTCAAACCCGGAAAGCTATGCATTCCGTGCTGTATATCCCTTCATGCTGGATGACACACAGCCGCCTAAAGTAACTGACGCAACCGCCAATGTGCCGGAAGATAGCAGACCAAATCTTCAAAATGGCGTTTTCACTGGCACTGTAACCCTTAATTTTGACAAACCTCTTTATATGATTTACGGCACAGGCCAGAACCGGAAGCTTCGCACTGTTACCACACGTACTAAAGGCTTAAGCGCCACAAGTACAGATAATTTCATCAGCGCAGAGTACATTTTGGACAATGTGGGAACAGGCAATGTTACAGTCGTAACAGACTCCAGCAAAGACCCGCAGACAACCACTTCTCTTACCCTTAATTTTTCAAACGCAACAGATAACACCACTGTTACATTTGATGCCAACTTATGTAATTCATCTTGGCATACGGGCAGAACGCCATTGACAGTTAAGGTAAACATTGTTAAAGCCAACACTGAATACGGTTACGATGTAAAAGTGACCATACCATCTGCCTGGCAAGCTACCGCAACAAGATAAGCCCACAGCCCCCGCCTCCCGGCGGGGGCTTCTTTTTGCTTTTTTTGCAGGCGAAATGGGGAAACCTATTGCTTTTTGTTTATACTTGGGGTATAATGCAGGCAAAGAGCTGCCCTTGAAAGGAGGTTCACCTATGGCTGTCCCTTCTGTCTTTGCAAGCCCTGTCTCCGGCAGTGTGCTGCCCCTCTCCCAGTGCGAGGATCCCTGCTTTGCCCAGGGCCGCATGGGCCGGGGCGTGCTGCTGCTGCCCTCCACCCACACCCTGCTGGCCCCTGCTGACGCCCAGGTGTATTTTGCCTTTTCCACCGGGCATGCCGTGGGCCTGCAAACCTCCCTGGGCGAGCAGTTTATCCTCCACGTGGGCCTGGATACCCACCGGCTTCAGGGCCGGGGCTTCCAGCTTCACGTCTCCCGGGGGGACATGGTGGCGCGCGGGGAACCTTTGCTCACATTCGACCCAACGATACTTACCCAGTCCGGCTTTTCCCTGGCAATGCCTATGGTCTTTTGCAACTGCGCCCAGCGCCGCCTGCGCATTTTAAAGCTGGGCATGGTTGCCGCCGGGGAAGATCTGGTCATGCTCTATTAAAGCGTATTGGAAAGCATAGGGCGGGCGCGCCATTTCCCGTAAATGGTGCGCCTGCTTTATTGTTTCCCTTGACAGAAAATAGCCTTTCTGTTATAATAAGACAATTTTATATTGTAAAGGAGGCATGCGGCAATGTTGTGCAATGAATTCGACCCCAACCCGGTGGCCATCATCAATCCCTCCCACCAGGAGCCAATCCCGGACTTTCCTGCCATATGCGTGGGCATATTCTCTAAAACTATTGTGGACGAGCTTTTGGAAAAGTATAGCGGCGAAGTGCTGGGCTACAGCAAATTCTGCACAGGCTGGGTGCCCATCTACCGCGTGCATGCTTTTGAAACGGATGTGGCCCTGTTTTTGCCCCATGTGGGAGCGCCGGCGGCAGCGGGCTTTGCGGAAGATATCTGGGCCTGGGGCGGCAGGCATTTTGTGTTCTGCGGGGCGGCGGGAACCTTGCGCCGGGATATCGCCCACGGGCATTTGATTGTCCCCACTGCCGCCATCCGGGACGAGGGACTTTCCTACCACTACCTGCCCCCGGCGGACGAGATAGAGCTGCAGCCCCGCTGTGTAAAGGCCTGCCGGGAAGCACTGGACAGCCTCCATTATCCCTACATAGAGGGCAAAACCTGGACGACAGATGCTTTCTTCCGGGAGACAGAGAAGAAGGCCCAGCGGCGGCGGGAACAGGGCTGCGTCAGCGTGGAGATGGAGTGCGCGGGTCTGGCGGCTGTGGCCCAGTTTAGGAACGTGGACTTTGCCCAGTTTTTCTATGTTACCGACACCCTGGACGGCCCGGAATGGGATGAGGGCATTTTACCCCAGGGCGGCGCGGGCCTTACGGACATCTGTTTCAGAGCCGCCGTGGAGACAGGCAAACGTCTGGCGGCCCGTACATAAAAGCCGCAAAACTGACAAAAGAAAGGACTGCCCATTATGCAGCTTGCCACTTTTTACGATCACATGAAGGACATGGCCCGGGAGGAAAAAATCGGACTGACCGAAGCCCTCCAATACATCAAAAGCCTGGGCATCACCCATATGGAGGTATCCCAGAACAACCTGCTGGGCCGGGAGGACGAGGTGGGCCGGGAGCTTAGCTTTGTGGGCCTGGAAATCTCCTCCATCCCCGCTTATTTCGATTTTGGCAGGGACGATAACGTGGACAGGCAGAGCCAGCCTGTCCTGGAGGCCGCCCGGTATCTGGGGGCAGGGAAAATCCTTGTCATCCCTGGGTTTTTCCAGGAAGGGGATTCCCCGGAGGAAAAAAGCTGCCAAATGGAAAGCATGGCCCAGTGCCTGAACCGCCTGGGGGAAAAGGCGGCGGGATACGGGGTGTCCCTGGTGATGGAGGATTACGACAGCCTGCTGGCCCCCTTCTCCACAGCGGAGGGCCTGGAATACTTTTTAAGCCGCTGCCCCGGCCTTTCCTGCTGCTTTGACACAGGCAATTTCCGCTTTGCGGGGGAGGACGAGCTGGCAGCCTATGAGAAGCTGAAAAGCCGGATTTCCCACGTCCACCTGAAAGACAGGGCTTATTCCCCCCAGTGGGGGGAGCACGCCGCCGCTGCCGCCGATGGGCGGCTTTTATACCCCGCCCCGGTGGGCAAGGGGGAAATCCCCATAGCCGGGCTTTTGTCCCGGCTGGCGGCAGACGGCTATGAGGGCGTCTGCACCATCGAGCACTATGGCGCGAAAAGCATGCGGGCCGCTTTGCGGGAGTCTGCCGCATGGCTGCGGGAAAATTTTCCTTTTGCGTGAAAAAGCAAACTGCGCCCCATTTCCAAAAGTTTTCACCCCTATGCCCCGTATCTGCGTTTTTGCGGGGCATACTATGCTTTGTCCCCTCTTTTCACAGCTTTCCCAATTGAAAATGTTTTGTTAATTTTTGGACTTACCCCCACAATGTACTTGCGTGGGGGCCTTTTCGTTAGTATAATGAAAGGTGCGGCGCTGCGCCGCGGCAATCAAGGAGATTTACCAGCCGGCCTGCTTCCGGTTTGGCGCATGTAAGGCCAAAGCAGAAAAAACAGAAAGGAACAAACGCCATGATGATGTGTACGCGATGCCACAAGCGTCCGGCCACCGTATTTGTTTCCCAGGCGATGGACAGCAAGGAGATAAAAGGATATTGCTTTGTGTGCGCCAAGGAACTGGGCATACAGCCTGTCAACGACTTTATGAACAACATGATGTCCAGCTTAAAGGAGCAGACGGGCATGAGCGAGGAGGAATTTGCCGAGGCCACCGAGCAGATGGCCCAGATGCTGGGCATGACCGGAGGCGACGGGGAGGAGCAGGGGGAGGAAACCAGCCTGTTCACTCCTGGCGGCGCTCAGACCCTGCCTGCGGAGATGATGCTGGGCGGCGCTCCCGGGGAAAATGGGGGGCGCACACAGCGCACCCGGGAGAAGCGGGAGAACGTCCACAAGAAAAAGCGCAAGCACATCCAGAATTTCTGTACGGATCTCACTGCCAAGGCCCGGGCAGGGGAGCTTGACAATATTATCGGCAGGGAAAAGGAAGTGCAGCGGGTGGTGCAGATCCTCTCCCGCCGCACCAAAAACAACCCCTGCTTAATCGGTGAGCCTGGCGTGGGCAAAACCGCCGTGGCAGAAGGCCTTGCTTTGCGCATTGCCCAGGGGGATGTGCCCGCCAAGCTCCAGGACAAGGAAGTGCAGCTTCTGGATTTAACCGCCCTCATTGCGGGCACCCAGTTCCGGGGCCAGTTTGAAAGCCGCATTAAGGGGCTTATCGACGAGGTGAAGGCTGACGGGAACATCATCCTGTTTTTAGATGAAGTCCATAACCTGGTGGGCACCGGGGACGCGGAAGGCAGCATGAATGCCGCCAACATCTTAAAGCCCGCTTTGTCCCGGGGGGAAATCCAGATGATTGGGGCCACCACCTTTTCCGAGTACCGGAAATATATTGAAAAAGACGCGGCCTTAGAGCGCCGCTTCCAGCCTGTCACTGTGGCAGAGCCTTCCCTGGAGGACGCGGCGGAGGTGCTTCTGGGCATTAAAAAGTATTATGAGGATTACCACCGGGTCACCGTCTCCGATGCCATTGCCCGGCGGATGGTGGTGCTTTCCGAGCGGTATATCAGCGACCGCTATCTCCCTGACAAGGCCATCGACCTTTTAGACGAGGCCTGCGCCTGCGCTGCCCTGCGCAACAAGCGCCTGGAGGAATATGAAAGCAAGGAGCGCGCCCTGCAAAAAGAGCGCGTCCGGGAGCAGGACTTGACCGCCCCCACAGGCATGCAGATAGATTACGAAGAGCTGGCCAAAACCCATTACCGCATTGCCACCCTGGAGGAGGGCCTGGATAAGCTGCGGCAGGAAGGTGTTTTCTCCGCGGTGGAGGAGCAGGACTTGGCCTATGTGATAGAGCTTTGGACGGGTATCCCCGCCGCCCGGGTGGAGGAAAACGAACTTTCCAAGCTTGCAAACCTGGAGGAAGTGCTCTCGAAAAAAATCCTGGGCCAGGAGGAAGCCATTGGCGCTGTGGCAGCGGCTGTGCGCCGCAGCCGGGTGCAGATAAGCCCCCGCAGGCATCCGGCCTCCTTCATCTTTGTCGGCCCCACAGGCACCGGCAAAACAGAGCTGGTGCGGGTGCTGTCCCAGGAGCTTTTCGACGCCCCGGAAACCCTCATCCGCCTGGATATGTCGGAATTTATGGAAAAGCATTCCGTATCGAAAATCATCGGCTCGCCCCCGGGCTATGTGGGCTATGACGAGGCGGGGCAGCTTACGGAGAAAGTGCGGCGCAGGCCCTATTCTGTGCTGCTTTTAGATGAAATTGAGAAGGCCCACCCGGACGTGCTGAACATCCTTCTGCAAATCCTGGACGAGGGCCGCATTACAGACGCCCATGGGCGAACCGTAAACTTTGAAAACACGGTCATCGTCATGACCTCCAACGCGGGCAGCGACAAAAAGGAAGGGGCTTTGGGCTTTGCCAAAACTACAGCGGATCTAAGCCGGGAAAAGGCCATGAAAGCCCTCACCGATTTCCTGCGCCCGGAGTTTTTAAGCCGTATCGACGAAGTGGTGGTGTTCCGGCCCCTGGACGTGGAGGATTATAAGAAAATCGCGGCCTTAATGCTGGACGAATATAAAGGCTCCCTCAAGGAAAAGGGCATCGCCCTCGCCTATGACCAGGCGGCCTGCGCCCTGCTTGCGGAAAAATCCATCCATGGGCACAGCGGTGCCAGGGATCTGCGCAACAACCTGCGGCGCATGGTGGAGGATAAGCTGGCCTCCCTGTTGGTGCAGAAGGGGGAGGGCGCTATTTCCGGCATCGCCCTGTCGGCTAACGGGGAAGAGCTTACGCTGGAAACCCTGTGAGGGAGGTTTCCGGCGTAAGGCCGTGGGGTTTTGCCTCCGGCGGCTCAGGGGCTTTGAGTCTCGCCTGCCGGCTCGGTCGGTCCGCACATGTGTGCCACTGGCACACGCTCACCCCCTGAGAACCCCACAACCCTTTTTTCAAAGAAGGGCAAACATTCCCTTTGGGAATGTTTTGATCCAAAAACTAATTTTATAAATTATTGGTTTTGGGCGCTTCCTTCCCAGGGGCTTCTGACAGGGAGAGAGTGAAAGTTTTTGCGGATTTTTAAGGGGCTTTTTTCAAAAAGCCCCTTAAAGCAGGTACGGGCGGCAGCCCGTCCAAATAAAGAAAGGATGTATGGGAAATGAGCAAAACATACGACATGGAGATAGCAGGCTGCAAGCGGTCGCTGCCTATCTGCCCTATCGACGAGAAGCTGGACATAGCGGGGTTTGTCATGTTCAGCGACGTGGAAATCACCGAGCGGACGGCAGCGGAGCTGCTGAAAAAGTGCCCGGCCCATGATGTTATCGTCACGGCAGAGTCCAAGGGCATCCCCCTGGCCTATGAGATGGCCCGCATTGGCTGCCGCAATTATGTGGTGGCCCGCAAGGGCGTGAAGGCCTATATGGAGGATCCCATCCACGTGGAGGTGAAGTCCATCACCACCGACCACGTGCAGAAGCTGTACCTCTCCAAGGCAGACTGCGAGAATTTAAAGGGCAGGCGCATCCTCATTGTGGACGATGTAATTTCCACCGGGGAGTCCCTTGCCGCCATGGAGGAGCTGCTCCACACCATTGGCGGGCAGGTGGTGGGCAAGGCCTGCGTGCTGGCTGAGGGCGACGCCAAGGACAGGGAGGACATCATCTTCCTGGAGCCTCTGCCCCTGTTCTTCAAATAATCCGTGGGCAGGCCCTTTGCCCTGTGGGGCTTTTCCGTTTATGGCGCGCTGGCGCTGGCGGCCCTGAGCGGGCCAAAGGCCGCCGGGGCGCTGCTGTGGATCTGCCTGGGGCTGGGGCTTTGCGCCGGGCTTCTGGGCTTTTGGGCGGCAAAGAGGCAGGCTGCCCCGAGGCTTTCGCTGCCCGCAGGGGCGCTCGGGGAACGGGCGCCCTTTTTCGCGTGCGCGTTCCTGCTGGCGGCCTTGGGCCTGTCCCTGTTTTTGTCCCGGTATGAAAGCCAGACGCTGCCCTCAAAGCAGTGGGCGGAGAAAAAGGCGGACATACAAGCCCTGGTGCTGGATTATCCGGAAAAGCGCTATTCCCGGTATTATTACCGCCTGCGGGTGGAGCAGATAGACAAAATGCCGGTAAAGCCCTTTATCCTGCGGCTTTCCGCCGCCAGCCCCCTGTATTGTTCGCCATACGACCGGGTGGAGTGCCCCGTATCCTTTTCCACCTTTCCAGAGGGCGGGCTTTATTCCCAGCGGAACAGCCTTTTAGCAGACGGCTATCAGTTAGGAGGCTACCTTGCCGGAGGCGGGGCCAGGCGCATCCCCTGCGAAGGGAACCCGCCAGGAAAGGCCCTGGCTGTATTCCGGCGCGGGCTTTCCCGGGAATTTGCCCGGCTGCTGCCCCAGGAGGACGCGGCCCTTTTGCAGGCCATGCTGTTAGGCAGGCGGGACGGCCTGCCGGAGGATGCCAATGAAAGCTTCCGGCTGGCAGGCTGCTCCCACCTGATGGTGGTTTCGGGCCTGCACATGGGGGCAGTGGCAGGGCTTATCCAGGTATTGCTGCGGAAAACCCGCTTAAAGCGCCTGCCCCAAAGCCTCCTCACAGCAGGCGTTTTGCTTTTATACCTGTGCCTGATTGGCTTTCCCCCTTCGGCTGTGCGGGCCTATGTGATGTATGCCGCCTATCTGCTGGGCGGGTGCCTGGGCCGCAGGGCCGACGGCCTGAATTCCCTGGGGCTGGCCCTGGTGGTCATCTGCCTGCAAAATCCCTTTTCCGGCGGGGATCTAAGCCTGGCCCTTTCCGTTTTCGCCACCCTGGGCATCCTGGTGCTGGCCCTGGGGATAACCAAAGCCCTCCTGCGCCCCTTCGGGAAGCGCCCCCGGCTTAAAGGGTTTTTCACCCCTGCCGCCGGGGTGCTGGGGGTCACCTTTGCCGCTCTGGCAGGCACTGCCCCCTGGCAGATCTGCGTGTTCCGGGGGCTTGCCCTGCTGTCTCCCCTGGCGAATCTGCTCCTGTCCCTCCCCTGCACCCTGCTATTGTACTGCGCCCTGTTTGCGCTCCTGTTTTCCCTGCTGCCAGGATTGGGGCCTTTGGCGCAGCCCTTTGCCCTGTGGGCGGGATGGCTCAGCCGGCTTGCAAGAAGCATAGCCAAAGCTTTGGGAAGCCAGCCGGGTGTCTATATCCATCTGGGACAGGCGGAAATGCTGGCCCTTTTAGGCGTGCTGTGCCTGCTGGCCTTTCTGTCCTTCCCAAAGCTTACGCCCCTTTGCCGTCGGGCAGGGGCGGGGATTCTGCTGGCCTTCATCCTGGGAACCTATGGCTTTTCCCTGTACAGCGGGCAAGGCTTTGCGGTTCTGGCAGTGCAGGGGGAAGGGGAAACCGCCTGCGCCGCTTTCATACAGGACGGCAAAGCCGCTGTGCTGTGTCCCGGCGGCAGGGCCGGGGACTGCGTAAGCCTTCTGCGGCGCAATAACGTCCGGGAGGTTTCCAGCCTGTTTCTGCCAAAAGCGGACAGCCGGGAAAAGCGCAGCGCCAGGAAAATCCTGGAGTCCTTCCCGGTGGGGGAAACCCTTCTGCCAGAGGGGGCTTACGCTGGCCGGGAGCTTTCGGGAACCGTCACGTTCCTGCCTTCCGGCAGCGCCTATCAGGCCCTGCCGGGAACAGAAATCCGGTACAGCCCCCTGGGCACTTATCTGGGCTTTACGGTAAACGGCGCGGCCTTTCAGGCAGAGTTTCAAACAGACGGCCTGCGGATACACTGCCTCCCCAGGGAAAATTCGGGATTTACTGTTGTGCTGTCAGGTGATATAATAGATGAAACGCCAGGGACATACCTTCTGCCCAGGCGGGAGGATGGCCTGGGGCTGGCGGTAAGCCCCCAGGGCGAAGTGACGGTGAGGGAGGGAAGCTAAGGTGGCCCGGATAACGGAAGCGGAAGCAAAGCGGCAGTTGGAGGAGGGCGGCCTTTCCTCCCTGTACGTGGTGGCGGGAGAGGAAAAGCACATGGTGCGAAAGGCCGCCCAAAAGCTTATCACCCAGGCGGCGGGGGAAGCCTTTCCCGAGTTTAACCGGAACGAGCTGGACAGCGGCTGCGATATAGACGCCCTGTGCGACGCCTGCGTGGCTCTGCCTTTTATGGCAGAACACAAGTGCGTGGCTGTGCGGGATTTCGATCTGTTCGGGCGGGATCAGCGGGAACTGGACAAGCTTTATGAATTGATGGAAGCCCTGCCGGAAACCACCACCCTGGTGTTGTGGTTTCCCACCCTCTCCCCTGGCGGCAGGCAGGCCCCGCGCTGGAACAGCTTTTTAAAGAAAGCGGAAAAATGCGGCAGCGTGCTGCTGCTGGGCAGGCGATCCCCCGAAGAACTGCGGGGGGAGCTTGCAAGGCAGGCAAAAAAGGCAGGCTGCACCCTGCCCCCCAAATCCCTCCGGCTGCTGCTGGACTATGGGGGCCAGGATATGAACCGGCTGCTGGGGGAAATGGAAAAGCTCTGCGCCTACACCCTAGGCATGGGGGAAACAGAGATAACTCCCGCCGCCATAGAGCGCCTGGTGCCCAAAAGCACGGAAATCACAGTGTTCCTTATGGTGGATGCTTTGGTGGAAGGGAATTACCAGCAGGCATACAGCCTTTTGGAAAACCTTTTCGCCCAAAAGGAAAAGCCCACCATGATTCTGGGGGCCATGGCCTCTGCCTATGTGGACATGTACCGGGTGCAGGGCGCTTTGGACAGCGGCCTGCAGGCAGACGCCCCCCTCGCTTACGGGGACTATAAGGGCAAAGACTTCCGCCTGCGCCGGGCCCAGAAAAACCTGCGGCGCATCAGCGGCCCCACCCTCTGCCAGTGCCTTTCCCTGCTGCTGGAGGCGGACCTTTCCTTAAAAAGCTCCCGGCTCCAGGACAGGCTGGTGTTAGACGGGCTTATTGCCCGGCTGCTGCTGTGCTGCACCCAGGGGGCGGACAGATGATGCGGGTGCGGGAGGCCATCGTGGTGGAGGGCCGGTATGACAAAAGCCGCCTTTCTTCCCTGGTGGAAGGAGTTATTATAGAGACAAGGGGCTTCGGCATTTTCCAGGACAAAGAGCGGCTGGCCCTTTTGCGCCGGATGGCCCGGGAGCGGGGGCTTATCGTGCTCACAGACAGCGACGGGGCCGGGTTCCTCATCCGCTCCAAGCTTTCCGCCTGCATCCCCCCAGAGCAGATAAAGCATGCCTATATCCCCGACGTGTACGGCAAGGAGCGCCGCAAGGCAAAGCCCTCCAGGGAGGGCAAGCTGGGGGTGGAGGGCCTGCCCCTGCCGGTGCTGCGGGAAGCCCTGCTGCGGGCAGGGGCGCACATTGCCGGGGAGGAACAGGAAAGCCCCTCTGGGAAGGAGGGGCCTGTAACCAAAGGTGATTTTTACGATTTAGCCCTAAGCGGCGCCCCGGACAGCGGGGAAAGGCGCCGGGCACTGCAAAAGAAGCTGGGCCTGCCGGAGCGGCTTTCGGCAAACGGCCTGCTGCAGGCAGTAAACGCCCTGTACGGGCGGGAGGAATTTACCCGGCTGGCCCGGAAGACGCTGGCCGCAGGGGAGAAGGAGGACGCGGAAGATGGAGCTGACTAGACAGGTGCTGGACGACGTAAAGTTTGAGACAAAAGGCCGCTGGTACAATGCCGACCAGGTGGACGAGTTTTTGGAGGAGCTGGCGGAAAGCGTGGAGCAGGCCCAGGCCGAGGTGGCCCGGCTGCGCCAGGAGGTGCGGGGGTTAAAAAGCGAAATCCGCACGGTGCGGGCGGAAAAAAGCCAGTTGGAGCACCGCCACGATTACGAGCTGGAACGGGAGCAGGCCCGGCTTTTAGAGGACGTGAAGGCTTTAAAGCAGTTCCGGGAGCAGTTCAGGCGGGCAATAGAGCAGGACGCCCGGCAGGTGCTGGATCAGGCGCGCTCCATGGGCTCCGACAGGCTGCTGTAAGGAGGGAAGCTTATGCCCATTGAAACAGAGCGCCTTATCCTGCGCGGGCCGGAGATGGCAGACGCTCCTGCCATGCTGGAAATCCGCAACAGCCCTTATGTGCTGCGGTATAACCCCATGAAGCCCTGGGAGCTGCCCCGGATGGAAAAGCAGGTGGAGGAGGAAATAAAGGCCCAGCGCACCTTTTACATAGAGGAAAAGGGATCCTCCGCCCTTTTGGGAGGGGTATGGCTGGAGCCGGACGATCTGCGCTATGGCCTTGCCTCCTTCACCCTGTCCTATTATCTGGCGGAATCCGCCGCCGGCAAAGGCTATATGACCGAAGCCCTTTCCGCCCTCATCCCCTATATCTTTCAGGAGATGGGGGCGCAGGTGCTTGCCGCCCGGGTTTTTTCCGAAAACAGGCCTTCTGCCCGGCTGCTGCAAAAGCTGGGCTTCACCCATGAGGGCACCCTGCGCCGGGCCGTGGCCACACCCAGGGGAGAAATCTTTGACGACATGATCTTCTCCCTTTTGCGGGAGGAGGCACAGCCGCCCCGATAAGGGGAATTTGCCCATTTTCAAAAGAGAGGAATGTATTGCGATGAGCAAGCCCTATGTTGTGGCTATTGCCGGGGGCACCTGCAGCGGCAAGTCTACCTTGACAGACCGCCTGGAGGCTGTCTTTTCCCCCAGGTGCAAAACAGTGGCCTTCCACATGGATTCCTATTTCAAAAAGGAGCCGCCCCATACCATTGCCCCCATCACCCGCAAGGAGTATGTGGAGCACAACCATCCCGACACCCTGGAGCTGCCCCGCATGTATGAGGACTTCACCCGCCTTACGGCCGAGGGCAGCGATGCCCAGCTTGTGCTGGCGGAGGGCCTTTTTGCCCTGTACCTGGACGATATCCGGGAGCGGGCAGACTTGAAAATTTTCGTAGATCTTCCCAGCGACGAGCGCCTGGCCCGCCGGATTATCCGGTTCATGGCCTGGGGCCAGACCTTTGAGGAGGTAACAGAGCGGTATCTGGACACTGTGCGCTTTCGGCACAACGAGCTTATCGAGCCTACCCGCTGGCACGCGGATCTGGTGGTAAACGGCACCCTGGACAGCTCCCAGGCGGTAGACGTGGCCGCCTGCTTCATCGAAAAGAAGGCCGGGCTGCTGTAAGCGCAGCCTTCCCCCTTCAGAGGCGTTTCCCTCCGCGGCGGAAGCGCTTACCGCAGTTGATATTTCCCCTTCCCCACCTTCTTTAAAACCCCGTCCTCGCACAGCTTTCTCACCACCCGCTGAAGCTGCCTGCGGCTGCAGCGGAACTGCAAAAGCCCCGCGTTAATGCTGTGCAGGGTGTGATCCGGCTGGACGTCCCGGAGAAAGGCCACCACCTTCTCCGCCAGGCGCTGCCCCGGGCGCCCCGCCATAGCGGACAGCATAACCAGCCGCACAGAATACTCCAGCAGGCGCCGCAGGAACAGGCTGTCCTTTTCCAGGACAGCCCTGTTTTTTTCTATGGGCAGCGCTATGCAAAGGGTGTCCTCCAGGGCCTCCGTATAGAGGGCAGGCTGGCTTTCCCGCACAAACTCCATCATGCCCAGCATATCCTGCTCCGCGCCCTGGGCCACGGAATAATCCCCGCCGTCCTCCCGCAGGCCGTATACCCGCACAGAGCCTTCCAAAATAAAGAGGAAGTCTTTCAGCGGGCGGTCGGGGGCTGCCAGCAGCTCGTGCTTTTTGTAGCCCACCAGCCGGAACCCCTGGGGGCTTCCGGAAAAGAACCCCCCTATACCTTTTTCCTCCATCAGCCGTTCCAGCAAAGCCTTATCCCGGATTTGTTCCATATGCCCGCCGTCCCTTTCCCTATATATTTTTGCACAGCCCGGTAAATTTTTTCTTATTGTGCCATATGACACAATAAAAGTCAAGGCAGATATGGTATAATTTCCCTGAGAATACGGGTACGCGATACCCATCCCTACAGGAGGAGCAAATTATGAGCAAAAAACTGAAAATCGGCATTGTAGGCTGCGGCGGCATTGCCAACCAGAAGCACCTGCCCGCCATGAAGGCAAACAGCGACCTGTGCGAGGTGGTGGCTTTCTGCGATATCATCCCCGAGCGGGCAGAGAAGGCCGCCAAGGAGTATGGCACAGAGGGCGCCAAGGTCTACGAGGATTACCATGACCTGCTGGCAAACCCGGAGGTTGAGGTTGTCCATGTGCTGACCCCCAACGTGGCCCACTGCCCCATCACAGTGGCTGCTTTTGAGGCTGGCAAGCATGTCTATTGCGAAAAGCCCATGGCCCATAACACCGCCGACGCGGAGAAGATGATCGACGCCTGGAAAAAGTCCGGCAAGCAGTTCACTATTGGCTACCAGAACCGCTTCCGCCCGGAAGTGCAGAACCTGAAGAAAGCCTGCGACAAGGGCGAGCTGGGCGATATCTATTACGGCAAGGCCCATGCCATCCGCCGCCGGGGCGTGCCCACCTGGGGCGTGTTCCCGGACAAGTCCAAGCAGGGCGGCGGCCCCCTCATCGACATCGGCACCCATGCCCTGGACATCACCCTGTGGTGCATGAACAACTATGACGTGGAAAGCGTCACCGGCTCTGTGTTCTACAAGCTGGGCGGGCTGGAGCAGGCCACCGAAGGCAACCTCTTCGGGCCGTGGGATCCCAAAACCTTTGAGGTAGAGGACAGCGCCATGGGCTTTATCCGCATGAAGAACGGCGCAGCCATCTCCCTGGAGTCCTCCTGGGCCATCAATATGCTGGAGTCCCGGGAAGCCAGCACCACCCTGTGCGGCACCCTGGCAGGCGCGGAAATCCGCTCTGGCATGAGCTATGCCAAGGACGAGCTGATTTATAACCGGGGCCGCAACGGCCAGCTTATGGAGGAGAGCATTTCCTCCGCAGGGGCTATCGCTTTCTTCGACGGCGCCGCCGGCAGCGCAGGCGTTGCCGATAACCGCCAGTGGCTGGAAGCAGTCCTGAACGGCACCCAGCCGCTGGTGAAGCCTGAGGAAGCCCTGGTGGTCACCAAGGTGCTGGAAGCCATCTATGAGGCCGACAGGACAAAGCAGGAAATCCGTTTCTAAAAAGCGGGAAATCCGTTTCAGCAAAGAAGGGCCGGGAGGGCATTCCTCTTGGCCTTTTCATTTTGCCCCATATTGCCGTCCAAGGGGCAGGAGGGCTTCTGCTTAAAACATTTGTTCGTGAATTTTCCGGAAACACATTGCTTTTGGAGGGAATATGGAGTATAATCAGCAGTAGAAATCAAGACAGAGGAGTGTTTACGCATATGGCAGAAAAAAAGCAGGCGCCCATCAGCACCCGGGCCTCTGACGTAAAGCCGGAGGAAAAGGCCAAGGCCCTGGAAACAGCCCTGGCCCAAATTAAGAAGCAGTTTGGGGAAGGGGCTGTCATGCGCCTGGGCCAGGACAGCGAACTGAACGTGGAGGCCATCCCCACCGGTTCCCTGTCCCTGGATTTGGCCCTGGGGATAGGCGGCCTGCCCAGAGGGCGCATCATCGAGATGTACGGGCCAGAGTCCTCTGGCAAAACCACCCTGGCCCTGCACTGCATTGCCGAGGGCCAGAAAATGGGAGGCAACGCCGCTTTCATTGACGTGGAGCACGCCTTGGATCCTGTCTATGCCGGGCACCTGGGGGTGGACGTGGAAAGCCTGCTGGTGTCCCAGCCGGACACCGGGGAGCAGGCCCTGGAGATTACGGAAGCCCTGGTGCGCTCCAATGCCATCGACGTGATTGTGGTGGACTCTGTGGCGGCTCTGGTGCCCCGGGCGGAAATCGAGGGGGACATGGGCGACACCCATGTGGGCCTCCAGGCCCGGCTTATGAGCCAGGCCCTGCGCAAGCTGGCAGGCGCCATCTCCAAATCAAACTGCGTAGCTATCTTCATTAACCAGCTCCGGGAAAAGGTAGGCGTGGTGTACGGCAACCCGGAGGTCACCCCTGGCGGCAGGGCGCTGAAATTCTATGCCTCTGTGCGGGTGGAGGTGCGCAAAGGCGAGGTCATTAAAAACGGCACAGACATGATTGGCGCCAGGACAAAGGTGAAAGTGGTCAAGAATAAAATCGCCCCGCCCTTCCGCACAGCGGAGTTCGATGTCATGTACGGTACAGGCATTTCCCGCACAGGGGAGCTTTTGGATATTGCCGTACAGCTTGAAATCGTCCAGAAAAGCGGGGCCTGGTTCTCCTATAACGGGGAGCGCATCGGCCAGGGCCGGGACAAGTCCAAGGACTACCTGGCAACCCATCCGGAGGTGTCGGCGGAAATTGAAAAGCTGGTGCGGGAAAATGTCAGCAAGCTGTACGACAACGGCCCTGCAAAGGGCGGCGTGAAGCCGGTGGCGCTGCCGGAAGCCCCTGCCCTGGAAGCGCCACCTCCGGCCCCCGCCGCTAAAAGCGCCCCGAAAAAGCCCAGCATTGACATTACGGTGGACGACTGATGGAATTGACAGCAGCAGAACCCCGCCGCCACCGCCTGACCCAGCTTTACATAGACGGAGAGCAGGCCGTAAAAGTGGATACGGAAACCTTCCTGCGATCCGGCCTGCGCCTAGGGGATGAGCTGGACGACGAAGAGCTTCACCAGTTGATACAGGCTTCCGATGCCCACAGGGCCAGGGAAAAGGCCCTGTACCTGCTGGAGCACCGGGCGCACTCTAAAAAAGAGCTGACGGAAAAAATTGCCCGCACCGCCGCCAGCCGAGAGGCCGCAGAGGCCGCCGCAGACCGCATGGAGGAACTGGGGCTTTTAAATGACGAGGAATACGCCCGCCGCTACGCCCAGGAGCTTTTCACCCGCAAGCGGTACGGCGTTATGCGGGTAAAGCAGGAATTGCGCCAAAAGGGCATAGACCCAGAGCTGATAGGGGAGCTTCTGGCGGAATATGCAGACGAGGACGCGGCCCTGGAGAACATGCAGGCACTGCTCTTTAAAAAATATCCCGGCTGGCAGGAGGACGAAAAGGTGCGCCGCCGGGCCTTTGCCGCCCTCCAGCGGCTGGGATACGCTTACACCGACATCCGCCGGGCCATGGAGATAGAGCCAGAATAAAGCGGCCCCCGCCCCAAAAACCACGATACACATGTATGATGAAAGAAGGGATTCAGCCATGATATTATCCACGCAAACCGATTTCCTGGGCCGCGCCTATGGCGAGGCAGAAGCCATCCGCATGCTGGCAAAGGCAGGCTTTGACGCCTATGACTTCAGCTTTTTCCCCATGTTTGAAAACCCCGAGTACCCCATAAACGGTCCGGACTTCCGGGAATATGCCCAGTCCCTCCGGGCTGTGGCGGAGGAAGCCGGCATTGCCTGCAACCAGGCCCACGCCCCCTTCGCCTCCTCCACCGGCGACCCCGAGGACGACGACCGCCGCTTTAAGGCCATTGTGCGCTCTATGGAGGCCGCTTCCATCCTGGGGGCCAAGGTGATTGTGGTACACCCCAAGCACCACCTGCCCTATATCACCCACGCGGCAGAGCTGCAAAAAATGAACGAGGAATTTTACAAACGCCTTGTGCCTTACTGCGAAAAATTCGGCGTCAAAGCAGCCTGCGAAAACATGTGGCAGGAAAACCCTGTGGCAAACCGCATTATCGACAGCGCCTGCTCCCGGCCCCAGGAGTTCTGCGCCTATATCGACCAGGCAGACAGCCCCTGGATAGTGGGGTGCCTGGACGTGGGCCACACTGCCCTGACAGACGAGGACTTAGGCGGCTTTATCCGGGCCATGGGGCCGAAGCGCCTGCAGGCCCTCCATGTCCACGACAACGATTTCCTGGAGGACTCCCACACCATGCCCTTCACCTGCAAGATAGATTTCTCCGCCCTGGTCACAGCCCTGAAGGAAATAGGCTATGAAGGGGACTTCACCCTGGAGGCAGATCACTTCCTGGAAAAATTCCCCCTGCCTTTGGTGCCCGACGCCCTTGCCCTGCTCTATAAAACCGGGCGCTTCCTGGCAGACCAGTGCGAAAAGCCTTAAGGCAATACCGCATAATTCTAAGAGGTATATCGCGGAAGAGATTTTTTCGTCAGAGGGCATAAAGGCTGCGCAGGCAAGCTGGCGCTTGGCAAGCAGGCTTTGTGTGCTATGACGGAAAAATGGCCCGCGAGATGCCGCTTAAGACGGTAGTCGTGAATTGTGCGGTGTTGCCTTAAGGCAGCACCGCACAATTCCCCGCTTCCGCCTTAAGCGGTATTGCCTTAACAGCAGTAAAACCAATTGCGCACCACAGGCATTTATCTGTAATTTCAGAGCAAAGCCGCCTGCCGGGACGAAGCCTGGCAGGCGGCTCTTTCTGTCTTAATTTTTAAGAGGATATGGAAATGCATGGCTGGATATGGTATAATGTGTTCTGACGAACACTTGGGAGTATCCCTCTCGCGCACAGCGCTCGCCCCCTGCTTCGCAGGGGTATCGGGAACTCCGGATAAGGTTATGGTATAATAGCTGTAAGCTATTATATTTGATTATAAAATTGCCCCGCCCGGTTCTTTCCTCCGGTCAGACGGGTGACAGGCATATACCAACGCGCTGTGCGCATACAGCAGGAAGCACGTAAAAAACAAGGCTGAATAAAGGAAACAAAGCGGCATGATAAAAATCTTATTCGTATGCACAGGCAACACCTGCCGCAGCCCTATGGCGGAAGGGCTGTTCCGGCAGATGGCAGAGCAGTCCGGCACAAAGGGGCATGTACTGTGCCAGAGCGCGGGGCTTTCCGCGGTGGAGGGGGAACCTGCGGCGGAAAACGCGGTGCTGGCCTGCCAAGAGCTGGGAATAGACATTTCCGGCCACAAGGCCCGGCGGGTTTCCGGGGAGGAGATCCCCATATGGGACGTGTTCTTCACCATGTCCAAAACCCACGGGTACATTTTAGAGCAGGCCGGGGCGCTGCCGGAGCGGATATACGTCCCCGGCTTTATTGCCGATCCCTTTGGGCAGGATCTGCAGGTTTACCGCCAGTGCCGGGACAAGCTGCGGGACGAGCTGCAAAAGTTCTGGGGCAAGCTTGCCCCTTGGATAGAGGACAGGCCATGAGCCTGGAGGTGCGCCCTATGGAAAAGGGAGACTTGGAAGCTTTGGCGGCCTTGGAAGCCCTGTGCTTTTCAGAACCCTGGAGCCAGGAATCCCTGGGAGAGGAGCTTTCCAACCCCAACGCCTGTTTCCTGACGGCAGCAGAGGGCGGGGAAGTTTTGGGCTATGGGGGAATGCACTTTGCCTGCGGGGAGTTTTACCTGGACAATCTGGCAGTTTTCCCCCAGCACAGGCACAAAGGCGCGGCCCGGGCCATCCTGCTGGCCCTGCGGGACTTCGCCCTTGCCCAAAAGGGCAGCTTCCTCACCCTGGAGGTGCGTCCCTCCAACGCCGCCGCCATCGCCTTATACACAGGGCTGGGCTTCCGGGAGACGGGCAGGCGGAAGAACTTTTACACCCGCCCGGCAGAGGACGCCCTGCTTTTGCAGTTGGATTTAACAGGGGAGGCATAGGCATATGATTCTTTTAGGCATTGAAAGCTCTTGCGACGAGACTGCCGCCGCTGTAGTGGAGGACGGCAGGCAGATACTTTCCTCGGTGGTGGCCTCCCAGATTGAGCGGCACCGGGTGTTCGGCGGCGTGGTGCCGGAAATCGCCTCGCGGCTGCACAGCGAAGCCATCACAGGGGTGGTGCAGGAGGCCTTGTCCCAAAGCGGGAAGCAGCTTTCCCAGATAGACGGCATAGCCGTCACCTGCGCCCCGGGGCTTATTGGGGCACTGCTGGTGGGGGTGAATTTCGCCAAGGGGCTGGCCATTTCCGCCGGGCTGCCCCTTGTCCCGGTACACCACCTGCGGGGCCATGTGGCCTCCAATTACCTCACAAGCCCCGGCCTTACGCCCCCCTTCCTGTGCCTGGTGGTGTCAGGAGGCCACTCCCACATTGTGGCGGTGGAGGATTACACCCGCCTGCGGGTGCTGGGCCGCACCCGGGACGACGCGGCAGGAGAGGCTTTCGACAAGGCGGCCCGGGCCATGGGCATCCCATACCCTGGCGGGGTGGAGCTGGATAAAATCGCGGAGGGGGGCAACCCCCAGGCCTATAAGCTTCCCCAGCCCCATGTGGCGGGCGCGCCCCTGGACTACAGCTTTTCCGGGTTGAAAACAGCGGTGCTGAACCTGCTGCACAACGCCAAACAGAAAGGGGAGGAAGTCAGTATCCCGGATCTGTGCGCCAGTTACAGGCAGGCGGTGGTGGCCAGCCTGACAACAGCCTTTATGAAGGCGGCAGAGCAGACGGGCATGAAGAAGCTGGCTGTGGCTGGCGGGGTGTCTGCCAACCGCCTGCTGCGGCGGGAGCTTGAGTCCCTGTGCGGGAAATCCGGCCGGGAGCTGTACCTGCCTGCCCTGCCCCTGTGCGGGGACAACGCGGCCATGATAGCCAGCCAGGGCTACTATGAATATCTGGCGGGGAACCGGGCGGGATCTGACCTGAACGCCTCCCCCAACATGCCCATAGACTTTCCGGCGGGACAGCCGTAAGGCCTTTGGGACAGCCCCATTTTGCAGGACGGGGCTGGGTTTCTTGCAAAACCAATTGTGAACAAAGTGTTAAAACTGGTAAAATAAAGCAAAAACCTGCTGTTTTGTAAACAAATTGTCACACCTGTAACAGGATTGTCCCTTGACAACAAGCGGCAAAAATCCAGAAACCAGCGGGGGATTTTTCCCGGGCAGCCGGGAGCAAAAAAGGGGGATAAATATGCGGGTTGTATTGCAGCGGGTAAACCGGGCAGTCCTCACAGTGGAGGGCCTAAGCCCCCGGAGCATCGGGGAGGGCCTTGTAGCCTTTCTGGGGGTGCTGCAGGGGGACGGGGAGTCCCAGGCAGACTTCCTGGCAGAGAAAATCTGCGGGCTGCGGATTTTCAAAGACGAGGCGGACAAGATGAACCGTTCCCTGCTGGACGTAGGCGGGGAGCTGCTGGTGGTGTCAAACTTCACCCTGGGCACAGACTGCAAGCGGGGGCGCAGGCCCTCCTTCGACATGGCGGCCCCGCCGGAGCTGGCAAAGGCCCTGTATGAGCGGGTGGTGGAAAAGGCCCGGGCTTTGGGGGTGCGGGTGGAAACCGGGGAATTCGGGGAGCACATGCACGTGCTGGTGGAAAACGACGGGCCGGTGAATATCATCATCGACACAGAGAAAATAGGAAAATAAAACTTTTCGGGAGGTACTTGCGTGAAAAACTTGGATTTGGATTTTATGGCGCTGCTTATGGACAAAACCGGCTTTCCCCAGGAAGCCAAGGCAAGCCTGCTGGAAAGCGCCCGGGCAATGGAGGACAAGGGGCAGGCCCCGGCCCTTTTAGAGGCCCTGGACGCTTTTTACCAGAACGGCTTTTCCACAAAGGATGCCCAGCCCGCCATTGACGCCATGGCGGAAAAGGCAGCTTTAAGCCCTTATACCGTTTGGATGCTTTTCCTCATGCAGGGGGCCAGGCGTGCCAAAGGGGACTATGAAAAGAAGGGCGTGGGCGAGGACATTTTCTGGGCCACCTTCTCCGACTTGCGCTATAAGGCATTGGAGTGCAAGGAAAACCACGATGTGTGGGGCACCTTTGTGGCCTTCTGGTATCCCATTTTCTATTCCTGCGACATTGTGAAGCTGGGCCGGCTGGAGTATGAAAACCGCGCCTACGACGGCCCTGCCTATGAGAAAAACGGCTTTTCCCTGCGCCCCGGGGACAAGGTGAAAAGCATCCACATCCCCTCCAGCGGCGAGCCGTTTAACAGGGAGGCCCGGATGGACTCCTACCGGCAGGCCTATGCCTTTTTCAAGGAAGAGCTGGGAGGGGGGCCGCTTTTGTGCGTGTGCCATTCCTGGCTGCTGTACCCGGAGTATAAGAAAATCCTGAAGCCCGGCTCCAATATCGTAGATTTCCAGTCTGATTTTGACATCATCAAGGCGGACGCAGAGGAATTCGGAGACGCCTGGCGGGTGTTCGGGCCTCAGCACACCCTGCCTGCCGCAGATCTTCCAGAGGACACCTCCATGCGCCGGGCCTTTAAGCAGCACCTGCTTTCCGGCGGCACCACCGGGGAGGGGCTGGGGATCCTGATTTTTGACGGGGAGAAAATTGTGAACGTGTAAGACCTCGGGGCTGTCTCGCCTGCCGGCTCGGTCGGTTCGCATCTTGTCTGCCACTGGCAGACGCTCACCCCCGCACCCCTGCAAGCCTTTTTAAAAGAAAGGTAACCATTCCCCAAGGGAATGGCTGACCGAAAAACCGAGGAAGGGCATTCGCGTGAAAAATACAAAGAAAGGAACGATACCGGGCACAAAAGGTTGATATTTCATCTCTTTTTGTGCGTATTCTGTATCGCATGGCGATTTTAATGGAAAAAATTATTTTGTCCGGATTTTCAGATGAGATTGCCCCGGGCTTTGACCAGCAGCTTGCGGCTGTGAAGGAATTTGGCCTGGGCTACATAGAGCTGCGGGCCGCGGACGGCATCAATGTTTCCGATTTCACCCCGGAGAAGCTGCGGGAGGTGAAGGGGAAGCTGGCGGAGGCCGGAATCAAGGTGTCCTCCATCGGCTCGCCCATTGGGAAAATCAACATAGCGGACGATTCCCAAGGGCACATGGAAAAGTTCAAGCGCACCCTGGAAATCCAGAAGGAGCTGGACGCGCCCTTCCTGCGGATGTTCAGCTTTTACCTGCCGGAGGGGAAATCTCCGGCAGACTGCAAAGAGGAGGTTTTCAGCCGGGTGGGCGCCCTTGCGGAGGAAGCGGGACGCTGGGACGCGGTTCTGCTCCACGAAAACGAAAAGGAAATTTACGGGGACACAGCCCCCCGGTGTTTGGAGTTGATGAAAGCCTTTTACGGGCCGCATTTTAAAGGGATTTTCGATTTCTCCAACTTTGTGGAGGTGGGCCAGGACACCCTGGAAGCTTACCAGATGCTGAAGCCCTATATTGCCTATATCCATGTGAAAGACTGCCTGGCAGAAGAAAAACGGGTGGTGCCCGCCGGAAAGGGAGACGGGCACGTGAAAGAAATTTTGTCTGATTTGATTGCTGGGGGCTTTGCGGGCTTCCTCTCCCTGGAGCCGCACCTGACAGACTTTATGGGCCTTGCCGCTCTGGAGCAGCACGCCCAGAAGCGGGAGGAAACCGACGGGAAGGTCGCCTGGAAAACCGCCTTGGACGCGCTGCGGGGTATTTTACAGGAAATACCGGCGGCGCAATAATGGAAAACGGGAGGGACAGCTTGTGGAAGGAAGCTTGAAAAGCGCGGTTATCGGCTGCGGCGGCATTGCCCAGGTGCATGGGGCTGTGCTGCGGGACATGGAGGAAGCGGAGCTGATTGCCTGCGCAGACATCATCCCCCAGCGGGCGCAAGCCTTTGGGGAGAAATTCGGGGCCAGGGCTTATGGCTCTTTAGAGGAACTGCTGGAAAAGGAGCAGCCGGAGGTGGTGCATCTGTGTACCCCTCATTATCTGCACACCCCTATGGCAAAGCTTTGCGCCCAGCGTGGCATCCACGTTTTCACGGAGAAGCCCCCGGTGATAGACCGGGAGCAGTGGCAGGCATTTTCCAGCCTGGGGGACATCCCCGGCGTGCGCGTTGGCGTGTGCTTCCAGAACCGCTACAACCCAAGCGTCCGGCTGCTCCGGGAGCTGCTGGAAGGCGGCAAACCGGGAAAGCTTTTAGGCGGCAGGGCTTTTGTCACCTGGAGCCGGGACGCGGCCTATTATACGGAAAGCGGCTGGCGGGGGAAGCTTGCGACAGAAGGCGGCGGCGCGCTGATTAACCAGTCTATCCACACCCTGGATTTACTGGTGCAGTTTTTCGGCAAAGCCAGCGGGGCGGAGGCCTCCATGGCAAACAGGCACTTAAAGGGCGTTATCGAGGTGGAGGATACCCTGGAGGCTGCCATCGACTTTAACGGGCGCACCGCCCTGTTTTACGCCACCACCGCCTATTGCGCCAATTCCCCTGTGATGCTGGAGCTGGCGTGCGAAAACGCCACCCTGCGCATGGAGGAGGAGAACGTCACCCTGCTTTGGGCAGACGGCCGGACAGAGCACCGCTCTTTCCCCCAGGGAGGCGGCCCCGGGGCTGGCAAGGCCTATTGGGGCAGCAGCCATGGGCTGTGCATTGGGGATTTTTACCGCTGCGTGCAGGCAGGAGAGCCTTTCCCCAATGACATCCCCGGGGTGCGGGACACGATGGAGTTGATGCTGGCGGTGTATCAGAGCGCCCGGGAAGGATAGAACCGGGCCGCAAACCGCCGTTTTTTCAAAACGGCGCCGCGGCAAAGGCGCGGAGAGGGGGCATGGAACCATGCCCCCTCTGTTTGCGGGCCGGACGCGGCGGGCAGAAGGTTGGGAAAGGAGGGGCAGGGATGGAGGATATACTGGGGCAAGCGCCTGGCCTGCTGCTTGCCTGGTATGAAAAAAATGCCAGGGCGCTGCCCTGGCGGGAGGACCCAAGGCCTTACCGGGTGTGGGTGTCGGAAATTATGCTGCAGCAAACCCGGGTGGAGGCGGTGAAGCCTTATTTCCAGCGGTTTATGGAGGCGCTGCCCACAGTGGAGGCACTGGCAGAGGCCCCGGAAGAACAGGTGCTGAAGCTATGGGAGGGGCTGGGATATTACAGCCGGGCCAGGAACCTCCACAGGGCGGCAAAGCTGGTGGCGGAGCGATATGGCGGGGAAGTCCCCGGCACTGTGAAAGAGCTGCTGGCCCTGCCGGGGGTGGGCAGCTATACGGCGGGGGCTGTGGCGTCCATTGCCTTTGGGGTGCAGGCCCCGGCAGTGGACGGCAATGTGCTGCGGGTGGTATCCCGGCTGCTGTGCCGGGAGGAGGACATCCTGTCCCCTGCGGTGAAGAAAAAGACGGAGCAGGAGATAGCCGCCATCCTGCCCCAGGGCCGGGCAGGGGATTTTAACCAGGCCATGATGGAGCTTGGGGCGCTTATCTGCCTGCCGGGAGGGAACCCCGCCTGCAAAAGCTGCCCCCTGGAAGGAATTTGCAGAGCCAGGGCCTTGGGGGTGGAAGGCTCCCTGCCGGTAAAGGCCCAGAAGAAGCCCCGGCGGGTGGAGGAGCGGACGGTGTTCCTGCTGGTTTGCGGGGGCCGGGCCGCCCTGCGCCAAAGGGACGAAAAGGGGCTTTTGGCGGGGCTGTGGGAGCTGCCGGGCGTGCAGGGGAGGCTTACGGAAGAGGAGGCCCGGGGTGTCCTGCTGGAGTGGGGCGCGAAGCCCGGGGCGCTTTGGAAGCTGGGCAATGCCCAGCATGTGTTCTCCCACCTGGAGTGGCGCATGACAGCCTGGGCCGGGGAGACGGAAAGGCCCTGCCCAGGGTTCTTCTGGGCGTCAAAGGAGGACTTGCGGCGGGACATCACCCTGCCTTCCGCCTTCAAAGCGTACCGGGGGGAGCTTTTCCGGCTGCTGGGAGAGGAGCCATAAAACCCCCGGGCGCGGAGGGGGCTGGCCTTCCGGATAAAGGCGGCGCATGCTTCCCGCCGCTTTTAGGGCTGCATCCCCTTTCCGGCAGGCTTTGGGAAAAACTATCCTGCCCTGCAAATTTTCCGCTTCCCTGCGAAAACTAATCCCATAAAGATTGACCTTTTTCCAGGTTTGGGGTACAATATATCCAATGCAAACACAAGTCCAGCGCAAGATTTGGGCGCAACCCTTTAAGACGGCAGGAGACTTTATGGCACAGGAGAAGAAACAAAGCTTCATGAAAGGGGCGGCAATTTTGTCTGCCTCTACTTTGCTTGTAAAAATATTGGGGCTTTTGTTTTCCATTCCCCTGGCGAATATCATCGAGCCTTCCGCCATGTCCTATTTCTACACAGCCTATGATATTTTCGCTGTGTTTCTCATGCTTTCCACCGCGGGCCTGCCTATTGCCGTTTCCCGCATGGTGGGCACAGCCTATGCCCAGGGCCGCAAAAGGGAGGCAGACCGGGTGTTTGCCGTAGCCTTCTGGCTGTTCTTCTCCATCGGGCTGCTGGGCGCCCTGCTGATGGTTTTCTTTTCCAACCAGATAGCCGGGTTCTACAACAACCCCCGGGCCAGCTATACCATTGTTGCCCTGGCCCCCACCCTGTTCTTCCTGTCTATTATGTCCGCCTTGCGCGGCTATTTCCAGGGGCGCTCCAACATGGTGCCCACAGCCATTTCCCAGAGCATTGAGGCCATTACCAAGGTGATTATCGGCGTGGGGCTGGCGGTGTTTATCCTCCGGCAGTATGACTCCCACATGTGGGCGGCAGTGGGGGCCATTGTGGGGGTTTCGGTCAGCGCTTTTTTAGGGATGCTGTACCTGGTGTTTGCCAAAATCCGCCAGAAGCGCCGGGACAGGGAGGCTTTAAGCCAGGACGATTCCCCTATGCGCTCCCGCAAGGAGCTGCTTATCCTCCTCACCCGCTTTGCGGTGCCCATCACCTTAGGCTCCTGCTTTTTAAGCGTGCTGGACTCTGTGGACTCTGCGGTGATTATGGACAGGTTGCAAAACGCGGCGGGCTTCACCCAGGAGGCCTCGGAGAGCCTGCGGGCCATGCTGGGCCATGCCCGGAAATTTTTCGATTTGCCCGGGGCCTTTGTTATCCCCATTGCAAACTCCCTGCTGCCTGCCCTTTCCGGGGCCATTGCCTCTAAGGACAGGCGGTCGGTGGATTTGATTTCCTCTGTGTCCATGCGGGTGACCCTGCTGATTTCCATTCCCGCCAGTGTGGGGATGGCCATTTTCGCAGAGCCTATCTGCGGCCTGCTTTTAGCCGGAAGGCCGGAGACGGCCGCCGCCACAGCGCCGCTGCTTTCCATGCTCAGCGTGGCTATCGCCTTTAACGCCACCCTGTATACGGGCAACGCCATTTTGCAGTCCTTTGGCAGGCCTGTTATCCCGGTGCTGAACATGGCGGCAGGCGGCATTATCAAGATAGCCCTTTCCTATGCGCTGGCAGGCATCCCGGAGATTAACGCCATGGGTTCCGCCATCAGCACAGCGGCGGCTTACTTTGTGATGATGGTTTTAAACTTCATTGCCATTAAGGGAAGCCTGCCCAACATGGACAGCGTGATTGGCATCTCTTTGCCCATCCTGCTTTCCTCCGCTGTGATGGGCCTTGTTTCCTATGGCTGTTATTATGGCCTGTGCCTGCTTGTAAGCCCCCGGATTGCTTTGCTGCCAGCCATTATGGTGGCTGTGGGGGTATATGTCCTGTGCATTGTGGCGTTCCGGGCGGTGAGTTATGACGACGTGGCCATGCTGCCCAAGGGGGAAGCCCTGGCCCGGATGCTGAAGGTGAAAAAGAAGGTGCGGCCCCGGCACATGCGGCAAAAGCCTGCGAAAGGCCCCAGGGGCGCGCGGCATGGGCAGTGAGGGGATGCAAGGCCCCAAGGTCTTACAGGAAAAAGGAGGTTCCATATGGAATACAGTAAACTGAAAAGCGGCACAGACATCCGGGGGGAGGCGTGTGAAAATCCCCAAGGGCTGCCTGTCACCCTGACAGACGAGGTAGTGGAGGCCATTGCCGGGGCCTTCCTCATGTGGTGCGAAAAGCGCCTGGGCCATCCGGCAGAGGGCCTGCGGATAGCGGTGGGCCGAGATTCCCGGATTTCCGGGCCGCGGATATTGGAGGCGCTGAAAAGGGTTTTCATCCGGTATGGCGTGCAGGGATTAGACTGCGGCCTTGCCTCCACCCCCTCCATGTTTATGGCGGTGAAAAACCTTCCCTGCCACTGCTCGGTGCAGATAACCGCCAGCCACCACCCCTTTTACCGCAACGGCCTGAAATTCTTTACAGAAGAAGGGGGGCTGGACAGCCCGGACATTTCGGAAATCCTGGCGTATGCCCAGCAGGGCCTGTGCCCGGAAAAGGAGTGCCCTGGCGCCTGGAAAGGGGTTTGCCACATGAAAACCTATGCCCAGGGCCTGCGGGAGCAGATTAAGCGGGAGGTAAACGGGGAGGACTACGATCATCCCCTAAAGGGCCTGCACATTGTGGTGGACGCAGGCAACGGGGCCGGGGGCTTTTATGCCGGGGAGGTGCTGGAGCCTTTAGGGGCGGATGTTTCCGGCAGCCAGTTTTTAGAGCCGGACGGCATGTTCCCCAACCACATTCCCAACCCCGAGGACAAGGAGGCTATGGCGTCCATTTCCCAGGCTGTGGTGCGGGCAAAGGCAGACCTGGGCGTGATATTCGACACAGACGTGGACAGGGGCGCGGCAGTGGACAGCACAGGGCAGGAAATCAGCCGGAACCGCCTGGTGGCCCTTGCTTCCGCCATAGCCCTGGAAAAGGCCCCGGGGGGCACCATTGTCACTGATTCCATCACCTCCGACGGCCTGAAAACCTACATTGAGGAAACCCTGGGGGGACGGCACCACCGCTTTAAGCGGGGCTATAAGAACGTGATAAACGAGGCCCTGCGCTTAAACAAGGAGGGCACAGACTGCCCCCTGGCTATCGAAACCAGCGGGCACGCCGCCATGCGGGAAAACTATTTCCTGGACGACGGGGCCTATCTGGTGACGAAAATCATCATCAAGCTGGCGGCTTTGCGCAAAGAGGGGAAGGATTTGAAATCCCTGCTGGCCCCTTTGCGGGAGGCTGTGGAAGAAAAGGAAGTGCGCCTGCCCATTCTGTCAGAGGATTTCCGGGCCTGCGGCCAGAAGCTGATTGACAGCCTGGAGGCATATGCCAAGGCCCAAAGCTGGCAGATTGCCCCGGACAGCCGGGAGGGCCTGCGGGTTTCCTTCCCCAAGGGGGAGGGGGAAGGATGGTTTTTGCTGCGGCTTTCCGTTCACGATCCCATCCTGCCCCTGAACATAGAGAGCGACGCTTCCGGCGGCACAGAACAGATAAAGGAGAAGCTGTTAGGCTTTTTCCGCTCCCATGGGGAGGGTGTTGATATATCCCCCCTGGAGCGGGCGTGAACCGGCAAGGAGGAAAGCGGATGACAAAGTTGGAGGAAATGGGGGCGCTGGCCAGGAAAGCCGCCCACACCCTGGCAGTTTTAGGCCCGGAAAAGGAAGCGGCCCTGCACAAAGCCGCCCAGGCGCTGCTGGCCCATGAGGAGGAAATCCTCATAGCAAACCGGGAAGATTTGGCGGCGGGGGAGGAAAAGGGCCTCACCCCCGCCCTTCTGGACAGGCTCCGGCTGACCCCGGAGCGCATCGCCTCCATGGCGGCGGCTATGGAAGAGGTGGCAAAGGCGGCGGATCCTATCGGGCAGGTGCTTTTAGGGGAAAAGCGGCCCAACGGCCTGGAAATCCAGAAAATTACCGTCCCCCTGGGAGTGGTGGGCATTATTTATGAGGCCCGGCCCAATGTGACCAGCGACGCCTGCGCCCTGTGCCTGAAGGCGGGAAACGCCGTTATCCTCCGGGGCGGCAAGGAGGCCCTTTGCTCCAACAAGGCCATTGTGCGGGTGCTGTGTGACGCCCTTACAGGGGCAGGCCTGCCTTTGGGCAGTTTGCAGCTTGTGGAAGACCCGGGCCGGGAGGCGGCAAAGGAACTGATGGGCCTTACCGCCTATTTGGACGTGCTTATCCCCCGGGGCGGTGCGGGGCTTATCCGGGCTGTGAAGGAGCAGGCAAAGGTGCCTGTGATTGAAACCGGGGTGGGCAACTGCCACGTGTATGTGGATGAATCCGCCAACCTGGACATGGCTGCGGAGATTATTTTTAACGCCAAAACCTCCCGGCCCTCGGTGTGCAATGCCATTGAAACTGTGCTTGTCCACAGTGCCATTGCGGACAAGGCCCTGCCCCTCATGGCCCGGCGGCTTTCCCAGAAGCAGGTGGAGCTGCGGGGCTGCCCCCGGGTGCGGGCTATCCTGCCGGAGGCTTTGGCTGCCACAGAGGAGGACTGGGCCACAGAATATCTGGACTATATTCTGGCTGTAAAGGTGGTGGATTCTTTGGAGGAAGCTCTTGACCATATTGCGGCGTATTCCAGCGGGCACAGCGAGTGCATTGTCACCGAGAGCTATGCCAATGCCCAGCGCTTCCTCCAGCAGGCGGACAGCGCTGCCGTATATGTAAACGCCTCCACCCGCTTTACGGACGGGGGCGAATTTGGCCTGGGGGCGGAAATCGGCATTTCTACCCAGAAGCTGCACGCCCGGGGGCCTATGGGCCTTCAAGCCCTTACCTCCCACAAGTTCCTCATTCGGGGAAGCGGGCAGGTGCGGTAATCTTGCTGGGGCGCGCTTTTTTGCCTCTGGCGGGCAGGGGCCAGGCCCCTGCACCCTGCCAGAGGGCCAAAGGCCCTCTGGACTCCCGCGCTGCGCTTACCGCGCTCTGGCTGCGTGCTGTGGGGACATATCTGCCCGCGCCGCTGGTTTTTTCACATGAGCAGGAACAGCAGGGCAAACAGCAGCTCCTGATTTCCCTCCTCGCTGCCCAGCAGGATCAGCAGGGCCAGGATGATGGTGCGCTCTTTATCCTTGAACAGATTTTCCAGCAAGCTGTTTGCCCCCTCTGCCTGGACAGGCCGGCCTTGGGGGGCAGGGGGTGGTTCAGGTGGCGGGGGCGCTTCCGCCGGGGCCTTGGGCGGCTCTTTGGGGGATTCTTTTGAGGGCCTGCCCTCTCCCTGGGTGTGCCGGGGCTGGGGCATCCGCGCCCGGGACTGCATTTCCCTGGCCCGCCGGGCCGCCTCCTCCTGCATCCGCCTCATGTCAAATTCACCGGGCATAGCCCCTCACCTGCGCTTTCATTGGAAATTTTATAAAAAGAAATGAAGGAACATAAAAGCTTCCTGCCATGCGCTAGTTTCTGCGTACAGGGGCGCAGAAAGGCCTTTGAAGATTGGTAATGCGCCCACTAGATCAGCCCGGAGAGCAGGCCGGAAAACACGCCGCTCTCTTTTAAGAGAGGCAGCAGCCGCATCATTTGCAGGATTTTCAAAGCTTCGTCCACCTTCTTCTGGCGCTCTGCCCCCAGGAGCGGGCGCAGGGCATAGAGCAGGCGGGTGGAGTCATCCTCCTGGTTCACCTGGCTTAAAAGGGGCGCAAGCTTTGTGAGCATGCTCAGCATTTGGGTGTTGTTCCCAAGGCCGCCCAGGTTTGCCAGAGCGTTTTGGGGCTGGCTCTGCTGGCTGCCTGCGGCCTGATCATTGCCCAGCGCCCCCAGCATTCCTGCCAGGGCAGAAAGGTCTGGCGTACTGCCAGCGCTTCCTGTGGCTGGCTGCTGAGTTGGCGCCTGCTGCTTTTGCTGCCCGGTGTCCCCCAGCCCCAGGGAACTGATGACGCTTTGTATCTGCTGCATACTGTTGGGGTCTGACAAAATACTGTTAATCTGCTGGGAAAGATCTTCCACAGGGACGCCTCCTTTCCTGCCCCGGTTTTTCAGGCTGCTTTTATTTCTGTTTCCCGCCGCCTAAAAGGTTTAAAAGTGCCTGCGCCTGGGGCGTGGAAAGCAGCTTTTTTGCTGCCTCCGGATCGGTGAGTACTTTTTGCATAGCGGCGCTCTCCTTCGCGCCCATGTTCCCCATCATCCGGGACAGGTCGCCGTTCTGGGCGGCGGTTTTTAAATCCTCCGGGGTGGTGCCCATGCGCTGGGCTGTAACCCGCAAAAGGTTTTCCAACTGTTTGTTTTGCGTATTGCGGGGCTTATCCATAAGCCTTCCCTCCTTTCCCATACTTTCTATACTATGCGCGGGTTGGGAAATTGATGAATTTCAAGTGAAAAGGTGTGACGTTATGCGTGTTTTAGTAGTATCAGACTCCCACGGGGACAGCATCTCCCTGCGCCGGGCTATCCTTGCCCAGCCCAAGGCGGAAGTGGTTATCCACTTAGGAGACGGGGAGGTGGAGGCGCAGCGGCTTAAAGCCAGCTTTCCGGAGAAGATGTTTTTGCAGGTGCGGGGCAACTGCGACTGGGGTTCTGAACTGCCTGTAACCGGCCTCTGGGAGTTTGAGGGTGTAAAGGTCTTTTATACCCATGGACATGCCTACGGGGTGAAATCCGGGCTTTATAACGCTGTGTGCGCCGCCCGGGAGCAGAAAGCCCAGGTGCTGCTGTTTGGCCACACCCACCGCGCCTTGACTGACTATGAAGAGGGGCTGCATATTATGAATCCCGGCTCTCTAAGCGGCTGGCAGGCAAGCTACGGCACCTTGGACATTACCTCCCAGGGAATTGTGACAAACCTTATAAAGTACAGTTTACAAGGGACTACACAAGGTAACGGTCTGACGGGCGCTGATATGCCCGTCAGATTTTCCATGTGATGTTTAAGCTGTCGCTTGTGGCGGCAATGGTGGTAATCATCAAATCCACCACCCGCCGCTTGTCGTCAAAGGATACGTTCTTCCAAGTGTCGAGGTAGCCGGAAATCTGGCTGACCTGTTCCGGGCTGATGGCTTCCACGGTCAACTCCGCCATCTTCGCCAGAAGTTCCTGCTTGCGTCCGTCCAGTTCGGCTATCTTCACATTCACATAGGAGAGCAGCACATTATTTGCGCCTGTCAGACTGTCCAGCAACTTTTCAATCTCGCTATCCACATGGGCAAGTTCCACTTGCAGGGCGGTGATTTTGGGATTGGCCTTTGCCGCTTTCTTCCTGCCCGTCAGTGTCTTGTAGCTGTCCAGCTTTTTCACCATCTGCCGATACACCACCGCTTCCAGTTCCGCCGTGATGATTTTCCCACAGCCGGGACAGCTTTTGTTGTCCAGCCGTTTCGTACAGCGGAGGTACTGTCTGCCGGAGGGATTGAAGATACTCATAAGGGCGTACCCGCAGTTCCC
>NZ_QWEO01000144.1 GCF_009936035.1 Neglectibacter sp. X58 | reverse complement strand
GGCAAGGTGAAACGGCAGATTAACCCCCGCCTGGAAATTTCCGGCATCCTCATCACCATGGCGGACATGCGCACGGCATACTCCCGCGAGAGAAACTGGCCCGCGTGATGGGAGGGCAGAGGATGGACGACAGAAAGCAGATTACATACCGGCTGGTGACAGCCGTTCTGGAGAGCGGCAAAAGCCACAGGCGGATAGCGGAGGAGGCCGGGGTGTCCCTGAACACCATGCATTACTATATGAACAAGGGCGGGATGCCCGGCGCAGACAAGCTGGCGGCGCTGTGCAGGGCGCTGAATGTGTCGGCGGACTGGCTGCTGGGGGCGGGGGAAAGCGGGGCGCTTAATGGATCTGGAACATAAAGCCATCGCCCGCCTGCAGGAGGCGGCAAAACTTAGCGAGTTTTATTACCAAAAGCCCCTGCTGCTGACCTGTTCTGGCGGTAAAGACAGCGAGGTGTGCCTGGAGCTTTGCAGGCGGGCCGGGGTGCCCTTTGAGGCCATACACAGCTTGACTACCGCAGACGCGCCGGAAACGGTTTACCATGTGCGCAAGGTGTTCCGCAGGTTGGAGCTGGAGGGCGTCAAGTGTGAAATACTGCACCCCCGATATAAGGGCCAACCCACCTCCATGTGGGCGCTTATCCCCCAAAAGCTTATGCCCCCGACGCGCACAGTGCGGTACTGCTGCCAGGTTTTGAAGGAGGGGTGTGGTAAAAACCGGTGCGTGGTACTGGGTGTGCGCAGCGCAGAAAGCCAGAACCGCTCCGATGCGGGCGTGGCAGAGCGGCCCGGAAAATCTAAGAGGGAAAAACAGGTATTTGACTTTGACAACGGCGACAAAGGCATTATTTCCCCTTGTCAAATGAAAGCCAAAATCAAAATCCATCCCATTGTGGACTGGACAGACCGGGATGAGATTATTGTCCTTTTGCCGGACAGGACAGCCGGCAGCGTGGTGAAGGCACTGGATGTTTTGGAGAAGAAGTACGGCAGGCGCAAGTTCCGGCGCACCTTCAAGACCATCACCTGCGACAACGGCAGCGAGTTTGCGGACTGCCAGGGCATGGAGCACACCCATTATGGACGCGGCCCCCGCACAAAAATCTACTACTGCCACCCTTACAGCGCTTACGAGCGGGGCAGCAACGAGAACGCCAACGGCCTGATACGCCGTTTCTTTCCCAAGGGCACGGATTTCAGCAAGGTAACGAAAAAGGCAGTCCGGCAGGTGCAGGACTGGATGAACCAGTACCCCAGGAAGATACTTGG
>NZ_QWEO01000143.1 GCF_009936035.1 Neglectibacter sp. X58 | reverse complement strand
CGCACCCGCAGGAACGCCTGCTCTGCCTTTTCGGGAATATGGGACAGGTCGTAATTCTCTTTCTTGCCGTTAAAGGTGTACACCTCGATGAAGTCCTTATAGGCTTTGAGGCCGCGCTTGGTCTGACTCCCTTCCTCGATACCCAGCTCTGGGGGCATGGGTATCAGCTTGTTGAAATCGATGGAACCGAGACCGTATTCATCGTTCTTTATGGCCGCAAACAAGGCTTTGATTCGGGCAGGGTCTTCCTTTATTTCAATAATATTCGTTACATGGTTCGGCATTGTGACCTCCAGTAAATGTCTTTGATTTTTTCGCCTAAAGCGGAAATGACAGGCACAGTAACTGCGTTGCCCGCCATCTTGTATAATTGCGCGTCGGACAATCCGGTTGCAGCAGCCTTATTGAATTGTTCGTCACTAAACCCCTGTAAACGCCAGCATTCAATGGGCATGAGCTTGCGCACTTTGCCGTAGTGCAGATTACCGTTTTCATCCCGCACAGGAATTGCAAAGGGCGCTTTTCCTTCTACAAACACACCCGATTTTCCACCCTTAAACTTGCCAATGCCGGTGTCCTGATTCGCTAACAGGCACCTTGCATTCTCCGTCAGGCTGGGGTCTTCACTCAGGTCGATAAAAAAATACCCCTGGTTATTTCCAGGGGTGACAGTGTGCGCGATTTTATCTCCGACCCGCCCGCGCCTGGTGTTCATGGTGGCGTAGGCCAAGTCTATGCTGTCGCCGGGGTGGGCCAGTTGGTACCCAGCCTTGGTCATGACTTTGATGGGCAGGGTGACATCGTAGAGCCCGCTGCGCCCACCAAAACCGCCAGCGGTGCTTGTCAGGGTGATGGACACTCCGCTGGGGGAATAGACACGGCACCCTTCCGGCCCGGATAGGACTTGCTCAAGAGACGCTCCATTTGTGCTTGTGAAAGAAAGTACCTCTCCGGCACATCGGTCTCTAAGATATCCGACAATATGCACCCTTTTGCGGGACTGCGGGACTCCAAAATCCTTGCTGTTAAGCATCTGCCACGCGACATCGTACCCCAATTCATCCAACGTAGAGAGGATCGTCGCAAACGTCCGGCCTTTGTCATGAGATAAGAGTCCGGGAACATTCTCAAGCAGCAGAAATGCAGGTCTTTTAGCGGAGGCAAGGCGGGCAATTTCAAAAAAGAGAGTTCCTCTGGCGTCATCTGCAAATCCCCGCCGTTTTCCAGCAATTGAAAAAGATTGGCAAGGAAAGCCTCCGCAAATAAGGTCGATATCCGGCAGCGCATTGGGGTCGATGGTT
>NZ_QWEO01000142.1 GCF_009936035.1 Neglectibacter sp. X58 | reverse complement strand
CACAGCGCGGCATCAAATCTGCTGAACATGGGCTTTTCCATCGTCCAAGTGCAGCAGTGGCTGGGCCATGGCAGCGCCTCTACCACGCTGAATTTTTACGCCCACGTCGATAAAAATTCCAAGCTAGATATGGCAGCGGCGATGGAGAGGGCTATCTATCAGCCTACTGTGCAGGAGGGCTGATAGAAAAATGATAGAAAGCCCCGAAAAAGCTGATAGAAGAGAAAAAGAAAAAGCCCGGAACCCGCATGATTCCTGGCTTTTTTGTGAGGTGGATACGAAAAAGATATTATTGCCAAATCAGAGTACGTATCCGAACTCTCACGCATTTTCGATAGCCTGCTCAACCTCCAACCCTCCCGCAAAAACCGCCTTGATCTTTTCCTTAGATTCCACAACCACACACTCCAATACCTGCCGCACCAGCCGGTCATCATACTCCATCGGATGATTTTCCAGTCCATTCAGGATGGTAAAAATCTCATCCAATCGTGACTCTGCATTTTCTCTTTCCTGCTGTGCATTGTCATATTTGGGAAGCTGCTGTTCTAAACTGTTTTTCTCAGCCATGAGCGTTGTAGCCCTCTGTTCATCGAAATCCTCAACCGTATCAGTAGCTATGGCCTGCAGCATGGTCTTGAATTCTGCGTCAATTTCTGCTATCCTTATCTGTATATCCAAGCTGTTATCTTCGCCATCATCATTCTTAAGCCCCATGCCGATGTGCAGCTTCAACGTGCCCAGCACATCCGAACTCTGCTTTGCCGTACTCATTATCGCTGCCATGACGGCCTCCTGCAGCACACTTTCCTCCATCGTGGGCGAATGGTGGCAGTATCTTTTGCCGAAGTCCAGCCGGTTGATGCACCTCCAGACCGGTTTCTTTTCTCCCTTGACCGTCCAAGTGCATCGGCGATAGGGGGTACCGCACTCGCCACAAACGAGGAGTTCCGTCAGAGCGTATTTGCTGGAGTACCGGCCCAGCTCTGTCTTTGTGCCCTTCTGCTTAACTTTCCGTTTGCCGGTGCGCCGTGCCAGTTCCTCTTGCGCTCGACCAAAGGTGGCGGGGTCAATGATGGCGGGGTGATTGTTCTCCACGAAGTACATGGGCCGAGCCTTGCCATCGTTGCGCCGTACCTTTTTGCTGATACAATCCACCACATAAGTCTTGTTGAGGACAGCATTTCCGGCATATTTTTCGTTTGCCAATGTCAAGCCCAGACTAAAAATTTGGGCATTTTTTTGAAATCAGCCTGCAAAAATTCCTATTGCAAGCTGCTTTAGCTTATCAAACTCATCTTGAAATCTCCATTGAATCT
>NZ_QWEO01000141.1 GCF_009936035.1 Neglectibacter sp. X58 | reverse complement strand
CCCTACTGCCTTCTTTTATGTTTTTTCTATTTTCTACCTTCTCTCTTCTACTTTTTTTTTCTATTTTCTTCTCTATTTTCTGTCTACTTTTCTTCTGTTTTCTACTGTTTTCTATTTTCTAATTGTCTTCTATTTTTCCTTTTTCTATTTTTCTTTCTTTCTATTTTCTCTATTCTTCCTCTTCTTTACTTTCTATTCTTCTCTACTTTTCTTTTTTCTCCTTTTTTGTTTTTTTTCAGTTTTCTCCTCTATTTTTTTCTATTTTCTAATCTTCTATTTTCTCTTCAATTTCTTCATTTTTTCTATTATTTTCTAATCTTCCATTTTATCTTCTATCATTTTCTATTTTCTATTTTTTCTATTTTCTGCTCTTCTCCTTCTATTTTTTTCTATTTTCTCTTCCATTTCTACTTTTTTTTCTATTCCTATTCTTCTCTTCTCTCGTTTTCTATTAATTCCTATTTTCCTTTTCCCCCCATTATTTTATCCTCTCTTCTCCTTTTTTTTTTTTTTCCTATTACGTTCTCCTTTTTTTTTTTTCCATTACTTCCTCCTCTCCTCCATTATTGCCATCATTGCCTCTTTTTCTCCTGTTTCCATTTTCTCCTGACTTCCGCGTTCTGTCCCAGGGCCCCATGTGCAGTTTGAACCAAAAAGTCCTTTTTTCTCCTCTAAATTTCTCCTCCCTGCCTCGTCGCCGCCTCCGCTCTTCCACTCCCGGCTCCGAAATCCCAAATCTTCCTACAACGCCCTCAAAACAGCGCCGCTGGGGACCAAAACGCCTCTCCTCCTGCTGCCACGTTTTGGGTTAAGAACGCAGCTTTTTGGCTGTTGCCATGGGGTGGGCGTGGGGCCACGTCGGCGTGAAGCCGCTGCTCACCTCGCTCTGAAACTCCTTCCAACTCCGCACCGCCACCCATTTTTTCCATCTTGCTCATTTCTCCCTGTCCTCTTCGCTCTCCATTTCTCCTCCTTCCATCCATCTTCTCTCAGAGCCATCTTTCACTCCAGAACTTCACATTTTAGCTCAGCGTTCGCTTTTCTCCCCCTGCACTTCTCTTCGGCTGGCGAAAAGCCCCGCTTTCGCCCCACATCTCGCTCACCCTCCCTGCAGCTCCTCCACGCTCACGTTTTTCCACACTTCTCTCATTTTCCTCCTCTGAAAGCCCTACCTCGAGCAAAGGGGAAAGCAGAGCTATAAGAAAACAGCCCGCAGAGCTAATCGGGGCTGAAGGAAGGCGCCTAGCGCTCGCTGCACCTCTCCCAAAATTCTCAAATCTCAGAAATGTGCAGAATTCAGTGATTTTCTGCAGCTCCTCCCTGCGCCTCTCCTGCCCTGCTC
>NZ_QWEO01000140.1 GCF_009936035.1 Neglectibacter sp. X58 | reverse complement strand
TTGACGATCTGGACGGCGTGGTATCAACGGGCGTATGGAACGCGGCGTTGCGCCGGATCGAATGTTGACGCGGTGCGCTTGCACGGGCGCGGAATTATCGTGCATAATCGGCAACATCTTCACAGAGCTTCGCCCGCCGTGCGAAATGTGCGGCGGTTCGGCGGCGGTGGTGCTTTGCGGCGTTACGCCGTCCGGCAACGCGGCCACGCTGACAATCACGGCGGCGGGCTTCGATTTTGAGGGGTGCGCCGAAGATACCGCGATTTTGGAGCGGATCAGGAAAGGACGGTGCTTGAATGCAGGGACAGGAGCGGGAACGCAAAGAGCCTTCCGAATTCAACGTGATTGTGAAGGCGAAAGACCTTGTAAAGCATACCTTCACGATCACCAACAGCACGGAGCGTTACCCGAAGAAATACCGCTTTACGCTGGTGAACCGCATTCAGGATAAAGCGGTTGACATTTACGAAATGACGCTTGAAGCGAACGAATTAGATTTGCGGCAAGCGGACGAATTCAGACAACGGCAGAGGCTTCAAGCGCGGGCAATGACCTATTGCAAGGAGCTTCTATTTTTTATTGAGCTTTCGCAGGAAATGGGCTTTATATCAATGAAAAGTTGCAACTTCTGGTCGAAGCTGGTTCTTGATGTAAAGTACATGGTGGCCGCGTGGAAGAAGCGGGACAAAACGAGAGCTTAGAAAACCGTTCGGGGAACACTTTGTAGGTTCTTCTTTTCCTTTTGCACGCCCCGCCGCCGAATTCCGGCAATTCGTACAACGTGCGCAATGTCAATTCTTCGGGCGCGCTGAACAACAACAACGCGTACAACGGCAACAGGGGCGTGCGCCCGCTTCGGTGGATCATTCGACAGAGTAGGCCGAAGAATTCAGCTTGCGCCGAATTCTGGCCGAAAACACAATACCACCATCAAAGGAAAGTGTTTCCCTTCCCTGCTATCCACAGCAGGGATAAATACAAGATTGCCGATACCGGAGCATGGCCGCAAGGCTTGGCCGAGGTTACACACGGCAAGGAGCTTTTTATAAATGACGGACTTTGAAAAAGTATGGAATTTTGAAAATCTATACCGCGCATACCGGAAGGCACGGCGCGGCAAACGCTGGAAGGGAGCGGCGGCGAAGTTTGAAGTAAACTTGCTGGAAGCCTTGCACCTTTTAAGCGCGCAGTTACGGGCGAAAACTTACCGCCTTTCCCCATACAACACGTTCAAGGTGTACGAGCCGAAAGAACGCATTGTAATGTCGAACAGCTACAAAGACAAGGTTGTGCAACACGCCCTATGCGACAACGTGTTAGGGCCGCGGGTTTTGCCGTCCTTCATCAAGGATAATTACGCGTCG
>NZ_QWEO01000139.1 GCF_009936035.1 Neglectibacter sp. X58 | reverse complement strand
GTACTTGGATTTGTGGTGAAACCATTGTACCAGAAGGGCTGGCGGGTCTTCAACTTTCATTTTAGTTTACAGTACGACGAGAAGGTCAAGGAGGAAAAATTTGAGGAACTGCTGAAGGAGAAAGTTCCAGCACAGAAGCTTTCTATTGAATCCGAGCTCACCAATGCACAGAAAAAGTCCGTAGTAAAAGCGCTTCTTGAGGGGAAAATTGAGTTTGACAAACACCCCAAGAGTCAATCTGAGGAATCCTATACCCTTATGCGGAAATTCGCTCTCATTCTGTTGCGTGACATTACCAAGGGGAGAGACAGCCTCGTTCATAAAGAATTCGCACCGTTTCTGCAAGAAGGCGACGAGGCAAAAATAAAGGCAAACTTCGAGGAGAAGTCGACCAAACCAGACGATGATATAAATGTATCCGTAGATCAGACGGAAAATCTTACTACAGCCATCGCAAAAGGAATGCATTACCCAGTCCTGGATGCCAACGGAAATGTGAGCTATGATGACTTAATGGACTTCCTTGAACGGATGTGCCGTATCTTCAAATGGGAGAAATATGAGCGGCAGACACTTGGCAGAGTCAGCAAGAAAACAGGAAAGCACGGTATGCTCCGCTGGTATGCCGTCATTCTTATTCAATGGATACAGGGTACTGGATTGAGTCATATCATGAACAAGGCTATTGAATTCAAGCAGAACAATCCGGATTCCGGCGTTCAAGTCAACGGTAAGCAGGAACGTTACAATGACTCGCGTGAGCATCGGAATGTTGTAATTGCTGACACACTGGAGGTAATTGAAAATGTAATTCTTTTTAGTATCTCCAACTATTTCCTACGTTTCTCGAATGAATATAAGCGGTTACACAACCTCGAGACCTTTCAAAACGATTGGTACGAGTATGTGGAATACGGAACGACCAATCCGCTCACTATATTATTACAACGAAGTGGTTTCTCACGCGAAACCTCTACATATATCCGTCAGCATAAGAGCGAATACGTTGTTATTACACAAAGTGGAAACATAAAACTACGGCGCTCTTTATTACGAAGCAGGAACATTGGAGTGGCCCGTGAGTCGGCAGATATCCAGTATAATGTTCCCGAAATATTTGTGGATTAAGGGGGGCACCATAGTGCGTGGAAAAAGTATTAATTTGTTTTTGATGGATGGCGATGCCAAACCCAAGATGGGAAGACCCTCCATGACTTGGAAAGTGACCAGTGAGTGAGGTAACAACCTTTCAACGATTCCCCCAACCTTTTAATTTTCCCTCCCGTGGGACAGGGGGAGGGTGCAAATTGCAAATCTTTCCTGATGGTGTATTGACCCCGCAAAACGAAAAAAGCGGGACGCCGGAG
>NZ_QWEO01000138.1 GCF_009936035.1 Neglectibacter sp. X58 | reverse complement strand
GACAGCCCTCCTGCCCTGCCAGCAGCCTTGCGGCCTCTATCATGCTCCACTCCGGGGCAAGGTTTGCAAAATATCCCGGCTGGAACAGTTCCTCCAGGCTTTCCAGTTCCAGATCCGGCTTTGCCAGCACGCCGGCTAAATTTATATAAATATTCTTCATAGTCTTATGCTCCTCTGTTATTTAAGATTTCTCACCTGCCCGGCCCATCGTCCCGTACAGGGGGCTTTTCCTGCTCCAAAAGTCCCGTCCGCCTTGGCTTCCGCGGCTTCATACCGCTCTACTTCCTTACAGAAAAACGGCGGGATTTCTCCCGCCGCCACACGCGCCTTTGCTTCATAGCTTTGTATAACGCCCTTCGTTTCCCGCGTGTCTACTCCCGCTTTTTCCATCTCCGCGTACAGGGCCTTGCACAGGGTGAGCCTGTCCACCCCCACGCAGGCCGGGTGTCTGGAAAGATCGCCTATATTGATTTGGCGACCAGCCTTTCCATCATTGCCGATTCTATCTATTGGATGACACGGACGCACCGGGCCGGGGCAATAGCCCGGACGAGGCGGCTCTACCTGCATAAATCGAACACTGCGAATGAGAGGCTGGCTGACGGACTTCCCTGCGGACGTGTTGGTCCTTGGAGGCTAGCGTCAGACCAATTACTCCCATTCTAACAGCTTTGGCAACGATGTGGAAAAAGACACGGCTGGCTGCCGTGCCTCTCACCGTAAATCTTATTGTAATAGGAGGCTATAGAACTGGTAAAAAGGCGGAACCCATGAGCACCATAGACAAGGTGCGTGATTTTTACCAGCAGGGCGGCGAGGAAAACCGGCTGGAGCAGGGCAGGGTGGAGGTACGTCAGGCGGATATATCGCTGGATTTGCCTTGCGCTGTCTGGACTATTCTCCGCCAATTCATCTCTGGATAACTTCTGGCCCACTGGGCCAGAAGTTAAATCACTCCGTTTCCCCTGTCGCTTCATAGCCTCCAGCTTCATTTTGTAGGCAAGAGCCTTTTCGCTGGGCAGGATTTTCTCCCGCTGGAGGTTGCTGTCCACCATGATGAGGGTGGCTTCATCATCGTCCAGTTCCCGTACAAACACAGGCATGGCGGGTAGCCCCGCCAGCTCGCAGGCCCGTTTGCGCCTGTGTCCGGAAACCAGTTCGTACCCGCCCTCCGGACGCCTGCGCACAATTCCCGGCACCAGCACCCCATGCTGAGAGACGCTCTCTGCCATCTCCCGCATTTTCTCATCGTCCATGACGTGGAACGGGTGGCCCTTGAAGGGGTGCAGCTCCGCCAGCCTGACGGGTCAGGCCGAACCGCTCCCCGATGGCTCGGCAGCTTTCCCCTTCTGCCCAAAGCCGGGCGATCTCCTGGCGGCGCTGCTGTCTCTGCCGCTCTTCCTCCGTCAGTTCT
>NZ_QWEO01000137.1 GCF_009936035.1 Neglectibacter sp. X58 | reverse complement strand
ACTTACGAGGAGTTCCACCCCCTCCCCACTTTCTGAAAGAAAAGTTTCGTCCCTTAAAAGGCCCGGAAAGTATGACAAATTCCGTAAGAATCTTACGCGTTCCGTCATTTTCTTACAAAACTAAGACAACGCTTCACAGGTGTGGTAAGGTTATGCAAATGATACTACTTTTTGTACTGCGTCAGCTGCTGCAGCTCCTCCGCCCGCTTGTTCAATTCGGCGCGGCCTGCAGCGTTTAACTGGAAAACGGCGGCAAAGGGGCCTGTGATTTCCTGATATGCCATGTTGACCGGCCTATTTTGCTGCAGGAGATTTTTTGTAATAAGCTCAAGGGCCTGAGAAAGTACGCTGGCAGCCAGGGCCTGCTCGTCCTGATTGCTTACGGTATAGGCATCCTTAAATTGCCCCATTCGGGCTATCACCCTATCTAGTTCGCCGTGTATTACAGGGATATTTTCCATATATGTGCCCCGATCTACTTCACCCCGGAGAAATTCGCCGCTTACCTTAAAGTACCGCTCCAACGCAGCCATGGCCCTAGAGTTTGGCTCCCTGAGCCCATTTTCATAATTTATTATAGACTTTAAGGGTATCCCTGTTTCTTGCGCAAGGCCGCGCTGCGTCAAGCCTGCTTCTTTTCGCAATTCCTTCAAATTTTTAGCTATAGACATACTTCAACACCTCGCAATTAAAATAAGTATATCATTTGTTATCCATTTGGGCAAGAAAAAAAGAAAAATCCCCTTGACTTCCCGAATGGGCAAGGTATAATATCTGTAAAAGTTACCCATTCGGGAAACAAAAGGAAAGGCCGGTGTCTATATGTACTTAATTCCCAAAGTTTCCGAGATACGCACACGGCGGCTGGATGCAGGGCTTTCACAGCATAGCCTTTCAAGGACGGCTGGGCTTGGGGGCCAAGCTATTAACCGCATTGAAAGCGGCGAGACCAGCAGCGTCCACCCCTTGCGGGCCAGGGAGATCGCAAAGGCGCTTGCACGGTCTTATGCTGACACCATATACAGCACTGTCCCCGACCAAGAAGTGTTGGCACTCTCACGGGACATTAAACAGGAAGTACACGGCGATTATTTCCTTGCAGAGATCATCACCAAGGGTGTGGCGTATCACATTGGATACCTGCCCTCCGCTATCCGTATGCGAATTGAGGAGCTTTTCCGCAAAGGTAGCATTACAACTATTTTCTGCACCAGCACCCTTGTAGAGGGTGTCAATATGCCGGCGGATAATCTCTTCATCACAAACTACAAGAAAGGCTATGCCTACATGGATGCGGTCGATTTTCGCAACCTCATCGGTCGTGTGGGGAGAATTGAATATAACCTTTACGGAAATGCATTTCTCGTCAGCGTGAACGAGAAGGGCACTGTAAAGCAAAAATGAAAAGAAAAGACCCGAAAATCAGCGAAAAACTCTACGCAACGAGGAAAAGCTCACGT
>NZ_QWEO01000014.1 GCF_009936035.1 Neglectibacter sp. X58 | reverse complement strand
CCCAATTCCTTTTGCTCTTTTTTGTGCCCCCTGGCCCTTTGGCGTGCGTCCTTGCGTACTAACTTAATGACATTGGTTAAATTGGAATATGATTTGTGGCAAATTCAATTTTAAAGGTGGCGAGTATCCTTTCGTATTGGATGGAAGAATTCTTACAGTCGTTCGAGCCAAAAATGAATATCTTGGTGGGTTTGATAGTATAGATTCTATTGATTACCTTGAAGGAAGCACGTCAAATAGAAAAATTGTCTTCCTTTATTGCAAAAGACTAGGCGGTGCAATGGCGGCAATACAAGAAAGTATTAGATTCTCTATTCAAATATATGCGACTTATTATGGGTGCGAAGATAGCTATGATAAGTTGGTGTTCCAATCTCCAGCATTAAGAGCTTTTTTCTCGCCGCGTAAAGCCTATAATTTTCAATCCGAACAGTTATATAAAATATCTGGCATATCTCTTAATCAATGGTCTGATATAAATCAGGAGTTTACCTGTACTATTGATGGAGAAAACATTGAATGTATCCTTGAATTCAGCAGTAGGCTTAATCTCAAGTTTGAAGACAATACTCCGCTTTCGATTAATCCCAAATGGTCCATAACATTTAAATCTCCTAAAAAGTCAACTGATATCGGGAAATATTACTTGTATGTACGAGACTTCTTGGTGTTTGCTAATTTTCAAAATGACATCCCAATGGAGGACATTGTTATTTATAAACTAAGGCCAGATGGTCAATATGCTGAATCTGGAAAAGCGGTAATTTTCCAACGTGATTATTTGAATTATAAGCCGAGTTGCAAGAATACTATTACGTTTGATGATCTCGATATAAATATTTTACCCAGATTGTTTTCTTTGGTAGCAGAGAGAAGGACTACAGGTAATTAAAATCCGTACTTTTTTCCAAATGATAGTCAAGACAAGCTAACAATAGATCCCGCTAAATGGCTAATAACTGCAATTAGCTTTGAAGGCGAGTTTAACAATATTTTCTCAAGCTTTAAATCTGAAAAGGATGAGACATTCCGTGCTGTCAAAAATCAATTATTGGATACTATCGAAAAAGCAGTAATGCAATCTGGGTATGGCATAAATAATAAGAGGAATTCATCTTTACGTAGCTTTAAGAATTTAATAAGTCATTATGATGTAACAATTAAGGACAAATTTGCATTTTGTGAAACAGAATTCGCTCCAGAGATGGTTTGTCAGATGGAATAAATTTGCATTGATTCACAATTACCACCCCAGTCAGGTTTTGCTGAAGAATATAGCACTACAAGAAATTGTATCGCCCACGGCTCAATAAAGCAATTGGAGCCTGTCGATTTCGCTACATACCGAATATTAAGGTGTTTTATTTATCTATTAATTATGTCAAAAGCTGGAGTGCCATTAGAAAGTCGAAAGAACATTATCAAAAAGATATTTTAAATCTGATATATGCATATTGAAAGTTCATATACATCCACCGATTTGGCAAAAATATCTTTTTCGTATCCACCTCACATACCAGAGTCATACGAACCCCGCCACAATCTATTTTGTAGGCCCGGCGTTCGTGTTGGCCATGATGTTGCCCACTGAATGAGGCAATTAGAAAAGCACTCGGTAAAAACCGGGTGCTTTTTCTTTTGCATATAGTCCCGAGGCGGGAAGGAGTGAAAAAACTAGGATAGCGGTACACACGCCAATGTTACCCCGCTATCCTCCGATGCCTCAAACAAGGCGGGCCGGGGAAACCTGCCCCCGGCTAACTTGATTTTAACAGAGCAGGAAAGAAAAATCAAGGAGGTAAATCAAAAATGTGCATCGAAAACACAGCGGAGGCCGCTATGGCCACCAAAGACCAGGAGCGTGAAGTCCTTCAGCAGATAAAAGCTATGGTGGACGACCTGGGACCGCGCAGCTACATCGCCACGGCGTTCAGGGGCGTATTCGACATCGCGGAGGAGAACATCGACAACGACTTCTCCGGAAACCCGGTGGAGCAGGCCCAGGATCTGGGAGAGCAGCTGGCCCAGTGCACGGTGCAGGCCGGTCAGCTGGCCGAAGAGCGGGACGAATACAAGGCCCGGGCCGAGGCGGCGGAGGCCCAGATGATTGTCCTGAAAGCCAAATTGTACGACTATATAACGGCCTAAATGAATACGCAAGGGGAACCGAAAACGGTTCCCCTTTACTTATTCCCTGCCGCTTTCCTCCTGTTCAAGCCTGTCCAATTCCAACAGGTTCTCTATCTGGCATCCCAGCACCTGGGCTACCTTGTAGAGCTGATAGACGTTTGGGCTGGTGCGCGACCTCTTGGCCCAGCCCTCTATGGTGCGGATCGGTACCCTGCTCTGCCGCGCCAGCTCCCGCCGGGTGATGCCCTTTTCAATGCAGAGCTTGTCCATCGGGGTCATGTCCTCTTTGTATGTCATACGCCTCATTATGAGAGCCCCTTCTCCATTTTACTCTATTATCCCTCAAATGCGTGGTTTTGTCAAGCCGGCATATGCACCAGGTATCAAGGCGAAAGTTTGTGCGCCTTAGCCTCTTGCAATTACGGCGTTTGCATGGTAATATACAGACACAATCAAACCACGGAGGTAAACAAAATGAACGCGAAACTTCTGCTTTTTTATCCGATGGTTCAAAACCAGCCTTATTCATGGGAGTATTAGGCCGTATACTCCTATTCTACCTCCAGTTGAATCCTTAGCCCATCTCAAAAAACAAGTTATACATGGCTCGCCCCTTTTGTGTTATACTTAACCCGAAAGGGGCGGATTTTATGGGCAATCAAATCGGCAAAAACATACACGCTCTCCGTAAGCAGCAGGGGTTGACCCAAGAGAAACTGGCCGAACAGGTAAGGGTATCCTTTCAGGCTGTTTCCAAGTGGGAAAATGGAAGTTCTTTGCCAGATACTTCTGTTTTGCCGCTGCTGGCCAATGTCCTGCACTGCAGCATTGATCAACTGATGGGCTATGCGGCAGAGCAGAAACGCATTACCGACTATGAAGAACGCTATAAGGCCGATGGCTACTATTGGGGCGTGCAGCCCTCTCCTATGTGTTATGAGATAATGAAGCTTTGTCCTCCCATAAAGCCTCTGCGCCTGCTGGATGTGGCTTGCGGCGAAGGGAAAAACGCGGTGTTCTTTGCCCGCAATGGGTACAGCGTCACCGCTTTTGACGCGGCACGCCTGGGGTTGGACAAGGCAAAACGCCTTGCCGAAAAGGTTCAGGTGGATATCAACTTCTTCCGGGCTGATCTGCGTGATTTCCGGCTGGACAGCCATTTTGATATTGTGTTCTGCTCTGGCTCTCTGCACTACATTTCTCAAGAGCTGCGGCGGGAGATATTGGAAAATTACCAGGCGCACACAACAGATGCCGGGCTTCATGCCCTGAACGTATTTGTGAGGAAGCCCTTCCTCATTACGGAATCCGACCAGCGGGAGGGCCGTTATAAATGGGTGTCCGGTGAGCTTTTCACTTATTACGCCGACTGGCTCATCGTCCACTGCGAGGAGAAAATTTTCGACTGCATGAGCGGCGGTTCCCCGCATAGGCATTGCATGGACACCCTGTACGCTATCAAGCAGACCGCCGTGATCTGAGTATTCGGAAAGGGATGAGCCTATGAAAAAAATTATTTCCGGCAAAGTAAGAGAAGTTTACGAAACGGGAGAAAGCCAACTGGCCATCGTAGCTACGGACAGGATCTCGGCATTCGATGTCATCCTGGACTCCGTTATAAAAGACAAAGGAGTGGCGCTTACGCAGATTAGCAATTTCTGGTTTGATTATACCCGCGCTATTGTGCCAAACCACATCCTTTCAGCTAACCCTGCGGGGCTGCCCCAGCCCTGCCAAAAGCGCACAGTCTTGGTTAAGAAACTGAACATGCTGCCTTACGAATTCATCGTGCGGGGCTATATGTTTGGCAGCTTGTGGAAAGAGTATCAGGCGGCTGGGAGTTATAATGGGAACAAGTATCAACTGGCAGAAAAGCTGTCGGAGCCTGTCCTGACGCCTGCGGCAAAGAACAGCGCGGGGCACGATGAAAATATATCAATGGAAAAGCTGCGGCAGGATTTGGGCCCTGATGAGACAGAAAAAATCTATAAAATCAGCTTTGCTCTTTATGAAACCTGTGCAGCACACGCTTTACAAAAGGGCATCATCCTTGTAGACGCAAAATTCGAGTTTGGGTATGATGGAGATGGTACTCTCACCTTGGGCGATGAAATTTGCACACCGGATTCCAGCCGGTTTTGGGCAGCGGAGGACTACCGGACGGGCATATCGCCAAAGTGCTTTGACAAGCAGTTCGTGCGGGATTGGCTTACAGACAATGGGCTGGATGGAGTAGAGCCTGGGCCAGCGCTGCCGAAGGATATCGTGCACACTACTGAGGGGCTTTATAAGGAATGTTTTCGGCGGCTTACAGGGAAGCAGGAATACTAACTGGGGTTTGTGCTTGTCAAAAATCTTTGCAGGCCGGAAATGTCAAGAGCAAATGCGAAAAAATTTGAAATATTTTTTCAGAGGGCGGCGACGGCGGCACGAAAGACCATTTCAGATGTTTTCCAGCCTAATATTTTACGCGGATAGTTTGCAATCCAGATTTCCACGCGCTTGACTTCTGCGGCGGTTACTTTCCCGAAGTCCGTTCCTTTCGGGAAGTGCCGCCGCTTTATTTTATTTTCGTTTTCATTGCTTCCCCGCTCGTAACTGCTGTATGGCTGGCAATAGTAAACCTTTGTGCTGTGCGCTTTCCCTTCGTCAGTGCGGAAGGTTCCAGCCGTTCCACATCCGCGAATTCCCTGCCGTTGTCAACGGTGATCGTTCGGAAGATCAACCGGAATAGGCGCGAACCGAAACGCCTTTCTATACGGTCAAGGGCGGCAACCACGCTTTCAGCCGTCCGATCTGGCATTAGCTCCATAATGGGAAGACGGCTTTTCCGTTCGGTCAGCACAAGAAGGGTTTTCTTTGAACTCTTCTTTTTTGAATAAACGGTGTCCATTTCCCAATGTCCCACATCTTCCCGCGTGTCCACTTCGGCGGGGCGTTTCTCTATGCTTTCGCCCTTCGGCGCGCGCTTCACTGTTTTAACGGTGTGATATGGCCGCTTGCGTTTCGGCTTTTCCGGCAAGTCCGCGTTCGTCAGGCGAAGGGATACGCCCTTTATTGCGCTGTTCCCGCTGTTCGGCCTTAATATCGTCAATCTTTGCTCGGATTTCTTCCATTTTTCATTACCCTGTTTCATTATACTTTTTTATAAAACGAAAACGGAGATAGCTTTTTTAGGTTTTTCTATTGACAAAAAGCATTCACTGGTAGTAAAATTTGTGTAAAATTATTGTTTGCCCATCCCGGAGGAATATCATGTTTGCGCTAACTGAAGTTTGGCGGGATTTATACCGCAATAAAGGGAAAAGTTTTCTGGTTTTTTTATTTGGGATTCTAGTGATTTTTTGTATCGCGTTTTACATGGGGAACATCCAAAACAATGAGGCTATACTGCGGAACCTTTCGCAAACGATACCAGTAACCGTGCAGGTGGTCGGCACGAATGGGAATCGGCAGGCGGGGCTGGAAATCGATCAGAAGCATATAGAGGCCCTGCTTTCCGGGGGCATCAGTGACTCCCTCTACACCATGCTTGCGGGCGGGAACATAGATGAAAAGAACCAGAAGCAGCCTATTCAATATTGCGACACCTCTATGATAGGGATTAACGACAGCAGCCTGCTCTCCCCTCTTATACGGGAACAGATATCCTACGCCCAGGGGTGGGATGAGAGCTTGTTTTCCGGCGATCAGCCTGCCTGCGTTATCAGCACGGATTACGCCTCCCGCCACCGCATTTCCCTGGGCGGTACGATAGAATTTCCTCTGTATGTCTGGGAATATGAGGAGGATGACATGCATTTTCGCTTTGTAGAGGTTGGAAAGGCCAGTCTGGTCGTAGCGGGTACTTATGTCTCCAGCGAAGTTGCTGCGGGCAATGCCAGCGATGTGGCAGTTCCGGCCCGCTGGCTTCAGTCTTTTTTGCAGGACGCTGGCTTGGATTATACGTATGCGTCCTTTCAGGGGACAGTGGCTGACCCTTTACAGCTTAACGAATGGAAGGCCGGGATGAAAAAAGCGGGCTTTCAGGAGGTTGATCCCGACTCCTTCAAAGAGCGGGAGGGCAATGCGCTGGAAGTCAACGACAGGCTGTTTATAGAAACCGCAGACAGGATACAGGAGAATATCCGTATTTTCCGGTGGTTTCAGGCCCCGTTTTTATCTCTTATAGTTTTATTGATTGTTTTCGTTCTGTTTCTGGTGCTGCGCAGCTCCCGCAGGGAAATCGCGATTGCCCTGTCTCTGGGACGGCCCGGCTTTCTATGCGCCCTGCGCTGCTTTTTGGAAAACGCCCTGCTGATGCTTTTGGGCTGTGTTGTCACCCTGCCTGTACTGCTGGCGGCAACCAGCCTGGGCCTGGGCGATATCCTTGTGATGGAGGGCATCTTTTTAGTCTGCGCTTTTCTCAGTATTATCATTGCCCTGGCGTTCCTGTTCAGCATGAACGTCTTAGAATTGTTAACAAAGATCGATTGAGAATGGAAAGGGAGGAAGTACCGTTATGGAAATGCTCTCTGCAAAGAATGTGGACTATATCTACCAAAGCAAATATCAAAAAGTCCAGGCGTTGAAAGACGTGTCGTGTTCCTTTGAAGCGGGAACATTTTATGCTATAATTGGTCATTCCGGCAGCGGGAAAACAACCCTGCTCTCTGTGCTTGCCGGCTTGGGAACGCCTGTGAGAGGTTCCGTTTATGTGGGGGAAACGCCCCTTGACGAGATTGGACAGGAACGCCATCGGCGGGAGAACGTCTCCCTTATTTATCAGGGATTCCATCTTTTCCCCACTCTTACCGTTTTGGAAAACGTGATGTACCCCATGCAGATTGTAAAGCGTTCCCAAAAAGAGGCCGCCGCACGGGCTAGGGAATTGCTGGCAAGCGTTGGTCTGAAGAAAGAACAGGAAAAGAAGTTTCCGGCGATGCTCAGCGGCGGAGAGCAGCAGCGGGTGGCAATCGCGCGGGCGCTATCCTCCTCGGCAAAAGTGATTTTGGCGGATGAGCCTACAGGCAATCTGGACACAGAGAATGGGAAGGTGGTTATCGGCCTGCTCAAGCAGTTGGTAGCAGAAAAAAATTATTGTGTAATTGTAGTTACACACGATTTGGACATTGCCGCGCAGGCAGATGTGGTTTACCGAATGACAGACGGAAAGCTGGACAGAGAGGAAAGAGCTGTATGAAACCTTTAGTTTTTTTGTATAAGACACCTTTTAGATACTGTTTTTCAAGTCCTTTCTGAAAGCTTTGTAAAAACGATATGCTTTTTATATGGAATAGGGACAGTCCCATCGTAAAGATGGGACTGCCCTGCAATAGGAGGAAATTATGGGAAACAGTATCAAGCAGCTTTTCAGGACTCCGTTTAAGCTGGTTTTATTCCTGATCCTGCTGGCGGCGGGCACAGCGCTGCTGATGGTCGGCGCGGCCCTGTGGATGAAGTCGGCTCAGCAGTTGAAAAAGATGGAAGAAATTTTTACCACTATCGGCACGGTGACGCAAAAGGAAACTCAAACCGCCACATACGACCAGTGGGATGCCGCGCTGCAGGAGTATGTTCACTGGACATATCCTGCCTATGATACCGTCCTGCCGGAGAGCGTCCTGGAGTTTGAGGGGGCGGAGTATCTGAAAGGCCCGGAAAAGCGCCCATACTATGGCGCTCTTTTGCAGGACTGCGAGAGAACCCCCATCAATGCGGAAGAATACAATTTTTATCTTATTATTGAGTTCAGCCCGGTGGAAGACTGTATTCCCACCCAGCCTGTGCTGGTAGACATTAAAAAAGTCCTGTGGGGAGACGCCCGCGGCAGCAAGACCCTTTGGTTCTGCGACCATTTCACAGAGAACCCGGCCCCTTTAGAAGCTGGAAAAACATATATTGCCGGACTGCAGTATCAAGCTAACACCCACCCGGATGTGCAGATACCCTCGGGACTGGAGTTCACGCCCTGGCTCCGGCCTGAATCTACCCAGACGGATGGGCAGGGCGTCAGACTGGACAGCGACATGAATATGCCGGATGGGGTGCGCTGGGAAGAAGTGACGGACGGCTTCTATGAAACAGCGAGAGGAAAGGGCTGGCTGAGCCTTGTAGAACGGCAGGCACTTTTTGAAGATATCCTCCCCGTACTGCCTACTGAAAGCTGTTCCCTCCTGCCATCCTTCCATAAGAGGGAAGCGACCGTGTCTGCGGGGCGGGAAATCTCAGAAGAGGAGTTTCAAAGCGGGGCTTTGGCCTGCATGGTGCCGGAGGACTTTGCAAAGCACAACAGCTTGGAAGTGGGGGACAGCCTTCAACTGCCGCTGTTTTTCGCAAACTATAGGACAAGCCCCGGCTTCACCTTTGGTTATAACTTTGGCGCTATTGATTTCTCACTTGCCAATACCCAGGGGGATGTATACCCGGTCTTTTGGGACGCGGCCTATGAAATTGTTGGGATTTACCGCTATCAGGGACCCAATCCCGATCAGGCGCACATAAGCGAGCTGGGAAGGGATACGGTAATTATCCCCTCAAAATCCGTGCAGGCGTCCGATGAGCAGAATATTGCCGATTTCGGCCCCATGCTTGCCTATACCACCTCTTTTCAGATCCCCAATGGTTCGGTTGCCGCTTTTGACAGTGCCTTTCAAAAATCGGGGGCAGGCGAGTTTCTGGAAATCAGCTATGATGACAACGGTTATGAACAGATTGCGGAAAATCTGCGGCAGACAGGCAGCATAGCGGCCTTGCTGTGCATGGCCGGGATGCTTTCGGCCATGATCATCATCCTTCTGCTCCTGTACTTCTTTATTGTGAAACAGAAAAAAAGAACGGCTATCGAGCGCGGCTTGGGCATGAGCCGCCGTCAGTGCCGCGTTTCCCTCATTGGCGGCATAATGGGGCTGGCTGTTGTGGCGGTGGTGCTGGGAAGCGGGGTTGGCCTGCTTGCCGCAAACCAGATGGAATCTCTGGGAAATGAGCAGGAGTCTGCCTACAGTACGGAATTCAGTTCCTGGGTGACGGAAGAGGCAAACGGAGATTTAGCCTCCCGATTAGCCACAGAAGGCGCGGCGCTGCCCTTAGCGGCGGGAATTTCCGCCTTTTTGCTGCTGTTTACCCTTACATTGTCGGTGATTTTGGTAAACCGGAATCTCAAAACGGAGCCTATCCTCCTGCTGAGCCAGCGGGAGGAATAGCAGGCGGGGCAGCCCAACATGACTTATCTATCTGATAAAGTTGAAAGTATGTTTTAATTTTATCAACTATAACAGTAAGGCGGGATATGGTGCCGATAAAAATTTGCGTGATCGATGATAGGATTGACTGGGAAGTACTGCATAAGCTTGTGCCATACTATCAAAAGCGCTTCTCTGTAAAAGAACTGGAAGGAAACGGCGGCAATAAGGGAACGCCATCATCTTCTTTTCCCCTGCGGGTTACTCACGGGACTTTATGTACGGCGCTTTTGATTGAAAGCTTGCATAAAAAAGGAACTTTGGAACAAGTTGTGATTTCCGGTTTAATGATGAATCATGGATATAGTAACCATTCACTTCCTACATTGATTCGTGCATTGCAATACTGTATCACAGAAAAATATGATATCATATCTACGAGTCTGCGAATGTATCATTTGCTGTATGCCAGGCAGATGCTGCCATTACTGCATCAACTCCAAAGCAGTGCTGTTTTAGTAGCCGCCGCATCTAATGATTTAAAACTAACATATCCAGCGGCATTTCCCTGCGTTCTTGGGGTGAAGCGCCAGGTTTGCAAAAGCAATGTGTCGCAGAAGCTGATTAGGCTTGTCCATAATCCCATTGACGGGATTGAAGTGGCTGCGGCTTATACAGAAACCTCTGTCTTAAAAACTCTTAGAGACGAATACAATTTAAACTATGAAACTTCTAACAGTATTTTGGTTCCACAGATAAGTGCAGAAATTGCATATATTCTGGCACAAAATCAACGGCTTCTCCCGAAAGAAAATATACTTGCATTATTCGATGCGCAGACTGTAGAAGCAGAAAAATTTGGCGAAGCGGCAGACAATCTTCGTACAGCATCCAGTGATAATATTATTCCAATATTGCTTTTCCGATACGCAGATCAAGACTATGACTATATAATGCTGCTAGGGAAACGGCTTCAGAATCAATTTGAATGTGGAGGATATACCTGCACTATCTTATATGATCTCTTTAGCCAGTCGGATTTTGAAGCCGGGTGGTACCAACTGTCAAAAAGTGACGTGAATAATTGCATACCTTTTTGCCAGCGGGCAGGATAAACAGATTTATCCAAAACACAGGGTAAAAGCCTTGCTTTTTGGGGGAAATAGTGGTAAAATTATACAAACAAAAAGTTTTCAGATTGGATTGCTAAAAAGTATACATTTCAAAATATTTTCACATGGTTTTATATTATCATAGCTGTTGAATCCGCTGCTTTTTCAGAGTGGGGAATCGCGGAATACAAGCTGCGTGGGCTGCTTTTCCAAGCGCTCCCGCCAGACTTTTACGATATTCCCATCCGCCGCGGGTTTACTGCAACGGGGGCAGACGCCTGCCGCCGCACGCCCGCCCAAAAGAAAAAGTTGACAAGCCCCAACAAGATGTGGTATACTGGGAGCACCTCGAAAAGAGGCTTTATTTGTGTTGCCTGGAAATGCAGGCGGCTGGCCCTTTTTGGAGGGAGGCTGGGGGAGACCCCAAATTTATTTCCGTAAAACGGGAGGTGCCGACAAATGCGCGTGAAGATCACACTGGCCTGCACAGAGTGCAAGCAGAGGAACTATCTCACCAAGAAGAACAAGAAGAATGACCCCGACAGACTGGAAATGAATAAGTATTGCAGGTTCTGCCGGAAACACACCCTGCACAGGGAAACAAGATAAGGGGTGTCAGCATGGCGGATAACGCAAAAAAGACCGAAAAGAAGCCTGAGAAAAAGGAAAACCCCTTTGTGCGCTTTTTTAAGCGCATCGCAAAGTTCTTTAAGGATTGCAAGGGCGAAATGAAAAAAATTGTCTGGCCCACGCCCAAGGCCGTTTTCAAGAACACGGGGGTGGTGCTGGTCACCATCATTGTGCTGGGGCTGTTTGTGTTTGCCTTGGATACTGTGTTCATGAACCTTCTGGGCCTTGTCATGGACGTGGCCAAGGGCTGAGATGGCTGCATCGGAGGTAACACATGGCAGAGGAAGCAAAATGGTATGTGGTACACACCTACTCCGGCTATGAGAACAAGGTGGCCTCGAACCTGGAAAAAACGGTGGAGAACCGCCAACTGCAGGAGTTGATTCAAGAGATCCGTGTGCCCACCGAAAAGGTCACTGAAATCACGGACGCCGGCAAGCGCAAGGAAGTGGAGCGCAAGATTTTCCCCGGCTATGTGATTGTGAAAATGGTTATGACAGACGAATCCTGGTATGCCGTGCGCAACATCCGCGGCTGCACAGGCTTTGTCGGCCCCTCCTCCAAGCCCATCCCCCTGACGGAGGACGAAGTCGCCCGGCTGGGGATAGAGAACCGGGAGTTTGAAATCAGCTACCAGGTGGGGGATTCGGTAAACATCGTAGACGGCCCCCTGGAGGGCTTCATCGGCACAGTGGAGGAATTGGACGTGGAGAAGAACCGCGTCCGGGTGACGGTTTCCATGTTCGGCAGGGACACCCCTGTGGAGCTGGAGCTGGATCAGGCGGAGCCTGTGGGCTAAGCGCCGGAAGTCACCGGAAAGAAAGGTTTTTGTTTGATTTGCTCTGTATTGGGCAGGAAGCTGCCCAGTGGGAGATACAGGCGGATTTTTAAGCGGAATACCGCAGCCGCCTGGGTCGTCCGAACCACAACGGAAAGGAAGAGATCAGAAAATGGCACAGAAAGTTACGGGCTTTATAAAGCTCCAGATCCCCGCCGGCAAAGCAACCCCGGCCCCCCCTGTCGGCCCTGCCCTTGGCCAGCATGGCGTGAACATCATGGCGTTTACAAAGGAATTCAACGAGCGCACCAAGAACGACGTGGGCCTGATTATCCCTGTGGTAATCACCGTATACGCCGACCGCTCCTTCACCTTCATCACCAAGACCCCTCCCGCCGCTGTCCTCATCAAGAAGGCCTGCGGCATTGAGTCCGCCTCCGGCGAGCCTAACAAAAAGAAGGTTGCCAAAATCACCCGGGAGCAGGTGCAGAAGATTGCCGAGCAGAAGATGCCCGACCTGAACGCCGGCTCTGTCGAGGCCGCTATGAGCATGATCGCAGGCACTGCCCGCAGCATGGGCATCGAAGTTGTAGACTAAGGGGCAGGGGGTATAGACGAATGAAACACGGTAAGAAATATAGAGAGGGCGCAAAGCTCATTGACCGCCAGAAGTTGTATGAGGTAAACGAAGCCCTTGATTTGGCTGTAAAGACCGGCACCGCCAAGTTTGACGAGACGGTAGAGCTGCATGTGAAGCTGGGCGTTGACGGCCGCCATGCAGACCAGCAGGTGCGCGGCGCCATCGTGCTGCCCAATGGCACCGGCAAAAACGTGCGGGTGCTGGTTATCTGCAAGCCTGAGAAGATTGAGGACGCTCAGAACGCTGGCGCGGACTTTGTAGGCTCTGAGGAAATGGTGCAGAAGATCCAGGGCGAAGGCTGGATGGATTTTGACGTGCTGATTACCACCCCGGACATGATGGGCATGGTAGGCCGTCTGGGCAAGCTCTTAGGCCCCCGGGGCCTGATGCCCAACCCCAAGGCCGGCACTGTGACCCCCGACGTGGCACGTGCTGTCCAGGAAGCCAAGGCTGGTAAAATCGAGTACCGCTTGGACAAGACCAACATCATCCACTGCCCCATCGGCAAGGTTTCCTTTGGCGTGGAGAAGCTTTCTGAAAACTTCAACACCCTGATGGACGCCATTGTGAAGGCAAAGCCCTCCGCCGCTAAAGGCCAGTATGTGCGCTCCTGCGTGGTAAGCGCCACCATGGGCCCTGGCGTGAAGATTAGCCCTGCCAAGTTTATCTAAAAAGAATATTGCAAAGTGAAAGGGGATCCTGCGGGATTCCCTTTTTTGTTTTCAGGAGGCAGCGCTGGTTTTCCCTTCCATCCAAAATTGCATAAAATTAGAGGAGAATCTTCGTGCAGAAAGCAGGTAGACTTTTCCAGCTTATACGAGTAAAATAAGAATGAATCGTAAATTGAATGTATACAGGATTTGCCTGCGGATATTACAAAAAGGTGACAAGCCGCCAGATCTGGTGTTTGGCCTTGCAAAGAGGGCGGATCCATAGTATAATACATGTAAAGGCAGGACTGGGCGACTTTGGAATATTCCAAAGTTAAGCGGGAGGCCTCCCGCTTAATCATACACTTGGCGGCGAAAGGTGGTTTTTCGGGCCGCCCGGGGTTGATTTTTCCCGGTAGATGGTGTAGTATTATGGATGGAGTAATATTGTTCTTGTTTTGTTTAGCATAGTGTAATACTGTATACTGTACATTGGTTTTCAGTTTAGAAGCATGTTTTTTAAATGGGTATGTCGCAAGGCCATTTTCCATATGGAAAATGAAACGGGCGGCCGCCCGTTTCATGCTAAGCCTGATAGCAGCGGCAATGCGACGGGCCTGCCGGATGAAAGGGGGAGCCGCGCCATTGACTGACAAGGAATTGCATAAGCTGGGCAGGCGTGAGCTTTTGCAGCTTTTGCTGGCCCAAGGCAGGGAAGCGGAAAAGGCGAAGGCCAAGCTTGCCGAGGTGCAGGAGGAAATGAGCAAGCTGGAGGAAGGGTATGAGCGCCTGAAGGAACGCCTGAATGATAAGGACGCCCAGATTTTACAGCTTCGGGAAAGCCTGCAGGCCCAGCGGCAAAGGCAGGGCTTTGCGCCGGAGGAAGATTTTGACATGGATTTTGCCCAGGTGCGGGGAAGAGGCCAGGCTGCGCCTCTGCCCCCGCCTGTTTTGCAGGAGGCCCCCCGGCGGCAGGTATACGCAAGCCCGCCGCCCCGCCCCCAGCAGCGGGAGGAGCCGCCTTCCGCTGGGAGGAAGCCCCGCCACGCCCAGGGCCAGGGAATGCCTTTGGCCCCGCCGCCTGTTAGAGGGGGCAGGGAGCAGCAGGCGCCCCGGGTGCTGGAAGTGGTACAGGTGGTACAGGGGAAATTACAGCCCCAGAGCAGGATGCTTCTGCGCTCCCAGCGGGTGGAGGAAGGCTCCTGAATCAAACCGGATGTGTCTGTATGGTGGATAAAGCGGGTTAGTAAACGCGGTGGAAAACGGGGGAAGGCCGGTTCAAAAGGCGCCTTATCCTTATTTGAACCGCATACGCTATAACGGAGCGCGGCCCCACGGCAGTCCCTGAAAGGCAGCAGGCCACTCAGGGCCGGACGGGTACTTCATAAATCAGTTGAAGCGAGGGGTGCGCTTGAGGGAAAAGAAAGAAAAGAAGGAAGAAAAGAAGGAAGAAAAGGAAAAAGAGGTGGATCTGCCCACTGTTGCCCAGGTGGAGGCAGAGCTTGAAAAGGAACTGAGCAAGAAGGAGCACAGCCGGGTGCTGCGCACCACAGTCTTTGCCCTGATGGTGGCGGCCGCCGCCGCGGTGATTGTGGCGGTGCTGGTGTTCCCGGTGCTGCGCATAAGCGGCACGTCTATGACCAACACCCTGATGGACGGGGACATTGTGGTGACCATGAACACCTCAGACTTCGCCACCGGGGATGTTATCGCCTTTTATTACAACAACACCCTGCTGGTGAAGCGGGTTATCGCCACAACCGGCGACTGGGTGGATATAGATAAGGACGGCAATGTGTTTGTAAACGGTGAGGAGCTGGAGGAGCCTTATGTTTCCGGCAAGGCCTTGGGGGAGTGCAACATCACCCTGCCTTACCAGGTGCCGGAGGAACGCATTTTTGTCATGGGGGATCACAGGGAAACCTCCATTGACAGCCGGAACACAGCGGTGGGCTGTGTAAACAAGGAACTGATTGTAGGAAAGCTTTTGTTCCGGGTATGGCCCTTAAGCGGGCTGGGGGCGGTAAAGTAAGAACCTGTATTCATAATCGAAATTGCCGGATGAGCGGGAATTTTTGAAGCCAATCAAGGCAAATGTTCGCAGCAAGGCTGTCGCCTTGCAAGAAAATTTAACATAGAGTGGCTTCAAAAAGGCCGTTTAGACGGTGGTTACAGGTTGTGAATACAGGTTCTAAGTGCCCTGTATTGAAAGCACGAAAGGATGGAGAGCATGGCAAACGCGGTATTTGACAAGCAGGCGGCAAAAATGCTGGGAAAGCGGCGGCGGGTTCGCCGATGGATTCCGGTGGTAGCGGGCCTTGCGCTGGTTGTAACAGTGGGCACCTTTTATTTTATGATCCAGCAGGGGCAGGCAATGGCCCGGCGGGACATGGTGCTGGACTGCGCGGTGCCTGTCCACCAGCACTCTGAGGCGTGCTTTGACGGAGAGGAAAAGCTTGCCTGCGGCTACGCAAACTATGTAGTCCATGAACATAATGATAACTGTTACGATAAGGAAGCGGCCCTTGTGTGCGCCCTGCCGGAAATCCGGGAGCATCACCACGTGGAAGCCTGCTATGAAAAGCGCGAGGTGATGATCTGCGGGCAAGAGCAGACAGTGGGCCACGTGCATTTGGATGACTGCTATGAGGAAGCCTTAACCTGCCAGTTGGAGGAGTCCCCGGCCCATGCCCATGGCGCTGCCTGCTATGATGAAAACCAGGAGCTGGTCTGCGGCCTGGAAGAAGGGGTTGGACACAGCCACGGGCCAGACTGCTCTGAGAAAGAGCTTGTCTGCGGCCAGGAGGCTGGGGCTGGCTCCCACATCCATACAGACGACTGTAAAGAGACAGAGCTGATCCTCACCTGCGGCAAGCCGGAAATCAGCCTGCACGCCCATACAAAGGAATGCTATTCCGTGCTGGGCGAGGACGGGACGCTTTCTAAGGTGGAAAGCCTGCCGGAAGGCGGGGAGACAGATCAGGTGCTTGTGCTTACCTGCGGTATGCTGCAAACAGAGAAGCATGAGCATGGCAACGAATGCTTCCGGAAGCCGGAGCAGGAAGAAAGCACAGTGGAAAGCCTGCCGGAAAGCGGCGGGGAACAGAGCAGCGCCCTGGAGGAAAGCGCTGCCTCCAGCAGCGCGCTGGAAAGCAGCGGCCTTGCCAGCAGTGATGTAGAGAGCAGCGGCTTGGAAAGCGGGGAGGACACCCCCAGCAGCCAGCCGGAGGAGGCAGAGCCTCAGCCGGACAAGGCGCCCCAGAAAGAAGCTGCCTATGAGGACGCCACCTTAAAGGTGAAAGTGGAAGGGGAATTGCCGGAGGGAACCCATCTGGTGGTGGAGCGCTTGGAAGATCCCCAGCAGCTTGCCCAGCGCCAGGCCAAGCTGAAACAGGCTATGGAGGATGAGGAGTATGCCCTCCACGCCCTGCTGCAAGTGGGCTTGCAGGATGAAAACGGGGAGCAGGTGCCCTTTGACGGGCCGGTTTCCCTGAAAGCGGAATTTTTCGGTGAGGGCGTTTCCGCCGAGGGCGGCAAGGTGTGCGCCGTTGCCTTTGCGGAGGCCCCGGAGGATGACACCCTGGAGACAGTGCCTGGCATGGTGCTGGACAGGGAACGGGCACAGCAGCTTCCTGTAACCCTGGGAGAAGGCGGCGGGGCTGTCACCCAGATAGAGGAGGAGACGCTGCTGGGCTTTGGCAGCAAAGCCCCGGTGAAGGTTGACGCCGATCAGGTGAACGGCGTGCAGGAGCAGGAGGATGAGGACGCCAATGTGCTTCACGTGTCCCAGTCCTTCTCCTATGACACAGATTCCCTCTTTAACCTGGTGTTCCATGTAGAGGGTGACGCCACCCTGCCGGAGCAGGCGGAGCCGGAAAGCCCGGAGGAGCCGGAAGTTTCCTCCCAGGCGGATCCTGCCCTGAAATGGGGAGAGGAAGAAACGGAAAGCCAGGCAGCAGATACAAAGGATGAAGGGGATCCGCTGCCCTCTGCTGCGGAAAGCCCGGAGGAACCGATCCAGGAGGAAAGTTCCTCCAGCCAGTTGGCGGATGAGACAGTTTCCCAGCCGGAAACCGATTCCCAGCCCGCAGAGGCCGCGCCCAAGCTGCGGCTGGGCGGCGCTATCGTAGCAACAGGCGGCATCCTGCCTGCAAACTCGGTGCTGTATCTGGAGCAGCCGGTGGAGTTCGTGGTGGAAAAGGTGCAGGCAGGCGAACCGGCCTATCTGCCCTATGCCGACTATGTGCAGGCGGGGAAGGATGAAAGCGAATCCCAGGAGGAAACAGGCCTGTCTCCTCTGGAGGTTATGTCTTATAAGCTGCGCTATGGCGGGCAGGAGCTGGATATCTCCGCCTGCCGGGTGACAGTGGAGGTTCGATCTACCCAGGAGCTGGAGGAGCAGATCAAGGCTCTGACGCCGGAGGACGTGGCAAGCGAGGCGGAAGGTGATGTAGGCGTAATCCTTTCCATGCTGGCGCCTGCCGGAAACGGCGAAGAGGCTGTGGGCGAAAAGGTTATCTACCCCAGCGCCGAGGCCGTTGCCGCGGCAAAAGCGGAAGAGGACATCCAGAATGCGCCCCGGATGGTGGAGGAGCAGCGCCTTGCTGTCAGCGAAGAATCGGATATTTGTATGCTGGATTCCCGGGAGGTGACCCAGGACAGCGAGGAAGTCATTATGAATATGGTTGTGCATAAGCAGGGGGTGCCCATGCCCACAACCGCCGAAGAGCCTGAGAACGCAAACCGGGCCGTAAGCCGGAACACCATTGCCCTGACCACAAACACCTCTGTAAACCCCCACTATGCAGTGGAGTATTACGCTTATCTGGACAGGGTGGACAGGAGGCTTGCCAATGATGTCGCAAACAGCTTGTCTGTAATTGACACCAGCGCGGCAAGCAACGGTGGCACGCGGAAATTACCCGTTAATTCCCCGATACAGACACTGACCAATTTGCAGATTGAGACAAGCGCGGATAAATATGGAAAGGTCAAGTCAACGGAAAAGCTGACGGAAATCTATAAGGCAAAGGGCAAAACAGACGATCCGGATGATGTCTGTACCTATTTCACAAAGCCCAACATCCACTATATTGACGCGCTGGTAGACCCGGACACAGGCAAAAAGTCTGATTCTTACATTTTGAAGCAGATTTGGGTGCTGAAAGACAGCGCGAAGGATATAATGGACGAGGAAGAGCGGAGCAAGCCGGTGTATTGGGATATTTATGGAGAATCGTGCCGCGACATTGTTCCGGATGAAGACAAACTGGTAGCGAATTGCGAGAATAAGCTGCATTTTACCAACAGAAGAGATGCGGCGGGGAAATATGGCGAGGATGTCTACATCCATATTGCCCATGAATCTATCCTGCGCCTTGTATATGAGCCTACTGATGGGCCGGAAACAGTTAACGGAGTTTTTTATGACTATGATATCAGCTCCGGGCCTGGGGATAAGAAAATACTGGATACAAAGTCAAGCGGCATAAACGCCTATTTTAAAAAGACAGGAGTCCCCTTTGCTTTCGGCAATAATAATGCCGGCACCGATTATGGAACTTTAAGCTGGAACGGCAACTATCTCAATAAGTTTAATACAGCCAGCTATGAAGGTTGTACATTCGGCCTTGTCACAGGTATACAAAATGGTGTGCTGCAATTTGCCGAAGGTATTGAAGTCCCTGACCTGTTCAGCACAGGCACATTTACGGGAAAACGTGTGTTTGAGAATGGCGGGCTGACGTTTAACCGTTTAGGTGATACCTACACGCTCACTTCCGTAAGCGTAGATGGTGCGGCTCTTACCGGGCTGGACAGATTCAGCCATCCCGGCCAATATGATGGAATACAAAACAAGAAAAAGATCTGGACGAACCATTTCTGGCCAATGGATAGTTTCCCCAATCCAGATGGTGACGGCCTATTTGGCAACCCGGAAAACATCCGGTATTTTAGAGAAATAGGTGACTGGACTAAGATGCCAACCAGTGACAACGGTATAGCCCACAACAGCTATTTTGCCATGCATAGCACGATAGAATTTGACCTGACGGCAAATTATGCTGGCCCGCTGGAGTATCTGTTCTTTGGCGATGATGACATGTGGGTGTTCCTGACCGACCCAAGTGGGAATTCCCAGTTGATTTGCGATATCGGCGGCGTACACCGTTCAGTGGGCGAGTATGTAGACCTGTGGAACTACATTGAGCAGGGGCAATCCGGCGGCTACAAACTGGATTTCTACTACACCGAGCGCGGCGCTTCCGGCTCTACCTGCTGGATGCAGTTTACACTGCCCTCTGTCCATGGCGGCACCACAACGGTGGAGGAAGCCTACACGCAGTTGAAGATAGAGAAGAAGGTGGAGGGGCTGACAGTTGGAGGGAACCTGTCCTCTGGCGGCTTTGACATCAGCCAGCTTCCCAGCCATGATGAGGAATTCATCTTCAACTTAAAGCTGACTACAGCCGACGGCGGCAGGCTGCCGGACGACTACTCCTATGCCAAGTATAACGCCGACGGCCAGCCTGTTGTAGACGGCGGCGGCATACTGGACAAAGACATGGTGCTGCATAGCGGCGCGGACTTCACCCTGAAAAACGGCGAGTATATCATCATCAACATGCTGCCGGATGGAACTAAGTATACGGTTACAGAAAACCGGGAGCAGGTTTCCGGCGGGCTGGAAGAGGTGAAGGATGATAACGGCAATGTTACGGGATATAAGATAAAGGAAAAAGACCCGGATAACGATTACCTCTGCTCTGCCTATATAACGCAGTATAACAAGGAAATCGGGCAGATGGTGCAGGGCGAGCCGACAGACTTTGGCAGAGACACTGACAGAACTATGTCGGGCCAGGTACACCTTGGGGAAACAGATGACAAAATCCAGGTTGTCACCTATGTGAATACCGTTTATGCTTACGAGCTGCCGAAAACGGGCGGCGGAGGCATACAGGGATATATTTGGGCAGGCGCGGCGCTGTTAAGCGCGGCAGGGCTGGCCCTGGTATATAAAACTTCTCGGAGGCGGGGGAAGGAGGGTGTGCAAAAGTCTTAAAAACCAATGCAAACCTATTATATAAAAATAAGAAAGGAAATGAGCGTATGAAATCTATGAAAAAGTTCTTAGCACTTGCCCTGGCGCTGGCCCTGTGCTTTGCTATGGCCATCCCGGCGATGGCAACAGAGGGTGAAAATGTTGCGGCAGCTAAAACGCAGACCTTAACCCTGGAGAATCCCACCCCGGGCCACACCTACAGCGTTTACCAGATTTTCACTGGTGATGTTGGAGAAAAAGATGGGAAAGACGCTCTTGCCAACATTAAGTATGGCGTAAACTTTGGCGGCTTTGATGCCGATGCTCTGCAGTCTGTTGGCACTGCAGTTGACAGCAGCGTTACAGATGCCATTTTGGGTGCTGGCGAAGGCTTTGCCAACGACCTGCTCAGAGCCCTCCGGGGTGATGCTTATCAGACCATGGGCCCGGCAGAAGATGGCAGTTCTTTAACAGTTGAGGTAGAAACTGGCTATTATCTGATTGTTGACAATGGACGTGAAAATGATCCTGCTCCTGAAGGCGATAAGCTTTCCGCTTTGATGGTTCAGATTATTGGCGACACCAGCGTAAAGACCAAGACAACTGACACCACTATGGATAAGACTGTGCAGACTGTGAACCCGGACGAATTCACTGACGACGCAGGCCACACCATTGGCGAAGTCTTCCAGTTTAAACTGGAGGCTAAAATTCCTGTAGCCCAGCTTTCCAGCTTTGACAAGTACATGATCCGTTTCAAGGATACTATGTCCGATGGCCTGACCTATGCTGGGAATATAAACGTTCAAGTTGTAAATGGCAGTGAAATTCCTGCAGATGGCTATAAGTTCCAGTATACAGATAATACGTACAATGCATTGGAGGAGGAGCCTGAAAGCAAGGCCGGCGTTTCCTTCACTGTAAAAATTGAAAACCTGTTTGATTTCATTGGCGAGAAGGATTGGCCTACAGTTACAGACGAGGAAACTGGGCTTGAGTATGTAAAAGTTGTCCTCACCTATGACGCATATCTGAACGAGAACGCCATCGTAATGGGCAGTGGCACAGATGAAAATGGCACTGGGCTTAATGATAATAATGCCAACAAGAACACAGGCTCTCTTGACTTCACCAGGAACCCTGATGACGAGGGAATAGGCAGCACCACGCCGGACGAGAGTTATGTATTCACCCTGAAAATTGACGGCACCAAGTATAAGGATGCAATTAGTGATGATAACCTGCTTGCAGGTGCTGGCTTCACACTGTACACTGCAGAGCAGGACGAGAACAGTAAGTGGGTAAAGGGTAAGCCTATACTCTTTAAAGAAGTTGACGGTAAAGGCATGTTCTATGATAAAGTTGATGATGAGGCAGGCAAAGGCACTGAGATTACAACTGGGACAGAAGGCAAGTTTGTCTTTAACGGCCTTGGCCCTGGCAACTATATCCTGAGCGAGACTACTGTGCCTGAAGGCGGTTACAACAGATCCGCTGATATTCTCATTACTGTAACAGCGGGTGAAAAGGATCCGGCTACCCATACTATCACCTGCACAGTCACAAAGAAGTATATTGGCAACGAGGATGTTACAGACGAGGACGCTGACAAGCTGAACGATAACGCTCCTGTAGCTGGCGACGGCGCTGCTATTCAGGTTGTCAACAAGACCGGCACCCTGCTGCCCAGCACTGGCGGCATCGGCACCACCATTTTCTACGCTGTTGGCGCTGCGCTGGTGGTTGGCGCTGGCATCCTGCTCTTTGTAAAGAAGCGCATGGGTTCCAAGGGCTAAGCCCAGTGCTCTTGAAAAAGAGCGCACCAAATTACACAGATAACTGATTCGTTTTATCCCCGCTGTCTCTGGCGGCGGGGATAAACATCAGTAAGGAGAGCCTTGCATATGGCAAAATGGTTGAAAAAAAATATGATCAATATATTTTTAGCCGTTGTGATTCTTGCAGGGCTTTGCTTACTGCTGTATCCCACTTTCAGCGACTGGTGGAACTCCCTGCACCAGTCCCGGGCCATCGCCTCCTATGTGGAGACGGTGGAAGGCATGTCCCAGGAGGAAATGGACGCCCTGCTGGAGGAGGCCCGGGCCTACAACGAACGGTTGTGGGACAAGGGCAACCGCTGGATCCCCTCCCCCCAGGAGGCGGAGGAGTACCGCAGTCTTTTAGATGTGTCGGGCACCGGCATTATGGGTTATGTAAACATACCTGTGATAGACGTGAGCCTGCCCATATACCATGGCACTGACGAGGCAGTTTTGCAGGTTGCCAGCGGCCACATTGAGGGTACCAGCCTGCCGGTAGGCGGGGCGGATACCCATGCCGCCATTTCCGGCCACAGGGGCCTGCCCTCTGCCAAGCTTTTCACTGATCTGGATAAGCTTTCCGAGGGCGACATCTTCACCGTCACAGTCCTGGGCCAGGTGCTTACATACCAAATTGTGCAAATCCGCATTGTCCTCCCGGAGGACACCTCGGAGATGGAGCTGTACCGGGGGGAGGATTACTGCACCCTGCAAACCTGCACCCCTTATGGCGTCAATACCCACCGCCTGCTTTTGCGGGGCAAGCGCATTGGCGACGTGAAGGAAGCGCTGATTGCGGCGGCAGAGGCTGTGCGGGTGCCCACCTATGTGGTAATTCCCGCTGTGGGCGTCCCCATGCTGTTCATCCTGCTTGCCATCCTGCTGATTTTCTATAAGCGCCGCCCCCGCCTGACAGCGGAGGATTTGCGGGACCCCTTTAAGCGCAAATAGCGGCTTCCTATAGCCTTTCAATCCCAAAGGAGGAATTTGCCCATGAAAAAGAAATGGATCCGGGCGGCTGGCGTCCTGGCGGCGGCCCTGTGCCTGCTGCTGGCCCTGCAAATGCTGGCAGGCGCCGCAGGGCCTTGCTCCCTTACCGTATACCCCTGCGACCCGGCTAAGTCGGAGGAGATGAAGGATTTGCTGGAGCCAGCCCCTGACGGAAGTTCCTCCCTGCTGGTTTTTGATTTATACAAAGTGGCGGACATGAGCCGTTCCCCTTCTTTTGATACCTACGATTTCACCCCCGCGGAGGATTTCCCGGAGGTGGAGATTCAGGACGACATCACCAGCGAGGGCTGGCGGGAAATTGCCCAGAATGCGGCGGAGAAAATTTTCTGGCAGGACGGCAAGCTGCGGGATGTGCTGGAGATAGAGCCGGTGAAAAGGGATATGCCCCTGGGCGGCGAAACCCAGTGTACAGGGCTGGAGCCTGGGGTCTACCTGGTGATTGCCCACAAGCTGGGGGAGGATTATAAGGATTATGTGACAGAAAAGGCCGGCAGCCTGGTTACCCAGTTCCAGGGCAGCCAGAACCTGTACACCTTCATCCCGGAGGTTATCACCCTGCCCAGCAAGGAGGCAGACGAGAACGGGGTCATCAATACCGCCAATCCCGGCGAGTGGCTGGAGGACGTGACAATATACCTGAAGCCCGGCGTAAACGATGCCCTGGGTTCCATCACCATCACCAAAAACCTGCGCTCCTTTGCCGGAAAGGCCAACACCTTTGTGTTCCATGTGAAGGCCACCCGGGATGGCAAGCTGGTGTATGACAAGGTGGTTTCCCTGGACTTTACAGAGGCAGGCACAAAAACCCTCACCCTCACAGATTTGCCTGTAGGCTCTGTTGTGACGGTAGAGGAAATCTATTCAGGGGCAAGCTGCACGCTGGTGCCGGAGGGCTGCTCCAGCCCGGCGGATCCCACCGTGACCCTGGAGGAAATCCTGGAGTTTGTGTTTACAAACGATATGGACGGCCCCAACCAGGGCCATGGCATCCAGAACCATTTCACCTATGGGCCGGACGAGGACGGCAAGCTGGGCTGGCACCTGACAAAATCTGAAATCAATGGGGGAGGGGAGACGTGATGAAAAAGGCTTCCATTTGCGCGGCCCTTTTGGCGGCGGTGCTGACTGTGTGCGCTTCCCTGCCGGCGGCGTGGGGATATTTCACTACCTATACCCAGGCAAAAGGCGGCTATCCCCTGTACCTGGGCCAGGAAACGGAAATCCACGAGGATTTTTCTGACTGGACTAAGCACGTTACCATTGAAAACACCTCAGAGCTGTCCCCTGTCTTTGTGCGGGCCAGAGGCTTTACAGACGGCAGCCACAGCCTTACCTACAGCGCCCCGGAGGGCGGCTGGCATGAGGAGGACGGCTGGTGGTATTATGAAGCAATTTTGCAGCCTGGGGAAACCACCAAAACCCTGGATGTGAAGATAAGCTTCCCTGCTGGCGAGGAGCCGGAGGAGGGAGACGAGTTCAACGTGGTGGTAGTGTATGAATCCACCCTGGTGCTGTATGACAAAGACGGCAATCCTTATGCCGACTGGAGCAATGTGCTTACCAGCTATGAGGAGGGGGCCTGAGTATGAAAAACAGAAGGAGGAAGGCGCTGCCCATCGGCACCCTGCTGATGTTCATTGCCTCGGCGGCCCTGCTGCTCACCAGCAGCATTGGCAGTGCCCAGGCGGCGCTGACCTATTTTTCGGAAACCTATAAATCCCAGGTGGAGCTTTACAACATCGGCGTGACGCTGGTGGAAAACGGCCAGGACGTGGCCTACCGGAATTACGGCAATGAGGCTGACGGCAATTGGGAGGAGAGCGGCAGCGGGCTTTTGGGGAACATGCTGGCAGAAGGGGAAACCCTGAAGCTGGGCAAGGCGTATCCTGAGGAGCTGACTGTGCGCAACAGCGGGAAAATTGACGAATTTGTGCGGGTGAATATTTACCGGTACTGGGTGAAGGGCGAAAAAGAGGAAAAATGCCAGGAGCTTTCCCCAGAGCTTATCAAGCTGGAGCGGGCAAATGAGGATTTATGGATAGAGGACGAAACTGCCACCACAGCGGAACGGCTGGTACTGTATTATACAGAGCCGCTGGCTGCCGGGGAGGTTGCCCTGCCCTTCAGCAAAACCCTGACCATTGACGGCGGGGTGGCGAAATTTGTGACAAAGGAAACCCTGCAGGTGGACGGGAAAACCGTAACCCGCACCACCTATGATTATAACGGCGTGGAATTCCGCCTGGAAGTGGAAGCCAACGCCGTACAGACCCACAACGCTGAGGACGCGATTATCAGCGCCTGGGGCCGGGATGTGGATGTGCATCCCAATGGCAAGCCCCTGCGCCTGGGCTAAAGGAGGAGGGAAGGCATGAAGCGACTTGCAAAACCCATGCTGGCAGGGCTGCTCGCGGCCCTGTGCCTGTGGGCTTTCTGCCTGCCGGCTGGGGCCATAGACAGCCAGCAGGAGGAGAATTGGTACCTCACCTTTACAAAGGACAAGAAGATGTCCGGCAATTTTGATTCCGGAAGTATCAGCAAGCTGGTGCAGGGTATGCAGCCCGGGGATTCCAGCGATATTGTCATTAACCTGCGCAACGAGAGCAGCAAGGCCACCAACTGGTATATGCTCAACGAGGCCATCACCTCCCTGGAGGACGGCACTGTGGCAGAGGGCGGCGCCTATACCTACCGGCTCACCTATACAGACAGGGCCGGAAAGGTGAATGTCCTTTTTGACAGCGAAACAGTGGGCGGCGAAACAGACGGTGTAACCTCTGAAAAAGAGGGGCTGCACCAGGCCACTGATTCCATGGAGGACTTCTTCTATCTGGACACCCTGCAAACCGGGGATACAGCCAAGGTAGAACTGCATGTGGCGCTGGACGGGGAAACCCAGAACAATCTGTACCAGAATACCATTGCGGACGTGGAACTGGAGTTTGCGGTGGACGAGGTGAACGACAACAACACCAGCAGCCGCAACCAGGTTGTGAAAACCGGCGATGAAACCAACCTTTTGCCCTTATATGCCCTTATGGCGGCCAGCGGCGTCCTGCTGCTGATTATTGCCTGCTTCAGCGTGAAAAAGAAGCGGGAAGGCGGAGAGGAGGGCAGCCGGCATGAAAGGTAAATCCATTCTTTTCAGGCTTCTTTCTGTCCTGGGGGCTTTCTGTCTGGCCTGCGCCTGTACGCTCCCCGCTCTGGCGGCAAAGCCCCAGTATATCTATACGATCCGCGTTTTCGCCGGGCAGCAGGGGAAAATCAACGGGGGAAACATGATAACGGAGAAAAAGGCCGCGGGGGAGCGCGTGAACCTGCGGGATTATTCCGTTACCCTGGATAATGACAGCAAATATTATATAAAAGGCTTCCGGGAAAGCGGCAAAGGCACAGAGGAAGTGTTGGGTGTTGGCAACAGGCTTTCCACCTTCCTGGTGACAAGGGATCAGGACTATGTGGTGGCCTATGGCTTAAAGGGCGACATGGTGGAATACACTGTGAATTTCCAGGACGCCCAGGGCAACACCCTGGCCCCCAGCGAAACCTATATGGGCAACGTGGGGGATCGCCCTGTGGTGGCCTACCTTTATATAGAGGGCTATCAGCCCCAAAGCTATAACCTGACCAAAACCCTGTCATCCAACCCCATGGAAAATATCCTCACCTTTGTGTACACCCGGATAACCCAGCCCAGCACCACGCCGAGCGGCGGCGGTACAACGGTGATACCTCCTTCCGGCCCCGGGGCCACTGTCATCACCCCGGCAGACACGCCTGACACCGACGAGGATGAGGAGGCAGAGCCTTCCTCTGCCCCGGAAGAGGAGGAGTCTGAACCCTCCTCTGAGGCCCCTGCGGAAATCCCGGAGAATCCTGTGCCCGAGGCCCAGCCGGAAGAGCCGCCGGAGCTGATAGACATTGATGAAGGCGAGGTGCCTTTGGCCAATGCAGGCGAGGGCTTTAAGCCCTCCCAAATGGAGCTGCAGTCGGAAGGAAAGCTGTTCTGGCAAAATATCCCCCTGTGGACAAAGATTACAGCCGGGGTGCTGGTGCTGGGCGCCATTGCCACTGGCCTTTGGTTCCTGCTGTTTTTCCGGCGGGACAGGGAGGAAGTTTCCATGGAAGATGAACACCTATGAGTAAAAAAATAATTGCCCTGCTGTGCAATGTGCTGGGCACGCTGATATTGGTGCTGGTGATAGGCTTAAGCCTTGCCGCCACGCTTCCGCGCCTGCTGGGCTATGAGATTTACCACATTGTCACCGGCAGCATGGAGCCGGAAATCCCTGTGGGCAGTGTGATATATGTCTCCCCCGTCCCGGCCGAGGAAGTGGGGGAAGGGGAAATCATCGCCTTTTGGCGGGAGGACGCAGTGGTGGCACACCGGGTGCTGGAAAACAATATAATCGAGGGCCAGCTTGTCACCAAAGGGGATGCCAATGAGCAAAAGGACATCGACCCGGTAGCCTACAGGGAGCTGATAGGCCGGGTAGAGCGGCATTTCCCTTACCTGGGCGCTATGCTGGTGCTGTTTTCCACCACAGTGGGCAAAATATACGTGATATGCTTTGCCGCCTGCGGGGCCATGCTGAACATACTGGGAGGCAGGATACGCCAGCGGGCCAGGGAGAGCGGCGAAGCGGAGGATTACCGATAGAGAGCGTTCGGCGTGAAAAATAAAGGGAAGGAACGGTGCTGGGCGCAAAGGGCTGTTTTTCACAGCTTTTTGCGCAGGTTCCCTATGGCGGTACATAAAAAAACAGAAGAAAGGAACGGTACCGGGCACAAGGGGCTGTTTTTTAAATGGCCTTTTGTGCGAAACCTGTATCGCATGGCGATGTATGGGGAGAAAGCTGAAATGGATTGCGGTGGCGGCTCTGCTGCTGGTGTTTGCAGGCTCGGGCGGGGCTGTGTTAGTGGCCCAGCAGCGGTATGCCAAAAGCCAGCAGGTATATGCCAAGGCCGCGGAGGAATTTACAACACAGGGAAAACAGGCGGATAGCGCTAAAACAGGCAGCGGGGGCCAGTCCCAGACAGATGGGGAAGGCCCCCTAACCCCGTTTACAGTGGATTTTGAAAAGCTTCAGGGGATAAACCCCCAGGTGGTGGGATGGATTTACTGCGAGGGTACTAAAATCAACTACCCGGTAGTGCAGGGGGACGACAACGAATATTACCTGCATTACAGCTATGAAAAGCTGGAGGACAACTGCGGGGCCATCTTTGCAGACGCCCAGACAGCCCCGGACTTTGCAGACTCCAACACAGTGCTGTATGGGCACAACATGAACGACGGATCTATGTTCGCGGGGCTGGAGCTTTGGCGGGAGCAGAGCTATTATGAAGAGCACCCTGTTATGTGGCTGCTCACCCCCACCACAGACTATCGGGTGGTGCTGTTCAGCGGCCACACAGTGTCTGCCTATGGGGATGTATACTCCATTTTCCGGGCGCCCATGCCGGAGTTTACCCAGTATCTGGAGGAAAACCTGGCGCTGTCGGACTTTGACGCCCGGGTGGGCGAAATGGATCCCAACGGGCGCTATGTGGTGCTTTCCACCTGCGCTTACGATTTCGAGGAGGCCCGCTATGTGGTCCATGGCAAACTGGAGCCTGTAGGCCCTCACGGACGGGGGTGGTAGCGTTCCATGGGACGGAAGATTGCAGGGCTTTTGGCCCTCCTTTTGCTGCTGAACCTGTGGGGGTGCGTCACCCAGGCCGGCACGGATCCGGAGCTGCCAGAGGAACCGGCTTCCCAGGAGGCTGATTCCCGCCCGGAGGAAAGCGCCCCAGGGGATTTCACCCCTTACCAGGCCCCGGCTTTTGCAGATTCCGCTTTCCACAGCGAACAGGCCCAGGGGGAAAGCGGGGTGCTGCTGGATTTTTCCGCCACAGCCCAGGGGTATGTGGGGGTTTCCGCCCAAGGGGAAGGCAGGCTGAAATTCCAGGTGCTGCAAGGGGAAACGACATACACGTACAACATCGGCTCTGACGGCACGCCTGCCATCCTGCCCCTGCAAAGCGGGGACGGGGACTATACCTTCCGGGTGATGCAGGAGGTGACAGAGGGCAAATACGCCAAGCTCTATGAGGCAAGCGCTTCTGTGGCCCTACAGGATCCCTTCCAGCCCTTCCTGCGGCCCAGCCAGTATGTGCCCTATGGGGAAAATTCCGCCTGTGTGAAAAAGGCAGGGGAAATTGCCTCCGGGCAGGCAGACGCTTTAGGCGTGGTGGACGCGGTGCTGGGCTACATCTGCGAAAGCGTCACCTATGACAAGGAGCTGGCGAAAACGGTGGAGAAAACATATCTGCCGGATCCGGACAAAACCCTGGAAACCGGGACGGGCATTTGCTTTGACTATGCCAGCCTTGCGGCGGCCATGCTGCGCAGCCAGGGAATCCCCACGAAAATGGTGTTCGGCTATGTGCAGCCCGACGATTTATACCACGCCTGGAATATGTTCTACACCCAGGAAAGCGGGTGGGTTTCCGTACAGTATGAGGTGGAATCCAACACCTGGAACCGGCTGGATCCCACCTTCTCCGCAAACAGCCAGGAAAGCGGGTTTGTGGGGGACGGAACAAACTATACAGACGTTTATTACTACTGACAGGCCCCTGCCAGGCGAAGGAGGAAGTTATGGGAAAAAGAAAGCTGGACGCGCTGGGAATCAGCGCTTTTTGCGAAAGCATGGCGATGATGCTGCAGGCGGGCATCCAGACAGAGGAGGCTGTGCAGCTTTTGCGCCAGGAAAAGGAAAAGCCCGGCCCTCTGGAACAGGCCCTTGCCCTGGTGCAGGGAGAACTGGAGCAGGGGGGAAGCCTTTCCGGCGCGCTGGAAAAAACCGGGATTTTCCCGGCCTATGCCTGCAAAATGGTGGCGGCGGGAGAGTCCTCCGGCAGGCTGGAGGATGTGCTCTTCCGTTTAAGCCGGTATTACGCCGGGCAGAAAACCATGTCGGAAAAGCTGCGCAGCGCCGTAACCTATCCTGCCGCCATGCTGGTGCTGATTATTGTGGTGCTGGTGCTGATGCTCACCATGGTGCTGCCTGCCTTCACCCAGGTGTATAACAGGCTTACAGGCAGCCTGGCCCATTCCGCCTACAGCTATATACAGTGGGCCTATGGCTTCTGCTGGGCGGCTTTAGGGGTGATGGTGCTGCTGGCGGCGGCCCTGCTTATAGGGCTTACCCTGTGGAACAGCAAAAAGCGCCCCTTAATAGAGGGGCTGCTCTATAAAATCCCTGTTACGAGGGACATCCTGCAAGAGCTGGGCATGTACCGTTTCACCTGCGCTTTGGCCACCTTCCTGGCCAGCGGCGAGGTGCAGGACATCGCCGTGATGGAGAGCCTGAAAATGACGGAGTGCCAGCCTGTAGAGGAAAAGGTGAAAAAGTGCATCCTCCGGATGGAGGAGGGCCACAGCATTGCCCAGTCTGCTTTTGAGGAACAGCTTTTCCAGCCGGTTTACGGGCGGATGCTGCTGGCAGGAGAGCGCAGCGGCAGCCTGGAGCCGGTGCTGTGGCGGCTGGCAGAGCTTTTAGAGGAGCAGTGCGGCGCCCGGACAGACCGCCTGGTGGGCGTGGTGGATCCCCTGCTTTCCGGCGTGCTGCTGGTGACAGTGGGCATCTCCCTGTTAAGCGTTATGCTGCCCCTGCTGGGCATTATGAACTCCATCGGCTAGGGGGCGGGCTATGTACATAGATAAAAAAAGGCGGCGCTGGCCCCTTATACTGTGCGGGATTGCCCTGGCAGCAGTTCTGGCGCTGGTTTTCTGGCAGGGAAGGGGGCTTTCCCGCCAGGAGATGGAGGAAGAAGGGGCGCAGGCTGTGAAAAACGCTGTGCGGCAAAGCGCCATGCAGTGTTATGCGGTGGAGGGGGCCTATCCTCCCACCCTGGAACATTTGGAGGAAAATTATGGCTTGCAGATAAACCGGGAGGACTTTTACGTGGTGTACGATGTGTTCGCCGTAAACCTGCCCCCGGAGGTGACGGTGGTGCCCCGCCCCAGGCAGGAAACGGGTTTAATTCCGTAGTAGAATGATGAACAAACTGTTAAACATGGGAAAATTTGGCAAAAACCTGCTGCTTTGTAAACTACTTGTAATCTTTTGTAATCATTTGTCATCTTTCAAAAACAGGCCGGAAGGGAGCTGGTACATGTGAAAAGGGGAAGCTTTTCCCAGGGGTTTTTCACCCTGGGCATAGCCGGACTGTTCCTGGCGGGATTTTTCCTGCTGGTCACCTTTGGGGCCGCCACCTACCGGGAAACAGTGGAGGGCCAGGGGGAGAACAACCGCACCCGGGCTTTGGTAAGCTATCTTTCCACCTGCCTGAAAGCAAACGACAGGGCAGGGGCGCTGTCCTGGGAAGCCTGCACAGAGCAGGACGGGCTGAACGGGGCGCTTTTGACCATTGCGGACGGAGACAGCGGCTATGCCCTGCGCATCTACCAGTGGGAGGGGCAGCTTTTGGAGGACTATGGCCCTGTGGACGGGCCTTTGCAGCCGGAGGATGCCCAGGTGCTGGGAGAGACGGCGCTTTTTGAGATTCAGGAAAGGGACGGGCTGGCCTACGTGGTGACAGACGGGGGGGAGGTGCCCCTGCGCCTGCGCAGCGGCCTTGTTTTGAGGTGTGGGAATGAATCGTAAACAGGGGATAACAGCTTTTTATATTGAGCTGCTGGTGCTCATCCTGGTGTTCCTGGGCGTTATACTCACCCTCACCCGGATTTTCGCCTTTGCCAAAGAGGAGAGCGGGCAAGCCCAGGTGCTCACCCGGGCGGTGTGTCTGGCGGAAAACGCCGCCGAGCTGGTGGGGGCGGCCCAAAGCCCCCAGGAGCTGCTGGCCCTTTTGAACCAGGGGGACAATGCCCAGCAGGAGGCTGACGGCGGCGTGCGGGCCTGGTACAGCAGGGATATGCAGCCCCGCTGGGACGGGGATTTCTGTGTGGATGTGTCCTGGCAGGAGGAGGGCAGGCTGGTGGAAAGCGAAATTGCCGTATACTGGCAGAACGGGACAGAGCCTGTGTACATCCTGCGCACCGGGGCCTATAGAGGGGGTGACGGGGCATGAAGCATATACCTGTCCGTTTAGGGCCGCTGGCCCTGCTGCTCACGGTGGTGGCCATCTGCATGACAGTGCTGGGCCTGCTCACCTTTTCCACTGCCCGGGCGGATCTGGCTATGGCGCAGAAGCTGGCGGCCTCTACCCAGCAGCGGTATGAGCTGGAGGCAGAGGGCCAGGCATTTTTGCAGGAAGCGGCAGAGGCGGCTGGCAAAGAGTTTGTGACAAAGGTAACAGGCGGTGTATCATATAAAATCTATGGATTTACGCAGGAAGCCTTGTCTGCGCTGGGGATGGAGAAGGACGAAAACGGGGTTTATTGGAAAGAACTGAGCCATGACAGCCAGACGCTGCGGATTGGGCTGGACTTTGCGGATGCGGCGGATCATGAGGGGAAAGGCTTTACAGTGGTCTGCTGGCAGTTTTCCCGGGAGTGGCAGGCGCCGGAGGAGATTGGCGGCCTGTGGGCGGGAGAATGAGGCTGGCGCGGAATCTCCATGATTTAGGGAGTGTCTGAACCATGCATTTTATATCTACGGCGCAAGTCCATGGGGCTTTGCCCCACACCCCACAACCCCTTTTAAAAAAGGGGTTGATCCTAAAACTAATTTCTTGCATTTGTTAAATTCCATTTAAAACTCTGTGTTTCAGCCACTCCCATGATTTTGAGCGTATTTACAAAAAGGCAGGCAGATGGTATAATAACCGCAGAGCGGTTATTATACTTGATTTTCAAATTGCCCCGCCCAGTTCTTCCCTTCGGTCAGACGGGCGACGGGCAGTACCAACGCGCTTTGCGCTTATGGTATAATAACCTGTGAGGTTATTATACCATTCTTTTTGCCCTGTGGAGGATCTCAAAGAGTTGGAGGAGGAAAGGATAAACACTATGGACATACAGGAGCTTTTAGAGAGGGCGTGTAACGAGCAGGCGTCAGACATCTTTCTGGTGGCGGGCCTGCCCATTACCTTGAAAATAAAGGGGCACCAGGAGCGCTGGGGGGAGGGCTTCTGCAAGCCTGCGGACACCCAGCGGTTTGTGGAGCAGATTTACACCGTTGCCAAGCGGGAGGACACCCACCTCTGCCGGGGTGAGGACGATGACTTCTCTTTTGCCATTGGGGGCCTGGGGCGCTTCCGGGTGAATGTGTTCCGGCAGCGGGGCACGCTGGCGGCTGTGATACGGCTTATTCAGTTCGGCCTGCCGGATCCGGCGGCTTTGGGCATCCCGGAGGAGGTGCTGTCCCTGGCGGAGAACCAGAAAGGGCTGGTGCTGGTTACCGGGGCGGTGGGCACAGGGAAATCCACCACCATTGCCTGCATGATTCAGCGCATTAACCAGGGCCGTGACTGCCACATCATCACCATGGAGGATCCCATTGAGTATATTTACCGCCATGAAAAGGCTATTGTCACCCAGCGGGAAATCTCTATCGACACCCCCGGCTATCCGGCGGCGCTGCGCTCTGCCCTGCGGGAAAGCCCGGACGTGATTTTGCTGGGAGAAATGCGGGATTACGACACCGTATCCGCCGCCATCACCGCTACGGAAACAGGGCTTTTGCTGTTCAGCACCCTACATACCAGCAGCGTGGCCCACACCATCACCCGCATTATCGACGTGTTCCCGGCAAACCAGCAGCAACAGGTGAAAATCCAGCTTTCCCAGCTTCTCAAAGGCGTGGTGTGCCAGCAGTTGGTGCCCAGCGTGGACGGCGGGCTGATTCCGGTTTTTGAGATTATGAAGAGCACCAACGCCATCCAGAATATGATCCGGGAGGATAAGCTGCACCAGTTGGAATCTGTTCTCCAGTCCGGCGCTACCGACGGCATGTGTACCATGGACGGCAGCCTGCTGAAGCTTTGCCGGGAAGGGCGGATAACCAAGGAAACCGCTTTGGTTTACTGCACCCACTATGAGGTGATGTCCAAGCGGCTGGCATAGCTGGGAAGCTGCTTCATAAAAAGATACCAAGGGGGAGGCTTTTTACAGCCTCCCCCTCAGTATAAATAAGGAAAGAAGAAAATGAAGTCTTTTAATCGGATTTAATCAAGGGCCTTTTCCAGGGTGTCCACCACAATTTGCAGCGCCTTAATACGGGCATACTTTTTGTCTACGGACTCTAAGATATGCCAAGGCGCAAAGGTGGTGCTGGTTTTTTGCAGCATTTCGTCAATGGCCATTTCATATTCGTCCCATTTTTCCCGGTTGCGCCAGTCCTCATCTGTGATTTTCCACTGCTTCGAGGGGGTGTTCTGGCGGTCGGTGAAACGGGCCAACTGGGTGTCGGAATCTATATGCACCCAGAATTTCAGGATGACAGCGCCCCAGTTGTGAAGCTCCTGTTCAAACTCGTTCATCTCATAAAAGGCCCGCTGCCAGTCGTTTTCAGAGCAGAAGCCCTCCAGGCGCTCTACCATAACCCGTCCATACCAGCTCCGGTCGAAAATGGCGATGTGGCCTGTTTTGGGCAGGCGCGTCCAGAAACGCCACAGATAGTGCCGGGCTTTTTCTTTAGGCTCCGGGCTGGCAATGGGATGCACCTCAAACCCCCGGGGATCCAAAGCCCCGGTTACCCGCTTGATGTTGCCGCCCTTGCCGGCAGCGTCCCAGCCCTCGTATACCATGATGACAGGCACCCGCTTGCGGTACAGCCGGTTGTGGAGCATCCGCAGCTTTGCCTGGAGGCGGTCAAGCTCCGACTTATATTCTTCATCGCTGATGGTTTTGTCTAAAGGCACATCCTTCAGCTTAGGCATTTTCACTAAGGGGAAGGCGTTTTGCAGCAGGGGCACTGCCAGCTTGTCGTTGTGCAGGGCTGTTTCAATGCCCATGCACAGGGTTTCCATCACCTGCAGCTCCGCAAATTTCTTGTTTTTCGCGTCTATTAAGTACCAGGGGGCGCTGGGGGTGTTGGTATCGGTAAGATACCGGTCAAAGGCATCCAGGCAGTCTTCATAATGGCGGTTTTGCCACACGTCCCGGCGGCCTACCCGCCAGGCAGTGTCTTTATCTTCCAGCAGGCCGTCAATGCGCTTTGCCTGCTCCTTTTTGTTTATGTTAAAGAAGAATTTCAGCACCAGATAGCCGTTGTCGGTGAGCTGCCGCTCGAACCGCTTTACGCTGTCCACCCGCTGGGCATACACCTCGTCGCTCATGCCGCCCTGGAGCCTGTCCTTCATAATTTCGTCCATCCAGCCGGAATCCAGGAACGTGAACTTTCCGGCCTCCGGGATTTTCTCAAAATAGCGGTACAGGAAAGGCAGGCGCTGCTCCTCCTCGGTGGGAGCGCCCATGGAGAACACCTTGAAAAAGCGGGGGTCAATATTGCGGATAACCCGGCCGATGGCGCTTCCCTTGCCGGCGGCGCCCCAGCCCTCAATGAGAACCAGCACAGGCAGCTTCCTGTCTTTAAGCTGCATCTGCTGGAGGGCAAGCTTTTCTTGGGCGGCCTTCAGGCGGGCCTTCAGCTCTTCTTTTTCCGGTTTTTCCGGGGGCATCCAGTTTTTGAGCATAACCAATACACCTCTTGGGGATTTGTTTTAGGTTGTTATCAGTATATCACAAATTTGTCTAAAAGTCACCCCCTGTTTTGAAAAATTTTAGAAATATTTTCGGAGGGCGAAAAGAAAAGGGCGGGAGGGGGTCCTGGTTGTGAATACAGGTTCTTATAGGGCAGCATAAAGAAAAGGAACCCAGGGCCTGTTGCAGGGAGCATCCCATCACAGCAGGCCCTTTTTTGCCTTCCATTCCAGGGTGCGCCGCACAGATTCCTCTATCCGCGTTAAGGGGATTTCCCCGCTTTTGGCGGCGGCTAAAAGAGCGTCATAGTCTGCTTTCCAGTCGGAGGTGAGCAGCAGATCGTTGCCTGCCAGAAAGGCTGTTACCGCCGGGGACTGGCGGTTTGTATACAGTTTGATGGCATCCATGGAAAGGTCGTCGGTCATGATGACCCCTTCAAAGCCCAGCTCCTCCCGCAAGATATCATGCACAGGCTTGGAGAGGGAGGCGGGATTAGAAGGATCCATGCAGTTGATAATGTTGTGGGACACCAGCACGCTGGGGGCACCAGCCTCTATGCCGGCTGCAAAGGGGAGAAAATCCTCCTCCTGGAACTGCTGGTAAGGCCGCTCGTCCACGGCAATGCCTGTGTGGGTGTCCAGGTTATTGCCATAGCCAGGGAAGTGCTTCAGGGTGCTGGAAAGGTTCTGCTTCTCCATGACTCCCACCAGCTCTGCTGTCACCTGGACGGCTTCCTCTGCGGGAACGCCCAGGGTGCGGGCATAGATGTAGTCCCCGGGGTCGGTGGAGATATCGCACACTGGGGCCAGGTTCAGGTTCAGGCCCAAATCCAGCAGCAGCGCTGCCTTTTTCTCAGTGTCCTGCTTGATGCCTTCCACGCCTCCCTGCTGGTATACCTTCTGCGGAGAGGCAAAGGGGGCGCTTGCCAAATTCTTGTTGGAGCTTACCCGCACCACTGTGCCGCCTTCCTCGTCCACCCCCAGGAACAGGGGCGTTTCTGCTGCGGACTGGCACTCTGAGAGCATGTTTTGCACCTGGGCTTTTGTTTTGCCGGAAAAGTCTTTGGCAAACAGGACGTAGCCTGCTGGGAAATAGCCCTTTGTCCAGGTGCTTGCATCCTTGCCTGGAAAGCGGGGAAGGAAAAGCTGGCCCACCTTTTCTTCCAGTGTCATGGTGTAAAGCTTTTTGTCAATTTCCGTGGGCAGGGGCAGGGCCACAGGCGGGGCTGCCACCTGTTTTTTCAGCAGGACGCTTTGGGCGTTGCAGAAAATCTGGGCGGCTTGGGCGCGGGTGGCAGTGCCCTGGGGATCCAGAACGGTTTCCGAAAGGCCGCGGATCAGTTTTTTGCTGATGGCCCAGTCCATAGCGGTTTTAGCGTAGCTGGAGATTTTGTTGTAATCTGTAAAGCCTGCCGGGCTGCCGCTTACGTACATGTCGTTGCCTGCGGCTTCGGCAAAGCGGTACAGCAGCGCTGCCATCTGCTCCCGGGTGATGGGGCTGCGGGGGGCAAACTGGAAATTGCCCATGCCGGAGACGATGCCGAAGGAAGCGGCCCACTCCACATTTTTCGTATACCACTGCCCGGGGGCTGTGTCTGTAAAATGCTGCTGGGTAAAGCTGGAGGTGTCTGCCCCGGCTAAGTTTGCAAGAACTGTGACAAACATGGCCCTGTCCATTTGTCCGGAGGGGTTGAAGGAGCTGGCTGAAACACCTTGGAACAGCTTTTCCCCATAGGCGTATGACACAGCGTCATAGAACCAGTCGCCCTGCTTTACATCCTGAAAAGGCAGCAAAGCAGGCTCTGCCACTGCGGCGGCCTTTTGGGCGGCTGCAGAAAGCAGGAGGGTTAAAAACAGTGCAAGCAGTTTTTTCATAAAATTCCCCATAGCATATCATATCATATTTCTAACAATAGCATACCACAAAACAGAAGAACAATGCAAGCTTTGGAAAATATTGGGGAGTGTCCGAACACGCGGTTTATATCTACGGTGCACACCTATTGGAACTGCATTGCCTGTAACGCGTAAGAGGATGAAAACAGGCTAAATGCCCCCTGCCTAAAAAGACAGGGGGCATTTGATGGCTGGCTGGCGTTAGGGCGCGGGGGAGGCACTTTCTTCCAGCACAGGCTGTATTTCCATTTTGCCGGAAAGGGTGTGCAGGTGGATTTTCATTTCTCCCTGCCCATACACTGCCTGGCCCGACTTCCCGCCCAGGATCCCGCCTACAGGGAAGCCGCTGGAAAAGCTGCCGGACATGGAGTCAAAGTCTGCCCGGAAGCCCGGAGACTCTGGGAAGCCCTGGGGCAGCAGCAGGGTGAGGCGGCCTGAAAGGCTTTCCAGCCGGATCCGCTCTGTAAGCGGCTCTGTTTGCAGGGTGATTTTGCCGGAAACGCTTTTGGCCTGCAGGCTTTCCCCGTTGCCATACAGATGGATGGAGCCGGAAACTGTGTTGGCCTTCAGCCGCTGGCACCCAAAGCCATACAGGTCTACCTTTCCGGAAGTGGAGCCAGCGTCAATCAGCCCGGCCTGGAGGTTTTTCCCGTATACCCTGCCGGAAACAGAGGCCAGCTTCAGCTTTTCCGCCCGCAGGCCCAGGGCCTCTATCTGGCCCGAGGTGGTGCTCAGGGAGAAATCCTCTCCGTGAAGGTTTTCCGCCTGCACGCTGCCGGAAACATTTTCCACCTTGATTTTTTCCAGCCCCATGGCCGCGGGCACCTGCACCAGCAGGTATTTGGAAAGCCGCAGGCCCTTCCAGAAGCTTTTGTCTTTTGTCCAGCGGATGCGCATGGTACCCCCGTCTGTTACGGTAAGCTCTAACTGCTGGCTTTCCTGCAAAGGGTATTGGGCGTATTCCGTCACGTTTACCCACTGGCCTTCCCAGGGGACGATTTCTACCGGGCCGTTTACCCACTGGATGTCCAGCTTGCTGACCTGGGTGCTGCCGTCGGGGTAATGATAGGGAAGGGGCTGCTCGCCTTCGGGGATATCCTGCTGGTTTCCCCACCACACAGACACCCCGGGGATTTTCTGCACTGCGCCCTTGGCCCACTGCATCCCTTCCGCAATGGCGTCCATGGTTACGGCGGCTGTTTGGCTGAGCACCTGGCCCACTTCCCGGGCGGCTTCTTCCACTTCCCCCCAGATATCCCCTTCCGCCGGCTGGGGCGGCATGACCTCTGGCTCCGCAGGCCCGGGTCCGGCCTGGGGCTGCCCGGCAGGGCCGCCTGGATTTTCCCGCAGGCGGGCCATGGCGTCCTCAAAAGCACGGTCCACCCGCTCGTCCTCCAGGGCGTCTAACAGCCGCAGGGCATCCTCCTGGGAGATTTTTCCCTCTCCCACCATCTCTAAAATTCTGCGCTTCTCGCTGTCCATATCTGTCGCCGCCGGCGCAAGCCGGCTCCTCCCTTTCTTCAAAATATTATCAGGTCAGTTTTTCCCCCGCAGGCGGTTCAGCTCCTCCACGGCCTGCTCTACAGTCAGATCCCCCTGGGAGAGCCGGGAAAGTACGTCGGCTTTCTCCTCCTTCCGCCTGGCCTGCCGCTCCTGGGGAGACTCAAGCTGCAAAGCGCCCAGGGCTGCTTCCAGCATATTCTTTACAGTGGGATAGCTTACCCCCAGCTCCTTTTCCACCTCTTTAATGGATCCGCGGCACCGCAGGAAGGTTTCGATAAAAGAGAGGTGCTTTTCCTCTAAGGCGCAGAACCTGCAGGGGGAAAAGCGCCCGGTAAGCTCAGAGCCGCAGCAGGTACACTGTAGCCGGGTTACCTCCATAGTCTGTCCGCACACCGGACACTTTGCCGGCGCGTGGTATTGTTCTCTGCCCATTTTCATCACCATGCGGTACAAAGCAGCCCTCCCCTGCCCGGTACCGTCCCTTTCTTTTGCGTTTTCTACAGTATACGCTGTGAATTTAATTTTGTCAATAATAAAATCAATTTTTTTAATAAAACTGCTTGATTTTTTTAATTTACACATAGAGCTGGCCCTGGGCGCAAAAAAGAACCGCAAGGGCTGTTTGTGTCCCTGCGGTTCCTGTGATATTTGTTTATAGCTCTGCTTTATGCCAGAAGGGCGCGGCTGTTGTAGAAGATCTGGGCAACCTCGGCCCGGCTGGCTGTGCCGCCGGGATTCAGCTTCCCGCCGCTGCCATTGAGTACGCCGTGGGAGACGGCCCATTCCATAGCTTCCTGTGCCCAGGAGGATATTTTTTCCTGATCGGAAAAACCGGAAAGGGCGCCGGGGCGGATGGAGACATCCTTCCCATACTTCACCGCATAGCTATAGAGGATTTTTGCCGCCTGCTCCCGTGTTATTTTGCCGCCAGGCCCAAAGCGGCCGCCGCCCTCCCCGCTGACAATGCCGTTTTCAGAGGCCCAGGCCACGGCCTTCTCGTAATACCTGCCTTTGGGCACATCTGTAAAGGCGCAGGCGCTTTGAGGCGCAGGCTCTCCTGCCAGGCGGTGGAGCACTGTGACCAGCATGCCCCGCTCCATCCTGCCCTCAGGGCCGAACTCCGTCCCGCTTACGCCGCTGAAAAGCTTTTCCCCATAGGCCCACTTGACGGCCTCCCGGCCCCAATGGCTGTTGATGTCTGTAAAGGGAGTGCCGGGATAGGGCGTGTCGCCCAGGAAATGGATGGCGGCGTTTTTCAGGCCGTCTACCCCGGGGGCGAAGCTTGCGTTAGGCGCCTTGTCTATGGCGTCCCACTGGGCGCGGGTGCCTTCAAAATAGACGTCCGCAATCCCGCTTTGGGCAAAAGCGCCATGATCAATTTTCCTGACGCCGGCGGGAATGGTAATGCTTTTCAGTTTCCTGGTTTCCATAAAAGCAAAAGGCCCTATTTCCCGCAGGGACTGGGGCAGGCTTACACTGGATATGGAATTGCCGCCGTTGGCGAGAAAGCTGTCACCCAAGCGGGTGATACCCTCTTTCACAGCGACAGTGCGGGATTTCATCAGGACGGACATATACGTGCACTTGCCTGCCGCCGAGCTGGACCAGCGGTAATCCCCGGTGGAGCCGGAGCCTGTGAAGGTTAGGGTGCGGGCGGAGCTGTCATATGCCCAACGGGTGCTGCCGCCCGCTGACCCTGTGGAAACAGCGGCCTGTGCGAAAACGGGCAGGCTGCAGAGCAGCGCCGCTGCCAGCGCCAGGGACAGGATGCGGGTAGGTGCTTTCTTTTTCATCTCGATATTCTCCTCCTCCAACGCAGAAAATAAATTCTGCTTTTTAGGGCTTGTTTGAAAATAGAGAAAGTGCCGGATTTTTAAGACAAAACAAGGTGGTTTTCAAGGCGGAAACCGCAAGACAGGCTGTCGCCTGTCGAGGATTTCCAACACAGGAAACGCCTGTTTTGGACAAAAAGACGGTGTTTGCGATTTTTCAAACAAGCCCTAGATAAGCATACCGCTTTTCCCGGGAATACGCAAGGAAAAATATAGCAGAATTGCCTATCGGACGCAGGCTTTCTGCCGATTTATAAAAAAACAGGGCGGGTTTGTCACAATCCGCTATGCTGGAACGTATAGAGGGCAGAAGGGAGGGAAGCGTGTGGAAGAGGAAAAACGGCGGCAGGACGAGGAGATAGTGGCCCGGCAGGGGCCGCGGGTCTACAGGCTGGCCTTTGCCCAACTGCGCAGCAAAGCGGACGCGGAGGACGTATTCCAGGAGGTGTTTTTGCGGTATGTGGAGAAGGAGCCTGCTTTTGAAAGCCAGGAGCACGAGAAGGCCTGGTTTTTGCGGGTCACCCTGAACTGCTGCCGGAACGTATGGCGTGCCCCCTGGCACAAACGGCACGTGCCCTTGGATGAAAGCCTGCCTTTTGAAACCAGGGATCAGTGGGGGCTGCACCAGGAGCTTTTAAAGCTGCCGCCTAAATACCGGGTGGTGCTGCACCTGTTTTACTGGGAGGATCTGCCTGCGGCGGAGATAGGCAGAATAACCGGGGCAAAGCCTGCCGCGGTGCGCCAGCAGCTTAAACGGGCCAGGGCCATGATGAAGGAGATACTGGAAGAGGAGGGTTTACAGAATGTTTAAGCAGACATACGATTCCATGAACGAGCGGCTGGCTCCGGAAAGCCGGCTGGTAGAGGACACCCTGCGCCGCATGGCGGACAGGCGCAGGGGCGTCCGCTGGGTGGGGCCTGTAAAGCCCCGGCGGTTTGCCACGGCCGCGCTGGCACTGGTGCTGGTGCTGTGCATTTCCCTGACGGCGGCCGCGGCGGCTGTGCCCGGCTTCCGGAACATGCTTTTGGAGGCGGGGAAGGGGCTTTTGGGCGCGCCTGCCCTGGCCCAGGCGGAAAAGGATGGCCTGCTGCTGGAGGTGCTGGGCACCACCAACACAGAGGACGCTCTGTCCGTTTATTTCACCCTTCAGGACAAGGAGAAGGAAAACCGCTTAAGCGGAAACATGGATGTTATCGCCCGGCTGAAGCTCAACAAGGAATTCCCCAAGGTGGATAACGAGCTGCTGGACGGGGCCATGTGGTATAACCGGGTGCTGCATTACGACGCAGAAACCCAGACTGCCCTGTGCCGCATGGATTTCGACACCAACGACACCTATGACGTGGAGGGCGCCCAGGTGAAGCTGAGCCTTCTGGCTGTCACGAAAACTCTCCAGCAGGAGGATTATATTCCCCTGGATGTGAGCGGGGCCTGGACAAACCCGAAAACACTTCCTGTGTATGCGCAATATATATACGGCAGCGCCAATATGGAAGAGCCTTCCGGCGTGCGCGTCTGGAACAGCAAGGGCGCGGAGGATTTTGCTGTGGAGGAATTCCGGAAACAGGGGGCAGACCTTTTGCCGCAGCCTGTGGAGGAAACGGGAGACACTGACTATAGAGACGGCAGGCTGTGGTCGGCGCTGAAGCCTGCGGAGGGGGAGGAACTGTTTGCAGGCAGCGGGCTGAAAATAACCGGGATAGGCTTTGTAAACGGGAAATTCTGCGTGCAGGTGTATCTGCCCGGGCGGACAGAGGGCACGCCCTACACCCAATGCACCATTGTCTGCGCAAAGGCGGGAGAAGGGCAAAAGACCGCTGAAAAAATCCAGGCTCTGCAGGAGGAAAACCCTGGCAGCAAGGAGCTTTCTGATTACTATATGTTCAAGTCTGCCAGCTCCAGCTTCTTTGAACTGGACGAAGCAGGCAGGCCCATTGCGTGGCCCTCCTATTTTGGCCCCAAGTATGAGGAGTATTACTTTGAGATTTCCCCGGAGGAACTGGATGAATACGAGTTCTTTGCCATGACCCACACCTCCCAGCAGGCGGAGGAGGACATCCAGGCGGAATTCCCCCTGGGAGAGGAGCTGCCCAGCAATATGGCAGTGTACGGCCCCATGCAGGTGGGGGACGTGCGGGTGGATAAGCTGGAGATTACCCCCTGGGGCGTGTTCCTCAGCGGGCCGGAGGCTGACGGGGCAAATTATAAAGGCATCGGCGGGGTGGACAGCCTGGAGCTGGTGTGCGGGGATACGGCAGTCCCCTTCCAGCGGCAGGAAAACAGCGGGCATTTCCAGACTGCCTGGGCCCAGGACGGAACGGGCGAAGTGAAGGAATATTACACCCTGGGTTCGGTGGAATTTGCCCCTGCCGGCGGGCAAAGGGTCCAGGAGGCCTCTGCCCTGCGGATAAACGGCGCGGAAAGGCCCCTGGCCGCCGGGAGCCTGTGGGACACGGCGGGGTATGAAGCGCTTTGGGAGCAGTGGGTACACATTACTGGTGTGAAGGCCACTCAGGAAGGGGTATGCCTGCGGGGCAGCCGGGATCTTTATGACTCTGTGCAGTCTGTTTCCCTGGTGTGCGGGGAGGAAAAGCTTGCCTGCACATATGATGTCAGCGCAGGGACTTCCGGCTCTGACACAGAGGAGCACTGGTATCAGCCGGAGCGGGAATTTGATGCGCAGAACGTGACGGCTGTGGAGATAAACGGGGTGGAAATCCCCAAAGCCTCCTTCCTGCCCTCCTGCGGCTATGAGGCCCTGTGGCAGGCTGGGATGGATATTAGCGAAATTACCATTATAGACGGCGGCCTGCGGATTTCCGGATGCGATATCCATGATGAGAAAATTGAAACCGTGGAGATCCTGTGCAGCAGGAAGGTGGTTGCCTGCGAGGTTGACACCGGCGGTATACGCGTCAGTTCCGGTTATGCCTGGGACAAGGAATGGGAGGCTGTGGAGGAGCTTCACCGCAAGCAGAGCGCGATTTTCAGCACAGAGGTGCCTGTGAAGCTTTCCGACGTGCTGGGGGTGCGGATTAACAACATCGTGATAACGGCGGAAGGCATAGGCAGATCAAAATACTGAGTGATTTGCCCCATGCAGGAAAGCTGACAAGAAGAAAAAAGATGCCCGGCCTCTGCTAGGGGGCCGGGCATCTTTCTGTCATGCCTTTTTGTCTATGCGCAGGTTCTGCTCGAAGCGCTCGAAAAAGCCGATAAGCTTTCCCTGCTCATCCCGCACGGGCTGCATGTAAATGCGGAGGTTCCGCAGGTTCACCCCCACAAAGGCTTCCTTGCCGTCGCTTTTCATCTTTTCAAAGGCAACCTTGATGCGCTCCTTAGAGCTGTCCTTGTCGTGACAGTCGAAAAGGGACTTCCCAATCAGATCCCGGTAGCCCCGTTCCTGGTAATAATGGTATTGGGCATAGCGGTTCATATAGCGGATGGTGTAGGTATCGTCTACAAAGACGATGGGGTAGGGGTAGCTGTTCAAAATGGCTTTCAGCATGGCGTTTTCTTCCATGGGTTTCCCTCCAATTACAGAAAAAGTTTCCGGGCAAAGCCCTCTATATGGCTGTTTACAAAATCCGGCGCGTCTGTGTTGGCGTTGTGCCCCGCTTCCGGCACCCAAACCAGGGGCAGGCCCTCAGCCTTTGCCCAGGCCTTGTCATACCGCCTGCAGGAACCCGCCCCATCTTTTTCCCCGCACAGCAGCAGCGCCGGGCAGGCAAGGGTGCTTTCCCCATAGGCCTCTACAGCCTGGGCCAGCAGCTTGTAGCCATGGGTGGCAAGGGCGCAGTATTCCTCCTTCCGGTAGCCCGCCATCATCTCCTTCATCAGGCCGCGCCCATAGGGGCTTTCCGACGTGCCCGCAACCCCGCATTTTTGCAGCAGCCCCCAGGGGATGGAGCGGTACATCCATTTGGTGTGCTTTAAAAGCCACAGTTCGGCCCTGGTGTAATAGCGGCGGCCCAGGGGCGGGGCGTCTATGGTAACAAGCCCCGCCGCGCTTTCAGGATAAGCCTTCCTATAGCTTTGGGCAATGCACCCGCCCATGGACTGCCCCACAAGCAGGGGCTTTTTTATACCCTCCCGCTCCAGGATGGCATGAAGCCAGCAGGTGAGATCCTCCATGGAAAACGCCAGCGTAAAGGGCCGGGAAGCGCCATGGGCAGGGGCGTCCCACACAAGGCAGTTAAAGCGGGGGGAAAGGGCCTGGGTCTGCTTGTCAAAAAGCCGGCGGTCCGCCGTAAGGCCGGGCAGGAACACAAGCCAGGGCCTGCCGGGGGCTTCCGCTGTCCAGTAGTGAATCTGCCCCATAGGCGTGGAAAAGGTTTTCTCTGTCATGGTTTTTTCTCCTTCATATCCCTGCCCACAAGGGCCAGCTTAGCAGGTACAGCGCCGCCCAATAGAGCAGCATCACAGGCTTTTGGAATTTGGGCGGCAGGCCGGAAAGCTCCCCTTTGGCTACCATCATGTCGGAAACAAAGAAGCACAAGGCCCCTATGGCGGCAGGCCACCACGCAGGCCCCGCCAAAAAGGGCAGGGGCAGCGCCAGGGCCAGGGAAGCCCCCAGCAGGCCGGGATACAGGCAGAAGGGAACCGTCAGCTTTCCCAGCTTGGGAAGCTCCCGGCGGAACAGGAATGCGGTGCAGGCATAGGCCAGCACCCACAGGCACAGGCTCCACAGGGAGGGCGGGGCCGCTTCCCAAAGCCAAATAACAAGGCAGGCATGGGCGGCGCCGAACACCAGCATCCCGGCGACAAAGCGGATTTCCAGCAGGGCGTCCGCCGCCGTACACAGGAGGAAGAACCAGAACACCGGCTGGGAGAAGGGGTTTATCCCCCGTAGGTACAGGGCCGACCCCGCTGAGCCCACTGCCAGAAAGCTGCCGCCGCATTTGGCTATCAGGCTCTGGCGTGCAAGGCCCTCCCGGCGCAGGATAAAGTACAGGGCGAAAAAGCCGCCCCACAAAGGCAGAATTTGGCAGGAAAATACCCAAAGGTTCATAAAATTGCATGGGGTGCAGGGGGTTGCAAAAGGCATGAAGCCGCAGCCTTTTGTGCCCGGCACCCGCTCCTTTCTTACGAGTTTGCCGCTTTGTGCTTGTGGTATCTGCCCATGGCCCGTCTGACCGGAGGGAAGAACTGGGCGGGGCAAATTTGAAATCAAGTATAATAACCTGTAAGGTTATTATACCATGTTTGGCCCGGGGCGCAACAAAAATTTTCAGAATTTTGCAATGGGTGCCGGCACTCCCCAAAATAAAGAACGCAAGCTTATTCTACAGAAAAAGGTATTTTCCTTTTTACATCATTGGCAAAAGCCTTCTTTTGAACCACTCGCCTTGCAAGTGGTTTCCGAGAGATAAGCAAGTCCCCCGCCAGCAGGCGGGGGACTTCTCATTCTCCAGAAATCTTACAGCACAATTTCTCCATCCACTGTGCCCGGCAGGGCAGCGGCGTTGGATTCATCCGTGTCCACATGCATGGCAAGGGCATAGGCAGGGTTCACCCGGCACACCACGTCCCCAAAGGTCAGGCTGCGGCCGTTGTAATCCACCTTCACAGAAACAATCTGCTTGTCCACCACGCCGGCTTCCTCTGCCTCGGCAGGGGCAAAATGAATGTGGCGCTTGGCGGCAATGACGCCTTTCTCAATGGCAACTTCTCCCTTAGGCCCTTTCAAGGTGCAGCCAGGGGTACCCTCTAGGTCGCCGGACTCCCGGATGGGCGCGGTAACGCCCAGCTTGCGGGCGTCTGTCAGGGAGATTTCCACCTGGGTTTCCTTGCGGGTCGGCCCTAAAATAGACATGGACATGGAACCCTTCGGGCCTACCACCTCAACCTTTTCCACGCAGGCAAACTGCCCGGGCTGGCTTAAATCCTTCTTATTGGTAAGGGTTGCGCCCTCCCCGAACAGCACAGCCAGATCGGCGTCAGACACATGGACATGATGGGCTGAAGTCTCCACCATAACTTTCATAGCAAACTCCTCCTTAAATATACAGGTTTTCCTGCTTTCATTGTACTACCCTGCCGCCAAAATTTCAAGCCCTTTTCTCATGGCAGCTTTGCCACATCGCAGCCCAGCTCATCAATTTTCTCCCGCAGCTTCAGGAAATCCTCAAAGGCCGCCGGCTTTTGGGAGGGGTTGCGCAGCAGGGCTGCCGGGTGCAGGGTGGGCATCATCACCACCCCGTTTTTCTCTGCGAAAAGGCCATGCTCTTTGGTAATTTTAATGTCAGGCTTTATCATCCGCATGGCCGCCACCCGGCCCAGGCACACAATGATTTTCGGCCGCAGGATGGCAAACTGCGCCCGCAGCCAGTTGATGCAGGCCTCCTGCTCCTCAGGCAGGGGATCCCGGTTTTTCGGCGGCCGGCACTTGACGATGTTGGTAATATAGATATTCGTGTGCCTGTCCAGATCCACCGCCGCCAGCAGCTTGTCCAGAAGCTGCCCGCCCCGGCCCACAAAGGGTTCCCCCTCCAAGTCCTCGTGCTCGCCAGGGCCTTCCCCCACCAGCATGACTTTTGCCTGGGGGTGCCCCACCCCGAACACCACATGGTTCCGGGTTTCGCACAGCCCGCATTTTTTGCACTGCATACAGTCGGCCCGCAGGCCCTCTATGCCGTTTAGCATAATATTCCACCTGCCTTTTTTAAGGCCGCGGGACTAAACGTTCGCCTTGTGAACGTATTGTCCCACAGCCTGCAAACCTTTTTGAGAAAGGGTTTGATCTGAAAACCGCTATTCCATTTCCCTTTTGCGCTTCCGCCGTTTATAGAGAATAATGGCGATGTACACTGCCAGAAAGCCCAGGATAATGGCGATAAGCACCGCCGATTCCCCTGGCCCGCCCATTTTCACCTCGGCCCACAGCTTGTCTACCAAACTGCTGACCTCCTGGGGCAGGTTCACGAAAACCTGGGCTTTTGCCACAACCTCCCCGCTGGGATAATGCAGGGGGCTGTCCGCCACCTCCGGATCCAGATATTCCTTTGCCGCTGTCTCCGGGGTGGAATACCCCACATAGTCCATGTTAGCCCCGGAGATTTCCGGCTCGCACAGGAAGTTGATATAAGCTTCGGCCTCGGCCTTGTGCTGGGAGGTGGCGGGGATGCAGATGGCGTCCACAAAGAAATTGGTTCCCTCCTCCGGTACGGCAAAGGCAATAGTGTCGCTGTTGTCCACCAGGATAGCCGCGTCCCCGGAATAGTAGGGGGCAAGCCAGGCCTCCCCGCTTTCCATCTTATCAAAAATCTGATCCATCACATAGGCCTGGACAAGGGGCTTCTGCCCCTTTAAAAGCTGGGCCGCTTCCTCCCAATCGTCCGGATTCGTGGAATTCACATCAAGCCCCAGCCGGAACTGGGCAATGGCAAAGGCGTCCCGGGGGTTATCAAAGGTGAGGATTTTCCCGGCATACCGGCTGTCCCACAGCGCGTCCCAGCTTGTCACCTCCTCCACGTAGTCCGTGTTGTAGAAGATGCCCACCACCCCCCAGGTGTAGGGGACGGAATAGAGGTTTTCCGGGTCATAGCTGGGGTTTTGGAACTGCTTGTCAATATACTGGAAGTTGGGGATATTCTCAAAATCCAGGGGGGCCAGGCGGCCCTCGCTTATCAGCTTTGACACCATGTAGTCCGAGGGGATGATGATGTCATAATCCGCCCCGCCCCCAGCCAGCTTGGAATAGAGGGACTCATTGCTGTCAAAGGTGGTATAGTTTACGTTAATGCCGGTGCGGCGGGTAAACTCCGCGTTTACGTCCATGGAGCCGTCTGTGCCGTTTGCGATATACTCCCCCCAGTTATACACGTTAATGGTAACGCCCTCAGAGGCAGAGGCCGGAAGGGGGGCGCAGAGCAGGCACAGGCCGAAAAGGAAAGCAAGTATCTTTTTCATTAGCCTTCCTCCTTTGCCGGGCGCCTTCCCCGGCCCTGGCGCACGTTCACCACAATGAGCAGCGCCATCACCACCGCAAAGAGCACAGTGGACAGGGCGTTTATCTCCGGGCTTACCCGCTTCCTGGTCATGGAGTAGATATAAATAGGCAGGGTCTGGGTGGTGCCGCTGGTGAAATAGCTGATAACAAAATCGTCGATGGACAGGGTGAAGGCCATAATCATCCCTGTCACCACCCCAGGCATGATTTCCGGCAGCACCACCTTGAAAAAGGCCTTTACAGGCGGGCAGCCCAAGTCCTGGGCGGCCTCATAGAGGTTTGGATCCATCTGCCTAAGCTTTGGCAGCACAGACAAAATGACATAGGGCAGGCAGAAGGTGATGTGGGCCGCGATGATAGAACCCATGCCCAGGCTGCGCCCGCCAAACAGCCCTACGGCAAACACGAACAGCAGCATCATGGAAACGCCTGTAACAATTTCCGGGTTCACCATGGGGAAGTTGGTAATATTCATCAGGATCCGCTGGGGCAGGCGCTTCATGGAGTTAATCCCCACAGCCGCCACTGTGCCCAGCACTGTGGAAGCCGCCGCCGCTATTACGGCAATCAGCAGGGTGTTGCGCAAAGCCTCCAGAATCAGCCTGTCCTCAAAAAGCTTCTGATACCATTTAAAGGAGAAGCCGCTCCACACCGTGCGGCTGGCCGTCTCCGTATCGTTGAAGGAAAAGACAATAAGCACCAAAATCGGCGCGTAAAGGAACAAGAACACCAGGAAGGTGTAAATCCGGCCGCCTGTCTTTTTCACAGCAACACACCCCCTTCCCCTGGCTCCCCGTCGTCAAACTGGTTCATAATGCCCATGCAGATAAGGATAATCACCATCAGCACCAGGGAGATGGCGGAGCCTAAATTGGGATTATAGGCGCTGCCTAAAAACTGCATGTCAATCAGGTCGCCAATGAGAAGGTTCGCACCGCCCCCCAGCATCTTGGAGATGATGAAGGTGCTCACCGCCGGCACAAACACCATAGTCACGCCGGAGATAATGCCGGGCATGGACATGGGCACCACCACCTTGAAAAACACTTGGCGGCTGTTTGCGCCCAAATCCTCCGCTGCCTCTATTACGCTCTGGTCAATCTTTGTCAGGACAGAATACAGGGGCAGAATCATATAAGGGATGTAATTATACACCATTCCCAGCACCACAGCCCCCGCTGTGTTTATCATATGTATGCCGTTAAACCCCAAAGCCCTGAGGGCCGCGTTTATCAGGCCGTTGTCCTCTAACAGCGTCATCCAGGCATAGGTGCGCAGAAGGAAATTCATCCACATAGGCAGCATCACCAGCATCACCATCACGCTCTGGCGCTTGGCGCTCATTTTAGAAATGATATAGGCCAAAGGATAGCCCATCACCAGGGAGATAAAGGTCGCCACCGCCCCCAGCCAGATGGAACGCAGGAACACATTGGAATACTGCCCCACGCTCAGGATATTTTCCAGGGTGAAATGGCCCGCCCTGTCGGTAAAAGCGAACCATGCCACCAAAAGCATGGGCAGCACGATAAAAATAGTCATCCACACCGTGTAGGGCGCGGAGAGGAGCCTGGATTTAGCCTTCATCTGCTTTGCCCTCCTCTTCCCCTGCCGCCTGCATATCCTCGTCCATTTCATCCGAGAAGGTGCTGTAATCCCCGAACCTGCCGGAGTATTCCGACTTCGCCATTACGTGGATGTCGTCCGGGGTCAGGGACAGGCCGATGCGATCCCCCACAGCCCGGAAGTCTGTAGACTGTATCATCCATTTAAAGCCCGCCACGTCCACAATAATTTCATAGTGCACGCCCTTGAAGGTAACGGCTGTAACCTCTCCGGTGATGTGGGTGGAATCTGCCTGCACCACGTCAATGTCCTCCGGCCGTATCACCACGTCCACCGGGGTGTTTTTCCCAAAGCCCTTGTCCAAACACTGGAAGGTGTGCCCGGCAAAGCGGACGCTGTAGTCCTCCAGCATCAGGCCGTCCAGGATGTTGGACTCCCCGATAAAGTCTGCCACAAAGGCGTTCTTCGGTTCGTTATAGATATCCGTAGGCGTGCCTATCTGCTGGATATCCCCCCCGTCCATCACCACCACTGTGTCAGACATGGACAAAGCCTCCTCCTGGTCATGGGTGACAAACACAAAGGTAATGCCTGTCTGCTGCTGTATCTTTTTCAGCTCCACCTGCATGTCCTTGCGCAGCTTCAAGTCCAAAGCGCCTAAAGGCTCGTCCAAAAGCAGCACCTTCGGCTCGTTTGCCAAGGCCCTGGCAATAGCCACCCGCTGCTGCTGCCCTCCGGAAAGCTGGCTTATCCCCCGGTGGGCATAGCCCGTAAGGTTCACCATGGAGAGCATCTCATGGACTGTGGCCTTTATTTCCCTCTCGTTTTTCCCTTTGATACGCATCCCGAAAGCGATATTGTCATACACGTTCAGGTGAGGGAACAAGGCGTATTTCTGGAAAATGGTGTTTACCTCCCGCTTGTGCGGCGGCAGGGCCGTGATGTTTTTCCCATAAAAAAACACATCCCCCGCGTCCGGCTGGATAAAGCCTCCGATGGTGCGCAAAACCGTGGTTTTGCCGCAGCCGGAAGGGCCTAACAGTGTGACGAACTCCCCGTCCTGGATATCCAGGTGGAAGCCCCCCAGCACCTGCTCCCCGCCATAAGACACAGCGATGTTTTGTAAGGAAAGAATGGTGTTGTTCAATTTTCTGCATCCCCTTTGCGAAATAAGTTTTGCGTGTCTTTTGTTATTCACACATAACCCGGCCCAGTTGGGACGCCCGGCAAGAGCCTTGCCGGCACGCGCCCGGAGGATCGCCATCCGCAAAGGATAAAAAGCAAAAGCAAAAAAGCTTTCGCGGCGAAAGAACAGGGCCGCTTTTATGGGCCGCCCCACCTCCTTCGGGAGCCGCCCTTTTTCAGATGCAAACGCAATGAGTACACTATACAGAAAATCAGTCTTTTTGTCAATCCTTTTTTTATTTTGGGGAGTGCCTTGAAGAGAGTAACATTAAAAGCAGAGAAAACCAGAGTGTTTTCTACTGCTTATTTTTTTATCTCGGTGGACGGCGGAAGGAGGTTAAAAGATGGACAAATACACGTATTTGACATTCGATCAGCGCCGCGAGATCGAAAAGCTGCATAACGCGGACGTTCGAGTGGAGGAAATCGCCGCACAGATCGGGCGCAGCGTCGCGGCTGTTTATGAAGAGTTGAAGCGCGGGTACACGGGAGAGCGGAACGCGAACAAGCGGAAGATTTATAGCGCCGGCCGCGCGCAGACTGTTTTTCAATACAATATCGCGAAGCGCGGAAACCGTCGATCCGCCGCCGCGAAATAATCCACAGGAAAGGGGCTATTCAACATGGCAGAAATGCGGTACAAAATTCGCTTTTGGAATTGGGATAGCGAAAACGAATGCTATTCAGTCAATACGGAAGTTTTTGCAGACCGCGACGCTGCGTAACGGCGGCAATTCCGTTCATTCAGCTTCTTAAAGAGAAAATCGCGAACGGGTGCGTAATTGACGAAGCAGCAATCAAAGAGCGGGAGTGGCAGGAAGCGACCGTCTTTGAAGCAATCACAAAGGACGCGCCCACGCTGGCGGGCTTCCTTCGTTCCTTTCCGGTTCTCGAAGCGCCGTGGGACGACGCTTTTCATAAACAGTATTGCGCGGGGTGCAGCGCCGAAAATTGCGACGTTTGCCCGAACGAAGAATTCCGCAGCAATCCGAAATGGTAGCTTTCGCTTGACGCGGAAGGGGCGGAGCTATGACGGGGACAGAGCCGCGCGGGAATGTGATCTACTTTGAAGAGGTACGCGGGAATTTGGCAATCTCGAACGAAAGCGGCGGGAATACGCAGCACAGCAGCGCCGCCCACCGTCCGCCGCGCCGGACAAGCCCGCGCCCGCTCCACCGGAAAGCAGTTCGGCGGCTGACCGTATCCGCCGTTATAGCGGTTCTGACAATAGCGGGTTTGCTTGCCCTTCTTATGCCGCAGAGCGGGACAGAGGAAAAGCCGCCTTCGGCAGCAGGGCAAGCAGACGCGCTGCCCGCTCCCCTTCCGACGCTTGTGATGGTTGAAGAGGACAAGCCCGAATACATACCGGACACGGCAGAGGTTGAAGCCCTTGCGAAAATGCTTTACGGCGAAGCGCGGGGCATTGCGTCGGACACCGAAAAGGCGGCTTGTGTATGGTGCGTATTGAACCGCGTTGACAATCCGCGCTTGATATATTGTACCAATTTGCTTGCTGACAGATGCGGTGGTACGGATACCAGAAGATGTATATGGTTCTTCCCTACATGGCCCGCTATTATTTCTACCTCATTCGCTGTACACACCATCCGTATCAGTTCTCGGGTTCTATTAGCTATTTTCCCTACTGCAATTGGGACGGTCATCAGACCGATCCTACTCCCACGGCCCACAATGTCGGAGGCGATCATGTCGTCGGTGGCGTTGAACATCCACAGAAACACCTCCGGGAAACCCATGCACAGCACCGTGCCCACCGCCATCAGGCACAGGGCGTAGATATAGCCGTAGCGGACGGCCAGGTTAATGCGCCGCTTGTTTTTGGTTCCGTGATTGTAGGACAGGATGGGAATGGTGGAGTTGCACAGCGTGCCCACAATGGCGTAGAAGAACCCGGTCACACGGCAGCAGACCCCGAACGCCACCACGGCGGTTGAGGAAAATTGGTTCAGCACAGCATTGTAATTTACCACCATAAAGCTGTTCAGGCCAAAGAGGACAGTGCTGGGCAGACATAGTGTTCATCGGCTATCCCATCTGGCTTGCGTACCACAATTTGATACAATGCATCCAAGCATGACTTTGGGTGCAAATTTTAACGATAGCATTTCGGACATTTGGTGCTTTACAATATAATGACGATGTTATAGAATGGCGATAAGGGGATGATTACGACAAAAACGCCATTACTGTAGGTGCAGACTTCGGCGAAGGACAAAGAGAATTCATCCGCAATATTACAAAAGCTGGAGACAAAGCTATCAGTAGTTATTAATATGGTGATTAAGCAGATTATTATCATAGAGGGGATTCCGTTTGAAGTTAAGATGAGCCACCCTATATATTCAGCAGAAGAAGCGGTAAACGAAGTCCTGTGGCTTGCTACGGCAATTTTTTTAAAGAGGGGTTGAATTGAATGATTTACAATATTCATCAGATTCTAAAAAAATATAGTTTGCTTATAACGATAATGCAAGAGCATCAGCCTATGACTGAGTTGCTGTCACAGTATTATGATAGTATTTTGAAGGAGTTAACTGACTCAGCCGCGACCGTTTTCGATGACTTTCCGTCATCTTTTTATAATAATTTGTCAGCAAAAATCATTCCAAAAATGAAAATACAATGTGAAAAAATTTTAAACATTTTAAAATTGGATCAAAATCATCAGCATCTGGAAAAGAGAAAGCAATTTGCTGACTTAATACAATTGTTAAAACATGATGGGGCAATAAGGGAGCTTACCATAGATCGGGAATCGTTGATGGTACGGATTCGTCAAGGAAATGGTTCTTATGATAGGAAGGCGTTGTTTCATATACCTTATAGCAAACGTCAGCGTGTCTCGTCACAGAGATTTAACATTTCGGGTGACCCATGCCTATATTTATCTGTATACCCTGGGTTAAAACTTTTTGCAAATGAAATGTTGGAACTGGCATGGATGGAAAGTGGTATGCCAAAGGTATTTCATTTTTGTTTATATGAGTTGCAGGAAAAATTGGTATTTCTGCATTTCGCAAAAAAGGGGAGTGAATATCTCCAAGAGTATGATGATTCAAAAACAGACGAACAAAAGGCAGATCGTTTGGAAGCAATAGAACAGTATTTGCTTACTTTACCTTTAAGGATAGCATGTTTTGTAGGCATTGACCACAAATATTTAAAAAGCAATACATATTATTACGAAGAGTATGTTATTCCGCAGCTTTTAATGGAATGGATTCAGCAAAGCTCATGTTTTGATGGACTTGCATATCAAAGTGCATCAGGGTTTCATGAAGCTCGTTTGCTCGATTCATATAATGTTGTAATTCCGACAAAGAACATCGATCTAATGGATGGGCATGATAAACGGCTTAAAAAATGCTTCAAACTATCTGCTCCAGAAAAAATCAGCATATTGGAAGATATTAGAAAAACTGAAAATGAAATGATGGAGGTTATTAAATACTCAAAAAGGCTGGAAGAAGCTTTGCTAATAAATCCTGCGAGCGGACGTCATCCGTATCGTCGATTGCTGGCAATATGCTATTCGCTTTATTCAATATACTCATCATTAGAAAATGAAAACGATCTTAATGCAGCATTTCCAATGCAACAGTTGGATGCCCTTTATCATTCTTTACTGCTTATATCAAAAACAACCTTGATTATCTCTGAAAAGCCTTGAAATACAGGCACTTTCGCGGATATGGACAAGGAATTTACTACCGATTTACTACTTTTGAGGAAAGAGCCTTGATATGCACAGCACCGCGAGAGCCAGACGCCCGGAGAGGGCAGCACACAGATAGCCCCTATACCATGACAATTTCATATACCGACCATGACGGCGTTTCTTCACTCCCCACGCGGGGAGAAAAGGGACGCCGCTTTTTTTATGCCCTTTGTTACACAGTAGGGGCATAAGAAGCCTTGCGCCATACGGTTTTTCGGGCGCGGTTTTGGCGGGGCAAGGTGTTTATACCTGACCCCTCAAAATCGCGCTTCTACTGCGTAACAAATCTACCGCAAAGGAGTATTACACTATGGCAGTTTTCCGCGTGGAGCGCAACCGTGGCTACACCGTCATGTCAAACCACCATCTGCGCAATAAGGAGTTGTCCCTAAAGGCAACACTAATCATTTTAATCTTAGTTGGGAAAAGTTGTAGTAATCTGTTTTTCAAACCGGGAATAATTATCTCCTTATTTTTCATTAAACCCGAAAAGGCAATTTGAGCAACCTTTTCAGCGGTCATAGAATTTGTGGGAGTAACCGTTCCCTCTCGAACGAAAAAGTTTGTCCTAGTTGCTCCGGGGCAAAGTGTTGAAATTTGGACACCTTTTGATTTTGCCTCATATCTTATAGCTCTGGAATAGCTCAATACAAACGCTTTACTTGCAAAATAGGTTGAAGTATATGGACCGGGTTGAAATGCACCTGTCGAAGCAACATTTAGTATTTTCCCTTGACCGCATTTATACATCTCCGCGATAAACAATTTAGTTAATATTACAAGATTCAACGTGTTAATTATTATCATCTGTTCGTCTTGCTTCAAGTCGATTTCATTTGTTGCGCCAACAAGCCCAAAACCTGCATTGTTCACTAGAACTGTAACAGGTACTTGTTCTTTTGTTACTTTCTGATAAACCTCATATGCTGCCCCAATTTGAGTTAAATCCTGTTCAATAACATAGATAGGTGTAGAATAATGTCCTTGCAGCTTTTTCTTGACATTATCTAAATGATCTTGACTTGATGATACTAGGATTAGGCCATATTCGTTTTTGGCAAATAACTTTGCCAACTCATATCCAATTCCGCTTGTCGCTCCGGTAATTAAAGCGAATTTCATAAAAATTCCTCCTTTTGAGAATATTCGTACTGTAAACTAAAATGAAAGTTGAAGACCCGCCAGCCCTTCTGGTACAATGGTTTTACCACAAATCCAAGTACCTCCCGAAAGGAGACGAGTCTTCATGGAAAAATTATACCAAATAAGGTGCCCGAAATGCAACAACAAAACAGACTTTTATCGCTATGGAAAAGACGCTCATGGACATCAAAAGTACCAGTGCAAGAAATGCCGGCATCAGTGGGCGCCGGAAGCGAGGCGGGAGATCGGGCGGCCCAG
>NZ_QWEO01000136.1 GCF_009936035.1 Neglectibacter sp. X58 | reverse complement strand
CATTCCAAGGGACGGGCAGCAGTCCAGCAGAATTACGTCGTATTGATTACGGACGGTTTTCAGGTACTCCCGCAGCATGGTTTCCCGGCTCATGGTGTTCACCAGCGTTACCTCCAGCCCGGAAAGCTCAATGTTGGCGGGCAGCAGGTCAACGCCCTCAGCGTGGCGCAGGATGCCCTCGCCGGGCGTCAGAGGCACATCCTGAATGATTTTTCCCAAAAGGGTGGAAATGGTTTCCTCTATCTGGTCGGGCTGCTGGTATCCCAGGCTGGCTGTTAAAGATCCCTGTGCGTCCATATCAATCAGCAGAACGCGCCTGCCCTTTTTCGCCAGCCCGATACCCAGATTTACAGTGGTGACGGTTTTTCCCACCCCGCCCTTTTGATTGCAGACCGCGATTACCTTACTCATGCTCTTTTCCCTCCAGTGTCAATTGATGGGGCAGCTCTGTCCGGGGCTTCCTTTTCCGGGCGTACAGTTCCGGGTTGGCCCGATAGTATGCCCTGCGGTACGCCGCCCGCTGCTCCTGGTTGGCGGCATTGTATGCCTTGTCATATTCAGCCCGGGCGGCTTTTTCCTCCGGCGTGTTCGCCGGGTGCGCCCGGTTCCACTCCCGCGCCCTGGCCCTGATGCGTTCCTGGTTTTTCTGATAGTAGTCCCGCAGGTACGTTTTGCGCCGCTCCTTTCGGGCCTGCTCCCGCTCCGTCTTTTGCCGTTCCAACTCTTCCGGAGAGGGAGGAGGGGAGGCGGGATCATGAAAGAATTCCGCAAAGCTCATGCCCGAAAGCTCCAGAAGGGGCCGTACCGTTTCCGGCTTTGGAAAGGTGTTTCCCCGCAGGATATTCCGCAGGGTGTTGTCTGGGATCCCCGTCTCCCGCGCCAGCTCCGCAATGGAAGTGTAGCCGCTCTCCAAAACCCACCTTGCGGCGTTGGGATAGGGCCACCTCCGCACAAGCTGGGCAAAGCCTGGGGTGACTGGCCCGTCCTCCATCCGGCGCAGGATGTCATGGACAGCCTGACGGGTCAGACCGAACCGCTCCCCGATAGCCCGACAGCTTTCCCCTTCTGCCCACAGCCGGGCGATCTCCTGCCGCCGCTGCTGCCTCTGCCGCTCCTCCTCCGTCAGTTCTTTAAATGCTTTTGCCATGGGGCCTCCTTTCCTCACGCTTCATGGTACACGCAGGGGACATGTTCTCCCTCCGGGCAGTCCGCCCAGGCGTCATAGATACGGAAATTCCGGGGATTATGCCCCGCCTCCCGCTTTCTGCACCTGGCGATATACCCTTTCGCAGTTTTAATGCTGCTGGCAAAGCCCCAGACGTGGGAATACCCGCCGCATACCTTCCTGTCGCTCTCGTACTCCATGAAATACTGCTTCATACCGTTCCCATTCCCTTTCCGGAAAGTGTCTAAAACAATCCTGCGATTCCCTCCGCAAACTTAGTCCCTGCCTCAAATTCCAGAAGTTTTACCCCTGTGTGGGATG
>NZ_QWEO01000135.1 GCF_009936035.1 Neglectibacter sp. X58 | reverse complement strand
TTCATAGGTTTTCAGAAACAGCGCCATGCCGGAGAGCATAGACGCACGGAGGGAGATGGACGCGCCGTGCCATGTGCTGTCCAGTAATACCAGCAGGCGGGAAAAAGCCGCTCCGCCCAGCAGACGGTAGGCGTTGATGATTGCGCGGGTAGAGAGGATTTCATAAGCGTCACCGCTTTTCTTATCCAGCACCCACACAAAGCCCGCCGCCTCCACAAGCCGCTTGATTTCCAGCACCTCCGCATCCGTGCCGGACTCCAGCAGGGCTTTTGTTGCGTGGGAGAGCCGCAGCCGGCCTTTGGACTGATCCAGCTTGAAATACAGTTCGGCTTCCTGCTCGTAACTCAAACCGGTATAAATCAGGCAGGGGACGGTTACATTGCCGCCGTCTGCCATCTTCCGCATGGCGGCGATCCGGTGCTGCCCGTCCACCACGTTAAATTTGCCGTCCCGGAAGCTGACTACCAGAGGGGTCAGCAGGCGGTCGTCCCACTTGGCGATCAGGCGGTCAACGTCCTCCGGCTCCACGGGCCGCTGGTAGGGCAGGCCGGAAGTAAGCTGGTTGCTGGATAAGTCGCGCTGTACGCCGGGGTTCGCATACTGTGTTTCTGTTAAAAGGTTCTGCTGTTCCGTGCGCTCCGTACCGGGCGGACGGCGTTTTTTTCGATAACTGCTCATACATTTATTGTCCTTTCCATTTGATTTAATAAGTCCGCCATTGCGGAAGAAATGCTTTCAAAACGCTGCCGGACAAACTCAAACTGCACTTTGGAGATGTGGGGGAACACGATAGTACAAAAGGGGTCGTGATACCACGCGAAGCCTTTATGAAAGGTCTGCACAAAGCCGTCAATGTCTGCCAGGAGCGTATCCGGCGTGTAGCTGCAATCCTTGTCGGGATTTTTCAGGTCGGCTATGGATTCCTCCAAGGTGTCATAGTGCTTGTCGCCCAGCGAATAGGGGACAGTGGGCGGCGCTTCCATGACCGGCTCAGAGGGGTGTTCCGGCTCCTGCGCCGGTTTGGTCTGCCTGGGAGGTGCCAATGGCTGAATTTTATCTTCTGGTTTGATTTCCTCAGCCGCCTGCTGTATAATTCCGTGTCCCCGCTGTTCAGCCTCCTGCATCGGTTCAGGTTGTCTGTAAAGTTCTGCCGGCTGAAATTCATCAACAGACTTAATTTTTCCGGCGGCCAATTCATCTGCTGCCTGTCCTTGATATTCCGGTTTTAGACGGGATAATTTCAAGGCGTTCTGCTTTGTGATTTTGCTTCCCGACTTCTGGATAATATCTTTTGCTTCTTCTGTCAGGTTTTTTGCGGTTTGAATTTGCCGCCTGACGGTACTTGGGGCAACTCCTAACTTTTCTGCTGTGTCATCCACAAAAGATTTGGAAAAATCAGATGTGCATTTTGCACATCTGATTTTTTCGCTTTTCCGGTCGCCGCCGTTTTTTGCATATGGATTGAGCATTTCATAGATTTCCTTGCGCCGCAGAAGCAGCTTTCCAAACTCCAG
>NZ_QWEO01000134.1 GCF_009936035.1 Neglectibacter sp. X58 | reverse complement strand
CACAAACTCATTGCTTGCCACTGTCCGGGACTCTGCCAGGCTGCCGTCCTCCTCCCGGGTGGCCAGGATAATATCCGCCCCGGCTTCCCGCAGGGAATTGTCCAGACGCACATACGCCTTCTTCTTCGCGGAGGTGATGCCCTTCTGCTTGTTCGCGGAGTCATAATGGGCAAACCACTGCTCCACCAGCGCATCCCCGTTGCTGATATCAATTTCCGATTCATCCAGGCCGCCGAACTTCACCAGCCAGTCTTTCATGTCTTTCTTGTTGTCTTCTGTCAGCAGGCTTGCCGCGCTTCCGCCTACGGTTTCCACCTTCAGCGCTTCCGCCTTATTCGATCCTGCCACGTCCTGCACCGACACATACGTGCCCGGCGCCGAATATCCCCCGCTTATCATGTCCAGCGCTCCAAACGGCGAAAGCAGCGGGTAGATGATGGCTGTAAGCAGCATCAGCATAAACAGGACGAAGCCCACCAGGAACTTGGGGTTCGTGAATGCTTGTTTTAACTGGTGTTTCATTTCATTACCTCCCTTATTCCGCTTCCATCTGCGCCGCTTTCACGCGGGGATCGATTATGCCGTACAGGATTTCCACCACCAGGTTTGCTATCAGCACCATGATGGTAATCACCAGCGTACAGCCCGACAGCAGCGGATAGTCCCGGGCGCCTATGGCCCCGAACATGGCTGTCCCCAGCCCGGGATAGTTGTACACAATTTCCGCCACCAGGTTGCCGCCTATCATGGTGCCGAAGGACAGCGCCAAGCCTGTAATCTGCGGCAGCATGGCGTTGCGGAACACGTACAGCACGATTTTCCAGTCCTTTATCCCCAGGAACCGGCTGTACTTCACATAGTCCGCGTTCAGCTCATAGATGGACATGGAACGCATGCCGATGGCCTGCCCGCCGATGGTGATGAGCACTGCCGTCCAGAACGGGAGCTGGTAGTGCCGCAATACGGAGGCAAAGAATTCCCAACTCATGCTGGGGTTCATGTCAAAGGAGTACCCGCCTCCTGTAGGCGCTATCTTCAGCACCGAGCTGAACACATAAATCATGATGAACGCCAGGCCGAAGGCCGGGAAGTTGCTGATGAACATGAACAGCGGCAGCACCGCCGCGTCCACCGCCTTGCGTATGTACGCCGCTATGGCTCCTAAAAGGTTCCCCAGGAACCAGCCCACGATGATGGCCGGGATCTGCAGCCCCAGCGTCCACACCACGGAGGATCCGATTATATCATTTACAGTCCGGGGATACTGGGACAGGGAGTTGCCCATATCGCCCTGGAATAATTTTCCAACATATACAAAGAACTGTTCAGGCAGGGATTTGTCAAGCCCGAACTCTTTGGAGTACTGCTCGATCATTTTCTGCTGCACCGATGGGTCTGTTACGCCCTGGGTGGCCTGCACTGCCAGCGCCTTTACAGGGTCGCCCGGCATCAGCCGCGGCAGCAGGAAGTTCAGGAACACGGCTACCACCAGTGTGATCACGTACCACACAATGCGCTTGCCGTAATACTTCATAAAGCCTTTCAACACTATCACCTCATCTTTTTAGTGGCGGCTCCCGGGATTCCTTCCCTCAGCCGCTTTCCCTAAAACA
>NZ_QWEO01000133.1 GCF_009936035.1 Neglectibacter sp. X58 | reverse complement strand
TTTATGTATACAGCGTCCTCCGGCGCAAATGTGCGCCTGCCCCTCTTTCGGAGGGGTACTTTTTATTATAGCTGTGCTGTCGGATTTTGTCAAACCTCAGCTCAGGCCCAGGCCCACGGCCCGCACAGATATTTCCCCGGTGGCAGACCGGGCCTCTATGGTTACATGAAGCCGCACGGCCCACTGTTCAGCAGACTTGTGCTGGTTCTGGAACTGCCAGGTTTCCCCTTTCTCATAGGCCTCTGTGCAGTCCTCCCACACAGGAAGGGCGTCGTCACCGTTGTTGCAGGCCAGGATCCTCACCTGCGCCTGGGGGTCTATGGACGCGGACAGCAGGGGGAACACATACCGGGGCCGCTGGGTACGCCGGGCGGGCAGGGTCTTAAACTCCAGGATATCCCCGGTGCGCAGGGGCACAATGCCGGAATAGGCGGCATAGCTGCTGCCAGCCTGATCCGTAGCGCTCACCCTGGCATACAAGTCTGCGTTTAAGGGCAGGCCTGCAATGGGCAGGCGAAACAGGGCGCCCGCGTCATCTTCCCCCGCAGCCTGGGCGGGCTGCCAGCCTGTGCCGTCCCACTTTTCCAGCCCCTCTGTAAAGCGCGACACCCCGGAAGAAAAAGAGGGATCCGGGGTCACCTCCGCCTGGAAAAACTGCATATCCCCTTCCGCGTCGGCGGCAGGCAGGAACTCCAGATAAAAGCCGGTTTTCACCCGCTGGCCTGCCTGGGGCGAGGAAATCCGGGGCGCGTCGGGCCGCTGGTTAAACACCAGCACAAAGCAGCCGTCCTTATCCTGCATATTGGATACAGTCAATTCCCCAGGCAGGCACCCCATGGGAAGGACGCCCGCCTGCCCATAGTAAGGCGGCTCGCTGGTATACGTGTTGCTGCTTGCCTGGTAGACGGCGGCAGTGTTGACGCTGGCCCGCAGCCAGAACCGCCAGGGGGTTTCGCTGTCCGCGGGCTTTGAGGAGGAAGCGTTCGCGGCCAGGCCTTCCGGCGTGAAGCACCGCTCCCGGTTCCAGGCGTTCTGGAAGATGGCAAGGGGCGCCCCTTCCTCTGCCGGCAGGTTCCCCAGCCCCAGCTCTGTGGGGGAGGGCAGGCAGAGCCTGTCCCGCAGCAGCTCCGTCTGATTTGCTCCGGTACCCAGGTCGGCAGTTACCGCCACCGGCAGCAGGGCCGACCGGAAGGAGGGCGACAGGCCATGCATAAACCCAGCCTCCCCGTCATAGGCGTTGCCGTAAGGGGCGTAGGCATTGGCCCCTGCGGGCGGATTGTCTGAAACGTGCTGGGGCATATACCACTGGCCCGGTCCTGCGGCGCTGCACAGCCACTGGCGGATGTTGGAGTAGCCATACCGGGGATTGCCGTTTGGCAGGCCCGACTCGGCCCCGTCAAAGGGCTTTGCGCACAAAAGGCGCTGGGACAGGATGGTTACGGATCCGGCGGGATGGCCCTCATGGTTTATGCCCGCCACCTGCCAGATAATGGGACTGCCCAGATATCTGCTGTCCGGGTCTTTTATTTTGTCAAAGACGGACAGTTCCTTCAGGGAAACCGTACCCCGCTGGGCCGCAGGGCGCCAGCTCCCATCCTCCCCCCGGCCCTCCCGCAGGGGCGTTTCCGGGCCGAGAATGAAGCAGGGCCGCACA
>NZ_QWEO01000132.1 GCF_009936035.1 Neglectibacter sp. X58 | reverse complement strand
AACACGCAAATCATCGCCATCGCCAACCAAAAGGGAGGTGTGGGCAAGACCACAACCTGTGCCAACTTAGGGATTGGACTGGCACAGGCCGGAAAGAAAGTGCTTCTCATTGACGGGGACCCGCAGGGGAGCCTGACCATCAGCCTGGGCAATCCCCAGCCGGATAAGCTGCCCTTTACCCTCTCTGACGCAATGGGCCGTATCCTGACCGATCAGCCGGTCCGCCCCGGCGAGGGGATTCTGCGCCACCCGGAGGGCGTGGACCTGATGCCGGCGGATATTCAGCTGTCCGGCATGGAGGTGTCGCTGGTAAACGCTATGAGCCGGGAAACGATTCTGCGGCAATACATGGATACCGTAAAGGGGCAATATTCCCATATCCTCATAGACTGCCAGCCCTCCCTGGGTATGCTCACCGTCAACGCGCTGGCCGCTGCCAATCGGATCATAATCCCCGTCCAGGCGGAGTATCTGCCCGCCAAAGGGCTGGAACAGCTGCTCTCTACGGTAGCCAAGGTCAAGCGGCAGATCAACCCGAAACTGCAAATAGACGGTATTCTGCTGACGATGGTGGACAACCGCACCAACTTTGCCAAAGAGATTGCCGCCCTGCTGCGGGAAACCTACGGCAGCAAAATCAAGGTATTCGGCACAGAGATTCCCCATTCTGTCCGGGCAAAGGAAACCAGCGCGGAGGGCAGGAGCATTTTCGCCCATGACCCAGGCGGCAAAGTAGCGGAAGGCTACGCAAATCTGACCAAGGAGGTGTTGAAACTTGAAAAGCAGCGCGAAAAAAGTAGAGCTGGCATCGGTCGATGATCTGTTTACCACCGAGGAAAGCCGCGCCGACGCGGGGCGGGAAAAGGTGGTAGAAATCCCTTTAAGCGAACGGTTTCAGGATAAGACCCGCTGGATGGTGGAGTTTTCCGTCCTGCGGCCCCGCACCGCCTACGGCGCACCCGGCGATGAAACGCGCCTGTTTCTGGACGAGGACGGCTACCAGGCCGTTCTCGCCAGCCAGAAACGCCGGGACATCAAAATCAAACGGTATGCCCGCGTCATTGAGGGGCATATCCTGGACTTCAAGCCCAAAAAGAAACGCCACCCGTAAACCCGACAAATTGAGAGGAAGGAATGAATATGTGTACCGTTAAGGAAATCAGAGAAGCCATCCGGGAGGACTGCCGCTCCCAGCGCAACATGGAAACCATTGAGATTGACCGGATTTTCCAAACCCTGACGTTTCCGCAGTTAGAGAGCCTGTTTGACAAACCGCCCATGCCGCCGGTTTCGCACCGGTACAGGAAGAAGTCAGCCAGCAAATGAACGCCGCAATTCTTTTTACGAGATTGTGGCTTTTTTCATGCCCTGGGAAACGAAAGGAGTGCAGAAAATGGCCGTTTTTCGCGTAGAACGCACACAGGGATACACCGTTATGAGCAACTATCATCTGCGGGACAAGAGCCTGAGCCTGAAAGCAAAGGGCCTGCTGTCCCAAATGCTCTCACTGCCGGAGGATTGGGACTACACCCTTTCCGGTCTGGCCGTTATCAACCGGGAAAGCAAGGACGCGATCCGCTCCGCAGTCAATGAGCTGGAAAAGGCGGGGTACATCAAGCGCCGCCAGACCACCGACGCGGGCGGCAAGTTCAGCGCCAACGAGTATGTGATTTATGAGCGTCC
>NZ_QWEO01000131.1 GCF_009936035.1 Neglectibacter sp. X58 | reverse complement strand
GTTTGGGATAGGTTGTAGTCACGGAAAAGGGCCGCGGCTTTTTCTGCCGCGGCCCTGCCTGCACTTTTCACTGTACTAAGTATAACAGGAAAAAGTCCGCAAAAAATCCGCAAAAAGTCCGCACTTTTTGTGGCTCCTTTTCGACTGACAGTATGCATCGTTCCTGCTCATAAGAAGGAATAAGCACAGCGGAGCGATTTTTTCTCTGCTGCTCTGCACTTTTTTGTCACTTCATCCCTTGCTCAAATGGTATCCGAATGCAGAAACAAAGCATCAATCTTATTGGGACTATATAAATCAGCTTGATAAATTTAATTTTATTTCTTATTTTTCTGTTGATATTTTTATCTATATTTGTTATTATTTAAACACTAAATATGGAATATAGTTCTAAAAATAGAAGCAGAGAAATAAGGCATAGGGGTTGCCAGGCCGATCAATATTCAATATAATTAAGGGTAGAAGCCCTATAGAAAGTGCAAAGAGAAAGGACGTGTCCTATGAAAAAAGTTATGCCAATACTTTTGCTTCTGCCCTTACTGCTTTTGCTGGCCTCCTGTCAGGATATATCATCCGGAAGCTATCCGGAAGGCTGGGAGGACGCAAAAGGCGAACTTGTTATGAATACCTTTTTTAATGACAGCACCGCCCTTGAGTATGGGCTGGTGAAGGATTTCAACAAGGCCCACCCGGAGGCTTCCATAAACCTCAATGGGTTTACCAGCATGATGGAAGCCATGGAGAGCATGGCTTCTGTGACAGAACTGGAGAACCGATACGCCCAGCGCTTGGCAACCGAACTGATGGGCGGGGAGGCGGACTACATTCTAAATGACAGCGGCGTGCTGGATCCCACAAAGTTTGCGGAAACAGGCCTGTTCTATGACATTTTTGAGTGGATGGAAAATGATCCCGATTTTGACAAAGAGGATTATTTCTACAATATTTTTGAATCCTGTGCCTATGATGGCCACCTTTACTCTATGCCAACTGCTTTTGTGCTGACATCCGTTTATCTGAATAAAACCATTACAGATAGGCTTGGCTTGGCCTTCGAACCGCTGGACAGAATTACTTACAAAGAGCTGTTACAGATTCGGAAAGACGCTGTGGCGCAGGGGCTGATGGGTGCGGACATCCCTTTGGAATTCGGCGGCAACGGCACTACTGCCCGGCAGTACATAAACAGCGCGGAGCTGCAGGAATATGTAGATCTGAAAACTCACAGCGCAAGCTTTGACAGCCCGGAGTTTGTAGAGATGCTGGAGGAGACAGCAGAGGTATTCGCGCCCACAGCGCCGGATCTCAGCATGGGCTACGGCATATACAGCTTCGCAAACGCTGTAACCAGCGGGGACACCTGTTCGCTTCTGTCCTTTTACTCCCTGGCCCTGGATACGAGCGCCGCAAATTACTGCCCCATTGACCAGCCTCCTGAAGGCTGTGTGGGCCCGCTGGTGCTGGTATCTACAAAGGGGCACCTAGTATGCAACCAAGGCGCTACAATTTCCGTACCGAAAAGCTGTACCCAACCGGATCTGGCATGGAAATTTATGAAATTCTGTATTGAGTCTCCGGAGAAATCTCTGGATCAAGAGGATGCGGGCAGCGTGGATATTACCTGCGGTCGTCTTCCTGTAAACAGGAAAAACCTGACCGCCTACGCAAAGCAGTACGGGACGTTCAGTTCAGAAGATTCTCCCGTTCAGGTAAAGCTGGAGGAGATCATGGAAGATATCCATACAGCTAACAGCGGGCTGGGGGCAGTGGAAAAAAT
>NZ_QWEO01000130.1 GCF_009936035.1 Neglectibacter sp. X58 | reverse complement strand
TATCCTGCTTCCCGTACATCAATGTGTAAGAAAGCCCCCATGTGTCACGCCTTCCACAACCTGACACATAGGAGCCGAAAACCTACCCACAACAGGGGCGGCAAGAGCATTATAGCACACCGCCGCCCCGCCTGACAAGAAAGGATTTTATACTATGGGAATTTTGAATAAACTGCAAGCCGATGAATTGTTCCGCCGTGAAGCCGTCCTGATCGGTTCGGCTGATGTGTTGCCCGTGTCTAAGGCCGTGGCGCTCTTTGGGAAAAAGGCCGTATCTTTCGCCAAGGATAAGGAATTTAAGCATTGGGGTGCTTTCGGCGTAGGTGACTTCACTGCCGATTATCTCAATTACACCGGCTTCCTTGCCGCTGTTAGCTATTACAACGTGGAACAAATGAAAGTGAGGTAATACATAATGAACGCTAAAGATTTTGTTCTTGCCGCTGATGATATTGAAATTCCGGAAGCCTTTGATCTAACCGCCGATGAACTGGATGTGATTAAGAATGTTTCTGATAACCCCTTCAACCTAATTTCCCTTGGCTTCAAGTGCGGCTTCATGCGGGGCCAGAGGGCCACCAAACTTCCCGCTAACGTTCTCCATATGCTGGCCCAGGCTGATGAACGGCAGTTGAAGTTGATTGCCGGGTTTGTACGGCAGTTAGTCAAGAAGGGCGGGGCTACCTGATGGAACACACCAAGATCATCAACGGGGAGCGCCATGTTTCTACCGTGGGGGTTGTCCTGCTGGCCTTGCATGGATGGCGGACAGACCACAAGGAGCCTTGCCGTGAAGCGTTGCGGCGGTATTGCCAGTATCTTGCCATGCACGGCTATGGTAAAGGTTCTAAGGCCATTTGGGAGCATTTGGCGGGGATGGACAATCAGGAAGCCGCCCAGTGGGTTGAAACCACCTTCAGGCAGTTTGTGACTGACCCTGTGGCCGCTGTTGAATATGTTTTGGGGACGGTGGTACAATGCCAGTGAAAATCCATATCAGCTATACCCCGGACGATGAAGCGACAAAGGCCCGGATCGTGACGCTCCTGGAGGGGATTTTACCCCCCGTAAAAATCAAGAATACACCCGGCAAGCCCCCCTATAATAACGTGTATATCACCACTAAAAACCACGGAAAACCCACAAAATAGCTCAATTAGGGCTTGACCCCTCCCCCCCTATGTGGTATAATTAACTTATCAAAGTACCCCACCCCTACCGGGTGGAAGCTGTGCGAAAACGGCGTGGGAACTGTCTGCTATGGACGGTTCCCACGCTTTTTTCTATATTTAGCCGCACTCACGGCGTTAAACGGAGGAATTGAAATGGATGAAAACAAGACCACCAACACCAACCCGGAAAGTGGAGCCGGGGCAAAGACCTTCAGCCAGGACGATGTGAACCGCATTGTGGGCGAACGCCTTGCCGCCGAAAAGCGCAAGGGGGAAGCCGCCCTTGCTGAAAGGGAACAGCAGTTGGCCCAGCGTGAATTGCTGTTGACCGCCAAAGAGAAACTGGCCGAAAACGCCCTTCCCGTGGAATTGCTGGACGCTCTGAACGTGTCCAGCCCGGAAGCCATGGAAAAGGCCATTACCACCCTGAAGGGTGTGATCGACAAAATCAAAGCGGAGAATCCCAAGGCCGTGCGGATCAGTGGAGCCACTGCCGCCAGCGAGGTAACTGCAACCCCCAATGGGGCTGATGCTCAACTGAGAAAGGCTATGGGGCTTTCCTGATCCAAGAAAGGAAGTGCCAATAAATGGCAAATACCGTTAATCTCGTTACTGCC
>NZ_QWEO01000129.1 GCF_009936035.1 Neglectibacter sp. X58 | reverse complement strand
TATGTGAACATAAGCAAGAATTCGCAGGGCCTTGAAGAAATCGAAGTGCAGGGCAAATTTATCACGCAATGGATCGGGAAGCGCATTGTGCGCGATCAGATAACGGCAACGAGCGGGACGCAGGATATTCTATACCGGATCGTCCGGGAAAATATCATTTCCCCACGGGTTGCCGCCCGCCGCATTCCGAATATTCTTCTTGACCCGCTGGACGTGGACACCGGAAGCGGCAGGATCAACTACACGTCCGAAGCCTTTATAAACGCGCTTTTGGCCGTGGAAACGGCGGCGAAGGCGGCAAAGCTGGGCTTCCGTTCCCGTTCCGATGTGCGCACGGGAAAGCACTATTTCAGCGTATACGCTGGCCGCAACCTGACCGCAGATCAGACGGAAAACCCGCCTTGTATCTTTTCGCAGGAATTCGACAACATCACAGAGCAGGAATACACAAACAGCGTTGAAAACCTGAAAACAACCGCATACGTGGGCGGCGAAGAGGTAGAACCGCGGGTTGTGGCCGAAGTGGGCGGCGGCGCGTCCGGCCTTGACCGTGAAGAAATCTTTGTGAATGCAACGGATATTACGAAGGTTTACACGGACAGCGCGCAAACAGAGATCACGCGCACGGACGCGGAATATTTGGCGTGCCTCTTGGAGCGGGGCGCGTCGGAGCTGGAACAATACGCCGAAACATTGAGCTTTTCCAGCAAGATCAACACGCACGCAAACCTGAAATACCGCGAAGATTACGATTTAGGCGACAGGGTGACGTGCGTTAATAAACGCTGGGGTATCAAGATCAACGTGCGTATTACCGAAGTGTCCGAAACTTACCAACAGAACATTGAAGAAATCGACATTACTTTTGGTGAGAGCTTGCCCGCCCTGCTTACACAGATACGGCAAATTGCAAAGTAAAGGGGTGAAAACATGGAAAAATCAAGTTTTTTCAATTCCGTTTCCCATGATCGCGTATACCGCGCGGAGGAATGGGCCGAATACTTCGCTTCATTCATCGGCAACGGCGTGTTCCCCGTTCCGTCCAACAATCTTCAAGTGGTGGCGGGTTCGGGAATGGTTGTGACCGTGAAGGCGGGCAAGGCGTGGATCAACGGCTATTTCTATCACAATACGGGCGATCTTTCCCTTACGCTTCCGGTTGCGGACGGCGTGTTGAACCGGATTGACCGAATTGTTGTGCGCTGGGACTTGACGGAACGGTTAATTTCCGTTGTGGTGAAGTCTTCCGTGCCGTCCGCGTCGCCCACGCCGCCCGCATTGCAGAGGGACGCGGACGCATACGAATTGTGCCTTGCGGACATTACCACGGGCGCGGGCGTTACGGCCATATCGCAGGCCGTCATAACGGATCGCCGCCTTGATCCTTCCCTTTGCGGCGTGGTGGCGGGCGTGGTGGATCAGATAGACACCGCCGCGTTTAATGCACAGCTTGAAGCGTGGTTTTCAGACTACAAGGGGCAGAGCCTTCAAGAGTTCAACGATCTTGTGTCCTATATGGAAAGTTTGGAGCTTTTGGGGGATCAGCAGTACAACGCCCTGCAAGCCTACATGAACGCGTTTAAGCTGGAAGCGGAAAACGACTTCAACGCATGGTTTGCTTCGGTGAAGAACGTGCTTGACGAAGACACCGCAGGCCATTTGGTGAACATGATACAGAGCAACACCGCGCGCATTGAGTTGATCGAAGCCGTGCTTTTCAATGACATAACGGCAAACCCGTTCTTGATCCTCTTTGACGATCTGGACGGCGTGGTATCAACGGGCGTATGGAACGCGGCGTTGCGCCGGATCGAATGTTGACGCGGTGCG
>NZ_QWEO01000128.1 GCF_009936035.1 Neglectibacter sp. X58 | reverse complement strand
CCCCAATTCCTTTTGCTCTTTTTTGTGCCCCCTAGCCCTTTGGCGTGCGTCCTTGCGTACTAACTTAATGACATTGGCGGTATTGCCTTGGATGGTATGCTGTCTGCAATCACAGAGGCTTTGCAAAAGGATGGCAAAATAAAACTGACTGGCTTTGGCACTTTTGAGGTGAAGCACCGGGCCGCCAGAACAGGCCGCAATCCGCAAACCAAGGAGACTGTGGAAATTCCGGCGCAGAGCGTTCCGGTGTTTAAGGCGGGAAAGGTCTTGAAAGAAAGCATTCTTGGTAGCAGCGAGAAAAGAGTATTGTCAAAAGCTGCGCTTTAGTATATAATTCCTCTGTGAATAGGTGACAGGAGAAGTGGTTATTGCAGGGGGGAAGTGATTACACTGGATGACACCAAGACCCGGATCATCGTTGCCGCAATCAAGGCTGTACGGCAGTATGGCCTGGAAGGGGTGCGCATCCAGAACGTCAGCGAGCTGGCGGGGATTTCATCAGGAGCGATTTACCGCCACTTTGACGGCAAGGATCAACTGCTGGTGGAGTGCTTCACTTATGTGGACAAGCAGGCGGCGGCAATCTTTGAACATTTGAAATTCAACCCGCTGCTTATGCTCACTGACCCTATGGGTGCGGTAAAGGCGCTGTGGGTGCCCTATTTTCGGTTTTGGACATCCCGCCCGGACGAAACAGTTTTTTATCACCGCTTTCGGGACAGTACGTTTTTCCCCCAGTATGACAAGAACCGGGATGTGACCTATTTCAAGACGTTTATTGGAATGGTTGACGTTTTCAAAAAGGTATTTCCAAGCCTGGACAAAATCAATCAGGATTTATTGTGGCTCCACGTCCTCACATCCACTGTTATGTACGCAAAGTATGTGGTGGAAGGGACGCTTCCAGACAATCAGGAAACCGAGGACACTGTGTTTCAGTTGTTAACCACTGGACTGAGCGGCTATTTGAAACCGGAGAAGCCTAAAAAATCAAGACGAAAATGAAAATGTGCCGCTGGAGGCGGTTCATTTTTAGTAGTTTGATAATGAACGTTCACTATCATACCGGTTAAAGGCACGCTCGGTTCTCAAATTTTTTTGGCGCTAAGGGGGGTGAACATTCACTAACTTTGGAATAACCTTCTTTCTATTCGGAAAACTATCTGCATCGAATACAAAGGAGATTATTGCCATGTTCAGCCAGGAAGCAGCTTTCACAATTACCGCCGACCACATTTCCCAATATGCGGCGCACCTCCAGGAACAAGAGCGAGCCAAGAACACTGTAAAGAAATATGTTCATGACCTTAACGATTTCATGTTGTTTCTGAATGGGAAAGCCGTCACAAAGGTGGCCGTGATTGCGTGGAAAGAGCATCTGGCTGATACCTATACCCCAGCCACAGTCAATTCCATGCTGGCAGCGGTCAACAGTTTTTTCCAGTTCATGGACTGGCCGAAGCTGTCTGTCAGGCCGCTGAAAGTACAGCGTCCCCTTTTCTGTGATGAAAGCCGGGAAATGACCCGCACTGAATATGTCCGTTTGGTGAACGCGGCCCAGCGGCAGGGAAATGAACGGCTGTCCCTGCTTCTTCAAACGATTTGCGCCACTGGCATCCGTGTATCAGAACTCCGATTTATCACTGTGGACGCTGTGAACCTGGGCCGTACTGTGGTCACGAACAAGGGAAAACGGCGAACTGTTTTTCTGCCTGGAAAGCTGTGCGGGCTGCTGAAAAAGTATCTGAAAAAACAAAAAATCACCGACGGATCGGTGTTTGTGACGCGGACGGGCAAACCCCTTGACCGCTCCAATATCTGGCGGGATATGAAGGCTCTGTGTGAAAGCGCCGGGGTTGAGCCAGACAAGGTGTTCCCCCACAACCTGCGGCATCTGTTCGCCCGGACGTATTACTCACTGGAAAAGGATTTGTCCCGGCTGGCGGATATTCTGGGCCATTCCAATGTCAGCACCACCCGCATTTATACCGCAGAGAGCGGTTTTGTTCACGCCCGACAGATGGAGCGGCTGGGTCTGATCCTTACAACATAATTTTTGTTATGTTGT
>NZ_QWEO01000127.1 GCF_009936035.1 Neglectibacter sp. X58 | reverse complement strand
GGGATATTTTGCAAACCTTGCCCCGGAGTGGAGCATGATAGAGGCCGCAAGGCTGCTGGCAGGGCAGGAGGGCTGTCAGGTGTACATTCTGGCGCCGGCGTTTCCCGGCCCTTACGCTATGGAGGAGCAGCAGGCGTGGCTTGACCGGTATCTGCCGGAAATCCCCCAGGAAAACAGACTTTTCGTGCCTTTGGGACAGAGTAAGGCCCAAGCCCTGGGCAGGCCTTTAACCCAGGAGGACGTGCTTGTGGACGGTTTCAGCAGGAACCTGCCGGACTGGGAAAAGGCGGGCGGGGTGGGGATTCAGTCCTTGAACCAGGCAAACGATGCCCTTACCCCCTGGCAGGGGGCCTTTGTCCGGGTGGAATGGAACGAGGACGCGGTTGCCGCCCAGGTGCTGCTGGCAGGGCAAGATACCCTCGAACACCTGATTTTCAGCGCCGCCGCTGTCCGGGCCATGGACACAGGGTTCCTCCGGGAGGGCCTGTCTGCCGCCGCTGTCCCCTATGCCTTCCTGCCCCTGCCCCCCAGGGCGGGGCCAGCCTGTTTTACCCCGAAGCATACGCGCCCATAGCTTCCGCTGTGCTGGACGCGGGCAGGAAGCGGGGAATCCAGGACGCGCCGGACACTGCCGGTATCTGGGAGGAAGCGGGCCAGTGGGAGGCGGAAAGTCGGGTTCCCGCAAAGGACCAGCTCACGGAATGGAACGGGGACATGGGCATGTACACGCCCCTGCCCGGGGTGTCCGACGGGCAGTTGGTGGTCAGGCAGGCCGCGGCGCGGCACACGTATACCCCGGAAATCCCGGAATACCAGGAACCGGGAGAACCGTCCGCTCTTGCTCCCGATGGCATGGAAACCGTCAATATGGGCCTGAAGGGAAAGGACGGCAGCATGCTCCCTGTGGTGGAATTTACCTCCTACAAGGGCCTGTCCGGCCCTGTCACAGACTTTTTCTCGGAGGAACTCCAGCAGTACAGCGGCTGGCTCGCGGAGGGCAGCTCCCCAGGGGGATGGGAGGAAAGGGCGGAAAAGGCCTTGGTTGTGGGGACAAAGGACGACGCCCTTGCCGCCGTGAAAATCTCCGGCCCCGCACCCCTGGTGGATTTCCTGGAGAGGGCCGCAAAGGAAAAGCTGCCGGAGGCTCTGGCGGACAGGGCGCTGGATTCTGAAACCATGCACCCTCTCAGCAAGGAGCACCTTGAGGCGTGGCAGGCTTTGGGCGGCAATTTCCCCGCCCAGCCGGGGAAGGAGCAGTCCATGGTTACCATTTTGGGGGATTCCCGCAGCGCTGGTATAGCGTTGCAAGCCGGGGACGGCAGGGTTGTCTCCCAGGTGGAAATTGACAGCCCGGAGGGCCTGTCCGGCCCCATCGCCAGGGTTCTTTCGGAAGAGATGAAGCAGTACCGGGACAGGCTGGACGCGGGCGGTATGCAGCCTGAAGAATCCGTGGAACGGGAATTGCTTATGAATCTAAATGGGGAAGCGCCCACCCCCATAAAAATCTCCGGCCCCGCCTCCCTGGTGGATTCCCTGGAGAGGGCCGCGAAGGCAAAGCTGCCGGAGGCTCTGGGGGGCAGGCAGAAAAGCCCGGAATCTTCCGGGTGCGCGCCCATCCGGGAGCAGCTTGCCAGGGCGCGGCAGTCCCAGGCTGGAAGCAGCCGGGAAGATTCCCCGGAAAGGGCAGCGGATACCGGCCCGCAGAGATAAGCACAGACAGTTGGAGGGAGTGCCCCATGGGGCGCTCCCTCTTTTTTTATTGCCAAAGGGATATTCCCTGTTGACAAAATTCGACAAACCCGCTAAAATACAATCAGTATAAAAGTTTAGATAATGTACAAATGGTATATTTCGGTTTAACGGATAAAGGAGCGGATAATTTATGCAGCAGCCTGTTTGCTTAAACGATTTCAAGATGAGCATACCCAAAAGCCGGAAACGGGCTATGGAGGACAGTTTGGCAAACCCCGGCAGGGTGTACTGGCTCATGGACAAGGTACACGTGCGGATCCTGACCTATGACGACCCGGAAAAGGCGAAAGCCAAGCTGCGGGACGGGTTTCGGATTTTAGCGATTTACCGCAACGGTGAGGATATTGTAAACACACAGGCCGCAAAGGATGAGGGCCTGCTGCTGGT
>NZ_QWEO01000013.1 GCF_009936035.1 Neglectibacter sp. X58 | reverse complement strand
GTTCTACACAATGCCGGACAAATGAAGCGGAGGTGACGTGCTTTGACAGATTTTTTGCCGGAAAATGATCAGGAATTGCGGGACTGCCTGTCCGAGTTGGCAGAGAGCATCGTCGCACACATCACCGACCAGGATCCGGAGCACTATCAGGAACTGCTGAGCGCTTTTGTTTCGCAATTGTTTTTGTGCGCCACCAGGCAGAGCATACGTAAAGAGCGCAAAGCGCGCCAGGCAGAGGGCATTGCCAAGGCGAAGGCCAAGGGCGTCAGCTTTGGCCGGAAGCTGCGGCCCCTGCCGGATAATTTTGAGGAGGCGCGGCTGCTGTGGCGCAGCCATGAGATGAATTTGCAGGACGCTGCCAAGCACTGTGGATTGCCCAAAAGCACCTTCTATGGGGCGGTGCAGCGGGTGGAAAGCGCAAACAAGTCTTAAGGGGCCTCGAATAAGTCACCCCAAAAGGCTTAGCGCACGTCTCGCTAACGGCCTTTGCGCGGTATTGCTATAAAAACGAGTGGGAGGGAACCCATGCTGACTTTGAGGATCAAATCGGGAGAATACATTACCATCGGGGAGGACGTGGCCGTACAGATTTTTGACCGTCCAGGCGATTCCTTTGAGGTATCCATAAAGGCCCCGCGGGAAGTGCCCATCTTCCGCAGCGGCGTTTTTGAGCGCAGCGAGAGCAGGCCCGATGGCCTGAAAGACCAGCGGGTGAAGCCGCCGTCGGAGAAGCGGCGGGACGAAAAGCGCCTGCGGGCTTTGGCAAGGCGGGAGGAACGGTATGCCGCTGTGCGGGAAATGAGCACGATTCTGGATAAATTGGAAAAAACAAGGGACTGCGCGGAGCTGCACGAGATGCGCAGGCTGTTAGACAGAGTGATTTAGGTTTCTGCGGGCACGCGCGGCCCGTTGAAATATACAGCGCTGTGCGGGTGAACTTGGCCAGTTTGCCTAAACGGCGCAACGCACACAGAACTCCGGCGACGAACGCCGGGGCGAAGTTTACGCTAAAATCATATTAAAGGAGAAAAGTTATGCGTATTCAACACAACATTATGGCGATGAACGCCTACCGGAACTACAATACCAACACTTCCGCGCTGAGCAAGAACCTGGAGAAGCTGTCCTCCGGCTATAAGATCAACCGCGCTGGCGACGACGCTGCCGGCCTGGCTATTTCTGAGAAAATGCGCGCCCAGATCACCGGCCTGAACGCTGCCCAGAAGAACGTAAAGGACGGCGTCAGCCTGGTAAAGACCGCTGAAGGCGCCATGCAGGAGATCCAGGACATGCTCAACCGCATGGACTATCTGGCCACCCAGTCTGCCAACGGCACCTATGACAACGAAGTGGACCGCAAGAACCTGCAGAAGGAAGTGGACGCGCTGAAGTCTGAAATCAACCGCATTGCGGACAGCGCCAACTTCAACGGCATCAAGCTGATGGACGGCCAGCGCGCAGAGTCCGCAGGCACTGCTGTTACCATTAACAGCAGCGTCAGCGGCACAGTTACCGCTGGCGTGGCTGGCGGCGGCGGGGCTATCAGTTTAGGTGATGCTAATTTCACCACAGCCAATACGGATTCACAGCACGCAGGCGCAGACGGAGTTAATCGTCAGGATGCTAGCTTCACTATTGATTTGACAGGCTTTTCGGCTACTGCTGGGACAGCCAATGAGACAGTTTCGATCAAATTTGGTGCAATCACTCTTGGAACAGTAACCATACAAACTGCTGGTAGCGCAATGAACGCGGTTGGACTCGCAACTTCCATCGCGGATGCCCTTAGCGCATCAACCGTTAATATTGGCGGTGTGGGTTTTACTGTAACCAATACTGGTAGTACTCTTGTCTTCACTATGGATCCCGCGGCTGCCTTAACGAGTGCGAATGCTGCTAGTGTTAATGAACTTATTGGCGCAGAGGTGCAGATTGATGGCACGGCCCAGATTGACAAGAAGGGTGTTGAGCATGGTGCTGTAGACATCACAGAGGCTGTTGCAGCGAAAGCAGGAGACCTGGCCGGTATTGACTTCACAATCACCGAAGATCTGATGGGCCAAGGCAAGCAACTGACCATTGGCGATACGACATTTGTATTCCAGACAGAAGCGGGTACGACTCCTGATACTACTACTGTACCCACAGGTACTACAGCAGTTGTGATTGATGTCAGCGGCAAAAAGACTGCTGCTGAGCAGGTGCAGGAAGCTGTGCGTAAGATTGCCACGGCTGGTAGAAACATTGGGCATGACAAGGATGGCGATGGCACATCAGATGCCACTTTTAATATTTCCTCTGTCGGCCCGAACACGATCCATTTGGATCAGCAGATGCCTGGCACCGGTACCCCGCCGGTTTACAGCGTTGATGACATGAAGGGGATGTTCTCCGCTGCTAATCCCACCACGTCTGCTGTAGCAGGCAGCCTGGAGCTGTCTCCCACCATCAGCGTGGACGTTGCGGAAGGCGAGCGCGTAAGCTTTGGCGACGGCAAGACCTATGTGATTGTCGGGGCCACCAGCGACAAGCTGACCGCTGATATTGCCGCAGCCCAGGCCGATGAGAAGGTAAGCGAAATTTACGTAACGGCTGAAAGCTTCAACGAAGAGCTGAGCAAGTTTGCCCTGGATAAGGCTGTGAAGGACGCGCTGGCTGACACCGCCGCAACCGGGTATAATGGCAGCAAGCTGACTGCCGCCGTTTCCAACGGCACAGCCACCATTACAGCCGCTGCAAGCAGTGATGTTGGAGTAGAAGACACACAGACAAAGCTGGAAGCCTTCCAGACGGCTGTGGAAGCAAAGCTTGCTAACTTTAAGGTGCAGAAGGTCACCGAAGACGACATAGGCAACTCTGGCCTGAAACTGCAGATTGGCGACACCAGCGACAGCTTCAACCAGCTTCAGGTGAAGATTGGCGATATGCACACCAGCGCTATGGGCACCATGGAGTCTGTTGTAGAGGGCGGCAGGCAGACGGCTGTTTCCGGCAAGTCCATTGCGGACATCAACATCAGCACCCCCGAGGGCGCCCACGAGGCCATCGACGTTATCAAGAACGCCATTAACTATGTTTCCGGTATCCGCGGCGACTTGGGCGCAACCCAGAACCGCTTGGAGCACACCGCTAACAACCTGAGCGTTATGGCTGAGAACATTCAGGATGCTGAGTCCACCATCCGCGACACAGACGTTGCCGAGGAAATGATGGCTTACACCAAGAACAACATCCTTATCCAGTCCGCACAGGCTATGCTGGCCCAGGCCAACGCAGTGCCTCAGGGTGTTCTGCAGCTTCTTGGCTAATCTTTACAGCATTTTTACAATTTCAAAAAAAGGTTATGGGGCGGGCGTGTGCCCGTCCCATTTCCTGCTTTTGGGGGAGCCGCCCGCCTGGGGCAGTTTCCCCAAGGTCAGGAAAAGGAGGAAAAACATGGACACCATTTTATCCATTGGCATTATTTTTAAAAACGACATCCGCTGTATCGAGCGCTGCTTGAAGGCGCTCCAGCCCTTGCGGGACGCTGTCCCCTGCGAGCTGGTGATGGCGGACACAGGCTCGGACGACGGCAGCCGCGCAGTGGCGGAAAAGTATGCGGACACCTTGTTTGATTTTCCCTGGATCAACGATTTTGCGGCCGCCCGCAACGCGGTTATAGACCGCTGCACAGGCGAATGGTACTTATCTGTGGATACGGACGAATACATGGACGAGGATGTGGAGGAGATTTCCCAGTTCCTCCTCACTGAAAACCAGTCCTGCAACCTTTGCCGCGTTACCATCCGCAACTATCGGGACTATTCTATGGACGGCTCTTACGCCGACTTTTACACCCTGCGCATGGTCAGGCTTTCCATCGGGGCACGCTATCAGGGGGCCATCCATGAGGCGTGGACGGGCCTGGAGCGTGCCGGCTCTGCTTTGCAGTTTACCAAGACCATTTTCCATCACGACGGCTATGTGAACATGGCCCAGAACCCGGAAAAGCTTAAGCGGAATATGAGCCTTTTGCGGGATAAGGTGAAAAGCGACCCCAAGAACCTTCTCACCCGCCTGCAGATTATCGAAAGCGGTTTTCAGGAGCCGGACTACTTAGACCAGTTGAAAAAGTCCCTTTCTATGGTAAAGCGCAAGGTGGCTGGGTGGAAGCTGTTTGGCCCGCCGATTTTCCGCCACGCAGTTTCCATCGCCCACGACCGCAAGCTGGCCGAATTCCAAAAGTGGGCCGACCAGGCGGAAGAGTGGTTCCCGGATTCCTATTTTGTCCGTATCGACGTAAAGGTTCACCGGATGCTGGAGAGCTTTGAGCGGGAAGAGTATGCAGAAAGCGTCCGCCAGGGGGAAGCGCTGCTGGAGGCTTATGCGGATTACCGGGCAGGCCGCGGGGATTTGAACTGCCAGGCGTGCAGCACGCTGCAGATGGCCTCGCCTTATCATGAGCGGACTGTGCGGCTTTGTCTGGCCAGCGCCTGCCTGGAGGATGGAAAAGCCGGAAGGGCCTTGGCGCTTTTGCAGGAGCTGGAGTTCAGCCGCCTGGACAGGGTGCAGACAGAAAACCTGACCAAAACCTTGTGCGCCCTGCACATGCGCAGTCAGGAGGACACAGACTCCCTGGTACTGGCAGCGTGGGAGGGGATTACCACCCCGGAGCCGGACGAAAAGCGGGCAGAAGAACGCCGCCTGACCTTCATGGTGTTTGGCTCGGCAGCGTTTACCGCCAACTACCAGCAGGACGAGGCAAAGAAAGCAAACTTCTGCCGCCACGCCTGCGGAGTCTTTGCGCCTTTGGCGGAAAAGTGCGGGCTGGGCCTGGCTGCCTCTATCCTGGGAACGGAAGACCCGGAGGAAATGGCTGCCTTGCTGGCCCGGGTGGGCAAGTGGGCAGAGCTGCCCTTCCCGGCCCTCAGCCGCTCCATAGAGTCCGGAGTGGAGTTCCCGCTGCCTGGGAAGCCCCTGAACGTGGAAAGCATGGACGAGCTGGCAGGCCGTTTGGCTGCAGACTGGGGTGTGTTTTTCCCCATGGTACAGCGCGCGGCAGAGGAGGATTTCGCCCAAAACTGGCAGAAGCTTTGCTGGGCCAGGGGATTGTCCCTAAACGCACTGCAGAGGCACAACTGGAAAAGCGGCAGGGAAGAGGACGGCATGGCCCTGGCACGCTTTTTCGCAGACGTTGAGAAGGTGTTTTTGCCCAGATGCTATAACCCGCAGGTGCTGGCAGAGGAAAACCTCTCTGTGCTGCCGCCTATGCACCGCTTCGGGTGGTATTGTGTTCAGGCTTTTGACGCGCTGGACAAGGGGGATGTGATTAGCTACACCCACTTGCTACGCAAGGGCCTGGCGGCCCATGAGGGCATGAAAGCCGTGGTTGAATTCTTGACCGACCACACCCCTCAACTGCAGGCCGCGCGGCCTGACCCCGAGCTTCTGGCTTTGGCGGAAAAGGTGCGGGGGATGCTGTCGGTCTATCCGGAGGACGACCCGGCGGTGGCGGCAATAAAGCAAAGCCCCGTATACCAACGGGTGGCGCATTTAATTGAGGAGTGAAGGTATGGATAAGGAGACAGGGAATGCCTTAAGGGCCTTTCTATGATGGAAATCAGCATAATGAGGTTAGAGACAAATGACGTTGGCCGTCAAATCCTTTATGGAAGGTACGGCAGAAAAGCTGGGTGTAGGGAAGCGGACGGGAGGGGTTCAATGGTTCCTGTCGGCAGGGAACAAGCTGCCATAAACGCAAAGCAATCATAAAAGGCCGACCCGCAGGTTCTCTTCCTGTGGGCCGGCCTTTTTCGCGTCAGGGCAGAATGTTCTTGTAAGCCAGCCGCTCCATGCCGCCGCCAAAGAGACAGGCCTATCGGTTGCGCTCCTTTAAGCTTCTCTCTATATCCCTCTGGGCATCCCTCTTGGCAGCGTCTGCCCTCTTGTCATAGAGCTTCTTGCCCGAGGGCAAGAAAGCCGCTCCATGCCGTCGTCAAAGAGGCTGGCCTATCGGTTGCGCTCCTTTAAGCTTCTCTCTATATCCCTCTGGGCATCCCTCTTGGCAGCGTCTGCCCTCTTGTCATAGAGCTTCTTGCCCTTGCATAACCCCACCTGCACCTTCACCCGGGAATCCTTAAAATAGAGGGAAAGGGGGATAAGGGAGTAGCCCTGCTGCTTGACAACGCCGTAAAGCCGCTGGATCTCCCGTTTGTGCAGCAGCAGGCGGCGCACCCGCATGGGATCCCGGTTAAAAATGTTGCCGAAGTCATAGGGGCTGATGTGGCAGCCGTTTAAGAGCATTTCCCCGTCCACCACAGAGCACCAGGCGTCCTTCAGGTTCACCCGGCCTTGGCGCAGGGATTTTACCTCCGTGCCTACCAGTTCAATGCCGGCCTCATAGCTTTCCTCCACGAAATAGTCGTGATAGGCTTTTTTGTTCTGTGCAATGGTTTTTGTGTTGGATTTCGCTGCCATAGCGCACCTCCTTTTTGCTAAAGGGCAAAATGTTCCTCCAGAACCGCCAGTGTTTCTTCTATTGTGCGCGTGCCGTCGCGCAGCAGCGTGAAAAAGCCGCTGCTTTCAAACGCGCGGTACACAGCAGGGCTGTTAACCTCTGCCAGGCATTCCCGGTAATTCTCCATGGCCTTTTCCGGATTCTCCGCCTGCTGTATCTGCGACAGGATAAACTGCTTTTCCGGATCCTCCCGGTCAAAAAAGCTTTCCACAGAAAGGCTCTGGGGAGCCAGCAGGAAAGCCACATGGTGGTAGTCGGAGATTCCTTTCAGCCACGCGGGGGAAATGTTGGTGTCCACAAACACCTTTTCCCCTCCCCCGCCAACTGGATCAGGCGGGCAATCTCCAGGCCCGCCGCTTCCTGGCTGCACCCGTCAATCCACTGGGCATACTCCTGGGGCGTGCGGCTGATAAATTCCTGCCAGCTTTCCATGGTCTGGAAATAGGAAAGTGCCGGCTGGTTCTCCGGGTCAACAGCATCCATCAAAACATCGTGGTAGTTTTCGCCGCAGCAGATACCGCCATGCTTTTCCGCCAGCAGCCGCACCATGGTGGATTTCCCGGCGCAGGCCGTTCCGTTGATAAAGTAACAGTCCCGGAAAAGGGTGCGCAGAATATTGCTTTTTATGGGGATTTCCATTTTTTCCTCCTAAAGGCCCAACGCCCCAGCAGCCAAAAGGCCAGGATGCACAAAAACAAGGCGGCCACATTATACTGTATCGGGGCCAAAAAGGATACGTTGAAAAACATGTGGCACAGTGCGGCAGAAAGCAAATTCCCATGCCGCAGGTAGAGCCATCCCAGCACAAAAGAAACCAGCACTGCCCAGAGCAGCAGGAACGGGATGTCCTTTGCCCCCATCCCATTCCGGGCAACCCACATGGGGATATGCCAGAAGGCCCAGGCCAGGCCCGCCAGCAGCAATGGCCCGGCCTTTTTCTCGCCTGCTGCCAGGCTTTTCAGGAAAAACGCGCGCCATGCCAGTTCCTCCGCAAAGGCGGTGGCGTAAAGGTACACGCAGCTAGTCGCAAGGCCCCCTATGGATCCGTAAGAGTCCCGGAACAGATGGGCCTCTGTGGCAAGGGCGTAGGCCAGCGACACAGAACACCCCAGCACTGCGACGCCCAGGCAGGCCACTGCCTCTTGGGGGGAAAAGGCCCGGCAGTTTTCCAGGATATGGGATTTCGCCTTGCCGGCAGGCAGCAGGAACCCTAAGGTGGCCAGGGGCGGCACAAGGACAAAGGCCCCTGACAAGCCTGCCAGAACCCTGGGGACTGCCATGCCGCCCAGCTCCAGCAGGCGGGGCAGGTAAAGGGAGATGGAAAAAACATAGACCAATACCAGCCACAGGGCGGCTTTCCTTTTATCCGTCATAATTCCTGTCGGCCCTCCATAGCCCTTTGCAATGTGACCTCGTCGGCGTATTCCAGGTCGCCGCCCACAGGGATGCCATAGGCAAGCCTTGTCACCTTCACCCCCAAAGGCTTTAAAAGCCGGGAAAGGTACATGGCGGTGGCCTCCCCCTCCACAGTGGGGTTGGTGGCCATAATCACCTCCCGCACCCCGCCGTCTATCCGGGGCAGCAGCTCCTTGATTTTCAACTGCTCCGGCCCAATGCCGGACAGCGGCGAAATGGCCCCATGGAGCACGTGGTACAGCCCGTTATACTCCCCGGCCCGCTCCAGGGCAAACACATCCTTCGGCTCCTCCACCACGCAGATTAAGGCCTTATCACGCACAGGGCTGCGGCACACCGGGCACAGCTCGTCGTCCGTCAGGTTGCAGCAGACAGCGCAGTAATGTATTTTCTCGTGGGCCTCCAGAATGGCCCCCGCAAAGCCTTCCGCCTGCTCCTTTGGCATGTCCAGCACAAAATAAGCCAGCCGCTGGGCGGTTTTGTGGCCTATGCCGGGCAGGCTTTCAAATTTTTCCACCAGGCTTTCCAGGGGCGGGACATGGTATCCCGCCATTACATCAGCCCCGGTATGCTCATGCCGCCGGAAAGGGCGCCCATGCGATCTTCCCGCTCAGCGGCGGCAGCCCGCAGCGCCCCGTTGACAGCGGCGGTCACCAGATCTCCCAGCATTTCCGCGTCCTCCGGATCAATCACCTCGGGCTTTATCTCCACAGCCTTCACTTCCAGCTTGCCGGAAACCACAGCCTTCACCGCGTCTCCCCCGGCTGTGGCGCTGTACTCCTTCTCGTCCAGCTCAGCGGAAATCACTTCCATCTGCTCCTGCATTTTCTGGGCCTGCCGGGCAAGCTGCTGCAAATTGGCAGCCCCTCCGCCGCCATATCCCTGGGGTAATCTTGCTTTCATAAAGCTGTCATCCTTTCAAAATCAAAATATTATAGTGTCAAATCCTGAACTTCTCCCCGCTCACTCCTCCACCTGGGTGGGGATGCCCGCTTCTTCCGCCCGGCGGAGCAAATCCTCCAGCGGGTCTGCGGCAGCGCTTTCCTTAGAGGCGGGGGGCCGGTAGGGGCCAAGCTTATAGGCCCGGCCTGTCACCTGGAAAACCGCCTCCCGCATACGCTGGCGCTGCTCTGCCTTCTTTAAAAGCTCAAAGGCGATTTCCGGGGCCTCAATCAGCAGGTATTCCCCGCTGGTGTAGGCGGCAGAGCCGTCAAAGGCCATGGCCACGCTTTTGGTGGTGCCCCGTATCACCTGCAGAATCTCCGGCCACTGGCGGAAGCGCTGGGCCTCGGCGGAAAGGGCCTCCACGTCCACTGGGGGCTGGCTTTTAGGGGCCGCGGGCTTTTTAGGCGCCGGGGCTGGGACAGGCTTTTCCGCCGGCGGGGCGGGGGGGCCGTCGAACACCGGAGGAATTTCCTCTGGCTCCGGCTCAGCCGCCGGGCTGGCGGGCGCGGCTTCCTCCGCCCGGGCAGGGGCTTCCTCCTCCAAAGGGGGCAAGGCCCTGGGCGGCACGCCGCTTTCAAGCTGTTCAATCCGCCGCAGCAGGGCGGCAGTGCTGTCGTCCAGCTCCGGGGAGCACAGCCGCACAAAGGCCATTTCCAACTGGGTGCGCTGGTTCATGTACCGCATTTTGTGCAGCGTGTCCTCCAGGGTGTCCAGCCCGTGAAGGATGGCGGAAAGGCTCATGCCATAAGCCTGCTGCTCCAGGGCCGCTATCTGGGTGGGGGGCAGGGTGAGGAGCTTTCCCGGATCCCGCATGGTTTTAAACAGCATCAGGCTGCGGAAATATTCCGCCATCTCCTCGCACAGCCGCACCATGTCCTTCGACTCCCTGTGCAGGCCGTCCAGGGTTTCCAGGGCCTTGGCTGCGTCCCGCTCCGCCACAGCCTGGGCCAGGGTGGTGAGATACCCCTGGGCCGCCACTCCGGCGGTAAGGCCCACCACCTCCAGGGTGACGTGCCGCCCCCTTCCCAGGCACTGATCCAAAAGGGACAGGGCGTCCCGCAAAGCGCCGTCTGCAATGCGGGCAATAAGCAAAGCCGCGTCCTCGTCCAGCTCCGCCTCCTCCAGCCCCGCCACCTGGATAAGCCGCCCCGCCATGGCCTGGGGATCGATGCGGTGGAAATCGAACCGCTGGCACCGGGAGAGGATGGTGGGCAGCAGCTTGTGAACCTCGGTGGTTGCCAAAATGAAGATCACATGGGCAGGAGGCTCCTCCAGGGTTTTCAAAAGGGCGTTAAAGGCAGAGGCCGAAAGCATATGCACCTCGTCGATGATATACACCCGGTATTTGGCGGTGGTGGGGGTGAAGTTTGCCTCCTCAATCAGCCCCCGGATGTTGTCCACGCCGTTGTTGCTGGCAGCGTCAATCTCCACCACGTCCAGGATGGACCCTTCCTCCAGCCCCCTGCACACCGGGCACTCCCCGCAGGGATCTCCCTCCCTTGGGTCAAGGCAGTTGACGGCCCGGGAAAGGATTTTGGCGCAGGTGGTTTTCCCCGTCCCCCGGGAGCCGGTGAACAGGTAGGCATGGGCAATACGCCCCCGAGTCAGCTCATTTTTCAGGGTTACGGTAACCTGGGGCTGGCCCACCACGTCCGCGAAAAACCGGGGCCTGTATTTCCGGTACAGCACCTTATACACAAACGCCGCCTCCCTTCATACGTTTATCTTTATTTTATAGAAAAACAACAGCCCGATAAGATATGAGAACGGACAGGCGACCTGCATCGCCCGGGAACATCCGCTTAATGCTGCTCGGTTCCCCGCCTGACATGGTTCACGGCGTCCCGCCGCGCAGACCTGTCCGCTCCCATATTCTATCGGGCCATTTGGCCGCCTGTCCACTATTATAAACGCTTTCTCTTGAAAAAACAAGAGGGAAATGCTATTATAAGAGAAAATGCATCGTGTAAAAAACCTGGAAGCTGTACCAATAGGCTCCTGCACAAACCTTTTCGGGAAATTTAGCGGGCTTTAGTGTTGGAAATCCTCGAAATACGAAAGTAATCCTTGCGGTTTCCGCCTTGAACCCCACAAAATTTCCTCGAAAATCTTCCCACCAATCCTATCGGTACAACTTCTTAGAGAAAGGAACGATACCGGGCACAAAAGGGGAGGCTTCCCCGCTTTTTGTGGAAATCCCGTATCGAATGGCGATTTTTATGCAGATTCGTAGAACCACCCCCGCAGACCTTCCCGCTGTGGCAGCCCTGTATGACGAGGCCCGGGCCGCCCTCCGCGCAGCCGGGGTAAATCAGTGGCAGGACGGCTACCCGGACGGGGCTTCTGCCAGGGCCGATATGGAAAAGGGCGCAGGCTTTGTGCTGGAGGACGGCGGGGAAGTGATTGCCACAGCCTGCCTGGCCTTTGGCCGCGAACCCACCTATGACGTAATAGAGCAGGGCGCCTGGCAGGCCCAGGGAGAGCCTTACGGCTTCCTGCACCGGATAGCCGTTTCCCCCAGGGCAAAGGGAAAGGGCGCGGCAGGGCTTTTCTTTGAAGAGCTGAAGCGGCAGGCCCGGGAAAGGGGTATCCGCGTCCTGCGGGGGGACACCCACCGGGACAACAAGGCCATGCAGCGGGTGATGGCAAAAAGCGGCCTCTCTTACCGGGGCATTATCCATATAGAGGACGGCACCGAGCGGCTGGCCTATGAGATCATCCTGCCCTGACGCGAAAAGCCCGGCCTGCAGGAGGGAGACCTGCGGGCCGGACTTTTTTATGCTTGTTTTGTTAAGGCAGCTTGTTCCCTGCCGCCAGATAGAGGGCGTACCAGTCCTCCCTGGCAAGATCCACGTCGCACCCGGCGCAGATTTCCTGCAGGCGGGCCGCATTGGTGCTGCCGCTTATCACCTGCATCCCTGCCGGATGGCGCAGAATCCAGGCAGTGGCAAGGGCCTGGGGGGTAGAGCCATACTTTTCAGCCAGCTCCTCCAGCTTTTCATTCAGGGCCGGGAACTTGGGGCTGCCTAGGAACACGCCCTCAAAGAAGCCATACTGGAAGGGGGACCAGGCCTGGATGGTTAAGCCCTTCAGGCGGCAGTAATCCAGCACCTCCCCGTCCCGGTCGGCGGCATGGGGGAACTCCGTATTGGCGCAGATGGCGTGATCCACAAGGCCCGTAAAGGCCAGGCCGAACTGAAGCTGGTTTACGGCCAGCTTTTGCTTTAACCCGGACTGGAGCAATTCCGCCTGCCGGGCGTTAAAATTGCTGACGCCGAAATGCAGCACCTTGCCGCTGCTTTCCAGGCGGCTGAAGGCCTCCGCAACCTCCTCCGGCTCCATCAGCGCGTCCGGGCGGTGGAGCAGCAGGAAATCCAGCCTGTCCGTACCCAGCCGGGAAAGGATGCCCTCCACGCTTTCCAGGATGTGCTCTTTGGAAAAATCATACATATTTTTGCGGATGCCGCACTTGCTCTGGAGAACCATCCTGTCCCGCAGGCCCGGCTCCGCTGCCAGCAGCCTGCCAAAGGCGGCTTCGCATTCCCCGCCCCCGTAAATGTCCGCATGGTCGAAAAAGTTCACGCCATTGTCCAAAGCCGTATGGACAAACCGGGAAAGCGCCTCCGGCTCCATGCTGCCAATGCGCATACAGCCCGCCACAATGGCGGAGGCATCCACCTCGCTGATATCCAAATATTTCATAGCCGCGTCCTCCTGTTTTCCGCCTGCTTTGCAGGCATGTTTGCAAATAGTATAGCATGGATGGTATACTATTTACAAGCCGGCAGGCGGCACATGCTGCCAGAAACAGCGCAAAGGAGGCGGCTTATGGCGGAGAAATGGGAATTTGATGGGGTTCTCCATGAAATACCGGAGAAGGGCGGGGCCTATGTGGCCTTTCCCTGGGACATCCGGCAGGTGTTTGGGAAGGGGCGGGTGAAGGTACACGCCCTGTTTGACGGCCTGCCCTATGACGGCAGCATTGTAAACATGGGGCTGAAAGGCCCAAAGGGCGAAACCGTCTATATTATCGGGGTACTGAAATCCATCCGGCAGAAGCTGGGGAAAAAGGAAGGGGATTGTATCCACGTTGTGATAGAGGAACGGCAGTGACCTTTCCCCCTGCAAACCAGCAAAATTTTGTCGAAGGGCTTGCATAGTAGGCCCTTTCCGATTATAATGAAATAAGATTGGTATTTCGGGCAAAGCCTGCCCTGAAAAACATTATAAATTTTGAAAGGAGTACCAATATGAACTATTCCCATGAAGTGGAAAATATGTGTACGGTGAAGAAAGGCCCTCATCATGGCCCGGCCCCCATCCCCGAAGAGGGCAAGTGGGTCAAGTCCTATCAGATTTCGGACATCAGCGGCCTTTCCCACGGCATCGGCTGGTGCGCTCCCCAGCAGGGCGCCTGCAAGCTGACCCTGAACGTGAAGGAAGGCATTGTGCAGGAGGCTCTGGTGGAAACCCTGGGCTGCTCCGGCATGACCCACTCTGCCGCCATGGCCGCGGAAATCCTCCCCGGCAAAACCCTTCTGGAGTGCCTGAACACCGACCTGGTGTGCGACGCCATCAACGTTGCCATGCGTGAAATCTTCAAGCAGCTCGCTTATGGCCGCAGCCAGACCGCCTTCTCCGAGGACGGCCTGCCCATCGGCGCCGGCCTGGAAGACCTGGGCAAGGGCCTGCGCTCCCAGGTGGGCACCATGTTCTCCACAGGCGCCAAGGGCGTGCGCTACATGGAAATGGCTGAGGGCTATGTCATCAAGATGGCCCTGGACGAGGAAGGCGAGGTCATTGGCTATCAGTTTGTCAAGCTGGGCAAAATGCTGGAGGACATCCGCCATGGCGTTTCCCCTGACGAGGCCTATAAGAACAACATTGGCCAGTATGGCCGTTTTGACGGCGCCGCCAAGTATATTGACCCCAGAGAAGAATAATAGAGTGACCATACATAGATTAGGAGGACAACGAAATGGCTAATGACGTCATGTTTGAAGGCAAGGAAAGAAGAATGCCCAAAATTGAGAAGTGCCTCAACCAGTATGGCCTGGGCAGCCTTGAGGAGGCAAGGGAGCTTTGCAAGTCCAAGGGTTTCGACCCCTACGATATCGTCAAGGGCGTACAGCCCATCGCTTTTGAAAACGCCGGCTGGGCCTACATCCTGGGCTGCGCCGTTGCCATTAAGAAGGGAGTAAAAACCGCCGCCGAAGCTGCCGAGGCCATCGGCATCGGCCTGGAGGCTTTCTGCATTCCCGGCTCTGTGGCTGAGCAGCGCAACGTGGGCCTGGGCCATGGCAACCTGGGCGCCATGCTGCTCAGGGATGAGACAAAGTGCTTTGCCTTCCTGGCAGGCCACGAGTCTTTTGCCGCCGCCGAAGGCGCTATCGGCATCGCAAAAACTGCCAACCGCGCCCGCAAGGAGCCTCTGCGCATCATCCTCAACGGCTTGGGCAAAGACGCCGCTTACATCATTTCCCGTATCAACGGCTTTACCTATGTAAAGACAGACTATGATTTCTTCACCGGCGAGCTGAAGGTGGAAGAAACCAAGCCCTTCTCCGACGGCGAGCGCGCTGCTGTTAAGTGCTATGGCGCAAACGACGTGCTGGAAGGCGTAGCCATTATGAAGCATGAGGGCGTGGACGTTTCCATTACCGGCAACTCCACCAACCCCACCCGTTTCCAGCATCTGGTAGCTGGCACCTATAAGAAGTGGGCTTTGGAGAACGACAAGAAGTATTTCTCTGTGGCCTCCGGCGGCGGCACCGGTCGTACCCTGCACCCGGACAACATGGCAGCCGGCCCCGCTTCCTATGGCCTGACCGACTCCATGGGCCGTATGCATGGCGACGCCCAGTTTGCCGGCTCTTCCTCTGTGCCTGCCCACGTGGAAATGATGGGCCTTATGGGCATGGGCAACAACCCCATGGTAGGCGCGACCGTTGCCTGCGCTGTGGCAGTATATGAGGGCATGAAGTAAGAAGCTGTACCAATAGGCTCCTGTACAAACCTTTTCGGGAAATTTAGCGGGCTTCTGTGTTGGAAATCCTCGAAATACGAAAGTATTTCTTGCGGTTTCCGCCTTGAATCCCACAAAATTTCCTCGAAAATCTTCGCACCAATCCTATCGGTACAGCTTCTAAATCCCGCCTTGCCCATACAGTATAAAACAAAAAAGCCGGCGCAGCTAGGATGGCTGCGTCGGCTTTTCCTATATGTTTCGTTATTTTGGGGGCTTCTCCACACCTTTTGCCTTTTCCCGCTCCTGCAGCTCCGGCAGGGGCGCCATGCCGTTTAAAAGGTCATGGAGCACGTCCGTCACCGCCAGCTTTTCCGCCCGCAGGCGGTAGGAATAGAAGTCCAGCATCCCGGGATCCGCCCCTTTCAGCTTTTCCCTCACTTCCTCTGCCCGGGATATATAAACTTGTATCTGCTGCATAAACCGGGCAAAATGCTCGTTCTCAATCATGGCGCTGACAAGCTGGGGATTAAGCCCTTCCGGCTCCCCTGTGTTGTGGGCGCTTTGCAGCAGCACAGCAGCTTTTTCGCTGAGGCCCATCTCCCTGACAGTCATCCTTTCATTTTCCTTCACCCGGAAGGCGGAGCGGCCCAGCAGCCAGTCCACAGACACGCCCCACAGCTCTGAAATTTTCTGCAGCACCTGGGTGTCCGGGAACCGGGTTCCCGTCAGGTAAGACCGCGCCAGAGCCTGGGACATCCCCAGCTTTTTGGCAAACGCCTCCAGGGACATGCCCCCCTGCAAATCCTGGAAGGATTTCTGAAAGGCGCGGAATATCTCGCCGTTGTTTTCCTCTCTACGCATAAGCCCTCCTGTATGCCCACCCTGCTTCCATACTTTGACTATACGGCAGTTTCCCTCTAAAGTCAAGGGTTTTTTTGGTATTCCCTTTAAAAAACTTTCCCGCCGGAAAGCTCTTTTTCTTGCATGTGGGAAAGGAAAGAGATACAATGATAGCAGGGGTTAAAAAACGCAGGCCCTGATACTTAGAGCGTGTCCGCGCAAGCTGAACACATTCCACTGAGGAGGTTATACATCTTGAAAGCATTTATGGACAAAGATTTTCTGCTGGCCACCCAAACGGCAAAGGAGCTGTACCACGGCTGTGCCGCAGGGCTGCCCATTCTGGATTACCACTGCCACATCAGCCCCCAGGAGATTTTCGAGGACAGGCGGTTTGAGAATATCACCCAGGTGTGGCTGGGCGGGGAGAACCCGGCGGGCGGCTGCGCCGGGGATCACTATAAGTGGCGGCTGATGCGGGCGAACGGCGTGGAAGAGCAGTTTGTCACAGGCAGCGCCCCAGACAGGGAGCGCTTCCAGAAATGGGCGGAAACCCTGGACAAGGCTATCGGCAACCCCCTCTACCACTGGAGCCATCTGGAGCTGCAGCGGTTTTTCGGGTATAAAGGCGTGCTGGGGGCTGATACGGCGGAGGAGGTATGGAACCTGTGCAATGAGAAGCTGCAAGAGCCTGCCATGAGCGCCCGCAGCCTTATCACCCAGTCCGGGGTCACGCTGCTCTGCACCACCGACGATCCTGCCGACGATCTCCGCTGGCACAAGGCACTTGCGGAAGACGCAAGCTTCCCGGTGCAGGTGCTGCCCGCCTTCCGCCCCGACAGGGCCATGAACCTGGAAAAGCCGGATTACCTTTCCGCCATATCCAGCCTGGAGGAAGCGGCGGGCATGAAGATTGCAGGCTTTGGGGACTTGCGGGCAGCGCTGCAAAAGCGCATGGCTTTCTTCCATTCCATGGGCTGCCGCCAGTCCGACCACGGCCTGGAATATCTTATGTACAGCCCCGCCCCCCAGGAGGATGTGGAGAAAATCTTCTCAAAGCGCCTGGCAGGCGTTATGCCCACCAGGGAGGAAGAGGAACAGTTTAAAACCGCCTTCATGCAGTTTGTAGGCGGGGAATATGTCCGGCTGAACTGGGTGATGCAGATACACTTCGGCTGCACCCGGAACAACAACACCGCCATGTTCGGGCGGCTTGGCCCGGACAGCGGCTTCGACGCCGTCCACAGCGGTTCCCCTGCCGTCAGCGCCGGGGCCTTCTTAAACGCCCTGGCCCAGAAAAACGCGCTGCCCAAAACCATCCTCTACAGCCTGAATCCCAACGACGACGAGCCTCTCTGCTCTATCACCGGCTGCTTCGCAGAGGGAGGCACTGTGGGCAAGGTGATACAGGGCGCGGCCTGGTGGTTTAACGACCACAAAACAGGGATGATAAAGCAGATGACCTCTTTTGCAAACACAGGCCTGCTGGGAAATTTCCTGGGTATGCTCACCGATTCCCGCAGCTTCCTGTCCTATCCCCGCCATGAGTATTTCCGCCGCATTCTCTGCGATCTGCTGGGCGGCTGGGTGGAAAACGGGGAGTATCCCTATGACATGGAAAAGCTTACGAAAATTGTGAAGGACATCTGCTATAACAACGCTGTCCGCTATTTTGGCTTTGACCTGGAAACCATCTAAAAGGATGTTGCAAAATGGGGGGAAAGCTGTTGTTTTGGGATCGCCCCTTTTTCAAAAGGGGTTGCGGGGTGTGGGGTGGTTGCTATGAGCTGATCGAGCCGGCAGGCGAGACTCAAAGCCCTATAGGTATGCACCGTAGATATAAACTGCGTGTTCGGACACTCCCCCTGGATTTCCCTCTATTGATTCCCCTCAGCCCCTGTGGTATAATAGCCGCAAAGCGGCTATTATACTTGATCTAAAATGTGTCCCGCCTTAGCCTTTCCTTCGGTCAGGCAGGCGATGGACACAATACCAACGCGTTTCGCGCTTATGGTATAATTTGTAAAAAAGAACAGGCTCGGCATAAGGAGGAAGAAACGTGGATTACGCGGCAAAAGCACTGGAAATGCATAGGGAATGGAAGGGGAAAATCAGGGTGGACACCCCCTGCCCCCTGGCAGGCAGGGACGATCTTTCTGTGGCCTACACCCCGGGGGTGGCGGCCCCCTGTTTGGAGATTGCCAAGGATAAAGAGCTGTCCTATACGTACACACGCCGGGGCAACCTGGTGGCTGTGGTGACGGACGGCACCGCTGTGCTGGGCCTGGGAGACATCGGCCCCGAGGCGGGGATGCCTGTGATGGAGGGCAAGTGCGCCCTGTTTAAGGCTTTTGCCGGGGTGGACGCCTTCCCCCTGTGCATACGCAGCAAGGACGTAGACGAAATTGTGCGCACAGTGGAGCTGCTGGCTGGCTCCTTTGGGGGCATCAATTTAGAGGATATCGCAGCCCCCCGGTGCTTTGAGATTGAAGAGAAGCTTCAGGAGCGCCTGGACATCCCGGTGTTCCATGATGACCAGCATGGCACTGCTGTGGTGACGGTGTCCGCTATGATAAACGCCCTGCGCCTCACAGGACGGAAGCTGGAGACGGTTTCCGCCGTGGTCAACGGCGCGGGGGCCGCGGGCACCGCCTGCACCCGGCTGCTCATGGCTCTGGGGCTTAAAAATGTGGTGGTGTGCGATAAGGCAGGGGCGCTCTATGAAGGCATGGAGGGCATCACCCCGGCCCAGCAGGCTTTAGCCGCCGCAACCAATCCGGAAAAGAAAAAGGGCGCCCTTGCCGACGTTATACGGGGCGCGGACGTGTTCATGGGCTTCTCCGCCCCAGGGTGCCTCACAGGGGAGATGGTGCGCACCATGGCAAAGGATCCCATCATCTTTGCCTGCGCCAACCCCACCCCGGAGATTTTCCCCGAGGAAGCCTTGGCGGCAGGGGCCAGGGTGGTTGGCTCCGGTCGCTCGGACTATCCCAACCAGATAAACAATGTCCTGGCCTTCCCCGGCATTTTCCGGGGAGCCTTGGATGTGCGGGCCAGGGAGATTAACGACAAGATGAAGGTTGCCGCAGCTAAGGCGCTGGCAGATCTCATCTCCCCCGCAGACCTCAGGGAGGACAATATCATCCCCTCCGCCTTTAACCCCGCCGTGGCCCCCGCCGTCGCCGCCGCTGTGGCCCAGGCCGCCAAGGATTCCGGCGCAGCCCGGGCTTAAGGCTCCGCATTTAGGAATCCGCCAAAGAGCGTCCCGCCTTTGGAATTTCGCGCATGCAGATTGTGAGAATGGGCAGGCTTACGGCCCGCGTTTTAGAATGGATTAGGAGGATGCTTATGGAATATAACAAGCTGGTGCGAGATAAAATACCACAGATGATAGAGTCCCAGGGGGAAAAGCCTGTTATTAGAATCTTAGGGGAAGAGGAATACCACGCCGCGCTGGAGCAAAAGCTCCTGGAGGAAGCCGGGGAGTACCGGGAAAGCCGGGAGCTGGCAGAACTGGCGGACATCCTGGAGGTGGTTTTCGCCCTGTGTGAAGCGGACGGGCACACCCTGGAGGAACTGGATACAGCCTGTCGGAAAAAGCACGAAGCCCGGGGAGGCTTTGCAGAGAGGGTGTTCCTTGTCTCAAAAAGCACTTGACAAAACCCCCAGGAGGCGCTATCCTGTTTTTGCGGCCGCTGGCATTGCAGGCCGGAACTTAGGAAAGAAGGAATGAAGATGGGAAACTCCCAAAAGTCCGTTTACAAAATTGCGGCAGTCGGTATATTCGCCGCTTTGGTTTTCGTATCCAACTTAATCAGCATCCCTATCCCTGTGGCTATCGGGGACGTAAGCCGCATCCACCTGGGCAATATTTTCTGCCTGCTGTCCGGCTTTGTGCTGGGGCCTGTGGGAGGCGGGCTGGCGGCGGGCATCGGCTCTGCCCTGTATGACGTGACAAACCCTGCCTACATCGCCTCCGCGCCCTTCACCTTTGTGTTCAAGTTCCTGCTGGCTGCTGTGTGCGGCTGGGTGGCCTATGCCCGGCAGCAGGAGGGCGCAAACCACAAGCTGAACATCTGCGCCGCGGCTGCGGGCAGCCTCGTTTACATGGCGCTGTACCTCTCAAAGGCTTTTGTGCAGGGCCTGCTGGTTGGCAGCGAACTGGGGGCGGTGCTGGTCGCCGTTGCCACAAAGGCCGCCACCTCCGGCATCAACGCCATCATCGCTGTGGTGATTTCAGTGCCCCTGTGCGCGGTAGTGCGGGCGGCGCTGAAAAGAAGCCATCTGCTGGATAAGCTGCAAAGGGGCTGACCCATGGAGCGCCTGGGCTTCGACCTCGTTACAGCCATTATCCTCCTTATCGCCCTGTATTTTGTGGTGAAATCCGCAGTGAGCAGCGCCATTGATGACAGCAAAAATGAAATTGCCAAGGCTGTGAAAAAGGGCATAGAGAAATACGAGCGGGAAAAAGAAGAAGGCAGCCCCAAAGAGACAGAAGAAGAATAGCGCGAAAAAGCAGGCCGCAATATGCGGCCTGCTTTTTGTATAGGCTTTTACCCCTTCTTTTCCTCGGAAACCTCCGCCAGATCCTTTTTGTAAAGGTATTTTTCCACTTCCTCCACCATGTTCTGGGGCACCTTGCGCTCTACAGGGAACACCCTGCCGTTAATCAGCGCCCGGGAAACCTCCAGCACCAGGCGGGTGGTTTTTTCCAAAGCCTCCGGGGAAAGGAAGCTTAAGGTATCAAAGCGGTTGTGGATATAGGCCGCGCCCGGGGCGCCGTCCCGGCTGAAGTTGATGGCGGGCACGCCGCTGTCTGCAAAGGGGATGGAATCGCTGGAATAGATGCCCTGCCGGACAGCCGCCCCGCAGCCGCATATTTTCATCATGTATTCCGCAAAGGCCACAAGCTTTTCCTCCGCTGTCACAGCTATCTTGTCCACGCCCAGCACAGGGCCGCCCACGTCCACGTTTATCATCAGCAAATGGTCGGCAAGCTCCTCTTTATGGGCCTTCACATAGGCCCAGCTTCCTTCCAGGCCAATTTCCTCTGAGCCGTACCACATGAATTTTACCGTGCGGCGGGGCGGGTTCTCCACAAAATACCGCAGGATTTCCATGTTGATAACAGAACCCGCGCCGTTATCGTACACGCCCTTGGAAAAGTCCACAGAATCGTAATGGGCGCCGAAGGAGACGATTTCTTCCGGCTTTTCTGTGCCCACCACTGTGGCGATAACATTGTGGGAGGTGCGCTCCACTGTGGTGTTTTTCAGCACAATGCGGGCTTTGGCGGCCCCCCGCTTCACCATGTCGAAGGCGTCCAGCACCCGGGTATGCACCATGGGCACATTGCCAAAGGCCCGCAGGGTGCGGCGCAGCTTCCGGGTGGCTAAATCCGTCTCGTCCCGGCTATCCCGCAGCTCCCCCTCCATGGTGACGATGCCCGCCACGCCGGCCTTCATCAGCTTCTTGAACAGCGGCACCCGCATAAAGCCGTTTACCAGCACGATTTTCCCTTTGGCTTCAGAAAGGCTCACCTCGTCCCCGTCCTCCACATAGAGGAATTCAGCGGCAAGCCCGTCGCCGAAGGTGTTCTGGGCACATTTATAGCCTGTGACAGGATAGCTTTGCTGGTATGGCTCTAAAATTTCCAGGGTGGCTGTTTCAACCTCCGCATCCTCAATTTCAAAATCCTGGAGGATAACAGGCACCCCCAGGGCCTCGCATTCCGCCTTTAAAATCTCCGCCGCCTGCAGCTCCTCCGCAGAGCCTGCTGTGCGGGTGAACCCGATTTTTTCCAGCAGTTCCATTTCCCTTTTTCCACAGATATCCATTTGCAGCCTTCCTCTCTTTTTTAGGGTTTGTTTGAAAATAGAGAAAGTGTCGAATTTTTGAGACAAAACAGGGCGGTTTCAAGGCGGAACCCGCAAGACAGGCTGTCGCCTGTCGAGGATTTCCAACACAGAAAACGCACGTTTTGGACAAAAAGACGGTGTTTACGATTTTTCAAACAAGCCTTAGTTATTCCGGTTTTTCTTTACTTTCAAATTTAGACTGGCACAGCCCGGGGTCGCGCCGTTTTGCTAGGCTTCTATGCCCTTTGGACATTATAGCACAGGGGCCGGGGAAAGTCACGGGCAATTTCCCGGTTCGGCGCCTTCCTGTTCGTCTTTACAGGCAAATCCGGAGGTGATGGCCCCGGCAGGGCAGGCATCCCGGCACTTTCCGCAGCGGATACACTCTGGGCCGCCGCAGCCTTTTGTAACCTCCACTGCCATGGGGCAGGCATGTTCGCACTTTTTGCAGCCTGTACATTTGCTTTTGTCCAGCTTTATCTGGTAAAAGCTGAAGCGGTTAAACAGGGAATAAAAAGCGCCTAAGGGGCAGAGATAGCGGCAGAAGGCCCGGGGAATGAACACGCAGGCCGCCAGGATTACAACCAGCACCAGGGCTTTCCAGCTAAAAAGCGCCCCCATGAGGGATCGCAGGGAGGGGTTTGCCAGCAGCAGGGGCACGCCGCCTTCCAGGGTGCCTGCCGGGCAGAGGTATTTGCAGAAATAGGGCGGGGCAACTCCGGTATCTGTCACAGCAAAGGCGGGCAGCAGCACCACCAGCACCAGCAGGACAGCATACTTAAGCCACCGCAGGGGCTTGTCTATTTTCTTTGGCACCCGCAGCTTGGGGGAGGGGATTTTAAAGAGCAGATCCTGTACCAGCCCGAAAGGGCACAGAAGCCCGCAGATAAGCCTGCCCAGCGCTACACCGAAGAGCATAAGCAGGCCCAGCACATAAAAGGGGAAGCGGCGGCTGGAGCCGCCCAGTACGGCCTGGAGGGAGCCGATGGGGCAGGCCCCCAGGGCGCCAGGGCAGGAGTAGCAGTTGAGGACAGGCACGCAGACAGCTTTTGTGCCGCCTGTGAAAATTTTCCCCTTGGCAAAGCCTATGGCATAGCCGTTTACCACTGCGGCGGCAAGGAGCTGCACCCTGCGCTGGAAGGAAAGCTTCCCCTTTTTCAGCCTATCCCGATGCATTCCAGACATATTTTCACCGCCTTCTGCAAAACCCCCATGTGTTCCTGTCCTAAAAGGCCCAGGAGGATGCATACAGCCGCCAAGGCCAGCAGGCCGTACCGCGCTGCCAGGATCCCTTTACGTTTCAAGGGTGATCTCCTTTTTTCCGCCCTCCTGCAGGGCCTTGTTCATGGCGTCCAGGAATACGCCGGACAAGTCTGCCTGCCCGCCGATAACCGCCTTGCCCACCTGCTTGCCGGAGGAATCCAGGAAAATGGTGGTGGGGATAGCCTGGATATCAGTCAGAAGGCTTTGGAAGGCCTCGTCCCCACTGACAAGGGTAATCCCCTCATACCCGGCAAGCTCCAGCAGGGCTTTGGCTTTGCCCTCGTTGCCCTGGGCGTCGGTACACACGGTGATAAGCTGCACATTGTCCGGCAGGGCCTTTTCAAAGGCAGCCAAATCCGGCATTTCCGCAATGCAGGGGGAGCAGAAGGTGCCCCAGAAGTTAATAGCGGTCAGATCTTTTGCGGCAATGTCCTTTTCTGTGAAGCTGCCGCCGTCCAGGGTTTGGGCGGTGAAGGCCTGCGCCGCCTCCCCGGCAGAGCAGCCTGCGGCCAGCAGGGCAATTGCCAGCAGCATGGGCAAAAGGCGTATGACAAGTTTTCTTAATGGCATGGTTTTCCCTCTCTTCCTAGAAAAAGTCAAGTAATAGGTGCTAAGGCTTATTATACCCCCTGCCGGGGAAATCGGCAAGGGCGAAAAACAGCATGTATAGGGTACGCAGTTCAAAAGAGGCAATAGCCTTTTTGGAACCAGCGGCAATGCCGCATGCTTGAAAATCGGGCTATACCGATTTTCAAGCGCGTTTACTATACGCCCCCGGCTGTTTTTTATCCTGATTTTTAAGGAAAGGGCTTTATTTTGGGGCCAGATTGCAATATAATATAAAAAGCGGTTCTGCCCTTCGCAGCGGAAACGGGAAGCGCGGCTTTCCTATTATACAGGTTAGGAGATACTGGACATGACAAATTTTGATGAAAATCTGCTGGACAAGGTAAAGCGCCTGCACTTTGTAGGCATTGGCGGCTCGGGCATGTGCCCCATGGCAGAGCTTCTGCACCATGGGGGCTATGTGCTTACAGGTTCTGACCGCAACGAGTCCGACACCCTCCAGCGGGTGCGGGCCATGGGCATCCCGGTTTTCACAGAGCACCGGGCGGAAAACATCGGGGACGCAGAGGCTGTGGTGTATACCGCCGCCTGCCGGGACGATAACCCCGAGCTTGTGGCCGCCCGGGAAAAAGGCGTCCCCACCCTGGAGCGGGCCGTCATGCTGGGGATGCTCACCCGGCGCTTCCAGCAGACTGTAGGCGTTTCCGGCACCCATGGCAAAACCACCACCACAGCCATGCTCACCCAGGTTTTCATGGAATGCGGCATGGATCCCAGCGCCATTATCGGCGGCAAGCTGCCCCTCATCGGCGGCAACAGCCGGGCTGGGAACAGCGAAACCATGGTGTGCGAGGCCTGCGAGTATGTAGACAGCTTCCTGCAGCTCACCCCGGCAGTGGCGGTAATTCTGAACGTGGACGCGGATCATCTGGACTATTTTAAGACCCTGGATAATATTGTGAAATCCTTTCATCAATATGCCAGCCAGGCAACCCGCCTGCTGGTGGTAAACGGGGATGACAAAAAGGCCATGGAAAGCGTGGCGGGCCTTGACAAGGAGCTTGTCACTTTTGGCCTCAGCGATAAAAACGACTACTATCCCCAGGAGATGAACGAGGAGCCTTCCGCCTGCGAGGACTTCACCCTGATGCATAAGGGGAAGCCTTTAGGCCGGGTGGAGCTTTCTGTGCCCGGGCGCCACAACATGCTCAACGCCCTGGCTGCCGCTGCCTGCGCCCACGCTTTAGGCGCGGAACCGGAAGCCCTGTGCCAGGCGCTGCACCATTTTGCCGGGGTACACAGGCGCTTTGAGGTGCTGGGGAAGTTTGAGGGGGTTACGGTGGCGGACGATTTCGCTCACCATCCCACAGAGCTGACGGCCACCCTCACCTCTGCCATGAAGATGGGCTACCGGAAGGTGTGGGCCATTTTCCAGCCCCACACCTATTCCCGCACCTACACACTGTTAGAGGATTTCGCCAAGGCCCTGGCTATCCCCGACCACCTGATATTGACAGAGATTCTGGCGGTGCGGGAGGAAAACATCTACGGCATCAAGACAGCGGATCTGGCACAAAAAGTGCCGGGCAGCGTGTGGTTTGAAGGCTTCCCCGAGACAGCGGACTATGCCATAGCCCACGCGGGGCCTGGGGATCTGCTGCTGACTTTAGGCGGCGGGGACGTGTATAAATGCGCCAACCTGATAGTGGAAAAATATAAGCAGCGGCAGGAGGCAGGGAATGATGGAGCGGGACATTAAAGCGTGTTTTTTCGACATTGACGGCACCCTTATCGACCATGAGGGGGGCAGCGTTATGCCCCAGTCCACCAAGGAGAGCCTTTGCGCCCTGCGGGAAAAAGGGGTGAAGCTCTTTGTGGCAACAGGGCGCCCCCCCACCATGGTGGATTTTATTGAGCAGTATTTCCAGTTTGACGGGTTTGTTTCCTTAAACGGGCAGCTTGTTGTGCTGCGGGACGGCACAGTGCTCCACCGCATGGCCCACAACCCGGAGGATATCCGGCGGCTGGTGGAGATTGTGAAAAAGGAAAAGTTCCCCTGCCTGATCATTGAGGAACATGAAAGCTTTTACGTACTCGACGGCGAGGCTGTCACCCAGCACCACAGGCGGGCCGGGGTGGCCCTGCCCCGGCAGTATGACATCGGGAGGCTGGAGGAGCACCCGGTGCTGCAGTTTCTGGTATACGGCCTGGAAAACCTGCCCTATATCGCCTGCCTGCCCCACGTTGAGCCTACCAGCGCCGGGGGGCACATCCAGGACATTATCCCCAAGGGCGGCGGCAAGGAAGTGGGCATTGCCGCCGCGGCTGCCCATTACGGCATCAGGCGGGAGGAAATCATGGTCTTTGGCGACGGGGACAATGACCAGCGGATGCTGCGCTGGGCCGGAGTGGGCGTGGCTATGGGCAACGGCTCGGAAAAGGCCAGGGCCGCGGCAGACTACATATCCATCCCGACAGGCCAGGGCGGGATTTATCACGCATTAAAGCATTTCGGCGTGCTGTAACGCGCCGGGGAAAAGGAGGGGCACAGTATGAAAAAGGTGATACCAGACTGCTATTGGCCCAGTTCCGCCAACGGGGCATATGTAAGCCATGAGGCCATCTGTGTTTTAAACCAGGGGGACGAGCCGGCAGAACTGGACATCACCCTGTATTTTGAGGACAGGGAGCCGGTTTCCGGCTATCATGTGACAGTGGAGGCCAGGCGGACAAAGCATATCCGCATGGACAAGCTTACAAACCATGCCGGGCAGCCTGTGCCCCAGGACACCCCTTATGCGGCGGTGGTGGAGTGCAGCCGGGAAGTGGCCCTGCAATATTCCCGGGTGGATACCACCCAGGCGGAGCTTGGGATGATGACCACCCTGCTGTAGGGCGGCTGTATAACAGGGCGCTTTGGCGCATATGCTATAGATACAGGGCCTGCGGCGGCTGGGAAACCTGCCGCGGACAATATGACGAAAGGAGCGATACCGGGCAAAAAGGGCGGATGCTTCCTCCCTTTTTGTGCGAACCTGTATCGCATGGTGTTTTTTTATGTGTACCAGCATTGCCATGACAAGGGACTGCTTCTATTTTGGGCGCAACATGGACTGGGAGTGCGGCATGGGGGAACAGGTGGTGGTTACGCCCCGCCGGTTCCCCTTCCATTTCCGCAAAGCCCAGCCCATGGAGCGCCATTATGCCATGCTGGGCATGGGGATGCTGGACGTGGGATATCCCCTGTATGCGGAAGCTTCCAATGAAAAGGGGCTGTGTATGGCTGGGCTGAATTTCCCGCAGAACGCTTGGTATGCTACCCAGCCGGATCCGGTGAAAAACAATATTTCCCCCTTTGAGCTGATCCCCTGGGTGCTGGGCCAGTGCGCCACGCTGGGGGAGGCCCGGTGCCTGCTGGAGAACACCTGGCTGGTGGCAGTCCCCTTCAGCCCTCAGGTGGGCCTGTCGCCCCTGCACTGGCATATTGCGGACAGGAGCGGCTCCCTCGTGCTGGAATCCACCAGGGACGGGATGCATATTTATGATAACCCTGTGGGGGTGGTGACGAACAATCCCCCCTTCCCCTTCCAGATGCAGAACCTGTGCCAGTATCTGAACCTAAGCCCCGGCACCCCCAGCAACTGCTTTTCCGCCATAGACGGCCTGGAGCCTTTCGGCTATGGCCTGGGCAGCGTGGGCCTGCCCGGGGACTTCTCCCCTGCCTCCCGGTTTGTAAAGGCGGCCTACCTTGCTGCCAATTCCATCTGCCATGGAGACGAGGAAAGCTGCCTGTCCCAATTTTTTCACCTGCTGGGGGCAGTGGCTATGGTGCGGGGCAGCGTGGTCACCCCGGAGGGGAAGCTGGAGACAACTACCTATACCTGCTGCATCAACGTTACAAAAGGCCGCTATTATTATACCTCTTATCACAACAGCGGCCTGACAGGGGTGGACTTGTACAGTGAGGATTTGGAAGGGGAAAGGCTTGTGTGCTACCCCATTGAGCAGAAGGCTGCTGTGAAATGGCAGAACAGGCGGTGAGAAAGCCGCAAAGGAAAGCCCCCGCCCAGGAGAGAGAGTTCTCCGGGACGGGGGTTTTGTCTGGAAGCAGGCTCTATCGGCTTTTTGAGGCAGCAAGGGAACGGCGGAGGGTAAAGAGCAGGAAGAGGCCGATGAGGAACAGGATGGCAAGGCTGATAACGCCGATGGAGTCCCGGCCTGTGGCCTGGGTGAAGGTAGCTACCAGCAGGGGGCCGATGACGGCGGCAAACTTCCCGAAAATATCGAAGAAGCCAAAATATTCGTTAGAACGCTCCGAGGGGATGAGCTTGCCGAAATAAGAGCGGGAAATGGCCTGGATGCCCCCTTGCACTGTGCCCACCAGGAAGGCCATGCACCAGAAAAGCACCAGGGACAGGGTGCGGGCGCCGTCGTCGCCGGGGTGCTGCTCAATATTGAAGCCCATGAAGAAACCCACCAGGGTGATGAAGAAATACACGCCCACCGCGCAGCTTAACAGGTTGATGGAGCCGATTTTCTCCGCCAGCCGGGCAAAGAGGATGGAGAAGGGCACCGCCACTATCTGGGTCATCAAGAGGGCCAGAATCATGCTGATGCTGTTCAGGCCCAGCTTGGTGCCATAGGAGGTGGAAACGGAGATAATGGTGTTCACCCCGTCAATATAGAAGAAATAGGCCACAAGGAAGAGGAAGATTTTTTTGTCCTGGAAAATCTCCTTTGCGGTGCGCCACAGGTTTGAAAAGGAGGAGCGCACCAGGTTTTTCTGCGGCTCAATATAGTGTACCTGCTTCACGTTTTTCAGCATGGGGATGCTGAACACCAGCCACCACAGGCTTGTGAGGATGATCACCAGCTTGAAGGCCAGCACGCTGTCCATGCCCATGACCATCAGCAGGATGATAGACAGCACAAAGGGGATGGTGCTGCCGCCGATATATCCCATGGCATAGCCCCAGGAGGACACCCTGTCCATGCGCTCTGGGGTGGTAACGTCGGTGAGGAAGGAGTCATAAAACAGGCAGGAACCGGAAAAGCCGATGTGGCTGAGGACATAGCCCGCAAGCAGAAGCTGATAGCTGTCCACAAAAGCGTTTGAGAGGGTGAATGCCACGCCGATAAACAGGAAGGCGGCAAAAAGCTTTTTCTTGTGGCCCTTGTGATCCGCCAGCGCCCCCAGCACCGGGGCCAGCACCGCCACCAGGAAGGTGGCTGCCGAGGTGCCGTAAGACCACAGCACCAGGTTGTCCGCGCCAGAAGCCTTGCAGACGGAGTTAAAGTAAATGGGGAAGATGACCGCCAGGATGTTGGTGGCGTAGACGGAGTTGGCCCAATCGTACAGGATCCAGCTTTTCTCCACCTTGGTAAACTTTTTGGTGGTTTTCATGGAGCAGCAGCCCCCTTTCATATCAATATAGTCATTATCTCATATTTTTGCGGATGATTCAATAGAATTTTGTCAATTTTTGCAAATAAACCCTAAGGGGCCTTTTTCATGGGGATATCCCATTGCCTTATTCCCTCACAAAAAAGGCTACGGCTCCTGGTAGCGAAGCCGCAGCCTTTCTGAACCCGGGATACAGGCCTTTACTCCGTGACGGACACCGCCACGCCGTTTACCTCCACCCCGTCCTCTGCCCGGATGAGTATGTATTTTTTCCCGTCTATCAGCCGGGTTTCCACCAGATGGGCAAAGTCCGCCTCCACCTTTATAAGGATGTTAGGCGTGCGCACCTGGGTTTCCTTCTGGTCAATCAGGTTTTTGGGGCTGACAGCCTGCTCCCCGAATTCCTCCTCGTACTGCTGGGCAAAGGCAGAAATTTTCTCCTCCTCCACCTCGCAGTCCCGCAGCACCTCCGACAGGACGCGCTTGGAGACTACCAGAGGCTCCGGGTCTTTCCGGGCCTTGTGGTTGTCCACCATTTCCCGCAGGCGGTCTGTCACCCCCTGCACCACGTCATAGCTGCATTGATCCCCCAGGGATTCCGCCAGCAGGGTGCGGAAGGTTTCCTGCTGGACGGCGGCGGGCATGGGCGGCTCCACCCGGAAAACAGAGTCGATAAACTCCGGGTGGTTCTCCTCCGCCCGCTTGGAGTAATACAGGGCGCTGTACAGGTTTGCGCAGCGGTCGTCAAAGGCGGGGAACAGGAAGCCCAGCTCCGGCGGGGACACCAGCCGCTCCACGCCACGGTTCTCAAACACGTTGTCCGGCACGTTATAGCTTAAAACGGGCTTTGTCTCTTTAATGGGGCAGATGCTGCACAGGATATAGGCATACACATCGTTGGAGCCGTCCGGCAGCATGCCGCCGTCCTTTGCCCGGTAAGGGATGTCATATTTGTCATAGGCCAGCAGAATCATATAAGGCGTGTCCAGGGCAAGGCTGCTGGTGATTTTTTCATAAAACGCAGTGGTAACTTCCTCATCCTTCAGCTCTGTCTCCCGCAGGGCCATAAGCAGCCGGTGCTCGTCGCTGTCCGCCACCTGCTGGGTGGTGAAAACGATATCCGTCAGATTTTTTCCCAGGCTGCCGGAAAGGGTGCGCTTCAGGGTGGAAAGCAGGTTCTCCACCTCCTCCTGGGGGGTGGAGGCCAGGGACTGGCCAAATTGGGAGGTGATTTCCCCCTTGGCGCTGACATAGCACCCGCGCACCTGGGTGATGCTGGTTTTTTCCGGATTAAAGCGGCGGCGGATTTCACCGATTTCTTTTTCGTTCATAGCGGATTCCTTTCTGTTCCTTCTTGAGATTTTCTTTCCTATTGTACCGCAATCAGGCCAAAAGTGCAAACATATTTTTGGAGCAGGAAAAGGGCCGCAGCCTGTCAAGGTGCTGCGGCCCTTTTCCGTAAGGGAGGAAATGTTCCTTGTTTGCTGTTAGGGCTTGTTTGAAAATAGAGGAAATGACGAATTTTTGGTCAGAAGTGGTCAGATTCCAGGATAAAACCGCAGGTCAACCTGCCGGTTGACGAGGATTTTTGACGTAGAAGATGGCCGCTTATGGGCAAAAAGACAATGTTTTCGATTTTTCAAACAAGCCCTATTTGTTCCCCGCTTTTTTGCCGGGATGGCAGAACCCGCTGTGGGGGCACCCGCCGCAGCCACAGGAGCATCCGCCTTTGCCCTGCTTCCAATTGTAAACGCACCTGGCTGCCACGGCTATAAAAACAGCCGCCACCAGTATGCCAATAATGATGGTTGGAAGATTCACTTGGAAAGCCTCCTTAACTTCTATGGGTTTATGGGACTGGGGTGGGAAAAGATTTGCGAAGTGATTAGCTGGAGCTAACTCTTGAGCTGCCTATAGTTTATCACAACTAACCACCTTTGTCAACCCTCTTTCCGCAAGGAAACCGGAAAAACAAAAGCCGGGGGAAGCCCCGGCTTTTGTGCGCGCATATGGCAAGCGCTTATTTTTCCCCATTTCCCAAGGAAAGGATCTGCTTGCCCGCAAACTGCATGAGCAGGAAAGCGGCCACGCAGGTGATAAGGATTTCAGGCAGCATGTAGGTGCCGTTATAGCAGGTGGAGTAGATAATGGCCAACTGGTTCCCTGTAAGGGAGCTGAGCCCGGGGAAGAAGGCCGCCACCAGTTCCTGCATGTAGCTTACCTCCATAAACTGCGCCCACAGCAGCCAGCCGGAAAGGATGGAGGCGATATAGCGGGCCAGCATGGCGATAAGGCAGCCCAGGGTGAAGGCCAGGGGATCGTTTTGGATCTTGTGCCGGAGAATGCCTGCCAGCCCCAGTACTGTGAAGGCCAGCAGGTAGTCCAGAAAAATGGAACCCGCCACAGTGGCGCCGGAAATGCCCTTTAAAGCGTCCAGGCCAAAGAGCAATTCTAAAACGCTGAAAACAAAGCCTGCCCCCAGCCCCCATTTTGTGCCGGCGCGGTAGGCAAAGAGCATGACTGGCAGCATGGAGCACAGGGTAATGCTGCCCCCATAGGGGAGGTCGAACACCTTGATAAAGGAAAGGGCTGTGCCAAGGGCCACCAGCACCCCGCCTGTTACAAGGTTCAGTGTGCGTGCAGAACGTGCGTTCATGATTCATCCCTCTTTCTGAAAAAAGCTCGGTGAAAAATGAAAATGCCACTTGGAAAAAATCCAAATGGCAGTGAAAAACATTCCCCCGGCGGGCAGCTTGCGCGCAAAACAGCCCTGCCCTTATGATGAAATGCTCCCTACGTCGGTATTATCCGCATCAGGTTCCTGCCAGAAGGCATAGGGTTTAAGCTCGAAGCTCCTCTCAGCTGCCTGCGCACACAGGCGGCACCCCTGTTTTCATTTTTCTGTATCCATTGTAAAGCTTTTGAGGGATTTTGTCAACCCGGAGATTTTTTTGGGGAGCGTCCATGGGCACAGCCTTCAGCAATAGAACTCCAGGGGATAAGAAGGGAAGCGCAGCTCCTCAAGCTGGTCGATGGTTACAAGCCCGGCAGGGGCCAGCAGCACGCTGGGAATGCGGTTGACAATGGTGGCGCAGGTGTGCTCCACTGTGGCAGGCTTCACCACGTGGAATTCCATGTCCGGCTCCCCGGTGATTTTCCAGTCGCACATGTCCCCATCCTCCGGGCCGTATACCTTGCCGATGCACTGGGTTTCTATAACAGGCCCCTGGAAGGTTTCTGTGGTAACTACCGCCGCCATGCCAATGCAGTTTCCTTTGGGGATGGTGGCGCCCATGGTTTCAGAATAGAGGTCGGCATCGTGGAAATAGGGCACGCACTTCTGAGTCTGGCTTTTGATTGTCAGGCCCAGTTTAGAGGCCAGGGCCTCGTTGGAGTTCCACACATAGGAAGGCTCCAGCACCTCCGGATGGGCTATCTGCTTTTCAAATTCCTCAGGGGTCAGCATAACCCCATGGGCCTTGGCCAGGGCCAGGCCATATTCCTCCACGTTATAGCTTACCGCCCCTTCTATCTTTTGGATGCTGTTGCAGCTTGCCGCCGCCAGCCCTACAAGGTTCACCCAGAAGGTGTCCTCCATGCCGCTGCCCACAAAGGTGCAGCCTGTTTCCTTTGCCAGCACGTCCAGGGCATTGGCCCGGGCCGGATCGGTAGTCCAGCAGTAGGTGGCCTCTTCGCAGGTGGTAATCACGTTAATTCCCCGGGAAAGGCATTTTACAAAGTGTTCATAGCAGTCGCTTACCAAGCTGAACAGGGTGACGATGGCAATATCCGGATCGCAGCTATCCAGCACGTGGTCGGCATCGCTGCTGATGAGCACGCCTGTTTTCACCCCCAGCCCGGCATAGTCTCCCACGTCCATGCCCACGATATCCGGATTTACGTCTATGGCCCCCATAATCTGCGCCCCATGCTCGTGGAGATACCGCAGGGTGTATTTGCTCATTTTGCCGCAGCCATACTGCACAACCTTTATCTTTTGCATAACAAAAGCCTCCTTGGATTTTTAGGCAACACCGCACAATTCACGACCGCCGTCTTAAGCGGCATCTCGCGGGCTATTTTTCCGTCATAGCGCGCAAAGCCTGCTTGACAAACGCCAGTTTGCCTGCGCAGCCTTTATGCCCCCTGACGAAAAAATCTCTTCCGCGGTATACCACTTAGAATTATGCGGTATTGCCTTTACCTTGTACAAAAAATGATGAGGAAGTGATGTGAATATCCTATACAGGCTGGCGGGAAGATATACCGGGCCTTTGAAAAAAATGGGCTGTAAGAGAAAAGTAAGCACTTTTCGTGAGATGGAAATTGACATTTGCCCCCGCCGCCAGTATACTGTTTTATAGAGGATTATCATAACTTTACTAGGGAGTTGACCTGCCATTGAAATGGTTTGAAGCGGCGGGCCTGCGTTTTGGCCAGGGCCTGCCTAAAATATGCGTGCCGTTAACAGAAAGCCGCCTGCCGGCCCTGCTGGAGGAGGCCGCTTTTGTGCGCGCCCTGCCTGCCGATCTGTATGAATGGCGGATGGACTGCTTTGAGGAGGACGTGGGCTTTGCCCTGTCCGCCCTGAAAAGCGCCCTTGCCCCCAGGCCCCTGCTGTGTACGGTGCGCACCCAGCAGGAAGGGGGAAAAATCCCCCTGGAAGGGGAGGCCTATGAGGAGTTCCTTCTGGCCCTGCTGGAGCGGGGGGGCTTCGGGCTTTTAGATATCGAGCTTTCCAAGGGCAGGGACCGGGCAAAGCGGCTGCTGGAAAAGGCGGCGGAAAAGGGCGTTGCCGCCGTTGTTTCCCGGCACGACTTTTCCGGCACCCCGCCGGAGGAGGAAATTGCCGGGACCCTTATGCAGATGCGGGAACTGGGGCCTTGCCTGCCCAAATATGCCGTAACCCCCCGGCGCCCGGAGGATGTGCTGGCCCTTTTGGGGGCCACCCTGCGGGCCAGCAGGGAAACAGGCCCGGTTATCACCATGGCCATGGGGCCGCTGGGGAAGGTAAGCCGGGTGTGCGGGCAGGCGTTTGGCTCCTGCGTGACCTTTGGGGCAGGGAAAAGCGCCTCTGCGCCAGGGCAGTTAGGGGCGGAGGATCTGCGGGCCATCCTGGAGGATCTCAGCCCGGAAGAGCCGGGGAAGGAGGAAGCGCTGTGAAAAATGATATTGATTCCATTTTGGAATCCATGTTCCGGGGCGGCAGGCTGCATTTTAAAAGCACCGGGGAGTTAAAGCACGCCAGGCCAGCCCCGCCTGTTCCCGATAAGGGGCAGCCCCCCCTGGAGGGCGCCCTCCAGGCCCAGCAGCAGGCCGGGCAGGCCCTGGGGGCAGTGGAACAGGTAAATGACGGGCTGTCACGTTCTTTGCAGGAGAGCATCGAAAGGCTGACCCAAGAAGCCAGGGCAGACATGGAAGGCCTTCAGCGCCGGCTGGAACAGGACGGGGTGGACAATCAAGAGAGGGCGGCAAACAGCGGATCCCCTGCGGACATGGACAAAGCCTTTGACATTGCCCGGCAGGAAACGGCCCGGCAGGTGCTGGGCCAGGAGAAATTTATAGAGGCCCTTGCCCTGGCGTTCAAGCGGCCCTTTGTGGCAGGGGCCGGGAAGGAGTCCCCCCTGTGCCGGGCGGCTGTGCTGGGCGGGACGGGCACCGGCAGGCACAGCGCCATTAAGGCTATGACCGCCTCCCTGGGCAGGCAGGGGGTGCTGAAAAGCCCCAAAACCGCGGCGCTGGACCTATCAGCCTACCATACCCCTGGCATGGAAAAGCTTTTTGTGCAGGATTTGTACGCGGCCCTGAAAGGCGGGGCAGCGGCCCTGCTGTTTGAAAACTATGAAAAGTGCCATCCCTCTGTGCTGTCCATGGCTTCCAGCCTGTTCCGGCAGGGGGAAGTGGCCCTGCCCGGGCGGTATGTGGAGCAGAAGGGGATTTTGGCAGACATCGGCACAGCCCTGGCCCCCGGCGCGGTTTCCACCCTTTCCGCAGGGGGGAAATACCTGTTTTTGGTGGCGGGCAAAAGCGAGGCCGGGCTGGGGGACGCCTTTGGCGCGCCCTTCCTCTCGGCCCTGGACGACGTGCTGTATACAGAGGACTTCACCCGGGAGGCCCTGGGGCAGATAGCGCAAAACGCCCTTCTGGAGCTGCGGAGCCGGGCGGAGAAGCAGCTTTCCCTTGCCCTGTCCTTTGGGGAGGCGGAGAAAGAGGCCCTGGCAGGGGTATACACCCCGGCCCAGGGCGCGGGGGCCATTGACAATGAGGCCCAGCGGCTCTATAAGGCCTATAGTGAAGAAAAGCTGCGCAAGTCCATCACTGGCCCCTGGCAGGGGCGGCTTGCGGCTAAGGACGGGGCTTTAAGCGCGTTTTATACCTGGGAGGGCGGGGAAACAGAGGTGCGCCTGCCCGGCACAGAGGGCCTGGGGGTGCAGCAGGCGGCTTTGGAGCAGGTGAAAAAGGAGCTGGAGGAAATTGTGGGCCTTGGCCCTGTGAAGGACTATATCCTCTCCCTGGAGGACAACTTCAAAATCCAGCAGATGCGCAAGGCCCGGGGCCTGAAGGCGGACTCCCCTTCCATGCACATGATTTTCACCGGGAACCCCGGCACCGGCAAAACCACCATGGCCCGGATTGTGGCCCGGTATTTAAAGGCCATCGGCCTGCTTTCCGGCGGGCAGCTTGTGGAGGTGGCCCGGGCGGATCTGGTGGGCCAGTATGTGGGGCACACCGCCCCCCTGACCCAAAAGGCCATACAGGCTGCCCTGGGAGGCGTGCTGTTCATTGACGAGGCTTACGCCCTTTACAGGGGCAAGGACGACAGCTTTGGCCTGGAGGCCATTGACGCCTTAGTAAAGGGCATGGAGGACAACCGGGAAAGCCTGGTGGTCATCCTGGCAGGGTATTCCCGGGAGATGGAGGAGTTTTTAACGGCAAACTCCGGCCTGCGCTCCCGGTTCCCCCATATCATTGAGTTCCCCGATTACAGCCCGGAGGAGCTGTGGGAGATTACCCAGGGCATTGTGAACGGGAAGGGATACCGGATGGACGAAGCCTGCAAGGCGCCGCTGCTCCAGTATTTTGAAAGGATGGGGCAGAACGGGGAACGGGACAAAGGCAACGGGCGCATGGCCCGGAACAAGGTGGAGCAGGCGGTTATTGCCTGTTCCCGCCGGAACATGAAGGAGCCGGAGGAAAAGCGGGATCTGGAACTGCTCCTGCCGGAAGATTTCGATTTGGAATAGCATAAGGAAAACGGGCGGGGCAAAGCTTCCGGCCCGTTTTTTGCAGGGAAAACATGCTGCGCGGCGGAAAATATACAAAAAGTTTCCAAAATGAACGTGCCCCGCCAACTATTGCATATTGCACTTTCGACAGTTTTCCTGTATAATATACGATATACTGCATACTGCGAAAATTGGGGCATTTTGCGGCCCCGCAGGACGGGGCAAGGCAATTTGCCATATCTGGCTGCAAGAGGAGGGTGTCCTGTGCTCTCAATTTTTGACTGGTTTGGCTACAGGCTGACCATGGAGGAGCGTTACCGCCTGATTAAAAAGGCGGGCTTTTCCGGGGTAATGATATTGTGGGGGCACCGGCTGGGCCGGGGGATGGATTTCCGCCTGGCCCCGGAAATCGCCCGGGACGCGGGCCTTTTTGTGGAAAACCTCCATGCGCCCACAGAGCTGCAGCATGCCTTGTGGGAGGAGGGCCTTTCCGGGGAGGAAGCGGCGGAATGCTATCTGTCCTGCCTGGAGGACTGCAAGGCGGCAGAGGTGCCCGCCATGGTGCTGCACCTGCCCGGGGATGACTTTGCCCCCACAGAGCAGGGCCTTAAAAGGCTTTGGCGCTTGGTGGAGCGGGCGGAGCGGCTGGAGGTGAACGTGGCCCTGGAAAACCTGCAGAACCTGAAAAACCTTGCCTGGGCCTTCCAGCAGATAGATTCCCCCCGGCTAGGGCTGTGCTATGACTGCTGCCACCATTATAATGACGCGCCGGAGGAGGACTTGCTGGGAATGTACGGCGCCAGGCTGATGGCCCTGCATTTGCACGACAACGGCGGCGCCAGCCGGAGCTGCTGCATTCAGCACCGCCTGCCCTTTGACGGGGACGTCCCCTGGGCCAGGGTGATGCAGGCCATCGCCGCCACAGGCTATAAGGGCGTTACCGCCCTGGAGCCTATGTATTGGGATTATCAGGAGCTGCCGCCGGACGTTTTCCTGTACAGGGCCTTTGAAAAGGCCAAGCACCTGGACAGCCTGCGGGGGCGGTAAATTCCCTGCGCAATTGGGGAAAGGAGGCACGCGCAATATGGGAGATACAGGCAGAAAAACTTTGTTCCTGGGGGCCACAGCCCTGCTGGTGGTGGTGATTATCGTTATTTCCGCTGTGATGCTGGCCCGGGGGCCGCGCACCAGCTCGGTGGAGCTTTTGGAAAAGGACGGGAACACCGCCAAAGTGAACGATATGTACGAGGGGGACATGACTATCCCCTATTATGATATCCGCACAAGCAACTACAACCCGGAGGACTTCGAGGAGAAAAACGGCGTGGTCACCTACGCGGGGGACTCCTTTGTGGGCATTAACGTCAGCCAGAAGGCCGGAGAAATAGACTGGAACGCTGTGGCGGAAAGCGGCGTGGAATTTGCCATGATCCGGGTGGGATACCGGGGCAATGACAAGGGCCGCATCTCCCTGGACAGTAACTTCGAGGCGAACATTACAGGGGCCACAGAGGCAGGCCTGCCTGTGGGGGTATATTTCTATTCCAAGGCCGTTACAGACACGGAGGCTGAGGAGGAGGCAAATTTTGTGCTGGAGCAAATCCGCCCCTACCAGATGACCTACCCGGTGGCAATCTTTTGGGAATATGACCGCAAGGACAGCGGGGAGGTGGACGAGAAATCCCGCACCGTGCGCTGCAACGGCGACCAGGTGACAGGATTCATCCAGACCTTTTTAAAGAAAATCAAGACTGTAGGCTATAAAACCGCTTTTTACGCGGACAAGAAAATGGGGTATGAAAGCCTGGATTTGTCCCGGCTGACAGATCACGACATGTGGTACGCGGAGTACCAGCCGGCCCCCAGCTTCTATTACGACTATAAAATGTGGCAGTATACCAAAGACGGGGAGGTGCCCGGCATCAGCAAGCCGGTACCCATCACCATCAGCCTGAAGGAATATAAGCCCTGAAGGACTAAAACTTGCAAACAGAAAGGAACGCTTATGGCAACACAAAAAAGACGGCCCCCCTCCCGGCGCGCCGTCCTGCTGAGAAAATACCGGAAGTGGCTGCTTCCCGCGGCCTGCGCCCTGGTGGCCCTGCTGATTATCGGGCTTTCCCTCTTTTACATCCTCCGCTTTGCCGAGCCGGAACCAGAGCCGCCCGCCTCCTCCCTCATCCCGGAGAACATGCTCCAGGTGGAGGATATCTATGAGGGCACCCGGCTTATCCCCAAGTTTGACCTGCCGGTGTGCCAGTATGAAAGGGAAAAGTTCAACGACGTGGGCCGCTTTGTCCGGTATGAGGACGGCAAGGCCCTGATGGGCATCGACGTTTCCGAGTTCCAAGGGGATATTGACTGGGCACAGGTGAAAGCTTCCGAGCAGGTGGATTTTGTGATCATCCGCCTGGGATACCGGGGCATGACCCAGGGCCTGCTGGTGACGGACGAGTGCTTTGAGAAAAACTACCAGGGGGCTGTGGACGCGGGCCTGCCCGTAGGGGTTTATTTCTTCTCCCAAGCCATTACGGAAGCCGAGGCTGAGGCCGAGGCGGACTATGCCCTTTCTGTGCTGGACGGGCGCGGCCTTGATTACCCCATTGCCTTTGACTGGGAGCCGCCTGTTCCCGGGGAAAACCTGCCTGCCGAGGATCTCAGGGCTTATAACGCGCAAGGGGCCGATGTGGCCCGCTTTGGCGCGGCCTTCTGCAAGCGGGTGGAGGAAGGGGGCTATAAGCCCTGCTTTTACTCCAACAAAAACATGATCTATAAATTTTTCGATATGGACGCTGTAAAGGACTATCCCATCTGGCTGGCAGAGTATCAAAGGGAGCCAAGCCTGTATTACAATTTCCGCATGTGGCAGTATTCCGACCAGGGCACCATCCCGGGCATCAGCACTACAGTGGATTTAAACATCTGCTTTGAGCCGTACTAACGTATGGAGGAGGAAACCCCCGGCACCGCGCCGGGGGTTTCCTGTATGAACGGCTGTGCCCTGCCTGAAAAGATTAGTGTGAAAAATGCAGAGAAGGGAACGATACCGGGCACAAAAGGCTGAACTTTCATCTCTTTTTGTGCGTATTCTGGTTCGCATGGCGATTTTCATGTTTTTTCCAAAAAGACTTGTAACGAAAAGGCTTTTTGCCGGTCTAAAAGACAAAGGGGGCGGGGAAGATGAAGGAGTTTGACCAGGTGTATACCGAATATTTTGAAGCGGTATACGGCTGCATTCTGAAGCTGAGCCACGATCCGGATTTGGCGGAGGAGGCCACTCAGGAGGCCTTCTTTAAGGCCCTGCGGAAAATCGGCAGCTTCCGGGGAGAGTGCAGTATGGGGGCATGGCTGTGCCAGATTGCCAAAAACACCTATTTCTCCCTGCTGGAAAAGCACAGGCGCACCAAGGCCCTGCCGGAGGACGCCCCCGACCCCTTTGATATGGAAAGCCGCTTTGCCGACAAGGAGCAGGCCCTGGCCATCCACCGGGTGCTCCACACCCTGGAGGAGCCGTACCGGGAGGTGTTCTGGCTGCGGGCGCTGGGAGAACTGCCCTTTGCCCAGATAGCCGCCCTGTTCGGCAAAACGGAGAGCTGGGCCAGGGTGACCTACCATCGGGCGAAACTGAAAATAAAGGAGGAATTATCGTGAAACTGCCCTGTTCCATTATACGGGATCTGCTGCCCCTGTACCACGACAGCGTGTGCGCCCCGAAAACCGCCGCCGCCGTGGAGGAGCACCTTGCAGGCTGCGAGCCCTGCCAGGAGGTTTATCACAATTTGCAGGATGAAAAAAAACTGGCCCTTGTGCCATTGGCCCCGCCCCCCGGCGTTTCCGCCTTGCAGCGGGTGAAACGGCGGATCCGCATGAAATATATGCTGGTTGCCCTGTCCGTCCTGCTGGTGGTGGGAGGGGCGGCTGCCGGGGTGATGGTGTTGCTGAACGTTATCACGGTGGATTTCCCTGTTGACGACTTGCTGGACGTGCAGTTTACCACGGAATGGGGGGACGGTACGCCCATTGACAGCGCACTGCGGCTGACCTTTTCCGAGGATTCCCCCCAGGTGGGGCTGAACTGCAAGGCCGTTCCCCTAGACGAGAGCCGGGAGGATACAGAGTGGGCGCTTTTAATAAGCCGGCGGGCGACCTTGGGGCATATGCTGCTGGCAAAGCTGCATTTGATGGACTATCGGAACTCGGGGCCGAATTTATACTACCTGGATCTGGACTGGACATTTTATGCGCCGTATGCCTCCTTTTATGGCATAGATCCGCCAAAGGAAGAATGGGGAAATTTTATTTCCAAGGCGTACTATTTCGAGGATTACGACATGATGAACCATGTAAGCTTCGGGCTGCCGCCGGAAGAAATCAAACAGGCTGTGCAGGATTATGGCACGCTGGTATGGGAGCGGGACAAAGACCCTGCGGCAAAGTGAAGAAGGCCCTTCGGGGCCTTTTTTCTTTGTTTTTTTCTTGTCTCTTTTTCCCAAAGAACCGGGATTTTCCGGCTTGCATTTTGGAGGAGAATCCAGTATAATATCCCATATAGTATGATACCGTTCCGCAGGACTAGAAAGGGGGCAGAGGTATGCTGCAAGGGATTGCCGCTTCGGACGGCATTGGTTTAGGCAGGGTAATGCTTTTGGAGGAACACAGCCTTGTTTACAGCGACCTGCCCCCGGCAGACCCCAAGGCGGAGCTGCTGCGCTTCCAGGGGGCCATGGAAACCTTTTGCAAGAATACGGCAAAGCAGGCGGAGCTGCTGCGCCGATCTGCCGGGCACAAGGAGGCCCAGATCCTCTCCTCCCACATCCAGATGGTTTCCGACCCCTATTTCCAAGGGGAGATTGAAAAGCGCATTGCAGAGGGCCAGCGGGCCGAGGCGGCGCTGGATCAAATCTGCCAGCTCTTTATCGCCATGTTCTTAGCTTCCGGGGACGATATGACCCAGCAGCGGGCCGCAGATATCCGGGACATCCGCACAGCGCTGCTGTGCGTGCTGCTGGGCCTGAAGGAAATTGAGGTGACAAAGGCCCCCAAGGGCACAGTGCTGGTGGCAAAGGAGATTTCCCCTTCTGTGGCGGCGGGGATTAACCCGAAAAACATTGTGGGCATTGTAACGGAAATCGGCGGCAGGACTTCCCACTCCGCCATTCTGGCCCGGGCCTTGCAGGTGCCGGCTGTGCTGGGCCTGCCCGGATCCACCACCCTTTTAAAGCCCGGCTCCTTTGTCATTGTGGACGGCACCGAAGGCCAGGTAATCCCTGAGCCGGACGGGGAAGTGGTGCAGGCATACCGCCAGCGTCGGGCGCGGTTTTTGCGGCGCAGGCGGCAGCTTAACAAGCTCCGGGGCGCGCCCACCCAAACAGCCAGCGGGGAAACCTACGGGCTTTACTGCAATATCAGCAAGCCCGAGGACGCGGAGAAGGTGCTGGAGGAGGACGGCGAAGGCGTGGGCCTTTTCCGCACGGAATTTCTCTTTATGGACAGGGAAAGGCTTCCCGGGGAGGAAGAGCAGTTTGCCGCCTATAAGCGGGCGGCGGCAGTCCTGGGGGACAGGCCCCTGACCATCCGCACCCTGGATTTAGGCGGGGACAAGGCCCTGCCTTACCTGAACATGCCCAAGGAGGAAAACCCCTTTTTGGGCCTGCGGGGCATCCGGTACTGCCTGCAGCACCCGGAAATTTTATACACCCAGCTCCGGGCCGTCCTCCGGGCCAGCGCCTGGGGGAATGTGCGGCTGATGTTCCCTCTCATCTCCACCCCGGAGGAGCTTTGGGCAGGCCGCGCCCTGCTGGAAAAGGCTAAAGTGGAGCTGACTGCCCAGGGCATGGCCTTTGACCCCCACATTCCTGTGGGCATTATGGTGGAAACCCCGTCTGCCGCCCTTTTGGCGGATGTGCTGGCCCGGGACGCGGACTTTTTCAGCATCGGCACCAACGACCTGACCGGCTACATGCTGGCCTGCGACCGGAACAATCCCCAGATTTCCGGCATGTTTTCTTCCCTCCAGCCCTGTGTCCTGCGGACTATACGGCACATTGTCCAGCAGGCGCACGCCCATCATATCCCGGTGGGCATGTGCGGCGAAGCCGCCGCCGACGCCCTGATGGCCCCCCTGCTGCTGGCTTTCGGCCTGACAGATTTCAGCGTGGCCCCAGCCTCTGTCCTGACAGTGCGCAATTTTATTTCCCACTGGTCTTTGGCGGAAGCCCGCCTTGCGGCAGAAGCGGTGATGGCCATGGACACTGAGGAGGAAATCAGCCGCTATCTGCGCCAGCGCCCGGAAACCCAGCCCCTGTAAACACAGGTTGCTCTTCCGGAACAGGCATGGAGGGAAAAAGCCTGCTGCCCGTTCAGGAACCGCCCGGCGCGGCGTTGCGGCAGCGCCGGGTTTTGCATGTGGAGAAATTCTAGAAAATTTTCAGGAATAACCTGTTGCCTTATTTCTGCTCTCTGCTGTCTAAATCAGGTATACAGCAGGCGGCGGGGCTTTGTCCCTACGGGAAAGCGGCTTGACTTTCCCCGGGATTTTGTGCTATTATAAATTCGCGTACTATATTCTGCTTTTTTCTGGTTTCCCCTGCAGAATCCGGCGGTATTCCCGCCGGCCTTGCCTGTAACTATACGCAAGGAGAAACGGCCTATAAACGGAGGATAAACGCTTTGCTGGCAGAAGGGGAGCCTTCCGGAAAACCGGAGGGCGGCCCGGGCGGCAGGAAAGGTTTTGGGATAAATTTTATCAAAGCTGGGAGCAGGCCCTTTCTGGCGCCGCCCTCTAGCCGGAAAGGAATGGAATGTTTATGAAAAAGCTTATGGTATGGATGCTGGCGGCTCTGCTGGCCCTGGCCCTGTGCGCCTGCGGCGGCAAAGACGAGGCGGAAAGCTCTTCTGCTTCGCCCAGCCCCAGCCCTAGTGCCAGCCCCAGCCCCAAGGCAAGCCCCTCTGTAAAGCCCAAGGCCAGCAAAAGGCCAAAGGCAAGCCCCAAGGCCAGCAAGAAGCCTTCCTCTTCGTCCCGGCAGGAGAAGGAGGAAGAAAAATCCTCTTCTGAGGAGAGCAGCGAGAGCAGCCAGCGCCCCAGCCAGGGCGTGGAAGGCACCCCTCCTCCCGGCGCGATAATTGAGCCGGCGGATACCCCCGCCCCGGACTTTACGCCGGAACCTCCTCCTGAGTCCACCCCGGAACCGATTCCTTCGCCGCCGGACATTTCCTCTTATATTGGCGGTAGCCTGGGGGCCTTTACCAGCGTGTATGGCGTCCCCACCAGCAGTTCCTATACCAGCAGCAGTATGGGCACCGGCGAGGACGGTATTTTGGCCATAGGCGGCTATACAGTGTATACTTACCGGGATGAAACTGGCTATGAGTATATAGTGGATATTGGCTGAGGCCGGAAGATTTTGAAACAGCAGAACCCTTTGAAATGGGCAGGGCTTGGCCCTGCCCATTCTTAAATTGCATTCAGGGATTTGGCATTTCCCGGGAAAGAGAGCGGAGACGGCAGAGGGAGGAGTGCGTATGGAAACAGTAGAAATGCGGGTGGTGGCCCGGGCGCGCAGCGGCTTCTCTGTAAAATTCGGAATTCCCCGGCAGAGCGGGCTGGTGGAGGCCCTGCGGGCGCAAATCGTTTTTGAGCCGGAGTTCCGCTCTCCCGAGGCCCTCCGGGGACTGGAGGGCTTTTCCCATCTGTGGCTGCTGTGGGAGTTTTCCGCAAACCGCCGGGAAAGCTGGTCGCCTACCGTGCGCCCGCCCCGGCTGGGAGGCAACCAGCGGGTGGGGGTGTTTGCAAGCAGATCCCCCTTCCGGCCCAGCCCCATTGGCATGTCCTGCGTGACCCTGGAGGGCATCGATCTTTACACCCCGGAAGGCCCTGTCCTCACAGTGGGCGGCGGGGATCTGCTGGACGGCACGCCCATTCTGGACATCAAGCCCTATGTGCCCCTTTCCGACTGCCGGCCCCAGGCCAGAGGGGGCTTTTCCGACGATCACCGGGCAGACAGGCTTTCTGTGGACTTTCCCCCGGCGCTGCTTGCAAAGGTGCCGGAGGAGCTGCGGGAAGCCCTTTGGGGCATTTTAGAGGGGGATCCCCGCCCTGGCTATCATAATGACCCGGAACGGGTGTATGGCCTGCCTTTTTCCGGCCTGGAGGTGAAGTTTGCCGTGGCGGAAGGGGTGCTGCAGGTGAGGGCGGTGGAACAGGAATAGACTGCAGAAAAAGGATGCCGCAAGCGCTTTTGCTTGCGGCGTTTCTGCTTTCGCAGGGGGATTCAGCTCAAAGGGTTTGAGAATCCGCCGCTGGGTTATAATAGAGATCGCATATCTCTTTTGAACTACCTTAACTGACAGGCTTCGGGGCAAAAATGTGCTATAGTTAACGCAGCTCAAAAGAGGCAGCAGCTTTTTTGAACCAGTGGCGATGCCGCATGTTTGGAAAGTGGGCTATACCGGTTTTCAAGTGCGTTTACTATAGGACAAAAGGGGCTTTGCCTGCGGGGAGGGGAGAGCCGCTGCCTGGATTTAGCAGCTATATTGGGAAATGGAGACAAAGTTTTCAGAAAACTACACCAAGTTTTTAATCAAATTACTAAAAACTACTTGAAATTTTTCCAAAATATGATATGATAGTACCAAACAACCCGGTGATACCGGAATAAGGAGTATGGCGCAATGGATAGTGATAAGCTTACAGCCCCTGATAAACTGAAAATACAAGAGGAAAATCTTCCCCTTTACCTGTTCCGCGGCGGGAAAAACCGCCGCGCCTATGAGTATATGGGCCTGCACAAGTCTGTGAAGGACGGCAAGCCCTGCATGGTGGCCCGGGTTTGGGCGCCTAACGCCAAAGCTGTGTCTTTAGTGGGAAATTTCTGTAATTGGGATGCTGCCAAATACCCCCTGCAGCGCCTGGACGACGGAGTGTGGGAGGGCTATACAGACTTTGAGTTTGCTCCCTATGAGCTGTATAAATTTTATATCAAAACAGCAGGGGGAGAGGATGCCTACAAGGCAGACCCCTATGCCAGCCACTGCGAAACGCGGCCCGGCACGGCCTCCCGGTGGTATGACCTGGAGGGGTATCAGTGGCACGATAAGTCCTGGTATGACCAGAAGGCCCGAAGCCCCCACTATAACCAGCCAGTGAATATCTATGAGGTGCATGCCGGATCCTGGCGCAAATATGCGGATGGCAGCGTGTTCTCCTATGAAAAGCTGGGGGATGAGCTGATTCCCTATGTGCGGGATATGGGCTTCACCCATATTGAGTTCATGCCCCTGACGGAATACCCGTATGACGGCTCCTGGGGCTACCAGGTGATGGGATATTTTGCCCCCACCTCCCGGTATGGCACACCCCATGACTTTATGCGCTTTGTAGACCGCTGCCACGAGGCGGGCATCGGCGTGATTATGGACTGGGTGCCCGGGCACTTCCCCCGGGACGCGGCTGGCCTTGCCAAATTCGACGGCACCCCCTGCTATGAATATGCCGATCCCAGGAAGGGCGAGCACAAGGAGTGGGGCACCCTGGTGTTCGACTATGGCAGGCCTGAGGTCATAAGCTTCCTCATTTCCAGCGCTGTGTTCTGGCTGAAGGAATACCACATAGACGGCCTGCGTGTGGACGCGGTGGCCTCTATGCTGTATCTGGACTACAACCGGCGGGATGGGGAGTGGGTGCCCAACAAGGACGGCGGCAAGGAAAACCTGGAGGCCATCGCTTTCCTCCAGGCCCTGAATGAAGCTGTGTTTGCCGAGATACCCGACCCCATGATGATTGCGGAGGAATCCACCTCCTGGCCCATGGTGTCAAAGCCCGCCTACCTGGGGGGCCTGGGCTTCAACTACAAGTGGAACATGGGCTGGATGAACGACATGCTCCGGTATATGTCCATGGATCCCCTGTTCAGAAGCGGCAACCACAATTCCCTGACCTTTTCCTTCTTCTATGCCTTTTCTGAGAACTTTGTGCTGCCCATCTCCCACGACGAGGTGGTGTACGGCAAAGGTTCCCTTATCAATAAGATGCCCGGGGACGATGAGATGAAGGCCGCCGGAATGCGGTGCTTTGTCAGCTACATGATGGCCCATCCTGGGAAGAAATTACAGTTTATGGGGACAGAGTTTGCCCAGAAAAACGAGTGGAATTTTGAAAAGGAGCTGGAGTGGGGCCTGCTCCAGTATAAGGAGCACCAGGATGCCCAGAGGTTCTTTAAAGCTGTGAACCACTTCTATCTCAGCCGCCCGGAGCTGTGGGAAATCGACTTCTCCTGGGAAGGCTTTGAATGGATATCCAATGACGACTACCAACAGAGCGTTATTGCCTTCCGCCGCAAGGCAAAGGACGGCAAGGAGCTGGTGGCTGTGTGCAACTTTGTGCCGGTGCAGCGGGAGAACTACTGCATAGGCGTGCCCTTCCGGGGCGTGTGGGCCGAGGTGTTCTCCTCTGACGCCAAGGAGTTTGGCGGGGAGGGCGTGACAAACGGCAGGAAAATCAAAACTGTGGACGAGCCTATGCATGGCTGCCAGCAGAGCGTAAGCCTGACCCTGCCGGGAAATTCCGTGTTCTTCCTGGAGTGCGTGGAGAAAATCCCCAAAAAAGAAAGGCCCGCGGCATTGCCCGTCCCCCAAAAGCCAGAGGCAAAGCAGGCGCCCAAGCCACGGGCGGCGGGGGTGCAGGCCCCCTGATAGGGGACTGCTGCGGTCAGGCAAAGCGCATGTTTTTTACCGTTTTGGAAACAGGGCTTTTTATACAGGCAATAAATAAAATATATGATTTAGGAGGACAAAGAAATGTTACCCAAACAAGAGGTTGTGGCCATGCTGCTTGCAGGCGGCCAGGGCAGCCGGCTGGGGGTGCTGACGAAGGATATCGCCAAGCCCGCCGTGCCTTTCGGAGGGAAATACCGCATCATCGACTTCCCGCTGTCAAACTGCGTCAATTCCGGCATTGAGACGGTAGGCGTGCTTACCCAGTACCAGCCCCTGGAGCTGAATGAATACATCGGCAGCGGGCAGCCTTGGGATCTGGACAGCATGAACGCCGGCGTACATGTGCTCTCTCCCTATGAAAAGCGGAAAAAGACCGACTGGTATAAGGGCACTGCCAATGCCATCACCCAGAATATCCCTTTTATCGAGCGGTATAACCCGGATTATGTGGTGGTGCTCTCCGGCGACCATATCTATAAGATGGACTATTCCAAGATGATTTCCTTCCATAAGGAAAAGGGCGCGGCAGTGACAATTGCCGTACAGCCTGTGCCCATGGAAGAGGCCAGCCGTTTCGGCATCCTCAACACCAATGAGGACGATTCCATCTATGAGTTTGACGAGAAGCCCAAGAAGCCCAAGTCTGACTTAGCCAATATGGGCATTTATGTGTTCACCTGGGAGAAGCTGCGCAAGTTCCTCCTGGCTGACGATGAGGATCCCAAAAGCTCCAATGACTTTGGCAAGAACGTGCTGCCCGCCATGCTGAACGCTGGCGAGAAGATGTTTGCCTATCGGTTTGAGGGCTACTGGAAGGATGTGGGCACCATTGACAGCCTGTGGGAGTCCAACATGGATCTGCTGGATCCCAACGTGCCCCTGGATTTAAGCGACGCCGACTGGCGCATCTATTCCCGCAACCCGGTTATGCCTCCTCACTATGTGGCAAAGGGCGCCCATGTGCAGAACTCCCTAATTGCAGAGGGCTGCAACGTGTACGGGCAGCTGGAGTTCTCTGTGTTGTTCGCAGGGGTGTACGTAGCCCCCGGCGCTGTGGTGACGGATTCCATCGTCATGCCCGGCGCAAGGATAGAGGAGGGCGCCCATGTGCAGTATGCCATTGTGGCGGAAAATGCTGTGATAGGCCCTAACTCTGTTGTAGGCAAGCGGCCCGAGGAAGTGGAAAACAAGGACGAGTGGGGCGTGGCTGTAGTAGGCCCGGACTGCAAGCTGCCCGCAGGCAGCGTGGTGCCCCCCAAGGCTATGATCGATGCTGAGGAGGTGGAGAAATAATGCGCGGCAATGAAGTTATTGGCATCCTTTTTGCCTATGTGCATGAGGAGCGTGTGCGGGAGCTGACCCAGAACCGGGTGATGGCTTCCATCCCCTTTGGCGGGCGCTACCGCCTGGTAGACTTCCCTTTGTCCAACATGGTAAACTCCGGTATGAACAAGGTGGGCGTCATTACAGAAGAAAATTACCAGTCTTTGATGGATCATTTAGGCTCCGGCAAGGCGTGGAACCTTTCCCGCAAAAGCGAGGGCCTGTATATGCTGCCTCCCTTTGGGGCAGACACCCGGCGCACAGACGGGAAAATTGAGTCTTTGGCCTCTATCATGCGTTTCCTGCAGAATTCCCACGAGGAATATGTGCTTTTGTCCGACTGCGACACGGTTATGAATATTGATTACCGGGATGTGTTCAAGTTCCACACCGAGAAGCAGGCAGATATTACGGTGATTTACCGCCATGGCATGTCCCCTGACACCGACAAGAATGTGGTGTACACAGTGGATCCCGAAGGCGTGGTGCGGGATATGCTCATTAAGCGGGGCAGCGATGCCGACTGCAATTACGCGGTGGGTATGCGCCTGATGAAGCGCGACTTGCTTATCAACCTGGTGCAGGACTGCATGAGCCGGAACCTCTCCGACTTTGACAGGGATTTAATGCAGCGCAACCTGGGGGATCTGCGTATCTGCGGCTATGAGTACACAGGCGCCGCCTATACCATTACCTCCTTCAGCAGCTATTTCAACGCCAACATGGCCCTGATGGATCCCAAGGTGCGCAGCTCCCTGTTTATCCCTGACCACCCCATCTATACGAAAGTGCGTGACGAAATGCCCGCCCGCTACGGCTTAGGCTCCTCTGCCAGCAATTCCATTATTGCGGACGGCTGCATTATTGACGGCGAGGTGGAGAACTGCATTCTCTTCAGGGGTGTGAAGGTGAAGAAGGGCGCGAAGCTGAAGAACTGTGTGATTATGCAGAACTGCGTCATCGGCGAGAACACCAAGCTTGACTATGTGGTGGCGGACAAGAACGTGACCTTTGCTGACAACCGCACCATGGCTGGCTACCAGACATATCCCGTCTATGTGGCCAAGGGCGGGCAGGTATAATCCTGCTCTCTCCCAGCGGGCAAAGACTTTTTACCAATTGACGTAAGAAAGGAAGATTTCCGTATGAAGGTTCTGTTTTGCGCCAGTGAAGCCCTCCCGTTTTCCGCGTCCGGCGGTTTGGCTGATGTAGCCGGATCCCTGCCCCAGGCTTTGCGGCAGAGGCTGATTGGCTGCCGTGTGGTAACGCCTCTGTATGACTGCGTCCCCCAGGAGCTGCGGGACAACATGAAGTTTATCACCAGCATCAGCGTGCCGGTGGCTTGGCGGCGGCAGTACTGCGGCATTTTCGAGGCCAAGATTAACAATGTAATTTATTATCTCATTGATAACCAGTATTACTTTAAGCGCAACAGCCTCTACGGGCATTTTGATGACGCGGAGCGCTTTGCCTTCTTCTCCCGGGCCATCCTGGAGATGCTGCCCTATGTAGATTTCAAGCCGGACATCATCCAGGCCAACGACTGGGAAACCGGCTTGGTGCCTGTTTACTATCGGCTGTTCTATGCCAACAACGAGTGGTATTCCGGCATAAAAACCTTGTTTACCATTCACAACATCCAGTATCAGGGCCAGTATGGCAAGGAAATCCTGGAGGACGTGTTTGGCATACCGAATTATGAGAGCCAGCTTTTGGAGTTTAACAAGGACGTGAACCTGATGAAGGGCGCTATCGAGTGCTCCAACTGGGTGTCCACTGTAAGCCCCTCTTATGCCCAGGAGATTTTGGATCCCTGGTTTGCCCATAAGCTGGATCCCATCCTGCGGGAGCGTTCCTGGAAGCTTTCCGGCATTTTGAACGGCATTGACACTGTAAACTATGATCCGGAGACAGATCCGGCCCTCTTTGCGAATTACAGCCAGAAGGATAAGAAAAATAAGGCTGTGAACAAGGAAAAGCTGCAGGAACGGCTGTGTATCAATGTAGATCCGGACGTGCCCCTCATTGGCATGGTCACCCGGCTGGTGTCCCACAAGGGCTTGGATCTGGTGAAAGATGCTGTGGACAATATTATGGAGTATTCCAATGCGCAAATCGTAATTTTGGGCAGCGGTGATTTAGAATATGAAAACTACTTCAAGTGGATGCAGGAGAAGTATCCCGGCAGGTTTGTGCTGTGCTTGGGCTTCGTGCCGGAGCTGTCCCGGAAGATTTACGCGGCCTCTGACATTTTCCTCATGCCCAGCAAGAGTGAGCCTTGCGGCCTCTCCCAGATGATAGCCCTGCGGTATGGCTCTATCCCTGTAGTGCGGGAAACCGGCGGCTTGAAAGACTCCATCGCTGACAGCGGGGATGGAAAGGGCAACGGCTTCACCTTCCTCACCTATAATGCCGGGGATATGCTCAATTCCCTGCACAGGGCCATTTATGCATACAACTCCGACAAGGAGGGCTGGGGTGTTCTGGTAGACCGGGCTATGGGCTGCGACAACAGTTGGGGCAAGTCTGCTGGAGAATACATCCGCCTGTATAAGGAAATTTTGAAAAACTAAGCGTATACCAGATCCCCTTTATTTTGCCGGGAAAGCTGTAAAAAGCTTTCCCGGCTCTTTTTTTCTTGGGCAGTGCTGTGTAACGGAAAATTCCGGCCGCATATATACGCCGTGGAATGCTGCACACCCTGTCCCACCCCATTTCCAAAATGTCAAGATGAATTATGATATCTGCCTTAGAAACGTAGGTTGTAATATTAAATGCGAAAGAACACGAAGCCCCCAAAGCGGGGCGGGACAGTTCTTCCGCATTTATTTTTTTTATACCATGAAGCGCGGAAAATGTCAATAAGAGAGGTGAAAGCATGGCGGGGAAGTATAAATACCTGACGTTTGAGGATCGGCAGAAAATCGAAGTGTGGCACGCCCGCGGGGATCGCCCGCTTGAAATGGCCGCGCGGCTGGGCGTACATACGGCGACGATCTACAACGAGTTAAAGCGTGGTTACGTTGGGGAGCTGGACAGCAAGCAAAGGGAAATCTACAAAGCGGAGCGGGCGCAAGCAACCGTTCAAGAGCATTTCAAGCGGCGGGGCCGGACGGCGGCAACGGCTGGGAAGGGAGGTTAAGACCGTGACAGAGTATGAACGGATCACGCAAAGCCCGCAGGCGTTGGCGGCATTTCTTCGGGAATTGCCCGTAATAGAAGCCCCGTGGGATCGGGCTTTCCAGAAGCAATATTGCGCCGGGTGCGCCGCCACAGATTGCGACGCTTGCCCGAATGAGGCGTGCCGGAATAATCCGGCGTGGTGGCTGGCGCAGGCGGCCACAGAAGAACGGGGGCGTTCAGAATGAGCATTTGCCGGGGGTGCGGGTAAGAAATCGACTGGATCAGGACGGGTGCCGGAAAGAATATGCCCGTTGATCCCGCGCCCGTCTTTGTGATTGAAGGCGGCGGGAATGACCGCTTTGTAACGGACGAAGGGGAGGTTATCACCGGACGCGTTGCCCGTCCGGAAGAGGAAAGCCGCGATCTTCCCGTTGCTTTCGTGCCGCATTGGAAGACTTGCCAGAACGCCGGGGACTTCCGGCACAAGCGGCGGGCATAAGCAGAGAAAGGAGCTATTCAAACATGGAATACAAAATAACAACCGCTTTGTGCCGTGGGTGGTTCAAAGGGACGATCGGGAAATACTCTTATTCCGCGAAAGTATATGACACGCCTTCGCGCTTCGGGATCAATCACGGGCGGGTTAGCAAGCTGGCGATCTATGACGAAGACAAACGGCGGCGCGAAGGTTGGGAAGCGGCCTGCATTGTCAACTATGATCGCGGGTGGGACGTTCGGCCAAAAGATAAAGAAGCGAAAGACGTTTTGAAAAGCCTGCTTCCCGAATGAGCCGAAGGAAACGCGAACGGTGCTTTTCGGCAACAAGAAATCCGTAGGCTATTCGGAGTTTTACAAAGCCGCAGTTGCGGGCTATGCCGCGGAATTGAAGGTTGACGTATACACGGAAGCGGAAATCCGAAGCACCTTTCACAGCGGCAGAGTAACGGGCGATCTTGCAAGTTCTATCAAAGCAACGTCCGTCAAGAAGAAGGACAGCACGCAATACGTGGAGGTATACCCGCAGGCGACAAACCGCCGCGGGGAGCGTAACGCCACGGTGGGATTTGTCCACCAATACGGGCGATCCAATATGCCCGCGCGCCCGTGGTTCACAAGCGCGAATGAGAAGGCCGCGGGAGAGGTACAAGAGGCAATGCGGCAGGAATGGGAGAAACAGCAAGGAGGCGGGGCCGAATGATTGACACCGTGGACGCGCTGGTAAAATCCACGCTTACCGCCCTTTGCCCGAATGCGGAACGCCAGCTTTACCGCGGGAAAGCTGGCACGTTCTTCACATATCAGCTCGTTTTGTCGCAGGACAGAGACGCGGCAGAAGACGAAATGCAGGGGACGGAATATATTTACCGCGTTGACCTTTATTCAAAGCGGGATTATATAGCCTTGTTGCGCCGGACGAAGCAGGCGTTGAAGGCAACGGGCTTCTATGGGATCGTGATTGATCCGGAAACCTACGAAACGGACACAGGCTTTTACCACGTTCCCATTGAATGCAGATACTACGAAAAAACGGAGGTATAAAAACTATGGCAACTATTGGTTTGCGCGATCTTTACCGTGCGCCGATCACGGTTGACGAAAGCGGCAAGGAAATATATGGAACGCCCGTGCGCATGGCGAAGGCCATTAGCGCGGAAATGTCCGTAGAGGTGGCCGAAGCCATTTTGCACGCCGACGACGGCGTTGACGAAGTGGTGAAGGAGTTTGTTTCCGGGGAGCTGAAACTGAACGTAAACGATCTTATGCCCGCCGATCTTGCCGCCCTGTTGGGGCAGACGCAGGACGCGGACGGCGTGGTATACGCAGGAGAGGAAGACGATCCCCCGTATATGGCAATCGGATTCCGCGCGAAGAAGGCCGACGGAATGTATAAATACATTTGGCTTTACAAGGTGAAGTTCGCTATTCCGTCCGAGAAGTACCAGACAAAGGGGGACGGAATCGAATTTGTCACGCCGGAAATCACGGGGCAGTTTATCAAACGCCCGGATGGGCGGTGGAAGGCTGAACACGTGGCCGTTCCCACGGAAGCGGCGGCGGCAAGCTGGTTCAGCGCGGTTCGGGAGCCGAAAGAAGACGCGGCCTAAAATCTGAAAAGGAGGAACGGGGAAGCCCCTTCACGGGGGCTTCCCCCCATTTTGTTATGAGCGCGATTAAAGACGGGCGTTTGCCGATCGTCCTTGACAAAGAACAAAGGGCGTATTCCTTCGCCTGACGAACGCGGACTTGCCGGAAAAGCCGAAACGCAAGCGGCCATATCACACAGTTAAAACAGTGAAGCGCGCCGAAAGGTAGATGTCAAGCGCGCGGAAGGCTGGATTGCCAACTATCCGCGCAAAATATTAGGTTGGAAAACGTCTGAAATGATCTTTCGTGCCGCCGTCGCCGCCCTCTGAAAAAAACATTTCAAATTTTTTCGCATTTGCTCTTGACATTTCCGATATCTGCCTTAGAAAAACTTCTTGACGAATTCTTTCCCCTGTGCTATAATAATAAACACATTCGGGGAAGGCCTGTGGCCTGTTCGCAGTAGTATTTGCTGTGTAATGTGCGGGTGTAGTTCAATGGTAGAACCCCAGCCTTCCAAGCTGGTCGTGTGGGTTCGATTCCCATCACCCGCTCCACTTCCGTATCAGCAGGATGCTGAAAAATATTTTAGTGCTGAGAGGGGCCTTGAAAGTTAAGGCCAGGAATGTTTTCATTCCTTTATTTTATGCGCCAATAGCTCAGCTGGATAGAGCAACTGCCTTCTAAGCAGTAGGCCAGGGGTTCGAGTCCCTTTTGGCGCGCCAATATGGTGGATGTAGCTTAGCTGGTTAAAGCGCCAGATTGTGGCTCTGGAGACCGAGGGTTCGAATCCCTTCACCCACCCCATACATAAACGCGGAGTTTAATTCTCGTAATTAGGCTCCGTGTTCCCATATTGGGCTGTCGCCAAGCGGTAAGGCAACGGACTTTGACTCCGTCATCCCGTGGGTTCGAATCCCGCCAGCCCAGCCAAAAGGAGACAAAAGCATTTTGGAGGCTTTTGTCTCCTCTTTTTGTGCCCTAAAATTCCATTGCAGAAATAAAAAGCGTGGATAGCGTCATAATTCGCGCTTTTTTGTTCTTAAATATACAAGAATCGCATGATAAGCCACTAATAATCAGGTTCAGCAGGATAAAATGGCACAATCAATTCTACTAATTTGTAGGTTCTACTTGAAAATGCTTGAGTAATCGAATATAATGTAAGAAAGGAAGATAATCGTGAAGTTGTCCCCATTGGAATCAAAAATCTTCGGCAAAGTATGCTATGGCTTTCGGCGTGACAGGAACAAGAGAGTAGAAACAGTTGAGCAGGAAGCCGAAACTGTGCGGGAGATATTCGCCCTTTGCCTGTCAGGAAACAGTTTGGAGAAGATTCAAGAGCATTTGTGCAAGCAAGGTATTCCTTCTCCATCCGGGAGAACAGTGTGGAGCCGTGATGTCTTGAACAAACTGCTAAACAATTACAAGTACACGTTTGGCATTATCGACCATGCCACTTACATGGCTGTGGAAGAAATGAAATCAAAGCGGTGCAGAAATCCCAATCGGAATATCGAGGACGATGAAGAATGGAACGAGCAAGTCAATCTGAGCTACTATGGGCCTATGCGATAACGAGAGATGAGTATGCCAAGAGGCTAAGTGAAAAATCGCTGCTCAAAGCGGAAGACCTGGAGTTTATACGAGACCGTATCTTTGAACTTATCAATCGTGGAGAGGCCAACATACATGACCCGAAGGAGAATCAAAGGCTTCAAGCGGTTGTAGAAAAGTATTTGTATCCAGCAGATGACTATATCTCACTGACAGATATCGCAAAGCGCTTTGATTCAGGGAGCCCAAGCTATGTGATTCAAAGCTGGCTGCGCAGTAGGAATACAATCGCATTCCTGGGCCAGTGGGAAAGAGAAAACAATCCCAATTTTGACGAGCAGGCTTTTCAGCAATTAATTGTTGACGTACGCTCCCCATCCTACACCTTGACTCCTGCCAGATGGATTGAAAGAGTAAGTGCTATTGGAATTATCTCCAGGCGAGGGAAAAACGGTGGCACTACGGCCCATCCTTTCATTGCTTGTGATTTTGAGATGTGGGGCGACGCACTATTTAGGCGTGATGTTATTAGCCAGCTTATTAAAGACAAAAAATTTTAGGAACTATACCACAAGATTCCGGTTCACTATATTGAGAAGGAACACTCTTTGCCAGGGAAAAAGCGTATTGATAAATTGCATTGTGAGATAGAATTTCAGTAATGATTTGATTCTGTTACAGAATGGAGGCCAATTTCTTTTGTTGAAAAGGGAAGCACGACTTTTTTCTCTATAGTCTGTTTTAAAACTCATCTATTGCGTACAAAACGACGAAGTGATGGAATAGAGCACATGAAGAGACATGAAATCAGTGAAGGGCAATGGAATAGGATCAAGGACATGTTTCCTCCTGAGAGAAACCCCCAGGGAGGCCGGCCCGGCAAAAGCAACCGTAAAATATGCTCAACACAATTTTGTATTGGCTGGACACCGGGGTACCGTGGCGGGATCTGCTGGAACGGTTCGGGCTATGTCAAGGCGTGTACAGCCGGTTTCGGACATGGACGAAACCGAAGTATGAAAAGATATCTTCACAGCCCTGATTGAGCAGAATTTGCTGGACGAGGCGACGCTGATGCTTGACAGCACCACGACTAAGGTCCACCAACACGCCAGCGGGAATAAAAAAAGGGGATATCACGAGGAAACCGGGCGGAGCAGGGGAGGCTTGACCACGAAAGTCCATGCGGTAACGGAGGGGCTTGGGAATCCATTGCGCTTTTTGCTCTCCAGCGGAAACCGCAGCGATATCTGTATAACACAGGCTCTGCTGGATTCTTTTGATCTGAACGGTAAACCCATACTGGCAGATAAAGGCTACGATTAGTTTGTACGTTGGCTAGAGGAACGGGGCGGAAGCGTGGTGATTCCAAGCAGCATTACTTCCAACTGCTCAGAAAAACGGACGTACACATATATAAAGAGCGCTATTTGGTGGAAAATCTGTTCCTTAAACTCAAAACAATCGCCGCTTTGCTACCAGACACGAAAAGAACGCTCCTTATTTCCATGCTGTTGTTTTCCTCGCCATCCTCGTTTGGTTACTTTGAGGGTTTCAAAACAGACTCTAGGAATGATTTCTATAGCGCTCCAGATAGTATCGAGGTGTTTGATCACCTGTAATCTGATGCTTTTGCCACCCATTATTTTTATAATAATATTTTCAATTTTCTCCAAGAAATTATTCTAAGGTATTTCAACCCCAAATTCATAAAATCTTCACAGAGCGAAGGAGATAATATATGAAAGAATATTTGCAACCAATAAATTCATCCTTATTGACGATAGAAAAACTATTTCCTCCTGAGGAAAAAGAGAGAAAGTTTGACAAAGTTATATCATTTTTTAAAGCAATGGCTTCGGGCACACCTTGGGGAGTATTAGGACAAGCTATTGAAACAACAGGAAATGTTCTCAGTGTAATAAGTTCTGGTAAGCAACGTGTGCAAACAGTAAAGTATGTAAAAGACGCGTATGAAGCCAAACTTCTGGCTGAAGAAGAAATGGCTAAAATACAAGAACGCGGAAGATCAATGACTTTATATATCGAAAAATCATTTCAAGCTGAGGTGGATTCTCTTAGTAAAAGGCTAATTTTGGAATCACATCGTTTGGATTTGCAACATGAAGAAAGAATGACAAGTATTAGAAACGAATATGAACTTGATGTCTTAAAAATAAATTCTTTTGCAAAGCAGGAACTTAATCAAATTAATAACGCATATGCAAAAATCATAAGGCGCAATGAAATGTATTGTTTCTTATATCGACAATATCTGAAGTTTTTAAGTGATAGTAAAACGACTCCAAGTGATATGATAGCAGAAATTAGTAAAAGATCTATGGACATTATTGAAAAAGCAATAATGGTTCCTAATACCAACCTCGCAGCTTTTTCGGCTGGACTTGATGGTGTCAAAAATATGCTTGAATTTCTCGGACATCCAGATACATTCTTCATTTCATTCGATAAATTCATTTCTCAAAAAGATAAAATGGAGGGATTCTGTGGTGATTAAATGGATGATTATTTTTATCATTCTACTTGTGCTAGTTGTGATATTTCTTTATCGACTTGGAAATCATTCAGATCATAGGGATTCTGATCGATATTTGTACAATCTTAATAATGATGCGTCCTATAGAAAAGGTGTATATCGGCAAATTAATGCTAGTTTCAGACCCTATATTGAGAACCTATATAAAAATATTGATAGATTGTTAGAGAAAGCAAAAAATCTTGATAATGAAGCAAACCAAACACAGTACAATTATATGGTAAACATTCTGAACAAGGCAAACGATCTTGAAGCACAGATTAGAAGCTATTGGAATTCCAGTAAATTTAATAAGGATTTTGCATATTATATTGGACTGCACTACGCCTCTCATTTATTGGCTGGAGCCATAAAAACTGAGCAGCAAAGAATAAAAAGCACTTTTGTATCATGCAAAAATAGGCAAGATTTGTGGAGCAAAAAAATTGATGTAGCTAAAAGACAGCAAGAACGATTGCATGGTAAGCAGAGGAGCAAATTGTCTGCAGAAATTGGTGAGATGTGCAAAGTTCATAAGAACATTTCAATCCTCAAGGGTAGAATAGGGGCTATAAATACACAATATAACAATCGTGTTACTCAACAAAATATTGAAACCGCTAAAAGAAGAGATTTTATTGGTGCTAATTTTGGCCTTCGCGGAAAGAAATGGCGAGATAAGATTATGGCAAAGCATTCAAAAGCATAAATAAATTGTTGAAAGCAAATAAATTTTGTGGGTAAGCTAACGTTGTGAAGTTCTCCGCTTTATGCACTTTCATAATGTCCAAGCATTTTCGAGTGTTTGTTCAAGTTTTCTGATTGTACATAAGACTGTTTTTTCAATAATGATACTATCCCTCATACTGATTATCTAAGTAACTATTCTAGAAGCAGGTTATGCAGTAACCCTATCCGGCTATAATCTGGAACCACCTATTCAAAATGGAGAGGTTGTGTTAGTAAAGAAAGTAGATTGTCTAAAACACAATGGCATAGGAATATTTATTTATTATTGACGGATTTAGGATTTTGAAAGGGTGTTAAATTGGGCAATGTCATTAAGTTAAAGGTATAAAAGAGCAAAATAAGAAAAAAGCATAAAAAAGGCTTGACAAATGGGAA
>NZ_QWEO01000126.1 GCF_009936035.1 Neglectibacter sp. X58 | reverse complement strand
TTTTTCCATGCCCTTCACCACTCTTCGTCGATTTCCAATTTTTCTCATTTTGGGGCTTGACTTTTAATAGTTAGTCTCCCATAATAAAAGGATGGCTGGGCTGATTGTTGCTCCACCCAGCCTCCCCCTATTGATTACTTACATAGCACCCAGTGTATTAAAGTATCCAGTAAGAATACTGCTGGTGTTATACTGGCCGCCGTCCAACCTGGCCTGCCCATCAACAGATGTACTGCACCCGCCGCACCATGTACAACGGCAGTTGCCACAAGAACACCGGGCCTCAATAAACGTATTAAGCATACCTTCACGCTGAGATTTCCCTAACTTTTTCTTAGCCATATGTTTGGCCTCCCACTTAGATATTTAGAGCAACTGCATCAGCAGTCCTCCAGGGTGTGCCTAATGTACATACAATCACCCGCTTGCACCTTTGTAAAATCATTTAAGGAGCACAAAAATGTTTAACAAGGCATTGCATATAAACCGTTCCTGAATTTTACTGAGAACAGCAGATGGCTGCTTTCAGCCCTATCACAAAGAACCATCTGGGCGGCAAATCCAGATAAAAGGTTGGAATGGGTATGTGGCCGCTGAGTCATGGTTGGTTCGGCCTATATGTCTTCGCAAACATCATAGTGGATGCCTGCGTTGACACCGCATAATAAATATATTGAAGCAAAGGGCATTCCTCGATTGGCATATTCCTACCCGAACAGACAGTATATCTATTTCTCTAAATTCTCTCCGTGTCCGCCGAACAGGTGGCACAGCTCTGTGCTAAAGTCCAGGCGGATCTCCTCCCCCACCTCCGGTGGCTGGAAGTGCCTGCCGTCCTTGTCCACGGTGGGGACGATAACCACTACATCTTTCCCATTTACAGAGCCGTGTACATGCACCTCGCTACCCATCATTTCTGTGACCTCTACCCGGGCGGCAAGTCCTTCCCTCTCCCCAGCAGGGTACAGGTAGTCGGGGCGCACGCCCATCGTTATCTTCTGGAGCTGGGCATTTGCCGCCGCCAGACGGTTCTGCTTCTCCATGGGCAGGGACATGGGATGGCCCTCCACTGTGATATGGTACCCTTCCGCGCTATGGAGCAACTCACCCTCAAAAAAGTTCATCTGGGGCGTACCGATGAAACCCACCACGAACAGGTTTGCCGGATGGTCATAAACCTCCTGGGGCGTCCCAATTTGCTGGATGAACCCATCCTTCATGATGACAATGCGGTCGCCCAAGGTCATGGCTTCGGTCTGATCATGGGTCACATAAATAAAGGTCGTGTTGATTTTCTGCCGCAGCTTGATAATTTCCGTGCGCATGTGGTTGCGGAGTTTCGCGTCCAAGTTGGAGAGGGGTTCATCCATCAGCAGCACCTTGGGTTCACGCACTATGGCCCTGCCAATGGCCACCCGCTGGCGCTGACCGCCGGAAAGTTCCTTTGGCTTTCTGTCCAAGTACTCGGTGATGTCCAAAATCTCCGCCACTTCTTTTACCCGCTTGCGGATAGTGGCCTTATCCACCTTGCGCAGTTTTAGCGGGAAGCCAATGTTTTCCCACACTTTAAGATGAGGGTATAAAGCGTAACTTTGGAAAACCATGGAGATATCTCGGTTTTTCGGCTCTACATCGTTCATGAGTTTGCCGTCGATATACAGCTCCCCGGCAGTGATTTCCTCCAGTCCTGCCACCATGCGTAAAGTGGTAGTCTTGCCGCAACCCGATGGGCCTACCAGCACGATAAACTCCTTGTCGGCAATATCCAGGCTGAAATCCTGCACAGCTACCACGCCCTCTTCGGTAATCTGAAGGTTCGTCTTCTTCTCTGTCCCTTTGCGCGTATTGGCACTGTGCGGATAGATCTTTTTCAAATTTTTTAGCTGCAAACTTGCCATTTCTTTCCCCTCCTACGCGATTCGGACTTCCATGCCGTCCCACAAGAAATCCGCCGTGGTGCTGCGCACCACCGGATTTTCGTTGCTCACCGCCTCATATACGAAGAAACCCCCTTCCGGCAGCTCCTGATAGGCATAAACAGTCAGTTGCTTAATCACATACCGCTGGCCCCAGGGGCCGTCCTGGCGCTCCACTGTGTTCATGATTTTCCCATCAGGCCCGTCTGTAAGGCACTCCGGGGGCAGCCGCCCCCTGTCCGGCTTTATCAGCTCCACCTGGGGAAGCTGCTCCTGATAGGCTGTGAGGCTGTAGGCTGTGGCGCCCAC
>NZ_QWEO01000125.1 GCF_009936035.1 Neglectibacter sp. X58 | reverse complement strand
CTCAAACATGGAGATATACGCATCCTCCAGCCCGTTTTCCAGAAGGTAGTCCCCGCAGCGCTTGAGCTGTCCATACAGAACCCGGGCATGGGACAGCTCCCAGCCCTTTTCATAGACGCAGTTCAGGTTGATTTCCCGATACCCCAGCCCCAGCAGGTTTTGAAGGGCCTCAAACACATAGCCCACATTGGAGGGGGCAATGGTCATCTTGCTGCCCATGCGGCCCCCCAGCACCTTTGTGAAATGCTCCACCCCGGCAATGGCAGTGTCATAGCTGCCCCGGCCGTCAGGATATACCCGGCAGGCGTCATGAAGCTGCCTGTTCCCATCAATGGAAATGGAGAAGGACAGGTGGTGCAGGTGCCTTTTCAGGTACGCCTGCACCTGGGGGTTGAAATACTCTGTGCCGTTAGAGCAGATGGACAGCCGGAACCGGGTGGCCCAGGGATGGTGCAGGCGGATGGCCTCCTGAAGGAAATAATCTGTTATCCTGTCGATTAAGCCAATTTCCAAAAGCGGTTCCCCGCCGATAAACTCCAGCACCACCCCCGGGGAATTTCGGGTGTTGATATAAGGGTTGTCATCCCGCAAAAGGAGATCCACGAACTTTTTCGCCGTTTCAAAAGGCAGGACATGGCTGCCCTTTACACCCTGGTAGCAGTAGGTGCACCGCAGGGTGCAGGCATCTGTTACCTGGAAAGTGACGGTGCGGCTGAGCACCCTGCGCCCGTCCGGGGAAAGCCCTGGCCCCACAGGAAAAAGGCGGTTTACATAGTCCTGGAACTGTTCTGTGCCCGCCCTCACGACAGGCCCTCCACTGTAAGCCTGCGGGTGGCAAAATCCAGGTTCCATGTAAGGCGCCTGCCAGGGGCCAAAGGCTCTACAAATTCTTTTTCAAAGGCAGATTTTGCCTCCTCATACTGGATGAAAAAGTCCTGGTATTCCTTGTGGTACGCCTGGAAAGCCTCATCCGAAGGCTTCACCCCCGCGCTTATCATGTAGCTTAACAGGTCTTTCCGGGAACCAACCTCATACCCCAGCGCCTCCAGATGATCCATAGCCCTGCTGCTGTCCAAAATGATTTCTTTCATGAGAATCCAATCCTTTCGTTATTATAATACTGTATTCAGGCGGAAACAGCCGCCGCGGCTGTCCCATAGCACTGGCCCTGGCAGTTTCCATAGCAGGTGGCGGTGCAGGTGGTGCCGCAGGTTGCAGCGCAGCCGCCCCCGCAGCCCCCTGAACAGCCGGAACCGCAGCCGGAGCAGCCGGAACACCCCCCGGCACAACTGCTCCCGCAGCCGGAACACCCGCTGCATCCGCTGCACCCGTTACAGCCCCCGGAGCAGGCAGAACACCCGGCACAGCCTGACACACACCCTGTTGTACACTGGCCGGAACAGCCGATACAGCCGTCACAGCCTCCGGATCCGCCGGAACAGCCTGTGCAGGATCCCCGGCACCCTCCCGTACAGCCGCTGTCACATCCGGTACAGCTTTTGCAGGCGCTGGAACAGCCGTTGCACCCGCCTGTGGCACTGCCATAACAGCCCCCGCAGCCGGAACAGCCGGATCCGCACCCGCTGCCACATCCGGAACAGCCCCCGCACCGGCCGGAGCAGCTTCCGCTGCATCCGGAACAGCTTCCCCCGCAACCGCCGGAGCAGCCTGTGCCGCAGCCCCCAGTGCAGTTTTTCCCACAGGAGCCGCTGCACCCAGAGCCGCAGCCGCCGGAACAACTGGAGCAGCCGGAACATCCGCTGCAGGAGGAAGAGCAGCTCCCGCCGCACCCGGAGCAGCCGCTGCAGGAGCTGGAGCAGCTTGCCCCGCAGCCTGAACAGCTTCCCACGCATGACCCTGCGCACAGGCCGCTGCAGGCCCCCCGGCAGGAGCTTTGCGCCCCCTGCATGGGTTCTGCCGCCAACGCCTCCACCTGATTTAAAAGGCTTTCATTAAAGGCCCCGGGGATGGGATCCCCTTTTTCAGAGGGCATCACCCCTTCCGGGGATTCCTCCCCCACTAAGACAAGGCCGGGGATATCCGCTACCGCCAGCAGGGGGTTGATGGTTTTCTGCCCGTGCTCTGCCAAAACCCGTCCTCCAGGCTGGGGCATAGTCTCAAAATCATACGCTGTGCCGGCAAACCCGGCAAAGGCGGTTAGTTCATCCCCGTATGAGAGGGGGGCGAGCGTGTGCCAGTGGCACACATGTGCGAACCGACCGAGCC
>NZ_QWEO01000124.1 GCF_009936035.1 Neglectibacter sp. X58 | reverse complement strand
TATCAAATCCTTCACTGGCATCATCAACAATTTGATAATCTTCCAGAGAAACAGTTAAGTTGGTGTAAAACAGCTTTTGACGCTTACCACGCCTTCATAATCGGCAAGGTGATTGAACACCACCACTTGACACTTCTTGCCCACTTCATCCCGCATCCGCTGATTATAGGCGGAAAACAGACCCTTGATCACCTTATTGGTAGACGTACACCCCATAGCGTTGTAGGTATAGCTTTCCATCTGGTCAAGGTATGTCTGATAGGCGGCATCCTCCACCGCCCCGGTTTCGCCGCCAGTCAAAGGCATGGTCGCGGTCAGCGCCAATGTTGCGTCTTTGTTCCAGTCCACAAAATCATTGGCCTGCAAATCAGCTACAACAGAAATAGCTTCCTGGTAATCCACCTGAACGGTGCCAAGGTATGTGCCCACATCATAAAGCGGCTTTTCCTCGGTGCTGTTCTCATTGGCTTCAATCACGATCCGCAGATCATTACCCCGTGCGCCGGGATATTTCGCCGTAGCAAACGTGTTAGCGGCCTTTTTGCCGCCCATGTTCAGCCGGAAGAAGTGAACCTTTTTGGCGTGTTTGAAAATCTCACGCATGGGAAGCAGTTCATCAGCGGTATAGGCATACCCGAAGATTTTCTGACTTTCTTTCAGGAATTCAGCCAATTCCACAGTGAACACCCTGCCTTCCGGCCCCCACTCCATACTCAGCGGGATAGTAGCAACCCCACGATCTGACAGGGTGGCGCTTGCATATGCCACGGAAATGAAGTTGATATAAGCGCCGGGAAGGATTTTGTTTTGAACTAAGAATGTACCGCCGCCAAGGGCCATAGTTACTTCACCTTACCTTTCCCTTTGGGTTTCATGAACTCATTGATCAGGGAATCAACCTGATCAATGGTGTATTCCTTACCATCCTCCAACAGGACGGACAGCAGATCACGCCGTTCCCGGCACTTTTTGAAAGTCAAAATATGGGCTTTCGTAAAGGTGGCCGGGCCGGTTTTCTCTTTGTTGACTGCCATTTAATCACCCTTTCTTTGTGCCAACATCGGTGGTCAGTGTTTCCATTGGAATCCATTCAAGCGGTTGGATAACCGTCAGATTGTAATTCACAAAGAAATGAAGAACACCCTCCACAATTTCATAGGCCATTTTTGTACCCCGTAGCTGATCCCCGCCAGGAACAGTGATAAAGGCCAACTCATACATAAGCCTTTCGGCCACAGCGTACATTTCGCCATTGTCTCTGGAATCCTTGGGAAAGTAATGAATATCAAACGGGTTACGCCTGATACCACGGGTTCCCAACAAGGGGGTTATCTCGGGTTTCAAAACGTCAATGAAAAAACAGGGTTCAGTTAAACCCTGTTCAACATCTTTGTCATAGATTTCATACCCATCACCAAAGGCGGCGTTCAATTTGATTGAAATACCTTTTATGATCTCATTCAGCATTAGAACACATCCTTCAACAATGAATATAGTTTCTGTTCCACTAAGCCCGGAAGCATATTTTCAACTTCCTGGGCGGCGATCGTCATGATGAATTGCCCTTTTACCCATGTAGCAGTCAACCTTTTCCCAAGGGCTGGAACATAGCGCCCCCGCCTTTGCCGGTGGCCGTATTCAACATAACTGGCATATTTTGTGGGGTTAATAACGGTTACAACATATTCATTCCCGATCTTTTCAACCGGAAGAATTGTCCAGGCATCCCGCAAAGTTCCCCCGGTGTAGCCGCTCCAATACTTGGCTTGAGTGTCTGCACCCAGCCCTTCAGGGGCCACACCAACGGGGGTTCTTTTCTTAACCCGACTTAACAGGCGGGCCGCTATGTTCTTCGCCAGCTTGCGGCAAAAGGTATCAAAATCCACTTCCGACAATCGAACCAGCCTTTCATCCAAGGCTTTCAGTTCTTTGAAATCAGCCTTCCCCCATCGTGCCATCAGGCCCACCCTTTCCAAAGTTCCAGGTATATTTCTTGGTGATGGGTGAAAACCCCCGCTTCACCACTATGGGAAAAAATAAACTCTCGCTGAACTTCATTGAACCTGTTCACAATGATTTTGCATCCTGCCGGAATCTGAATATCAGGTGACAAGAATAGTTTCACATTTTGAAATTTTGCGGCCACGTTATCACCATCGGTTGAAGTTAATTTTTCAAAAGACAGTTTGCAGGGCACATCTTCCAAAAGCGGAGCTTCTTCAAAATCCGTCAACTTGGTATCAGGGTTTGTCACCTTCTTTT
>NZ_QWEO01000123.1 GCF_009936035.1 Neglectibacter sp. X58 | reverse complement strand
GTATACTTTTTTGTTCCCCGTTTCACGAAAGGCAATGCTCTGGACAGGGAGGTGGAGGCATAGCAGATGAAGGCTTGCAAAGAAGTGCGGGAGGAGGGCCGGAAGGTTTCGCGGTATGACTTTGAAGGCCATCCGGTGCGTGTCCGGGAAGCCAGCCTGGAGGAGTATGGCGGCTCCACAGAGCCGCACAGCCACGAGGAGATGGAATTTGTCCTGGTGCGGGAAGGGCATCTGCTCCTGGAGGCGGAAAGCGGCGTGTTCCCTCTGGAAGCTGGTCAGGGTGCGTTTATTAACGCGCAGTGCAGGCACCGTTTTTTCTCAGAGGATGGGACAGGCTGCCAGTTTTTATGCCTGCAGCTTCACCCTGTGCTGCTGTGTACGTCCCGGTATGTGGAAGAGCGTTTTGTGGTGCCTTTCCTTTCCGGGCGCTTTCCCTGCGTGCCCCTGTCTGGGGAGGAGCTGTGGGAGAAGCAGGTTTTGCAGGGCATAGAAACTCTTTTTGCCCGTCAGGGGGGAGAGGAGGTTTTAGAAAACCAGCTATTGCTGTTTGAAATGTGGCTGAACCTCTATAAAAATGTATTCGCGGGCCAGGAGGAGCCTGGCGGTATTGTCAAGGAGCGCAGGCTCACCCTGCTTAAGGCTATGACAGACTATATCCGCCAGAATTATTCCCAGAAAATCAAGCTGGAAGATATAGCCCAGGCAGGCGGGGTGCAAAAGACTTCCTGCTCCAATCTGTTCAAGTTCTACCTGAGGGAGTCCCCCATCAGCTATTTGACATCTTACCGCCTTCGGGCTGGGGCAAAGCTGCTGACAACAACAAACGCCACTGTTACCGACATCACCTATCCCCAGTACAACCCCTACAAGGTAGAGGAATTCCTCACCAACATCTTTATGATGCAGAAGGCGTATCTGGAGAAGCTGGACGGCGAACTGAATGGCGACAGCAACGAGATAAAGAATGCCACCATGTGGGATGCCCCCGTTACCGGGCCTTACCGTCCCACCACCTATGACTCCGAGCAGCGCGAGGTTATGACCCGCAATGACGATTACTGGGGCCAGGATGCCTCCATGTGGGGCAAGCTGCCTGTGCCGAAGTATGTTGCCCACAACATCTATAAGGACAACGCCGCTTCCGCCCGTGCTTTCGAGGCTGGCGAAATTGACATCAACCAGCAGTATGTATCTGATCTGCAGAAGCTGTGGCTGGAAAAGGATCTGCCTATCTCCACTTGGTTTGATGATGCTCCTTATCAGTTAGGTATGTCCATGCCCGGCCTGGTGCTGAACACCCAGAAGCCTGGCCTGGATCAGAAGGAAGTACGTAAGGCTCTTGCCATGGCTATTGACTTTGACCAGGTTATCTCTTCCGCTATGACCGGACAGTCCTACACCTTCGCGGACTTCCCCCGCACCCTGTTCAACCCCACCGACGGCGAGCAGGCCCTGATTAAGGATAAGGAAGCCCTGAAGCCCTATCAGTCCGCAGGCAATGACGTAGAAGGCGCCAACAAGCTGCTGGACGAAGCCGGTATCACCGACACCGACGGCGACGGCATCCGCGAGTATAACGGCCAGAACCTGGTGTTCAAGGCAGAGTGTCCCACTGGCTGGTCTGACTGGCAGGCTGCCATCAATATTGCTGCTGCCGCAGGCAAGAGCATTGGCATCAGCATTGAGGCTTACTTCCCTGATTCTCCCACTTGGACAGAGGATGTTCAGACCGGCAACTTTGATATCGCTATGTACAGCTACGCAGGCGCTGCTGTTTCCGCCCCCTGGCTGCGCGCTTACCAGACCATGTATGGCTTCGGCGGCGATTTCCCCGACACCATGACTTTCAATATGGGCCGTTACTATAACGAGGAAGCAGACAAGATCCTGATGGATCTGGCCAAGGAAACCGACGAGGCGAAGATTAAGGATCTGTGGGAGCAGCTTAATATCCTGTTCCTGGACGAAGTGCCTCACATTTCCACCATGTACCGCCCTGTTGACTTCCATGAGTGCAACGAGACCGTTTGGACGAACTTCCCCCAGGAAGGCAACGAAGGCAACGTGCCCCCGCTGATTCTTTGCGACGGCTATGGCATTGCCGGCCTGTATGACCTGGAGCTGATGGAAGGTTAAACTTTCAGGAGGCCATTGGTTTGGCTGTACATGCAGAAAAACTGAGATGAACATGTAGAGAAGCAGGCGGCGGAGAAAAGGTAATAGGACTTTCTCCGCCGCCGGTTTCTATATAGGGATTGGTGAAAAGTACTGAAAAGGAAGCGTTGTGTCATACTGTTTTAGGGAAAGCGGCTGAGGGAAGGAATCCCGGGAGCCGCCACTAAAAAGATGAGGTGATAGTGTTGAAAGGCT
>NZ_QWEO01000122.1 GCF_009936035.1 Neglectibacter sp. X58 | reverse complement strand
TGTTCCTCCGGTGTGGCAAGGCGTTTTTCGGCTTCAATCTGTTTCAGGGTGCGGATGGCTTCCACGTTGTACTGGTACTTGGTTTTTTCACCGCCCACGCCTAAATTTTCATCGGTGATCTGGAAGTTGTGGCGCTCTGGTGTAAGGCGCAGGGGCTGTAAAATAATCTCGCTGGGGAATACCCTGCCGCCCACTTCCTCCTGAGCGCGGCGGCGGGCCTGCTTCTGCGCCGGGGTTTCGGTAATCTGCCCGCCGTCAATCTCCATCGGTTCCGGCACAGGCTTGGGTTCTGCTGGTGCAGGGGGAACATCCGGGGTAAGGTCAAAGGTCTGCTGTTCCCGTTCCTCCACAAACTGCCGCACAAAGGGGATGCTTTCGCTGCGGAAAATGGGGAACCAGCCCCGCAGTTCCATATCTTGCAGGCTGACGGTTCCGGCGTTGTAGTCCACGCTGTCAATCTTCATCAGCCGCCCGTCAATGGTCAGTTCCATGCCAATGGGGATATATTCCGCCGCGCTGCGTTCCTTGATGATTTCATAGGGCGCGTCAGTGCCGCGTTCCGTGTCAGGCCGCGCAAGCACTACGCTTTTTCCGTGTTCCAGCAGCTTTTTCAGGACAGACTGCCAGCCAGCCGCGCCGGTGACGGAAACCGTCCCTAAATCGGGGATTTCGCGGGTAATGACGTTTTTTTCCAGCGCGGGCGCGGCTTCTTCCGCATCAGTGCCGTAAAAGAGGATGGTTTCCCCCACCTGAACGCCTACCAGCTTGTCAGGATGCGCCGCTTTGAGGTTCAGGTATTCCTCTACATTGGGCGTAAGGTTCGGCTCGTCTGCGGCGGATGTTTCAGGGGTTTTCTGTGTCTGCTCTGCACCCGCGCCGGTGGGTTCCGTTCCGTCCTCCGGCGCAGGGAATGGTACGATATTGCTGCCTGCGGTTTCCGGCTCCGAATTGTCCGAAACGGGCGCGTCCTGCGCCTTTTCCGGCTCTGGTTCTGGTTCTCTGGCCTGCTCCATATCCTGCACCCGTTCCGGCTCCTGGGGCGGCGTGGAAAATACCGGCGCGTCCTGGGTCGCGGAAACGGTCATTTCGCTGGTGGCGGCGATTTCCCTGATTCTCTCGTTGATTTCTTCCGGCAATTTCGTGTCGAAAAAGACTATACTGCGGTCGGAATAGATATGGGCAAGAGTTTTATAGTCGCCGTGTACTTCTTCCAAACGGTTCCAGACCGTCAGGCCGTTGCCCATGTGTCCATAGCCCAGGTCATACCGGGCGGCAGGGTTTTCCGGTTCCGTGTTCACGGCAGCTTCGGGTATATCCGGCTCCGCGTTTGCAGTAGCTTCGGGTACATCCGGCTCGGCGGCTGCGGCTGTTTCCGGTGCGGCTGGCTCTGCCTGCGGCTGTTCCATTTCCGGCGTGGATGGTGTGGCGGGGTCAGACAAAAGCCCGAACATATCCAGGGTAAGCTGCTGGCCCTCTTTGTCCTCTTGCGGGGCGGGCTTTTTCTTGCGGGAGAGGGCTTTTGCCGCCGCTGCAAGACTGCCGGCGGGTTCTTCCGTATGCTTGCCGGCGCTTTCCTTTTCTTTCTGTTTTTGCTCCTGCTTTTTCTGGCGTTCCTCCTGCAAGACGGCATCGGGCAGAGGGGTGAATAAGGAGTATTCGCCCCGCAGGTATTCGCCCATTTTTTGGAGTGCCGGCTCCATCAGGGAATAGGCGCGCTCGTCCGGGGATACCATTGCCAGGGCTTTCACCATTTTTTCATAGTGCGCTGCGCATTGTTCCGGGTCGTCTAACAGCGGGCGGAATACCTTTTTTGCCGCGTCAACATCCCAGTCGCGGGGGATTGTTTTGCTGGCATCGTTGGGGTCATAGTATTGGAATGAATACAGGCTCCGGGCAAGCCGCATTTTTTCATATTCCGGCAGATATGCCTTTTCCCTGCGGTTCAGATACCGATCTTCTTTGATTAGTCCTGCAATCCGCTTGTGTATCTGTTTCCAGTTCAGCATGACCGTATCATAATTGCCCTCGGAAAAATCGTCAGCGCGGGACAGCTTGATTCCTTTGCCGTCGTGCCATTCGTCAAATCCAATGTAGCCATGCCCGCCGATGCCGTATTCATTTTTCAGAAAAGCAATGCACTCGGCGGCGTCATGGCCCTGCATGAAGTAGGAGTAAATGCGGAACTTGCCCTCGGAAACCCCGGAGCCGCCGGTGAGCTGGCGGGTGATTTCATCCTCGGTGACAAATGCGCCACGGGCAGGGGAAAAACCCTCCACCGCCTGAAAAGCCGTTACCGGCTTATCCATATCGGTCAGGCGGGTATATAAATCATGGGGCGGTATCTGCTGGCGGAACCGTAACAGTTCCGGGTTCCGCTGATGGGCGCTTGCA
>NZ_QWEO01000121.1 GCF_009936035.1 Neglectibacter sp. X58 | reverse complement strand
TTCCTGTCCAGATCACCTTGGGCCGGCAGACAGCGCGGCAGATGGAGCAGATGGGCCTTGTGGTTCCAGCCTCCTATCGTGTCCAAGAAGGACGCCAAGACCATCACCGCCATCCAGAAGGCCATCGAACAGGCCAAGAAGGACTCCGTGGGCAAGTGGGGCGGCAAGATTCCCCCCAACCTCAAGCCCCCTCTCCGGGACGGCGACACCGACCGGCCCGATGACGAGGCGTATGCCGGGAGCTTCTTCCTCAACGCCAACAGCCGTCAGGCTCCCCAGGTGGTGAACCGCAAGGTGCAGCCCATCATCGACCAGAGCGAGGTGTACAGCGGCTGCTACTGCAATGTCAGCGTTACCTTCTACGGCTACAATAGCAACGGGAATCGGGGAGTTGCTGCCGGACTCGGAAATGTCCAGTTCGTAAAGGACGGCGAGGCTCTCGGCGGTCGCTCCAAGGCCAGCGATGACTTTGAGGCCATGGCGGACGAGGACGAGGATTTCCTCTCCTGACAAACACACGACTTTTGGCGAGAGGGGTGGAGGGCCTCCACCCCTCTTTGCCATATCAGGAGGCAAGTATGAGCCTGTTAGCAATCGACATCGAGACCTTTTCTGACGTGGATCTTCCGAAGTGCGGTGTGTACGCCTATTCGGATTCCCCCAGATTTGAAATTCTCCTCTTTGCCTATGCCTTTGACGATGAACCGACCCAGGTGGTCGATCTGGCCCGTGGGGAGCAGCTCCGCGACCGGGTGCTGGCTGCTCTGGAGGATGAGACTGTCACCAAGACAGCCTTCAACGCCGCATTCGAGCGGACGTGTATCTCCCGCTACTTAGGACGGCAGCTCTCTTCGGCCTCTTGGCAGTGTACCGCCGTCCAATCGGCGATTATTTTCTGCGCGGTCAACTTCGTAGATCATCACAAGTACGTTTCCAACAAACGGACGTATTACGGCATACGGAATATGAGCGACAAACATGGGTTTTCAGTGCGCCGCCGTTTTCCAGCGCCTTGTCGCACAGGACGTTGAACATCTGCGTATAAACCATCGCAGAAATGAAATTGAATGTCATATCCGTGTCGGACACGATACAGAACAGCGCCGTCTTGCGGTCGCCTATCTTTTCAAGTTCCAGTTCATCGCCCTCCATCAGTTCCCGTACCTCCCGGATGTCAAAGGGAGCCATACGAGCGCCGCAGCTAATAAGTATAGATTTAGCTGTTTTGCCTGTTGCTTGTTGTCAAGGACTTTTTAATATAATTCATAGATTGTTCATGTTTTGGACGTAAAACAAGGCTGGGAACCTGTTGTCAGATTCCCGGCCTTGAATAGCCCTGGTGCTTAAACTTTTTGCGCCGTTTGTAGTTTCTTCACTTCATCGAGTGAAAGACCAACGTACTCGGCAATCTTTTCGAGGGCCAAAGTTCCGTCTGCTAACATACGAAATACTGTTCTCTGTTTTTCCGCTTTTGTGGCCTCCTCGCGTTCTTCCTTCCGCATATCCTCAATCACTTTGCACATTTCGCTCACTCCTTTCGGATTTTCCTTCAAATACCTGGTACGGTCTGCCAACAGCTTGAAATTCATATCTGCGGCATCGGTGCAGTTAAAGTCGTGCATCAGCTTCCCTATGTCGGAATTGCCCCGATACTCGCCATTCACATAAAAAATATGTTCCCCGTCTGCGAAAGGTTTACCCGTGGTAATGTTCATCCGCTCAATAAGATAAACTGGTTCACCTTTCCCGTAAAAGTCCTTTTCGGTGATGAAAATGGTATATGTGTCAGGCAGTTCACGAAATTCCTGCCCAGCATCCAGATTTTCAATATCCAGCACACTGGAATGAAATCTTGCTCGGTGCGGGTCTGCCCCCTTATCCTCCCGCTGAATTTCCATATCATACTTTTTCCCGATAGAATCTGTTCCGTATGCGTCCAAGCAGATAGAACGCGCCCCAGCCAGCCGCTTCATATCCTTTTGCGTCTGACAGTCAGTAATCACTAAATCAGGCTTACCCGTAATAATGCGAAGCACCATTTCAGCTAAAGGGATGTTGTCTTTGAAAAGGCAGCGCATAAAATCATCATCCATCGGTCTGAAACTGCGAAGCCTTTCTAAATAGTGTCTACATGAGTCAAGCACGAATAGCAGCCCAAATAGCGATACAACGGACGTGTACCGCAGCGATAAAGGCATCAGAGGTCTTAGCATAACGAGTAGCAATCCCTCTCCAGCGTTTCAGTGTAAGAAAGCAGTTTTCTACCAAATGACGCAGCTTATAGAGATATTTATCATAGTCACGCTGTTCTTTGCGGTTCCTCTTGGGCGGAATCACAGGTTTCATCCCAGCTGAAACCGCATAGGCCAGGATATCATTTGTGTCATAGCCACGGTCTGCCAGCAAGATTTCCGCAGAAATACCCTCTAT
>NZ_QWEO01000120.1 GCF_009936035.1 Neglectibacter sp. X58 | reverse complement strand
CTTTATCGCTGCGGTACACGTCCGTTGTATCGCTATTTGGGCTGCCATTCGTGCCTAACTCATGTAGGCACTATTTAGGACAGCAGGCACAAATATGTGGAGCGAATATTTTATCTGGAGGTAACAGACAATGGCAAAATCATTATTTGAGAAACTGGGCGGAAAATTTGAAAAACAAGGTGATTATTTACTACCGTGCTTAACTGTACCCACCGAAGAAGAACAGCCGATAGTCGCCGTTGTCGTCCAGATGGAAGCCGGTGAGCTTGGCACCGTCGCCAAAGGTGAAGGACACCTCTGGGAAGAGCCGATCCTCCTTGGGCTGGATGACGAACTCCAGGTCGGAATTCTGGGCATCGAAGGAGACGTAGTGCTTGCCCATCCACGGCGCGCCGTAGAGAGGATCTGTCTCCAGATATGTATATTCCTCCGGCGCGAAGTCCGTGCCGTTCTTGTGGGTCATCTTCATGGAGACATCAAAGTCACGTTTGTCGGTGAAGCGGACACCCCATTGCTTGGCGTAGTCCGCAAAGCCATAGGTCCGCTCCCCTCCACGTACAGCTCCGCGATCTGGTAGACGTCCTCCACCAGCGGCCGCCAGGTACTGGTTTCCGGGTTCCAGGAATCTGGATCGACCAGCTCCGCCTGCGTGAGGTCGTCCAGTGGAGCCTGGGCGGTGAGGATGGCGCCGGAGAAGCCCATATCGTCCCCGACCGGAAGATTGCCCAGTTCCACGGGGGTGTCGAAAGGAATCAGCGTCTTGCCTCCGTCCAGGGAGAAGGCCAGCTTGTCGGTCTGGGTGACGAAGTCTCCGTCCGTGCCCGGCTTCGTCGAATCCTGAAGCAGCCACTTGGTGTACTTTCCTGTTTCCGCACGATCATCCACCAACTGCAGGCTGACCTCCAGGACGGGGGCGCGCAGGTCTTTTAAGCCGCCGTTGTCGGGCAGCTCCACCGTCAGGTTCTCAAAGGCCATCACCTTGGGGGGGCATCTTCTGCTCCACAACGGTGGCGTTCAGCGCAAAGGTGCCGGGCTCCATATAGCGGTAGTATGATGTGAGGTAACTACAGGTACATCTAACGCGGCTAACGCTTCTTTAAGCTCCTCCAGCATCGCGTCTGTGACGTGGTTTCCCTCGCCCCATCTGTTGTGTGCCTCGAGATACGTCAGGTATTTCTCTCTATCCTTTGATGCTGCCTTGCCCTCTGTCTCTGGGGGCGGAGCGAGGTAATTGATCTTGTCCAACCGGCGCTCGTAGTTACAGGTGTTGACGCTGTCGAAGGAGATGCTGTCTTTCACTACCTGAAGCGTGCCAACGTCGTACTCCTGCACCTCATAGAGGTAGGTGGCGTAGTAGCCGCAAGAGGCGCTGTCTCCCCGCTGCGGCAAACCGATGGTCGCCGCACTCTCCAAAGGTGTCAGCGTCTGACGGGAGTTCTCCTTACCATCAGCCATTTTGGTATAGACTTCGATCGTCGGCCCGTTGCCGTTGTCAAAGTCCATGGCCAGAGGGTGCTTGCTGTGAAGCACAATGGGGATCTTCTGGCCGGGGTGATACTCCTTTGTCGGCGTCCAGATGTCGTAGAGCCAGGCTCTCCCCGGGCTGCTATGGCTGGAATAGACCATCCAGTCCAGGGACAGGGGATCCATAACGCTGTAAATGGGCTGGGTGAGGCGGGAGGAACCGTCGGTAAAAGCAGCGTTTTTCACGTTGTCGATGGACAGGAACAGAAACCTCGGGCCGTGCTGTTCCTCCGCCATGCGATCGCCACCGATTACGATCGTGTCATCATGTGCATCCTCTGTGCGGCCCCGGCAGGCGTATATGGTTCTGGGTAATTCTATCGCCCTCGTATTATAAAAGAGTAGTATTTATAGCCCCCTCTCCAGGGGTATGCTACACTGTTTAGGATGCTGTGGATTGGTATTACATCCCTACCGCCGGACGGTTCATGGGAGGCTCCAACCACAGCCCTTTGCAGTATTGTTGATCAGTTAGATACCGCCAGACGGTTTATATCGAACGAGGTTACAAGAGCAAAGTGTCCTGTGGTCCTAAACAGCATCGAATATCATCTTGGAGGTATCATCATGATTTGCGTTGGGATCGATGTGGCGAAGGACAAACACGACTGTTTCATCATGAACTCGGAGGGCGAAGTCTTGGCAGACGTGTTTACCGTTCCGAACAGCCGGGAGGGTTTCGAGTTTCTATTGCGGCAGATTCGCTCCTGTACCTCAAAGTCGGACAAAATAAAAGTAGGGCTTGAGGCTACAGGACACTACAGCTACAATATCCTCGGGTTTCTTCTTGACAACGGTATGCCAACCTTTGTCATCAACCCACTGCACACCAACCTTTACCGGAAGAGCCTCAGCCTTCGCCAAACCAAGACTGACCGTGTCGACGCGCGGACGATTGCAACTATGCTCATGTCTGATGTGGACCTCAAGTCCTACACAGAC
>NZ_QWEO01000119.1 GCF_009936035.1 Neglectibacter sp. X58 | reverse complement strand
TTTTTTTTTGCCAATTTGCTTTCGGAATCCCTGTTAGACATTATCCGCCATTGCCGTGGCGTTTGTGTCGATAATGTCGGTTATGTCCACGCCCAAAGCACGGGCAATCCGCCCCGCTGTCTTGGGCTTGACTTCCATTCCCCGGCGAATCCGTAACAGCGTTTGTGGGGACGTCCCATCTCGTAAATCCGCTTCAGACATACACTTCCGGGCAAGGTGTAGTTCTACCTTTTTAGGGTCAATACGCATGGTTTAACCTCACTTTCTGTTCTGATATGTTAATTTTCAAGGTGCATTGTGGTTTCCCACGACAGCGCCGGGGCGCTGTTTCGGCCCGGAACCACCGGGGCCATCATCAGGCGGGGACTTCTCTTGTGACAATCTCATTGTTTCGGTACACGGGGCCGCTTCCTGTCCAGCGGTATTGAGTGTTCCAGCTAATCACACCCTCCAAGCCCATAGTGGCTTCATTCACGTTTTTGGCCCAAACCTCAAGGTTGATTCTCTCGCCGGTCTTGATGTGCTGAATGCCAACGCTGAAAAGCTGTTCAGTCATGGTTAAACCTCCAATTCTGCGATAATCGCAACGTAATCATATTTTGTTTCCAGGTATGCGGCTTCCAGTTGGGCATCTTCCAGGGTGTCAAATTCCCGCTGGTGCTGGTTGCCTTCATGGTCGTTCCATTCCACAATGAACACGGTGGGCGGCTCCCTCCTTTTTACTTTTCAATCAGATTATCTATGTTCCGTTCGAGAACTTTTATGTTCTGTTCTTAATATACCAGATTATATTTGTTCTGTCAAGCCCTAAAATAGAATTTTTTTGTTCTGGACATTTTAAGGTAAACGTGCTATCCTTTAAAATGGAGGTGATTATAATGCCCGTGGGTGATCGTATCCGTGCTATACGCACAGAACGGGGACTTACTCAAAAAGAACTTGGTGAACTTTGCGGTATGGCTGATTCTGCAATTCGGCGCTATGAATCCAACAGAGGTAATCCCACACAGAAAACCTTGCTGAAAATTGCTAAAGCCCTGGATGTTCATTTGCGGGATTTGTCAGACAGTTCATGGTTGGAAGAAATTGACCGACAGTACCCCACAGCGGGGGAAGAATACGCCCGGTACAAGGCAGTAAACAAGTATCTGGAAGAAATGGGGTTCACTATTTCCGAGCGTCCAATTAAGTTGCGAGATGAAGAAGTGGACGATGAAGGGCATACGGCGAAAATCCCGGATGAATGGGAAATCATTCTTTCCAAAGACGGACACACCGCCACATTCACGGACGCAGAATTTGAAGAACTGCAAGCCGGGGCCAAAGAAGCCATTGAAGGAAAGTTCTACAAAAAGGTTCTGGAACAGCAAAAGAAATAACCCCGTCACAGGCCCACAGACGGCCCATAGAGCGGGGTTAGAGGGAAGGGGGTATCAAGTGACCACCACGGCGATAAAACGCCGTAGAACGGCCCACAGAGGGCAAAACAAAAAGAATCCCCACGGCGGCAACCGTAGGGATTCCGAAAGCACCCACCACAAGAAACCTACCAAAGAATCAAGGGTGGACAGGTACATTATAGCACCTGCCCTTGGTTCAGCGCAACCACTTTTGAAAGGGACAGGTGATATTTTTTGAAATTGCCGAATAATTACGGCTCCATATCGAAGCTGTCAGGCAACCGCCGCCGTCCGTATGTCGTGCGGAAAGAGGGCCGGATCATTGGATATACAGCTTCCAGGGAAGAAGGGCTTGCTTTGCTGGCCCAATACAACACCAATCCGTGGGACGTAGACCGGGCTAAAATAACGCTGGGTGGATTGTTCGACCTCTGGAAAGAAAAGAAGGCCCCAAAGCTGGGCAAGGCCAACCAGGACAGTTTGCGGGCGGCATTCAAGCACTGTTCAGCCCTCTGGAACCGGCCCTATAAGGAAATCAAAGCGTTTGAAATGCAAGATACCATAGATGGGTGTGGGCGTTCCTATGCAACACAGGGGGCAATCAAGAACCTATGGACACACCTTGACAAGTTCGCCCTGGAACTGGACATTATAACCCGCTGTTACTCCGATCTGCTGACCAGCACAGCGGCCCCGCCCACATCCCGGACGGTGTTCACACCAGGGGAAGTGCAAACGCTTTGGGAACACGCCGGGGAACCGTGGGTTGACACGGTGCTGATTTTCGTATACAGTGGGTGGCGCATCTCTGAACTGCTGGCACTCACCCCGGAAGATGTTGACTTGGAAGCCGGGACGATGAAGGGCGGCACCAAAACGGCGGCGGGGAAAAACAGGGTGATCCCGATCCACTCCAAGATTAGGCCCCTTGTGGAAGTACGCCTTGCCGAAGGTGGCCCCCGGTTGATCTGCTATGAGGGGAAGCCGGTTCCGGTGACTACATACCGCCTTTTCTGGCGGGACATTATGAAGCGGCTGAAAATGTCCCACGTCCCCCATGAGTGCCGACACACGTTTGAAACCCGCCTGGACAGCGCCGGGGGAAATCGCCGTTGCATTGACCTTCTTATGGGCCATGTTTCCAAAGATACCGGCAACAGGGTTTACAATCATAAGACGCTGGCAGAACTTCAAGCAACGGTTGAACTTCTCACGATTTAAGGGTTGAACTGTAACAAATTTGCAACACGGCCCCCGGAAACCCTTGAAATATCAAGGCTTCCGGGGGTATAATCTTTATGGTATAATA
>NZ_QWEO01000118.1 GCF_009936035.1 Neglectibacter sp. X58 | reverse complement strand
TATCCTGCTTCCCGTACATCAATGTGTAAGAAAGCCCCCATGTGTCACGCCTTCCACAACCTGACACATAGGAGCCGGAACCTACCCACCAAGGGGCGGTCTATGGAGATTGTAACACAGACCGCCCCGCCTGACAAGAAAGGATTTTATACTATGGGAATTTTGAATAAACTGCAAGCTGATGAACTGTTTCGCCGTGAAGCTATTCTGATTGGGCGAGATGATGTATTGCCCGTGTCTAAGGCCGTGGCGCTCTTTGGGAAAAAGGCCGTATCTTTCGCCAAGGATAAGGAATTTAAGCATTGGGGCGCTTTCGGCGTGGGTGACTTCACTGCCGACTATCTCAATTACACCGGCTTCCTTGCCGCTGTCAGCTATTACAACGTGGAACAAATGAAAGTGAGGTAATTACATAATGGATAAATTTATTTCCAGTATTCAGGCCGTCAAGGTTCCCGAAAATCTTGACTTGATCCCGGACGAACTGAACGCCATTAAGGCTGAAGCCGCTGAACCGTTTGACATAATCCAGATTGCCTTCCAGTGCGGCTTCATGCGGGGGCAGGGTGCCGCCGCCGATGATTTCAAGATGGGCATGGAGCCGGTGAAAGACCGGGTGCAGAAAATCCACTCCACGATCCTTGCCGTGGCCTGTGCGCTGGATCGGATCAAGGAAAACGGCTGTGAACCGGCGCAGTTCGCCCCGGCCCTCTATGGGGTTGACCTTGAAATGGTGAGTTTGAAACGGGATATTGATATTGCTTTGGGCGCTGAAGGGTAAGGTGATATTGTGGAGCATACTAAGATTGTCAACGGCGAACACTATGTTTCCACTGTGGGGGTTGTCCTGCTGGCCTTGCATGGATGGCGCACAGAACGCAAAGAACCCTGTCAAAACGCCTTGCGGCGCTACTGTGAATATCTTGCCATGCACGGCTACGGGGCTGGTTCTACGACCATTTGGGAGCACTTGGCGGGGATGGGCGATCGGGAAGCCACCCGGTGGATTGAAAATACCTTCAAGCGGTTTGTGGCTGATCCTGTGGCGGCTGTCGAGTATGTTTTGGGGATGGTGGTACAATGCCAGTGAAAATCCATATCAGCTATACCCCGGACGATGAAACGATCGTTGTCCAAGCTGTGGCATACCTGAAGGGCATTTTACCCGCCCTAAAAGTCAAGAAAACGCCTGGAAAGCCCCCCTATAATAACGTGTATTTCATTCCCAAAAACGCCAAAAAGCCTACAAAATAGCTCAATAAAGGCTTGACCCCCTACCCCCCTATGTGGTATAATTAGGCTATCAAAGTACCCCACCCCCTACCGGGTGGAAGCTGTGCGAAAACGGCGTGGGAACTGTCTGCTATGGACGGTTCCCACGCTTTTTTCATATTTAGCCGCACTCACGGCGTAAAACATGGAGGAATAGACGATGGATGAAAACAAGGCCACCAACACCAACCCGGAGAGTGGAGCCGGGGAAAAGACCTTCAGCCAGGACGATGTAAACCGCATTGTGGGCGAACGCCTTGCCGCCGAAAAGCGCAAGGGGGAAGCCGCCCTTGCTGAGAGGGAACAGCAGTTGGCCCAGCGTGAATTGCTGTTGACCGCCAAAGAGAAATTGACCGAAAGCGGCCTTCCTGTGGAACTGCTGGACGCTCTGAACGTGTCCAGCCCGGAAGCCATGGAAAAGGCCATTACCACCCTGAAGGGTGTGATCGACAAAATCAAAGCGGAAGCCCGGCCTGTCAAATTCTACGGCGCTAAACCCGCTGAAGCTGGCAGATCGCCGCAAATGGGCGGTGATTCCCAGCTTAGAAAGGCTATGGGGCTTTCCTGATCCAAGAAAGGAAGTGCCAATAAATGGCAAATACCGTTAATCTCGTTACTGCCTTCCGTCCCCTGACGGATGAAAAATTTACTACCGAGAGCAAGAAGGCCCTGTTGACCAATACCGACTATGATTGGAATGGGGCGCACTCCATCAAGGTTTACAAGGTGTCTACTTCCGGGATGAACGACTATGACCGGGGCGGCACCAACAGCACCACAAATTGGAGCCGCTTCGGCCCTGTGTCCGGTCTGGATGCCACCACCGAGGAAATGACGCTTCGCAAGGACAGAAGTTTCACCTTCGCTGTTGACAAGCTGGATGTGGATGAAACCGCCCAACAGCTTCAGGCGGCAAGCGCCTTGGAACGCCAGCTTCGTGAAGTCTGCATTCCTGAAATTGACAGCTACGTTTACAGTATCATGTGTGCCGGGGCCGGTCACAAACCCGCCGCCGTGAAGCTGACTGCCTCCAACATCTGCGGTGAAATCTTCAAAGCCAATACCGCCCTGGACAACAGCGAGGTTCCCGAAACCGGACGCATTATCACGGTTACGCCGGATGTGTACTTGCTGATGAAACAGAGCAAGGACATTTTCTTGGAAACCGACATTGCCGAGGATATGCGGTTGCGTGGCGTGATTGCCCAGCTTGACGGAGCCAAGATCATCAAGATTCCCGCCAACCGGCTTCCCGCTGGTTTTGGGTTCATGGTGTGCCACCCCGTGGCGACTGTGGCCCCGACCAAGCTGGAAGATTACCGCATTCACCAAGACCCGCCCGGAATTTCCGGTGATCTGGTAGAGGGCCGTATCTGCTACGATGCGTTTGTGTTGGACAACAAGAAATCCGGCATTTACTATCAGGCCCAGCCCAGCACCGGCGAGGAAGCCAAGGAATAACCCACCACGGGGCCGCATGGGGAAA
>NZ_QWEO01000117.1 GCF_009936035.1 Neglectibacter sp. X58 | reverse complement strand
GATCCTTTTTGGAAAGCATATACCCCGCTGAATGACAAGCTGACCAAAGAGGGGAAGAAAGCCACCAAACTTGCTTACACCAAACCGGAAAATCAATGGCCCTACGAAAACTGTGATACCTACAAAGGCGTTTCCGCAATTCTGGCCCCGGATGCTGTGTTGCTGGACGCTGACGATCAGGACAACAGCGAATTGCTGTTGAAAGTGATCCAGGGTGAGGGGTTGAAGTGCCGGGTGACTGACCGGGACGGCGGCAGAGGTATCCACGCCAATTTCCTTGACCGGCAAGCGAGGATCAAGAAGGGCGCTACTGAAGTCATGCTGGCCTGTGGAATTGTGGTGGATATAAAGTTGGGCCGGAAGAATGGCTTAGAGTGTATCCGCTGGCAGGGGGTAGACCGCCGCACCGTTTATGATGAAGGCCCCTATCAGGATATTCCATGTTGGTTCTGGCCGGTGGATACCATGATCGACTTCCAGAGCATGGGGGACGGGGACGGGCGCAACGATACCCTATTTGCCTACATTCTCTCCCTTCAGCGTAACGGGCTGACCGTTGAGGAAATCCGGCAGACAATCACGATCACAAACAAGTACGTTTTGCGGGAGCCGGTAAGCGACAGGGAACTTGATACCATTTTGCGGGACGATGCTTTTACAAAGAAGTGTTTCTTCAAGGGTAACAAGTTCCTGCATGACCAATTTGCCGAATACATCATGCGGAACCACAATGTTTGCCTGATCCAAGACCAACTGTGCATTTACCAAGATGGCGTATACAATGCCACCGAGGACGCATTAGAACGGGCCATAATCAAAGAATTGCCGGTGCTGAAGGATTCGCAGATCAAAGAGGTTACAAAGCGCCTACGGCGTATCTCTCCTAAAAAAGAGCAGTCCCGGCCTACCCTGATAGCCTTTTCTAATGGTCTGTATGACCTGGAAACAGACGAGTTTAAGGAGTTCAACCCAAACGAGGTTATCTTGAACCGTATCCCCTGGCCCTACAATCCCGCCGCCTATTCGGAATTGTTGAATCACACCTTGAACAAGATCACTTGCAACGATCCCGGTATCCGGGCGCTGTTGGAAGAAGTTGCCGGTTACTGTCTGTACCGCCGCAACAGCTTAGAAAAGGCGCTGATCCTGATTGGTGAGAAGGGCAACGGCAAATCAACGTTTCTTTACATCATACACCATATGTTGGGAGATCAGAACATTGCTTCCCTTGATCTGAAAGAACTTGGGGACAGGTTCAAAACCGCTGAACTGTTCGGCAAGCTGGCAAATATCGGTGATGATATTGGTGATGAATTTATTGCCAATGCGTCCACCTTCCGCAAGCTGGTAACAGGGGATCGGGTGAACGCTGAACGCAAGGGACAAGACCCCTTCGAGTTTAATAACTACTCCACGTTCCTTTTCAGCGCAAATGAGATTCCCCGGATCAAGGATAAAACCGGAGCCGTACAACGGCGGCTTGCAATCGTCCCCTTCGATGCAAAATTCACCCCGGACGATCCCGATTATGACCCGCAATTAAAATACAAGCTGGCCCATCAGGAACACTTGGAATATATGATCGTGCTGTCCCTGGCTGGCCTGAAACGGGCGCTTGCACAAAAGCATTTCACAGAGCCGCAGAAAGTCAAGGCCGCAAACAGGGAGTATGAGGAACGCAATAACCCCTTAATCGGCTTCATTGATGAAATCGGCCTGGATGATATTTTGAATGAACCAACCAGGAGCGTTTACCAGCAGTATAACGCCTACTGCAACTTGAACAAGTTTACCGCACTTTCAAGCATTGAGTTTTCCCGGCAAATCTGCAAGCGGCTGAACCTGAAAACGAAAGACCAGCGGATTAAAGGGAAAAGTTGTAAAATCTTTGTGGCTGTCGCTGATGTCGCTGATTGTCGCTGATTGATTTAGTACATCAGCGACACCGGAAGCCCTTGCGCCGCAACAGTTTAAGCGTTGTTGTCGCAGATGTCGCAGATACTTTGAACTTCTTAATGTAAAATTTTGAATTGGATCGGAATGTACTAATTTATATAAGAGATTTTATTATATGTGCGACATCCCCGAAAAATCAGCGCAAAGCCTTGTGGCGCAACGGTTTTCAGTCCGAAAAATGTAAATTACATCTGCGACAGTATCAGCGACACCCCGCAAATATAGAAAGGTCGTGAAAAAGTTGAGAAAATGTTTTGTTTTCTACGAAAACGGCGAAATGATTTCCACGTTTCTTTCTGGATTTGAAAATATGGAAGAATCGGAGATCATTAACGCCGCCAAAAACTACGCAATAGGCGAACCCACCAACAAAGAGAATCGCCGCAACCTGAAGAACGTCAAGCGCCAGAAGTGCAAGCTGATAGCCGTGGTTGAAGTGCTTGGGTTCCTTGGCTCGCCGCTTCTCAATATGATCTATCCCGGTGAGGTTAGCCGGGATGTGGAAATCTGCCTGGATATGCTGGTAGATAAGTATTTGCCGATGTTCCAGGATAAGCAGAAAGGAGAGTAACCGCCATGACGCAAGAACAGCGGATCAACAGGGCGATTAAAGCGGCTTCCAAGCGGATTGATGCCGCCTACGCTGACGATCCCAGGGGCCGGATTGATGCGTATTTGCGTATTGCCTGGATCGTGGCCCACTGTCCCAGCGATTCCCTTGTGGAGTTGCTTCTATCCTGCTTCCCGTACATCAATGTGTAAGAAAGCCCCCATGTGTCACGCCTTCCACAACCTGACACATAGGAGCCG
>NZ_QWEO01000012.1 GCF_009936035.1 Neglectibacter sp. X58 | reverse complement strand
TTGTGCAACACGCCCTATGCGACAACGTGTTAGGGCCGCGGGTTTTGCCGTCCTTCATCAAGGATAATTACGCGTCGCAGGAAGGCAAAGGAACACACTTCGGGCTTGAACGTCTGGAAGAGTTCATGCGGCGGTTTTACCGGAAGAAGGGCGTTGACGGCTGGGTGCTGAAAGGCGACATTCGCAAATACTTCTATTCGATCCGGCACGACGTTTTGAAGGAGCTTGTGCGGAAGTATGTTGACGATCCCGAATGCTTGTGGTTGCTGGACATGATTATAGACAGCACGGAAGGCAACGTAGGAATTCCGATCGGCAATCAATCTTCACAGCTTTTCGCCCTGCTTTATCTTTCGCCGCTGGATCACTTCATCAAGGAAAAATTGGGAGTGAAATTCTATGGCCGCTATATGGACGATTTTTATTTGATCCATGAAGACAAGGAATATTTGCGCTATTGCTGGAAGGAGATTGAAAGACGTGTAAACGAAATAGGGCTTTCGCTGAATGAGAAAACGGCCATATACCCGTTGAAAAACGGGATTGATTTTTTAGGCTTCCATACATATTTGACGGAAACGGGCGCGGTGATCCGCAAGGTGCGCCGGAAGTCAAAGAGCAACGCCCGCCGCAAGGTGAAGAAATTGTGCGGGCTGATGGAGGCCGGAAAGATCGAGCCGGACACCGTGAAGCAATCATACCAGAGTTGGCGCGGCCACGCGGCGAAAGGGAATTGCTATCACTTGATCCGCAAAATGGATCAGCATTTCAACAAATACTTCAACAAGGCCGCCGCCGCGCTGAAAGAGCGTGACGGCGGTTCAATTTCAGAAAAGGGGGAATGAAGGAATGTCAAAGGCTTTAAGTTCGCTTGCCGTGGGCGCAACGATCGAAGTTCCTGTAAAGGCGGCGTTTCAATCGCTGTTAGGGGCAACGGTTGTTTTTAAGGTAGCAGACAAAAATCATTCAGGCTATCCGGCGAATTCGGTAACGCTGATAACTGACAAAATCCCGATCTTGCTTGCGTTTGACGCAATGGAAGCGGCCAACAGCGACGGCAACCGCAGAAGCTACGGCAACAACCGTTATTTGTACGCAAACCTCATTCAATGGCTGAACAGCACAGCGGCGGCGGGCAAGTGGTACAGCGCAAAGCACAGCGCAGACGCGCCGCCCACGGCGGCTAACGTTTGGAGCAATCACAATCCGTATTCCGACAAGGCGGGCTTCCTTGCAATGCTTGATGATCGCTTTGTTGCCGCCCTGCTGGAAACAACGGTAACGGTGGCAAAAAACACCGTTACGGACGGCGGGAGCTACGAAACCGTAAAGGCGAAAATGCACCTTCCGTCAACTACGGAAGTAGGGCTTGCAAACGAAAACAACATTGCCGAAGGCGTGAAGCTGGCCTTGTTTTCCGACAACACAAGCCGCCTTGCATACCCGACAGCGGAATGCGTGAAAAACAGCACGTACACAAACAGCAGTTTGAATGCTACGGCGGCGTGGTATTACTGGCTTCGCACGCCGGATTCCGGCGATTCGTGCAGCGTGCGCAATGTCATTTCTTCGGGCGCGCTGAGCAACGGCCGCGCGTACTACGGCAGCCGGGGCGTGCGCCCGCTTTGTAATCTTAATTCTTCAATCTTGGTATCTGACAGCACCAACGCAAAGGGGAATTATGAATTTCAATGGAACGCCGCGCCGTCTACGCCGTCCGGCGTTTCCGTTCCGGCGAATTGTTACAGCGGGCAGAAGATCGCGGTATCGTGGGGAGCTTCCACCGATCCGGAGGGCGACGCGATCACCTATATTTTGGAGCGCGCCACAAACAACGGAAGTTATACACAGGTGGCGGCGACAGCCGCCCGCACATTTGAAGAAAATGTGTCTACAAGCTGGAACACGGTAAAATACCGCGTGAAGGCGCGGGACAGCGTGGGCAATGAAAGCGCATATATCACTTCCAGCCCGTCCGCGGTGATCCACAATCAGCCGCCCACAATTTCCGGGCAGAACGCCGATCTTGGGACGAAGCGGGAGGGCTTTTCCTACGCTTACACCGTGGACGATCCGGACGGCGACATAGTGACCGTTGTTGAAAAGGTGGACGGAAAGACCTTGAAGACGCACACGCCCACGCTTGGAAAGTCTGTAAACCTGACGTTGGCCGGGAATGATTTTACGTCGCTGACGAATGCGGCGCACACAATCACGATCACGGCCACAGACAGCGCAGGCAATTCGGCGGTGCGCACGCTGACCTTCACAAAGGCGATCAACGGCTTTGTGATCTATCTTTCCGTGCCGCTGGAAGCAACGCAACAGCCGAAGCGGGCGAACGTGGTTGTTACGCGGAATATTCCCGCGGGCGGCACGTTCAAGGTGGAAGTGACAAACAATCCCTTTGATCCTTCCCCCGCGTGGGAGGATTGCACGAACGCGGTTTTGCAGGGCGTGGCGCACGTCTTCGAGAACACGGAAAACGCGGCGGTGCAGTACGGCCTAAACGTCCGCGTGACCGTGGGCCGCGGCGAAGCCCTTTCCGAATGCTGGGTATCTTCGATTGGGGGTAATTTTGAATGAGCGTGACACATAGGCCGGACAAGCCGGACAACACGGAAGAGTTGAAGAAGGAGCTTCGGGAAGTGAAGGCGGCGGGCGACAGCACCGCCGCCTTGCTTTCCCTTTCCTTCAAGGCGCAGATCGTGGGGGATCGCGCCGCAGGCACGGGGGCCATTTCTGACGAAATGATCCTTGCTTCGGCGGCGGTGGTAGATTATCCGGAATTCATAGATAATCACGCCTATAACACCGTGGGCGAGATTATAAAGGCGGGCGGCCTGTTGTTTGAGATCGTCGCCCCGCACACGTCCAATGCCGCCGCCTTCCCCGTGGCAACTACCTTCGCGTATTACCGCCTTGTGGAGCTGGCGCACACAGGCGCGGCAGATGATCCGATCCCATATCCGGAAACCGCGGGCGTGCTGGTAGCCGTGAAGAGCGGCCTATATTACAGCTATAAAGGCGCAGTTTACAAGGCGGCGGGAGATATGCCGAATTGCGTATACCCGCCTGACACGCCGGGTATGTGGCAATGGGAGCGAGTGGAAAGGGGGTGAAATCGTGGAACAGCTTTTAACGGTGCTTTCGGTGGTTAGTACGGTTTGCGCAATCGTCTTCGGCTATGCCGCCTTCGCCCGCAACAGGAAGAGCGACACAGAGAGCGAAGCAAAGAGCGACGCGACGGTATTAACCGAAATCGGCTATATCAAAGGCGGCATTGATGATATTAAGGCCGAACAGCGGGAACAGCGAAAGACCAACACGGAGTTTATGGAACGGCTGGTTGCCGTGGAAGCGTCCGCGAAGCAGGCGCACAAGCGGCTTGACACACTGGAAAATCACGTAAACGGAGGATAAAGCAAAATGAGCAACAGCAATTTGATTTGTTATACCAAAATTTCACCGAACAAGACAAGCCCGCGCAATCACAAGATCGACACCATTTCTATTCATTGCATGGCGGGCGATCTTTCCGTTGAAACGTGCGGGAACGTCTTTGCGCCGTCTTCCCGGCAGGCTTCCAGCAACTACGGGATCGGGAGCGACGGGCGCATAGCAATGTATGTTGAGGAAAAGGATCGTTCGTGGTGTACGTCTTCCGCGTCCAATGACAACCGCGCCGTTACGATCGAGGTTGCAAACGACGGCGGCGCGGAAACAGGGTGGCACGTGTCCGACAAGGCATATAAAGCCCTGCTTGACCTTGTGACGGATATTTGCCGCCGCAACGGGATCAAGCGGCTTCTTTGGAAGGGCGACAAGGCGTTGATCGGACAGGTGGACAAGCAGAACATGACCGTTCACCGCTGGTTTGCGGCGAAGGCGTGTCCTGGCGATTATCTGTATAACCTTCACGGGCAGATCGCCGCAGAGGTAAACAAGCGGTTAGGCGTGCCGGAGGAAACGCCCGCCCCCGCGCCGGAGCCGAAGACGCTTTACCGCGTCCAGATCGGCGCGTACAGCGTCAAGGCCAACGCCGAAGCCTGCTTGCAGAAGGCAAAGGCCGCAGGCTTCGCGGACGCGTTCATAGTGGAGGAAAGCAAGGGGCAGGCCGCCGCGCCCGCCCCCGCCCCGCAGATTACCGCGGGAAGCACCGTGCGCGTGAAGGAGGGCGCGAAGACCTACACGGGCGGCGGGCTTGCCTCTTTCGTCTATGGCCGCGATCATACCGTGAAAGAAATTTCCGGCGATCGGGCCGTTATCACCTTCGGCGGCGTAGTGGTGGCCGCCGTCAAGCTGGCCGATCTTACGCTTGTATGAGCGTATGCGGATAAATAAAAGAAAGTGAGGAAACGAAAACATGAACAACGCAATTATTCTTCTGGTGGTGCTGGCCGCGGTGCTGGCGGTATTCGGCGGGCTGGCCGTGGTGATCCCGCGGTTGGTTCAGAAGGGGATCAACCTTTCCGGCGTGCTGGCAGGCACGGGGACGGTGCTTGACACCGCGGATTGTGTGGTTGACACCTTAAAGACCTTCCTTCCCGGCAATGAGGTAATCGCTTTTATTGACCGCGTGATCGGGTGGGCGCAGAAGGCGGCAGAGGCCGCGGAACAGCTTTATAAAACAAGCAAGATCGAAGAGGCACAGCGGAAGGACGAAGCAACGCGGCTTGTGTATGAGTTTATCGCCGCGGCGGGGGTGGAGCTTGACGGCGACATGAAGAAAATTGTTGATGGCGCGATTGAAGCCGCCGTTTTCGCCCTTCCGAAGACGCACACGGAACAGCGTACATAAAGCCCGCGCCCCCGCTGGCCGTTCGCTTCGGCGGCGGGGGCCTATTCTTTAAGGGAGGTTGCACACAATGAGCGAAAAGCAGACCACAGCGAAGAAGAAGCCGGGACGGAAGCCGAAGGCAGACAAAACCGCCGCGCCCGTCGAGCGGGACAAGGTAGAAGAGCGGCAGGCCGCCGCCACGCCCGCCGCGGGCGCGGAAACAGGAAACGCCCACGCCCCCGAAACGGGCAACGCTTCGGAGCCTTCCCCGTCCGCAGGCGGCGGCAGTAACGAAACCGCCGAAGCCGATAACAGAAACGGCGGGGCCGTGGGCGAAAGCGGCGCGCCGGATAACGGATCGGGCGGAAGCGGCGAAAATACGGAACAAGCCGCCCATGCGCCGGATCAGAACGGCGATATTCCGGAACAGAGCGAAGAGGGAGCGGCGCAGGCCGCCCCCAAAGCTGGCGGCGGTGGAGCCGCGGAAGAGGAAAAAGCCCCCGCCGCGGAAGGCTGGGCGGTTGCCCGCGTCCTGAAAATTACAAAACCGCTTATGAAGGGCGAAGACGTGAAGGCCCTGCAAGCCGCCTTGATCGCCCGCGGGTATCATTGCGGCGCGTCCGGCGCAAGTGGTGTGTATGAGCGCAACACGGCCTATGCCGTGCGGTGCTTTCAGGCCGCAAACCGTCTTATTGTGGACGGCAGGGCCGGACGCTTCACCGTGGCCGCGTTGGGCGGCACATGGAACGGGTAACACCCGCCCCATTTACTGAACGCATAGAGAAGCCCCCGTGCTGGCCGTTATCGGCTGGCACGGGGGCTTTTTTCGTTTGTGTGCGGGGTTATCCTTCTGTTGGGAAAAGTGCTACATAAACAGTGTACTTGTCTTTTTCGCTATCGTAGTCAATGCGATCAATGAAGGCTTTTGCGCCTGCTTCAAGCAGTGCTTCGGCTGATTTTGGGAAATAGCCTATATCCCCGCCGATAGTGGCTAAATACTTGCCCTTCGTGTAATCGAATTCATATTCTACGCCGTCGCCCTTTTCGTATATTGATAGGCTGGATAACATATCGTCGCTAACGCGCCCGGAAAGTCGGAAGACCTTTGCTTTTTTGTTGTCCTGCAAAAGTGTTTTACCTTCCGTCGCGGGCTTTTTTGTTTTCACATAAAAACCCAAAAGCATTTGAAGGCTTCCAGAGCCAAGGCGCGTAATAATGCCTATCGCGTCGCCCCCACGGGCGCGGAAGTCGTGATACATGGCTTGAAGCTGGTTTGCTGGAAGATAGCCGCGCTTGATACCATCATAGAAAATTGCAACGGCTTTCGGGTCGTGTTCGTTGTCGGGTTCTGGTACAAAGTCAATCATTTTTCCGATCGAAAGCCCGTCACATTCATAATGTGCGCTTCCGGCTATGTTGACTTCGGAATACTTATACTTCAACTCATATCCGGAAACCGCGGGGAGAACTGGCACGGCGGGGGTTGCCGCGGGCGGGGCTTCCGGTTGCTTCGGCGCAGGCGGGGCAATGGTAGCCGCGGGGATATTCGGCCTTGCTGGTTCAGGCGGCGCGACGGGAGCGGAATTTGACAAAGGCGAGCTTTCTGGCTTCATTGCGGGCGGCGTTTTCTTCTTCCGCAATCCGAAAAAGATCAGCACAGCGGCAAGCGCAAGGCCGCAAACGCCGGAAGCTATGTCGCCTTCGGCAAAAAGGATTATTGCCGCGGCCAGACAGAGAGGCGAACAGGACAGAAGAACAATTCGGATCAGTTTGCTTTTTTTCATAGTTTGAATAGCCCCTTTCATATTTTGGCAACAGGCCGGAACGCGGTTTGTGTTCTGACCTTTAACACGATTATACCGCAAAAATGCGCTAAAGTAAAGAATAGCGCTGATGATTAACACAGAAAGGGGCGAAGGCAGGTGAAAATATACGATTATCACGGGAAGAAGAATGTTTCAGGGGACAGAATACGGGAAGCACGGCTAAAGCGGCGGCTTACGCAAGAAGACCTTGCGGCAAAGTTGCAGATCGAAGGTGTGATTATGGAGCGGGACAGCGTTTCCAGAATGGAGATCGGCACGCGCTTTGTGACCGATTATGAATTGATGGTGCTTTCAAAGGTGCTTGGCGTGTCTACGCAATGGCTTGTCGGGTTGGAAGAATGAAAAAGCGGCGGGATAACCCGCCGTTTCTGCATTTTTTCGCATTTATTTTCCTGAAAGCTATTGACATATACACATTTATTGTGTATAATGGGGGAATAGGAGGGCGGGACATGAAAACAAAAGACCTCATAGCATTATTAGAAAAGAATGGTTGGAAGTTCAAACGGCACGGTGCAAACCATGACATATACGTAAAAGGAAAAGAACGTGAAAGCGTGGTACGGCACAGAGAAACGGACGAAGAATTAGCAAGGGCAATCATACGGCGGCGGGGGCTACAATAAGCCCCCGCGCTACGGCAAACAATATATCATAAAATAATTTGGAGGTATTCACATGAAAGCGGCATACCCTATTGTTATGAGCAAAGGAGCAAAACATATCATTGTGTTTGTGCCTGATTTCAACATCAACACGCAAGGGACGGACTATGCGGACGCTATGGAAATGGCGCGGGACGCAATCGGCATTATGGGAATTGATATGGAAGACGAAAAAGAGGCAATCCCGCGCCCCTCTGACGTTGCGGGAATTTCAAAAGAACACGAAGAAGACGTTATAACGCTGGTTGACGTGGATTTTTCGGAATATCGCAGGAAGAACGATATGCGGACGGTACGCCGCAATGTTTCTTTGCCTTCTTGGCTGAATGCGGAAGCAGACAAGGCGGGCGTAAACGTATCTGCCATTCTTCAAGCGGCCTTGAAGCAGGAATTACAAATAACGGGGCGATAAATAAACGAAGGCGTAGGGGGCGGGAAACCGCCCCCTTTTTTCTGTTTTATGGAGGTTTACAACATGGGACACTGTTTCAGCCATTTAACAAAAACAGACCGTTACAAGCTGGAAGCCGCATTGCTGGCCGGGGAAAAGCCGCAGACAATCGCGGATAGATTGCACGTACACGTTAGCACCATATATCGGGAAAAGAACCGCGCACGCATGAAGCAGTTGACAACTGATCTTGTGGAAGTGGATCGCTATAATCCGGACGAAGCACATAGGCGTTACCGTGAAAACCTATCGAAGAAGGGCGCAGACCTGAAAATAGGGAACGATCGCGCCCTTGCGGAATATCTGGAAAAGAAGGTGGTGGAAGAAGGTTATTCCCCCGCCGCCGCTCTTGCGTCCATTGAGATTGAAGGGAAGATGTTTTCAACGTCTATTTGTGTAGGCACATTTTACAACTACATAACAAAGGGCGTATTCCTTCGCCTGACGAACGCGGACTTGCCGGAAAAACCGAAACGCAAGCGGCCATATCACACAGTTAAAACAGTGAAGCGCGCGCCGAAAGGTGAAAGCATAGAGAAACGCCCCGCCGAAGTGGACGCGCGGGAAGATGTGGGACATTGGGAAATGGACACCGTTTATTCAAAAAAGAAGAGTTCAAAGAAAACCCTTCTTGTGCTGACCGAACGGAAAAGCCGTCTTCCCATTATGGAGCTAATGCCGGATCGGACGGCTGACAGCGTGGTTGCCGCTCTTGATCGCATAGAAAGGCGTTTCGGTTCGCGCCTCTTCCGGTTGATTTTCCGCACGATCACCGTTGACAACGGCGGGGAATTCGCGGACGTGGAACGGCTGGAACGTTCCGCGCTGACGATGGGAAAGCGCACAAAGGTTTACTATTGTCACCCATACAGCAGTTACGAGCGGGGAAGCAATGAGAACGAAAACAAAATGATACGGCGGCACTTCCCGAAAGGAACGGACTTCGGGAAAGTGACCGCCGCAGAAGTCAAGCGCGCGGAAAGCTGGATTGCCAACTATCCACGTAAAATTTTAGGTTGGAAAACGTCTGAAATGCTCTTCCGTGAAGCCGTCGCCGCCCTATGAAAAAAATATTTCAAATTTTTTCGCATTTACTCTTGACATTTCCGCGCTGTGTTTGCGGCGGCGGTTTCCCTGGGTCAAGCCATCCCGGGCTTATGCTTATTTTTCCTGCCAGCGGGACGATATCTATGTTATAGGATTATAGGCATTGCTGGAAGGAGGAGCAGCGGATGGGAGAATTGAGAGTGCGCAGGAACAGGGGCTTTGCGCCGCCCCGCTATGAAGGGACGGCAAAAACGGAAAAGCAGGCAGGCTCTGCCTCTGTGCGGCAGGCGGGCACAAAGCCGGGCGTGGCGGTTTCCGACACCCTGCGGCAGTTGGCGGCCCGTATCAGCCAGTCGGCAGGCCAGGTGCAGCAGGCAAAGCGGGGCCTGCTGGGCGGGGAAGCCGCCCTGGCGGAGGTCCGGGACGCCTTAAGCCGCATGGAAAGCCTGGCCCAGAAGGCCGCCGGGGGAACAGCGGAGGACTCCGACGCCCTGCAGGCCCAATTGGAGGAGCTTTCCAAGCAGGTAGACCGGGTGATCCGCAGCGCTGTAGACGCGGGGTTCTTCCAGGCGGACGCGCCTCTCCCGGGGGAAGGGGAAAACGCGGCAAGCCTGCCCGGCTGGCTGCTGGGGGGCATGGCTTCCGCCCCGCCGGACAAGGAAACGCTTCTGGCGGCCCTGGGCCTGGATGCCGCTGCCACTGGCCGGGAAGTCCTGGAGGCCCTGAGCAGGCTTTCTTTGGAGGACAGCTCTGCCGCGGGCTGTCTGGCTTCCCTTTACTTAGGCTCTGTCATTGCCGGGGGCGGCTCCCAAGAGGCCCTGGATCCAGCCCTGGCGGCAGAGGGCCTGCAAAAGCTTTTAGAGGCCATAGCAAAAGGCGCTTCGCCGGATCAGGCTGTTGAGAGCCTGACAGGAGGCAGATTCACCAGCCTTGCCGACTTCCAGGAGCAGTTCACCACAGGTGCGGCCCCGGGCCTTCAGTCCTTTTTAACGGATCTGCTGCTGCCGGCAGAGGGCGGGGCCGCCGATCCCGGCATACCCCCTGCCCTCCTGCTGCCTGGCGGCGGCAGCGGGGACGGCCTTTCCCTGCTGTTAAACCTGCTGGCCTCCCTGGAGGGCCTGGAGACAGATCTTCCCCTGGGCGCGGGTGGAGACAGCCTGCTTACGCAGCCCTTCCCCCTGCCTGGGGAGGCGGGCCAGCCGGAAGCCCAAAGCCAGCCCCCTGCCTTTCAGGGGGAGTCCCTGGAAGCGGCGGGGGTTCGGGCTGTGGGCGCCACCCTTTCCGGCGTTTCCTTTGACCCCCAAACAGGCGTGCTTACAGCAGCCGGGGACATGCCCCTGCTCCTGCAGGGGACTGGCGGCCAGGCCCCCGCCCTGCGCCTTGCAGGCCCGGGGATGGTGGTTCTGCGGGGGGCGTCCATTCCGCAGCTAACCGTCCAAACACCCCAGGCGCGGCTTCAAAGCCAGGGGGGCGGCGCCCTGGGCCAGGTGCGGCTGGGCGCTGGCACATCCCTTACCCTGGAGGGGGAGGGAGTGGTGCGGATTCGCTCTTTGCAGGGCGGGGCAGGCAGCGCTCTGCGCCTGCTGGGATGTGCCGCCGCGGTGCAGGAAGAAAGCCCGGAGGGGCAGCCTGTCCCCGTTGTGCTGGACAGCGCCTCCTTCCTGCTGGGGGCAAGGCCCATGCCGGTTTACACCCCCCAGGGAGAGGCTGTGAAGCCCTTTGATCTGCTGTGGAAGGCTTTGGTGCCGGGCTGGAGCGCCTTGACCTCCCTAACGGTAGACGGCAGGCAGGCGCCCCTTTCCTGGACAAAGGGCGGCAGGCAGGAGATGGCCCGCCTCTGGCTGCCAAAGCCAGACCCTTCCCATGGCTATCCCGCCCACAGCGTACTCCTGCAGGGCCGGGACGAGGCCGGGCGGCTGCGCACCCGGTATGTATACCTGCTGTGGAGCCAGCGGGAAAGCGCTTACCAGCAGGCCCCCCTGTATCCCAACCCCTTTACTGTCACCGGGGGCGACGCCGACACAGACTGGCGCTATGAAGAGGAAAGCTGCACTTTGCGGGTGCTTACCAGCCAGGTGGACGCCATATCCGGCGGGGCGGGCACAGACCTGAACCAGCAGCCTTTCAGCGGCAGGCTGGCCCTGGCAGACGGCATCGGCGCTGTATCCCTTACCCTGGACGAGGTGGAGTGCCGGGTGGCCTCCGGGCGGGCCTTCAGCCTGGGCCGGGGCAACCAGGTGACGCTCCTGCTGCCCGACGGCACCCACAACATCTTTGAAAGCGGCCCAGGCTGCGCAGGCATCTCCCTGGGGGATGGCACCTCCCTGTGCATTGACCGGGTAAAAGGCGGCGACGGCCCTGCCGGCGCCCTTACCGCCACAGGCAGCGCCGGCAGCGCGGGCATTGGTCGGGACAGCGGCGTGGGAAAGCAGCAGACCGCCTCCATTATGATTCGCGGCGGCAGGGTTACGGCTGCGGGCAGGGGGGACGCTGCCAAAGCCCGCCCTGGCGGAGACGCGGTGCCTGGCAAGCCCCTGTCCCATCCTCCCTTGCAGGCTTTGGGTCTGGATGCGCTGGACATCTCCACCCGGGAAGCAGCCCAGGCCGCTGTGAAGGCCCTTGCCGCCGGGAAGCAGCGGATCACCCACATACAGCGGGCCTACAGCGCGCTGTACAGCCAGTTGGATCAGGCATATGGCGCCAGCCAGTACCAGGCTGTCCGGGACACAGGGGAAGCAGGCTCCCTTTTGTGGGATATGCAGAAGTCCCTTTTAGACGCGCCCCTGGCCTCTATGAGCCAGTGGGATCTGGATGGCCTGGGCCAGTTGCTGTGGTGACAAAGCCGCCTTTGAAAAATCCCCCCGCCGCAGGCGCGTGCCTGCGGCGGGGGGATTCTTAGAATGGGGGCGGCGGTCAGGGCAGGATGCAGTATTGCTCCATATAGCCCTCCATGGCCTTGAGGAGGGCCGGGGAGGTGTCCTGCTCCTGCAGGTATGCATGGATGTCCGCCACAGTCACAATGGGATGGACTTTGATGCCGAACTCCTCCTCCACCTCCATAATAGCGGTTTTGCCAGGGGTGCGGCCCACCTCGCAGCGGTCTACGCTGATGAACATGTGGGGGATGGCCACGTCGGCGCAGGCCTTCAGAAGGGGGATGGACTCCCGCAGGGCAGTCCCGGCGGTGATAACGTCCTCAATAATGAGGATCCTGTCCCCGTCCTGGGGCTTGTAGCCCACAGTAGCGCCGCCCTCCCCATGATCCTTCACCTCTTTGCGGTTGAAGAAATAGGGCTTGTCAATGTTGTGCTCCCGGTACAGGGCAATGGCGCAGGCCGAAGCCAGGGGAATGCCCTTATAGGCCGGGCCGAACATGGCGTCGAAGTCCCCGCCGGTGACGTCCGCCACCAGCCCGGCATAATAGCTTCCCAGGCGGGAAAGCTGCGCCCCGGTCTTATAGTTTCCAGTGTTCACAAAATACTGGGTGTTCCGCCCGCTTTTGGTGACAAAGTTCCCAAAGCGCAGCACCTCCGCAGACAGCATGAATGCGATAAATTCCCGTTTCTTTTCCGTCAGCATGGCCATCTCTCCTTTAGATTAGTCGTCCTTCCCCGGCACGCTGGGCAGTCCGGTTTCAAAGGTTATGTTCTTCCCGTCCGATTTTGCCAGTATGGTGCCGTCTTTGTCCGTGCGGTATACAGGGATGTCCCGTTTTTGCAGGCTCTGGAGGGTTTCCCTGTGGGGGTGCCCGTAGGAATTGCCCTCTCCGCAGCTTATCACTGCATACAGGGGATCCACCGCATCCAGGAACGCCCTGGTGGTGGAGCTGGAGGAGCCATGGTGGCCGCACTTGAGCACATCTGTGCTTACCCCATAGCCGTCCTCCAGGATTGTCTTTTCGCTTTCCGATTCCGCGTCCCCGGTAAACAGGAAGGACGTCTCCCCATACACCAGCCGTATGACGGCGGAGTAGTTGTTGGCCCCTTCCCAGTCCGCATCCATCCGGGGGGCCATTACCTGGAACTGCGCCCCGGCAGGGGACTCCATCAAAGCGTCCTCATGCAGGCGGATAACGGTGAGATCCTTGTCCGCCGCCGCGTCCAGAAGCTTTTCATAGGCCCGGGTGGTGGGCGTCTGATCCTCGGGCAGTTGGGGCATGTACAGGCTGCCAATGTCAAACCGCTCTACAATCCGGGCCATGCAGCCCATGTGGTCCGTGTGGGGATGGCTGCACACCAGGGCGTCTATCTCCGAAACCCCCAGATCCCGCAGATAGTCTGTCAGGCCGTCGGCATACCCATACTCCCCTGTATCAATAAGCACATCGAAGTATCCGCCCTCCCCCGGAATGCGGATAAGCTGGCTGTCCCCCTGGCCCACATCCAGGAAATAGACCTCAAGCCCCTGCGTCCCTTCCGCCGCGCTCTCCGGCAGAGGGATGGAGGTGATATCCTCCGGGGCGTCCTGGCCCATAGGCCCCATGCGGCTGGAGAGGATAAACAGCACTGCCAGCACCAGCAGCCCGGCCACCGGGCCAAGCCTGCGGGGCTGAAACTGCCTGCGTCCTTGTTGTTTCATATGTACCTCCTGCGTGCCAACTGTATACGGCTATTGTACCATATCCGCCGGGAAAGCGCAATCCTTTTCAGGCCGGGGGCAATGCCTGTGTTAGAGTGAACGCAGTTCAAAAGAGGCAGCAGCCTTTTTTGAACCAGCGGCACTGCCGCATGCTTGAAAAGCGGGCTATACCGGTTTTCAAGCGCGTTTACTATATTCCCCTGCGCCGACGGGAGGATGCGCAACACTTTCTCCAAAGCACTGTTCAGAGAAAAAAGGACGCGGCATATGAAAAAACACAGACATTGCCCGGATTTCTTTTGGGACTCGTATTGACAAACCATCCAACATATTGTAAAATATTATGCGTATTTGTTGCGTCTCAAAAAGTGCTTACCCGGTGTAGGACAGGAAGAGAGGTGTGCTATCCTGGGAAGGCAGCAAAAAATTTCCGATAAATGTCGCTATAGCTCAGCCGGATAGAGCGACCGCCTCCTAAGCGGTAGGCCGGAGGTTCGAATCCTCTTAGCGACGCCACAAACAACGCCGAAAGCCTTGATTTTACAAGGTTTTCGGCTTTATTTTTTGTATGCCTGTGTTTTTGCACAGATGACGAATTAAGGCTGTTTTTTGCTCATGTTTTTCGTGTTCATATTACCATTACCCTCAATTAGCTTGCTAATATAATTAGCAGGAATTTTCGATTTTTGCTAATCAAAATCGCTTTCCTGCTAATCGCTCAAAAAATCGTGCTAAAAATCCTGCTAATTGAAAAGAGTGCTCATAACAGTTCGAACTTGTTTTACCCTGTACCTTTTTATCCCCTTTTTATTATGTGTTAGGGTTTCCCTGCCACGCACATTTTTCAAAATGACCGGATTATTATATAATCAACGTAGGAGGTTACACTTATGAAAAACAAAAAGTATTACATCGCTCTCAATGACCGTGAATATGCAGAAATCATTTCTTCTCTTATAAACAAACGCAATTCGCTTATCCGGCTTGGCAAATATACCGATGGTGTTGATGAAGTCATTATGAAAGTAAGGAAAGCGAAAAATAGAAACTTTCAAATTCTCTATATATAAGGAAAATATCAAATCGAATAAGTAATTCAAGTTGCACCGTGTCGTTCAGTTACGATACGGTGTTTTCATTCAGCCACCTTTTCCTATTCAGGATCAGGTGGCTTTTTTTATTTTTTCAAAAAAATTTTTTATTTTGCCTTGCCGATTGGTTTCTCCCAGTGGGAATTAGTGAAAGGGTTATTTCTTAACTCCGATTAGGAGCAACTCTTTCGCTGTTCCTTGACAACTGAATATATAGGCACATCGGACTTTAGTTCTGATGATGAGCCACCTTATCGGGTACGCCAAGACCTCTGATAATAGAGCGAGCGAGAATCCCCGGTAAAAGCGTCAGGCTGCACCTGATACGGCGATGACAGTCAGAATGATAATGATACTTCTCTACGGAGCTGGCGGATAACCCGGCAGAGGTGAAATTCCTATGACACGGTTTCGCAAACTGTGACCGATGTGCTTCCCACACAAAGCAACAGCTTTACGCAGGGGGTGTTGAAAACAAATACTGCGTTGATACATAGCCGTCTGAACACAGCCGGCTATAAATCTATGGAAAGGAGGAAAGCCAATGCCAAACTGTAAAACCATTGCTATCTGCAATCAGAAGGGCGGCACAGGCAAAACGACCACAACGGTCAATTTAGGGATAGGACTTGCAAAGCAAGGTAAAAAGGTACTCCTTGTAGACGCCGATCCGCAGGGCGACCTCACGACTTGCCTCGGATGGAAAGATAATGACAGTCTGCCGACTACCATTACTAATAAGTTGTCCGAGATAATGCGTGAAGAAAACGGAAACCCGCATTTCGGTATTTTGCATCACGAGGAAAATGTTGATTTGCTTCCCGCAAACCTTGAACTGTCCGCAATGGAAATGATGCTTGTAACGACTATGAGCCGTGAAACTGTTTTGAGAACCTATCTGAATAAGGTAAAGAACGATTATGAATATATCCTGATCGACTGTATGCCTTCCCTCGGTATGGTAACTCTGAACGCTTTAGCGGCGGCAGACAGCGTAATTATTCCCGTTCAGGCTCAGTATCTTCCCGCAAAAGGAATGACACAGCTTATGCAGACCATCGGGAAGGTCAAACAGCATATCAATCCGAACCTGAAGATTGACGGTATCTTACTGAATATTGTAGATAACCGAACAAACCTTGCGAAAAGCACGGCGGACGCACTGCGGAAAAACTACGGAACTTTGGTTGGGGGTAACTTCTTTTTTTGCTCAAAAATAACGCTTATAGCGAATAAGCAACGAAAATATCGTAAATATTTTATGAAATTCAGTATATCATCGTTAGTGCTTCGCCGTCGTCTTGTGTATTATGTCATATCTACCAAGTATACTAATACTATCAGCATTAGCTGTTACGACTTTAGTTTGATTGGAGGTGGAATGTGTGCAAAACGAAAAGAGCGTTGAACAGATAATCGGCAAACGTATTCAAAAGATAAGACAAGCAAAAGGCTATACTCAGCAGCAGTTCGCTGAAGTAATCGGGTTGTCTACTAACTATTTATCGGATATTGAAAGAGGAAAAAGCTCTGCTCGCTTGGATAAATTAGTTGCCATTATAAATGCTTTGGAATGTTCAGCAGATGATGTGTTCTCTGATGTTATTGACTTTGGCTACAAGGTCAAGAGTTCACGCTTATCAGAGCGTCTTGAAGCATTACCGCCGGAGGAACAAGAAAAGGCGTTTGCTATTCTTGATGCCTTTATTCAACAGACCATAAAGTAAATTTTGCGTGTTTGAGCCTGCGATTTTTCGCAGGCTTATTTTTTTGCCGAAAAACCTATCATTTTTGACGATATTGTGATATACTAATGCCATTATCGTTAGTTATACGCTAATAGCGATATTTTTGGAGTGAGAGTGTGAAACAGAAAACTTGTTGCTTTACCGGACACAGAGATATTCCTTTGGGAGATTATCAACTTATTTTCGACAAGACTGAAGAAATGGTTGAACGGCTTATAAAGAAGGGTTATCTATACTTTGGTGCAGGAGGAGCGTTAGGTTTTGATACCATCGCAGCTCTCGCAGTTTTGAAATTAAAGGAACACTATCCTGATATTCGCCTTATTCTTGTTTTACCTTGCCGATTCCAAACAAGAGGTTGGGCAAGTGAAGATGTAAAGATATATGAGAATATCAAAGAGCAAGCTGATAAGGTTGTTTATACATCGGAAGAATACACGAGAGGTTGTATGCACAAACGCAACCGTCATCTTGTAGATAATAGTTCGGCTTGTATAGCATACTTGACTGAAAGTAAAGGAGGAACGGCGTATACGGTAGATTATGCTGCTAAACACGGTTTGACCGTTTTCAATATTGCAGACTGCTTGTGATCTGCAAAGGGAGGAACACGATGAAAAAGAAGCTGATAATATCATTGATTGCAGTAATTATTGTTTTGGGAGTTGCTTTTGCTATCGGAGCTTTGGTGAAGGAGAAGGACACACTCCAAGATATGATAATTCGCATAGAATCAGCGATTAAAGAAGTGCTTGGTGATGATGTTAAAAAGCAGACAGAAACAGTTGTTGCGGGTACTCTAAAATACGCCGATAAAGAAGGCAACGAAATCAACTATCATATTTTGAAAACTACATACTACGAGGCAGATCCTTCAGAAATCACAGGATTAAATGTGGATGCTCTTGGCGTTTTGATAAATCCTGATAGTGCGAACCGTTGCAAAGAAATGAAAATTAAAAATTGGGATGCAGCACTCTATGAGTTCGATGAACATTCATATCTTTGCTGGACTGACACACCAGAAATAAGTTATGTTTTAGAGTATAGCCCCGAAGCAGTCCCGGATGAAGAAATAGTTAAAATGGCAGAAAGTGCTGAAACGCTTGAAAGAAACAAATAAAAAAACAGATGCCGAAAGCATCTGTCAAACACCCATTTATTTCGTAGAGTATTCTCCTTGACGAAAGCAGAATTTTCTCGAAAAACCTAATATAATTATACATAGTGTTGTCGGATTTGTCAAGGTGTCAAACGAAAATACCTGAAAAATGTCGAAAAAGAACTTTGTTTTAGTTCTTAAAGCAAAAAAACAGAGTGCTTGGCTGCATAGAAAAGCTATTTTCAGTCACATTGTCCGTCAGCCAATAGTAATTAGAAAGGATATAAAGCAATGTCGAGAACAGGTGAAAACATTTATAAAAGGAAAGATGGTAGATGGGAAGCAAGGTATATTGATTCCTATGACGGAAACGGAAAGGCAAAATATAAATACCTATACGCACCTACCTATACCGAAGTAAAAGCGAAACTTCTCAAAGCTCAGAACTATGCTGATTTATCAAGTGATTTAGGTCAGTTTACAAGGAACTACACGCAGACCGTGAAACGGGCTGCTGACAACAAACGGCGCTATGCTCCCGGCTGGGTGCATAGCACCTGTTTGTTGCGGGGGTTTCCAAAGGGGGCAGCGCCCCATTTGGCACACGACTTTGCGGAGCAAAGTGTAGTGTGTTATACGCTCTGTCGGCGTTGCCCTGAAAATACCGTTGCCGCCGGGGAGGGCAAGGGCATTTGACGCGGCAGGAAAGCAGGGCTTTGTTTGGGGCTGGTAAGCCGGAAACAAAGGGCTGATTTCAGCAGCAGACAGGGCGTATTATGAAAGCCCCCGTCCCTCGTCCTCCGCCCCCGGCCTATGGGACAAAAAGTCCCAAAGCTCTGGACACCGTGACCAGATGTGTGGCCACACTCCGGGAAAAGTAGCAGGACGGCAGGAAACCGTCAAGGCTGAAATGAATGGGCTGACGCCCGGCCTTGACCGTTCCCCGCCGCCCCGCTGGATGGGTGGACAAGGTGGCCAATCCCTAAAAGTGTTTGGCCGCACTCGTTCATTTTGGGGCCTTTCTTCTCCCAAAATTGAAATGGGCGGGAAAGCCCTAAAATGGCTTTCCCGCCTTGATTACCCATTAGCAAAGACGGGCGAGACTGTCAACGGCGGCGCTGAAAGCGCCGTTCATCTTGACCGTTGACTGGCTCGCCTGGCTTTGCTACTGCCCGTAAGAGATGGAAAAACAAGATGGAAAACAAGGTTAAAAATGGTTGACAAGTCTATCGGATGTGTGTTATACTGTGCGACAGTTTGAGATTGGAAGGAGGCTTACGTGTGTTAATTTGTGTACGCTAATAAGCAATAAAAAGTAGAAGTACCTTTCCACATGATGGTGGGCTTTTTTTGCGTGCGTATGCAAAGGAACACGTAGGTTTGACACGAGCAGTCTTTGAACTGTATCGTGGTGTTTTTTCGTGCTTTGTTGTTATGCAGGCGTCTGCCCTCTCTGTGGGACAACGCCTGCTTTTTATTGCAGAAACAAAGGAACAATGCAATAAAAAAGGAGGTTCGCATTATGACCCAAAACAACAATTCATGGAGAAAAACTTATTTTACACTTCTTGCCGGACAAGCAATATCCTTTATTAGCAGCGGTATTTTGCAAATGGCCATTATCTTTTATTTGGTTGCGAAAACTAATTCTGCAATCATATTGACGGCGGCAACACTGATTGGATTTTTGCCGCAAGCCTGTTTAGGCCCGTTTGCAGGTGCTTTTGTTGACCGGCACAGCCGTAAAAGCGTAATGATTGGTGCGGATTTGATAATTGCCGCCGCTGGCGGTATTCTGGCGCTGGTGGCGTTTTACATGGAATTGCCCGTATGGTCTATTATGGTTGTCCTGTTAATCCGAAGTGCGGGAACTGCTTTTCATTCTCCAGCATTCAGCGCAGCAACACCTATGATTGTGCCAAAAGAGGAACTTACAAAATGCGCTGGTTACACGCAGACCATGCAAGCAGTAAGTGCGATTATCAGTCCAGCTGCCGCAGCGTTTTTATATGCTGTTTGGCCTCTTAATGCAATTATATTGTTAGATATTGTGGGTGCAATCCTTGCCTGTGTGACTGTTGCGATTTCGTCCATACCAACGCCTGAACTATGTCCAGAAACGAAAAGACAACAGTTTTTACAGGATATGAAAGAGGGGTATGTGGTATTAAAGCAAAACAGGGGCCTCTTTGCTCTGCTCTGGATTGGTGTAATTTATATGTTCTTTTATATGCCAATCAGTACGCTTTTTCCTCTCATCTGTATGTCATACTTCAAAGGAACACCGGCCCATGCCTCTGCCGCTGAAATTGCTTTTGCGGTTGGTATGCTGCTTGGCGGAGTCATTCTGAGCATTTGGGGCGGTTTTAAGAAACGGCGGTACACCATCGGTCTTTCCGTTCTCCTGATGGGCGTTAGCAATATGCTCTCCGGGCTTTTGCCGCCAGACGCATTTCTTGTCTTTGTTGTGTGCTGTACTGTTATGGGAATTTCCGCTCCATTTTACGGTGTGCAAAATGCGATTTTTCAAGAAACGGTCAAACCAGAATATCTGGGGAGAGTTTTTTCTCTACTGACAAGCGCCGCTTCCCTCGCCATGCCGTTTGGCCTTGTCATTTCCGGGCCTCTGGCGGAGCGGCTGGGAGTTGAGAAATGGTTTGTCATTTGCGGAATTGGCATTATCATCGTTGCGCTTGCCGTATTTTTACTACCCGGTTTGAGAGAGATTGACAATACGCAATAATCAACTGCACCTTTTTCTATTACTAAACAAAATGCCTGGATGGTGGTTCTGAAAAACCAGAACCGCCGTTCAGGCATTTTTTATCTTCGTCCTCTCTGCGGTTTTGGATTCTTCAGCAAGTCGGATTTTTCCGCAATCTTTTTCAGCCACTTCCGTTCTTCTACTGACAGCTTCCTAAAATTCAGCTTGAGCCGTTTGCAGATAAACGCCAAGTACGCTTGTTCCGTGTCGCTGTCCTGGCTGACGATTTCACCAGCAGTTTCCAGCATTTCTTTTAGCGGGTTATCCTCTGGGACGCTGAAAAAATCGTCCTTGTGTGTTTCCCGCAGAGCAAGGGCAATCCCGTTTATGTCCCGTTGTATCACATAGCGGCAAAACTCGTCCTCATCAATATGGGCGGTGATAAGCTGTCTTAACTGCGTATCACTCATGCCAGGATTATGCTTTTTTATAACAGTTGCGCTCATCGTGTCCACTATGGCGTTTGCACCCTGCGCCTGTTTCAGTGCCGTTCCGTTCACATAGATTTCAAGGTCAGCCATCAGCCGGGGGAAATCCGGGTGCGCCGCCAGCTCACACAGCAGGGTATTGTCTATCCTCCCGCTTTTCAGCAGGTCAATCATTTCATCACTCAAACGCAGGTCTGCAAGATCGGCGTTTGGGTGATTTTTCATTTCAGACAGCCCCAGCAGATAATCAGCGGTCACACCGTAAAACTTCGCCAGCCGGATAAGGGCATAGTGGCTGATGTCCTTGAAGTCTTCCGTTTCGTAACTGCCCAGCGCAGACTTGGAAAGCCCGGTCTGCTCCGCAAGCTGCCCCAGCGTCAAGCCACGCTCCACACGTAGGTCTTTTAATCGCTCTTGTATGGATAAAGACATATTCACCCTCCTTGCTAGCTCAACGAAAGAGAAGCCGTTATGCTATGTACTATGCTCATAGCATAACGGCATAGGCATTTACAGTTTTATTTTACCATTTGCTACATCTTCACGAAATTTATCAACAAGCTTCGCTGTCAGCTTGGATTTACCGTAGTGTTCAAGTACAAAAGTACGATAACTTTTTCCATCTACAAGCACATCACTTTTTCTGGTCAACAACCAATTTCCGTTACCTCCTCCCTGTTCTCTAATATTCCAGTCTTTCCCATATCTTTTATAGATTTCATCTTTTTTACCTTGAACAGACATTGATTCGCTTGGAATATAAACAATTTGCATAATAGCTCCTCCTTTATTTTGTGCAAGAAGACCAGAAACCTGAATTTGTCTTTTATCTTTTTTTGATTATATCACAAATCCGAGAGCGTGGAAATAGGGAGTTTTTCAGGCTGATTTCCTACCTCTTGGATATACGGCACAGGCGGTCAAAAAGGTGTAGACTTGGGATAGTTCATCGATGGACAAGCACCTTGGAAACAGAACACGCCAAAGAAAACGGAGGGACGCATGAGCAAAAGACCCTATCAACACCTGCCGCCGCTGGAACACAGGCCGGACGGCTCCCCCTACCGCATAACCCCGCCCCAGAAGAGACGAGCCAGCGGCCTGATACGCCGGGAGTGCTGCAACTGCGAGGACGGAAACTGCCTTGCGCTGGACGATGGCGACACCTGCGCCTGTCCGCAGATGATTTCGTTCTCCGTCTGCTGCAAGTGGTTCCGCTGGGCGGTCTTGCCGCTGGACAGGACGCTGGAAGCGGAGATTTACCGGGACAGGGACTTGAAACGCTGTGCGGAGTGCGGCGGTGTGTTCGTCCCGAAGTCCAACCGGGGCAAATACTGCCCGGACTGCGCCGCCAGAGTTCACAGGCGGCAGAAAACAGAAAGTGAACGGAAAAGGAGGTCTGCTGTGGACAGTTAAGAGCGGGAAAAGCCTTGATTTGCAAGGCTCCGCAAGCCCTCAACCGGGGCGGCTGGTATCATTTATCATTCGCCCCGGAAAACGGGCCTCTAACCGTCCACAAAACACGCTATGACAAACACGATTTATATTCACCAGCCGGAAAAGGCGTTCAGTTTCACCCGGCTCCCCAATTTCCTTTTTGAAGCACCCACATTCCAGCCCTTGAGCAACGAAGCGAAGGTGCTGTATGCCTTTGTCCTGCGCCGGGCGGAGTTGTCCCGGAAGAACGGCTGGGCGGACGAGTACGGGCGGGTCTACCTGTACTACCCCATCTGCGAGGTGGTCGCTTTGCTCCGCTGCGGGCGGCAGAAAGCGGTCAACACCCTGCGGGAGTTGCAGTATGCGGGGCTGGTGGAAATCCAGAAACAGGGCTGTGGAAAACCCAACCGCATTTACCCGAAATCCTATGAAGCGGTTCCAAACACCGACTTCAAGAAATCCGGTTATGGTACGCCGGAGGGCTGAAAACCGTACTTGGCGAGTACGAAAATCAATCCTCTTGAAGTACGGAAATCTGACGGTATATAGAAATACAGAGATTAAAACCATCTATTTACATTCATTCCATTCCAATCCTATCAGAGATATTTTCGGCGGGAAAACCCGCCGGAAAGGAATGGAATGGGGAAAGGAGTTCAATGGCACAACACGCAATTTTGCGATTTGAGAAGCACAAGGGCCACCCGGCGGGGCCGCTGGAAGCCCACCATGAACGGAAAAAGGAGCAGTACGCCAGCAACCCGGACATTGACACCAGCCGGAGCAAGTACAATTTCCACATCGTCAAGCCGGATGGCCGCTACTACCATTTCATTCAGAGCCGCATCGAGCAGGCCAGATGCCGCACCCGCAAGGACAGCACTCGGTTTGTGGACACGCTGATTACCGCCAGCCCGGAGTTTTTCAAGGGCAAGTCCCCAAAGGAGATAGCGGCCTACTTCCAGAGGGCGGCGGACTTCCTCATTGACCGGGTGGGCCGGGAGAACATCGTTTCGGCTATGGTACACATGGATGAAAAAACGCCCCATCTGCACTTGGTCTTTGTGCCGCTGACAAAGGACAACCGCCTGTGCGCCAAAGAAATTATCGGCAACCGGGCCAATCTGACGAAGTGGCAGGACGATTTTCACGCCTGTATGGTGGAGCAGTACCCCGACCTGGAGCGTGGGGAAAGCGCCAGCAAGACGGGCCGGAAGCATATCCCCACCCGGCTGTTCAAACAGGCGGTCAACCTCTCCAAACAGGCGAGGGCCATTGAAGCGGTTCTCTCCGGCATTACCCCGCTGAACGCCGGAAAGAAGAAAGAGGAAGCCCTCTCCATGCTGAAAAAGTGGTTTCCGCAGATGGAGAACTTCTCCGGGCAACTGAAAAAATACAAGGTCACAATCAATGACTTGTTAGCGGAAAATGAAAAGCTGGAAGTCAGGGCAAAGGCCAGCGAAAAAGGCAAGATGAATGACACGATGGAACGGGCGAAGTTAAAAAGCGAACTGGACGATATGCGGCGGCTGGTTGACCGTATCCCGCCGGAGATTTTAGCGGAACTGAAACGGCAACAGCGGCAGCATGGAAAGGAAAGGTGATCTTATAAGTAATATCAGATACAAAAAGGAAATCGAAATCGTGACTTTTCAGGGAAAGGAAATCACACTGGAAAATCTCTCCCCGGTGTTCACGCCGGAACAGGAAGCAGCCAAACGCCGGGAACTGGAACAGCAGCTTTATGAGGTGTTCCGCAAGTACGCCGACAAGCGGGAGAGTGAGGAAGCCGGGACATAAGGTTTTCCAAACCCATCATTGATTTGCGGGGCTGCTGGCGGTATAATAGAACTGTCAGCAGCTCCGTTTCTTTTTTAAGAAAAGGAGCGACAATATGAACAATCGGATAGACGCAATCTATGCAAGACAATCGGTAGACAAAAAGGACAGCATTTCCATTGAAAGCCAGATTGAATTTTGCAAATACGAGTTGAAAGGCGGTAACTGCAAGGAATACACAGACAAAGGGTACAGCGGCAAGAACACAGACCGTCCGAAGTTTCAAGAACTGGTGCGGGACATCAAGCGGGGCTTGATTGCAAAGGTCGTGGTTTACAAGCTCGACCGTATCAGCCGTTCCATTCTGGACTTTGCCAACATGATGGAGCTGTTCCAGCAGTACAATGTGGAGTTTGTGTCCTCTACGGAAAAGTTTGATACCTCCACGCCGATGGGACGGGCCATGCTGAATATCTGTATCGTGTTCGCCCAGCTTGAACGGGAAACGATACAGAAGCGGGTAACGGACGCTTACTACTCCCGCAGTCAGCGGGGCTTTAAGATGGGCGGGAAAGCCCCTTACGGCTTCCATACGGAGCCTATCAAGATGGACGGTATCAACACAAAGAAGCTGGTGGTAAACCCGGAGGAAGCGGCCAATATCCGGCTGATGTTTGAGATGTACGCCCAGCCCACAACTTCCTACGGGGACATTACCCGGTACTTTGCCGAACAGGGGATTTTGTTCCATGGCAAAGAGCTGATACGCCCCACGCTGGCGCAGATGTTACGCAATCCTGTCTATGTGCAGGCAGACCTTGATGTGTACGAATTTTTCAAAAGTCAAGGTACAGTCATTGTCAATGACGTTGCCGATTTTACGGGCATGAACGGCTGCTATCTGTATCAAGGGCGAGATGTAAAGGCCAGCAAGAAAAACGACTTAAAAGACCAAATGCTGGTACTGGCTCCCCATGAGGGTATCGTCCCCTCCGACACCTGGCTGACCTGCCGCAAGAAGCTGATGAACAACATGAAAATCCAGTCTGCCCGGAAAGCCACCCACACATGGCTGGCAGGAAAAATCAAGTGCGGGAATTGCGGGTATGCTCTTATGAGTATCTACAATCCCTCCGGCAAACAGTATCTCCGCTGCACGAAACGGCTGGACAATAAAAGCTGTCCTGGCTGTGGGAAAATCATCACTTCGGAACTGGAAGCGGTTGTTTATCAGCAGATGGTAAAGAAGCTGGCAAGCTACAAGACGCTGACAGGAAAAAAGAAAGCGGCAAAGGCAAACCCGAAAATCACCGCCCTGCAAGTGGAACTTGCCCATGTAGACAGCGAGATTGAAAAGCTGGTGGACAGTCTGACGGGGGCAAACAATGTCCTGTTCTCCTATGTGAATGTGAAGATAGCGGAACTGGACGGGCGCAAGCAGGAACTTCTGGCAAGGATAGCGGAGTTGACTGTGGAGGCCATCAGCCCGGAACAGGTCAGCCAGATTTCCGGCTACCTCGATACCTGGGAGAATGTATCTTTTGATGACAAGCGGCGTGTGGTGGATTTGATGATCACCACCATAGCCGCCACAAGCGACAGCTTGAACATCACATGGAAAATCTGACTGGCGGCACCCCTCCCGTCAGATACCTACCCTGTGTAGTCCCTTGTAAACTGTACTTTGGAAAAAACAAAAGATAAGGAAAAATATGAATATTGGCTGGATGCGTGGTTACACGCCAAACGATTAGGGGTAAAAGAGTCAACCTACATTCGTTATAGGAACACAATCGAAAACCACATCAAACCCGACCTCGGCGTTGACCTGCCCGTTCACTTTTGAGAAATAGCGGATATATCCGGCGTAGTGGAGCAGGACAGCGTTCACGGCTTCTGGGTCGCCCTCACGGGCTTTGAGGATTGTTTCATAGGGGAGAAGTCTACTCATACCGGCTCACCCCCATTTCTTCGCGTAGCCGCTGCAAGGCAAGCTGGATATGCCGCCCCGCTGTGCTGCGTGACCGGCCAATACACGCGCCGATCACGCGCTGCGGCTGGCGCAGAAAGTAATAGCGCAGGATTTCTTCCCGCGTCTGCTCCGGCAAAACAGAGATCGCGTCGGCAAGGGCGGCGTTGCAGAGCAGGACGGTCTGACCGCAGACGGTAAATGGGTATTCCTCGTCCGGCTCCGACGCGGCAAACTGGACAAACTTCTCGTTCATCAGATAGTCAAGGGAAACTTGCCGTTCCCATTGCCGTTTAAGCTTCAAAATCTTGTCCAAGGCGGCACAGCGGATAACAGTCTTGCAAAAGGCGTTGTACCTGCGCTGGATATATTCTTGATAGGCTATCTGGTCGGTCATGGAAATTCCCCTTTCTGAATAATAGTGCGGGGCGGTGGCACTTCTTGCTGTCGCCCCTTGATTGCCTACCAGCAAAGGCGGGCGGGGCTGTCAACGGCTGCGCATATGCGCCGTTCATCTTGACCGTTGACTGGCTCGGCTGGGTTTGCTATTTACCCGACAAACTTGAATTTATTTTAAGCTATCACGTTTTACCTTCTTAAGCCTTACTATCATTACCATAGGAATTTCTTTGTTGGTTTTAAAACATTCTTCATAAAATCCATCAATGACAAATCCAGCTCTAAAACAAAGGTTAAAAATATCTTGTATGGAACGATGATAATAAATCTGCTCTTTCGGTTGCCCTTCAATCGCTATATCATAGTAACTGTGCGGTGTCATATATTTTTCAGTCAACGTGACAAAACAAGGGTGTTGCGTTGCAAAGACAAAAATTCCGCTTTCCTGCAACAGTTCATAAACAGCCATAAGAAGTGGTTCAATATCCGTAATATCCATAATTGCCATATTAGAAACTGCTTTCGTAAAGGCTCGATTTCTTTTTAATTCTAATATACTTTTTCTATCGGTCGCATCCGCCACACAAAATTCAATTTGTTTTGCATATTGTGATTGCCGTCTTTTAGCCAATTCTATCATTTTTTTGCTGTAATCAAAAGCGACAACCGAAGCGCCTCTTTGTGCAAGATACGAAGAATAATTTCCATTGCCACACGCAATATCCAAAATGTAATCCGCAGGATTAGGAGATAGAAGTTCCGTTACTTTGGGACGCACTACCTCTCTGTGAAATTCATTAGATTCGTCACCCATTGCATTATCCCAAAATTGTGCGTTCTCCTCCCAGATTTTTTTACTTTCCTCTGTTCCCATGTTCTCTCCCACTCCCCAAATTTGCTTTTTTGCTTCCATTAAATCTTCCTTACTATATTCCATTGTTACCCTCCATAACTTCTGATTGTTGCCGTCTTGACGATTATGTATCTTTACATTACCTTCTGAAACATATGGCGCACCTTGTCCAGGCGGCTGTTTGGACGGCGGGGCTGGATGACCGGCTGACCGACAGCGGCCTGATATCCTTTCAGCTCTGTAAGGCATACGCTCCGCCCGTTGGTGTAAAAGGCCAGATCAGTACGGTATGCCTGTATACAGCGGGCGGGAATCTCGCCAGTAAAGACAACTTCATCCTTTTTTACCTGGGCCGTTTCGATGGTGGCACAGTATTTCGGTGCATCATGATAAGCCCTGGAAAGGTATTCCTGGGGCGCATAGAGGATGAAGGAGAGATAAGGTTCCAGCAGCTGCGTCCCCGATTCCTTCAATGCCTGTTCCAATACAATCGGGGCCAATGAGCGGAAGTCCGCCGGCGTGCTGACCGGACTGTAATAAAGCCCGTATTCAAAGCAAATCTTACAGTCCGTTACGTTCCAGCCGAACAAGCCCTGCTCCAGCCCGTAACGGATACCATCCCTGACAGCGTTTTGAAAACTCTGGTTCAAGTATCCCAGCGAAACCCGGCTCTCGTATTGTACACCGGAGCCAAGCGAGAGTGGTGTAACAGACAGTCCTATGGATGCCCAAAACGGGTTGGGCGGCACCTCGATATGGATGGTGTGGCTGGCTGCTTTGAGCGGCCGCTCCATATAAATGACGGAGGGTTCCTTTACCACTGTTTCAAGCTTGTATTTTTCCGACAGCAAAGCGGAAACAACCTCCAACTGCACCCGGCCCAAAAAAGAAAGAATGATCTCATGGGTGATGGAATCCACTTCGCAACGCAAAAGCGGGTCAGTATCCGCAAGTTGCGTAAGAGCGTCCAGCAGCCGTTCTCTTTGCGCTGCCGTTTTCGGCGCAATCGTCGTCCGCAGCATGGGGAGGGGGTCCTCGCGCCACCTTTTACGAGGGAGCCGGGTTTGGTCCCCTAATACATCGTTTAACCTCACGCTGTCGCTGGGAAGGATAACAATTTCACCCTGATAAGCGGTGTCTGTCCGAACAATTTCCCCTTTGGATGGAATACGCATCTCTGTGATTTTCAGCTTTTCTCTCCCGGCCAGGGCCACCGTATCCCGCAGGCGCAGCGTTCCGCTGTATAACCGTAGATAGACACGCCGCTGGCCGCAATCGGTGTACTCAACCTTGAAAACGCTGCCGCATAGGGCGGCGCCCCCCTGTTCCCCAATCGGTTGGAACAGCCCTGTCACCGCATCCATCAACGGTTGAATGCCAAGGCCATTTTTGGCGCTGCCATGATAGACTGGGAACAGGGAGGCGTCTTGAACCCGCTGCTGTTCCTCCCGCGCAAGTTTTTCCCGGCTGATTGGTTCTCCTGCGATATACTTTTCCAATAATTCATCGTTATTTTCGATGACCGCATCCCATGTTTCTATGTCGGTATTTTCCTCCAGGACTATTTCCGGGGACAGCGACACCGTCTGCTTGATGATAATATCGGCGGAGAGCTTATCCCGAACAGACTGAACCACGCTCTGCAAATCAACGCCAGCCTGGTCGATCTTGTTGATAAAGATAACGGTGGGAATGTTCATTTTCCGCAGGGCATGGAACAGAATACGGGTCTGGGCCTGCACGCCATCTTTAGCGGAGATCACCAAGATGGCCCCATCTAAAACAGCCAAAGAGCGGTACACCTCCGCCAAAAAATCCATGTGGCCGGGCGTATCCACAATGTTAACTTTACATCTGTGCCACTGGAAGGAAGTGACTGCCGCTTGAATGGTAATCCCACGCTGCCGCTCCAAAAACATGGTGTCCGTCCTCGTTGTCCCTTTTTCGACGCTCCCCGGTTCTGAAATGGCTCCGCTGGCATATAGCAGGCTCTCCGTCAAGGTCGTCTTTCCAGCGTCTACATGGGCAAGAATTCCAATATTGATTATTTTCATGTGATTGTCCTCCCTTTACAGCCCCAAAGGGCATAAAAATCCCCAGCAGTAAAATACTTTTACCACTGGGGATTATAAGTTGCGGACATACACATATACAGCATACACCTGTTTGTGATTGCTGTTTTTGGGGATATGTCAAAATTGATAAGGCAAAAGTATTCTTAAATTGGGTACAAAAAACTAAGCCCCTACAAAAGGAGCTATCATAATCCTTTGTTCCCACTATTTGATTATAGTTTTATTTAAGAATACCTTGCCGCATATTTTTTACTCCTTTTCTGGATTAAATCATTGTATCACATCAGTTTTAGGAAAGCAAGTACCTAAAAGAAATTTTTCTTCCCCTTATATGTAACAATCATACCGGCTTCCTAGCGTTCAGAATGTTTTCTGCTGTCTGCTGTGGTGTTTGGTTGGAATTGTCCAACCAAAAGCCGATCCGTGGTGTTGTCTGCATTTTACTAAATACAAATTCAATGTATACAGAAAGATATAAGGAGTGGGAGGGATTCCGCCGTAGTTGGCATTGTAGGAAAATCCAAAAGTTTAGATTTTCCCACAATGCTTATCTTTTGGTCTTTGGTTCGGAATAGTGTAGTGCTGGCGGTCTATCTCTTGTTTTCGGTTGCTTGCTTCCTTACCGTACATGAGCATTCATTGTGCGCTTGTAGCATAAAAAATGAATCAAACAATTCTGAAAATTACGAATATACCGATGTAATCTATTCGCTTTACTATTATTTCAAACAAGATACGAATGATATATTAAGAATATTGTCATCAGATAATTTGAACGAGCAAGCGTCACAGCTAAAAGAAAAAGTAAATGAAGTCAACTGGGTTGTTTCTGCTTTACTTACTTCTTTGGAAACATTACAGGATGATACGATAATTACAGATTCTAATGAAGAAGATGCAAAAGAGAATATAACTGGAATCACATCTCTAATTGACGAAAATCTTTCTGATTTATATGATGATGAGAATTCTTCTGCTCTTGTTGATCAATTTAATAAAACATTATTGGCAAACATTAAATATGTAATTGAATTGAGATTTCAAATTCTTGATATAATAATACTAGACAATATGCCGTCTCAAAATCTTCTTAGTTTGGATGATATTAAAACAGAATATGCTTGCGAAGTAAAAGAATATATCACAATCAATCGATAACAAACTATGTTATATGTGAATCGATAATAAGACCGTCTACTCTTTTTGAGCAGGCGGTCTTATCTATTGTATTTGAGAAAGTCATTACAGTGTTCTTGCGGTCTGAGCCTATATCCTTGTGATATGAGCGTATCCGCTTTCAAAGCCACAAGGTTTATATCCGAGTTCAAGGTTCTTGCTATTTGCTGAGTATCGTAACCTCGCTCAGCCAGCTCAAGAAAATCATCATCGGATAAAGCAACTTGAGAAGCAAAAATGTTTGCTTCATATTCCATACGGTTGTCCTGCATTTCAAAGATGTTAAATTCTTCAAAGCCGCCTGTCCGGGTGGCTTCTTCTCTGTGCAGCGTGTCGTGTCCAAGTTCGTGCAACAGGACAATATTCTCCATAACCGGATGCAGATTGTCTTTGATGAACATAAAGCGATTTCGCATGATAACCTTATATGCTCCTCGCTGTTTGGAAAACGGCAAATACATTACCTCAATTCCGAGTTCCCTTGCAATGCGTTTCGGATCACGGGTGCCGCACTGAGCAACAATCCGATTCGCCTTTTGCACTATTTCGGAATTACAAACATACATTGATTCTCACCCCTTTCATACCTTCCTACACTAATCCTATCAAAAGATATGTCACAAAAAACGGACTTACTCGGAACGGTATTTCTTTGGGGTGTATTTTTTATTCTTTTCTTTTGCAATCCAATAAGCGTCCTGGATAGCTTTCATCATAACATCCATATCTTCCTGTGCCATTTCACCGCCTGCAAACAAGCCGGTTACTTCCTCGGTAAGCTGCTGAGCCTGCTTTGCACCCCTGGAGCCGTATTTCTCGGCGGCTTGTGCAACAAGCATATCGCCGTTTCCGAGGAGCTGATCTGTAGTTACATTGAGAGCTTTTGCGAGCTTTTCTGCCGCATCTAAACGAGGACGAGATGTTCCGTACTCATATCTCTGTATCATACGAGAGGAAACACCTGAAATCTTTGCGAGCTGCTCTTGCGTTAATTTGCTTTTTTCTCTCAATTCTTTAAGTCTCTCGTTGAATTTCATAATCATACCCCTTCGTCTTAAAATCTGAAAATTTTGCAACACGACATTTATTTCGTAAATTCATATTGACACGACATTAGTGGCGTGCTATAATCTAAAACACATAAACGACATTTATGTCGTGCCTATATATTACAGCACGACATTTCGTTTGTCAAGTGGTTTTGCAAAAATTTCATGAAATGAGGCGAAAAAGAGTTGAACCGTTCCATTCTGCATTGTGATATGAACAATTTTTATGCAAGCGTTGAATGTATGCTTGATCCTTCTTTAAGAAAATATCCGGTTGCAGTTTGCGGTTCTGTTGAAGAACGACACGGCATTGTCCTTGCTAAGAACTATGCGGCAAAAGCCTTTGATGTGAAAACTGGAGATGCCGTTTGGCAGGCAAAGCAAAAATGCAAAGATTTGGTGGTCGTTCCTCCTCATTATGAAGAATACATTAAGTATTCAAAACTTGCCCGGAATGTTTATAGCCGATATACAGACCAAGTGGAACCGTATGGTATGGACGAGTGCTGGCTTGATATTAGCGGCACAGAGCATATCTTTGGTTCACCTGAAAAGGTGGCAAACGAGATACGGGAAATGATTAAGTTTGAACTCGGCTTGACTATCTCTGTCGGAGTGTCTTTCAATAAGATATTCGCCAAATTAGGCTCAGATATGAAAAAGCCTGATGCCGTAACGGTAATCCCGCAGGACACTTTCAGGGAAAAGATTTGGGGACTCCCCGCAGCGGATTTGCTCGGTGTAGGTCGGGCAACGCAGCGTGTATTAGATAGCTACTGCATACGAACTATTGGAGATTTAGCCAATGCCGAACCTGATTTTCTAAAAAGACGGCTCGGTAAAAATGGCGTGGCTCTTTGGCAATATGCAAACGGTAATGACCACTCCCTTGTTCACAACTCTGACTTTGTATCACCAATTAAGAGCGTAGGACACGGAATTACCACAGTAGCAGATTTAGAGAAAAACGAGCAGGTGTGGCCCGTTTTCCTCGAACTAACCCAAGACATCGGACACAAGCTCCGTGTCCATCAGAAGTGTGCGGATGGAGTCGCTATTCACATACGGGACAACACGCTTTTGTCAAAGCAATGGCAAACGAAGTTGGATATGCCTACACAGTCCCCGATGCTCATTGCAAAGGCTGCTTTCAGCTTATTTGAGAAAAGATACGACTGGAGAAATCCAATTCGCTCTGTCACGGTTCAGGCTATCAATTTGGTGCCACAGGACACGCCCCGACAGATTGATTTGTTTATGAATGTGGAGAGAATAGAGAAATTTGAAAAGCTCGATTTGTGTATTGAAACAATCCGACAGAGGTTCGGCAAGGACAGCATTAAAAATGGTGTCCTATTTCAAAATCTTAGGATGCCACCTGAAAGGGCAGAAATCGCAATGCCGACCGGAATGTTGAGTTAGGAGAATTAGGCAATGGAAGAACGCAGAAAAGTATATGTGGAGGTAAGAGCAAGACATTTGATTGATGGAACTTGCCGACCTGAAACCATTAAGTTTGAAAATGACGAGGTTTACGAAATCGACCGTGTGAAGCAATGCTGTCGAGCTGCTTCTACTAAAGTCGGCGGTACGGGACTTCGGTATACTGTGATGATTTGCGGCAAGGAAACCTATCTCTTTGATGAAGAAAACGGGAAGTGGTTTGTTGAGGGTAAAAGCAGAGTTGCCACTTGATAATAGCATAATACTCTGGTTTTACAAAACCTCAGCAAAGGTACAAAGCAATTTGATGAGGTGATGTAATTGAAATATGATACTTGGACTCCGGTTCCTATGTTTTGCGCGAACTGCGGACATCTAAACTATGGATACCGGAATGAAAACGGAATAATCAAATATGAGTGCAAGAACTGTAAAGCAGTTTCAGTCAGAAAACAAAAAGGTCGAAGGCACGACACGATAGACTTATATGCTCCCGCAGGGCAAGTGCGATATGAGTGAGGTAGATAAAATGACTTACTATGATTTGAAAACGAATGAGATTTGGGCGGACTCGAACATTGCCGGATTTCACGACGAGCATATTGAGATTGACGAAGTGATAGCTCCGTTAATCCGAGAACTGAATATTAAGGGTTACAAAACAAAGTTCTGCTGTTCGGGACATCCCTTCTATTCTTTATGCGAAGCTATGGTCGATTCCGAAGAAACGGCAAAAGCGTTTGTGTCAATGCAACGCTCCCACAAGAGGAACACAAGGCTCGTGATATATGGGATGCACCCACTCTCTTTAAGGCTCTTGAGCTTTGCGATGACGATATATTAAGACTTGCTATTAACCTTGCTTTCTCTTGTTCCTTGCGAGTTGGTGAAATGCTTGGATTGACTTGGGATTGTGTTGAGATCTCCGCTGCAAGCATAGCAAACGGCACGGCTTTTATATTCGTTAATAAGGAACTGCAACGAGTAAACCGTGATGCACTTGAGAAATTGAATGAGAAAGGCATCATACTCAAGTTTCCGGCTTTCTTTGCAAGGACAAACACCGCCTTAGTTCTCAAAGAGCCTAAGACAAAGACAAGTACCCGAAAGGTATTCCTACCTAAGACGGTGGCAGAAATGCTCAAAGAACGTTATCAGGAAATTCAAGAATACAAGGAACTGTTCGGTGACGAGTTCCAAGATTTCAACCTCGTATTCTGTAATGCAAATGGCAGACCGATGGAGAGCCAAATCATCACCCGTGCATTGCAGAAACTAATCAAAGACAATGACCTACCGCCCGTAGTTTTCCATAGCTTGCGACATTCAAGTATTACCTACAAGTTGAAGCTCAACGGCGGTGATATAAAGTCTGTTCAGGGCGATTCCGGTCACGCACAAGTAAAGATGGTTACTGATGTGTATTCTCACATCATAGACGAGGACAGACGGCTCAATGCACAAAGGTTTGAAGAAACCTTCTACCAAAAGAAAAACCCGTCAGAGGTCAACGGAGCGACCGTAGAGCCGAAGAAAGAGCCGCAAGGCATAACCGAAGAAGCAATGCTAAACTATATGGTTCAAAACCCCGACTTCTTACAGAAGTTCAAAGTCCTGCTCGGTGTAGGAAACTAAATACAAAGCAGAACGGCAAGATCACAAAATGGTCTTGCCGTTTTCTTTTCGCTTTAATGTGTAGAATTTTTCATATTTATGTGGTATAATCAATTAGCTAAATAAGAATTTGACGGAGAGATAGTATGGCTATTATTAAAAACGAAATACCGATTTTGGAGTTTGATACAGAGCAGACAGCAGTTCTTAATCCCACTCATGAAAATCTTGGTTTGAACTTACCCAAGAAATGTGTGTTCGCATTTCTTGGTGCTTACATAGATGAATATGCCAGTAAAAGTGATACCAAACAGGTATCCACTTTTGAGAGTGCAACGAAGCATTATCCCATTTACATCACCAAATACAAGGGTGAGGACATTGTGCTTTGTCAAGCACCCGTTGGTGCGGCAGCAGCCACACAGATACTTGATTGGCTGATTGGTTATGGTGTAAGAGAGGTAATCTCGGCAGGTAGTTGCGGTGCTCTGGAAAAGTTCCCCGAAAGTACATTCCTCGTACCAAACAAGGCTCTGCGTGATGAGGGAACATCTTATCACTATGCGCCCCCTTCTCGATTTGTGGAAATCAGCGAGAAGGCAAGAAAAGCAATTGAAGAAACCATTCTTGAGCATAGTATGAAATATCAGGAGGTTATAACCTGGTCAACGGATGGATTTTTCCGTGAAACCAAAGAAAAGGTGGCTTATCGCAAAAGTGAAGGCTGTGCAGTTGTAGAAATGGAATGTTCTGCTCTGGCGGCCTGTGCTGATTTCAGAGGGGCAACCTGGGGTATGATACTTTATACCGCAGACAGTCTTGCAGATGTTGACAAATACGACGAAAGAAACTGGGGCGGTAATGCATACGAATATGCACTTACGCTCTGCCTTGATGCGGTTATCAAATTATAAGAACAGTTAGAATCAATCTTTTTTTTGTGATATAATTTTATTGAGGTGAATGAAATGAGGACTGAAAAAGAAATATACGATTTAGTTTTGAATTTTGCTTTTCAAGATGAGAGAATTAGAATTGTAACTCTTGAGGGGTCTCGCACTAATGTTAATATACCAAAAGACAATCTTCAAGATTATGATATTACTTTTTTTGTTATAGATATGGGAGAATTTTTGAAAAGCGATGACTGGCTTAGTGTTTTTGGTAACAGAATTATGATGCAAAAACCTGAAGATATGGAATTATTTCCTCCAGAAGAAAAAGGATTTTCTTATATAATGCTTTTTGATGATGGTGTAAAGATTGATTTAACTTTGTTACCTGTTTCAATGCTTGAGGAGTATCTTACTCGCGATAAACTTGTAAAAATCATGTTAGATAAAGATAATATGATTAAAACAGAAATAGTTCCCACAGATGAAGATTATTACATTAAGTGTCCAACAGAAAGAAAGTTTGATGACTGTTGTAACGAATTTTGGAATGTTGCAACATATGTATCCAAGGGCTTACTTCGTGGTGAAATACTATTTGCAATAGACCATATGAATGAAGTATTACGTCATGAGCTTCTTAGGATGATTAGTTGGTATGTCGGTACTGAAAAAGGATTTAATTTCAGTTTGGGTAAAAACTATAAATTTTTAGATAAGCATATTTCAAAAGAATTGTGGGATAACTTACTAAATACATATTCAATGAGTTCGTATGAAGAAATGTGGAAATCGTTTGATTTGTGTCTATGTTTGTTCAAAAAAATATCTAAAAAAGTGGCAGATTCACTTGGTTATAATTATCCTGATTATGATGAAAACGTTACAAAATATTTGGAAACACAAAAGAGAATTTCAAATAAATATCTTTATGGTAATAGGTATTGACAAATTCCAATTTAGCGAAGTGAGTAAAATAAATAAAACTCGGTAACAGACCGAGGTACAAGCGATTAAATAAAGGCATCTTGTGGGAATATAACCGTTTCCCTAAATCCGACCACCTTGCTAATTCCCATCTAATGAAACGGTCGAAAACGGGGTAAAATTAGCAGTAATTCCGTAACACAGCTTAACACTCAAAGTGCGAAAAAGCCTTGAAAATACGGGATTATCGGGTACAGGAAGTGACTCTACAACCGAGTTTCGAGGTCACTCCTAAGAAAGTGTTCCAACGCTCGCCTTGGGAGGACAAGGAAAATGTTGCGAGTTCTACAATTTCATAGTTTTTATAAATGTTTCCGTAGCTCAGTTGGATAGAGCGACCGCCTCCTAAGCGGTAGGTCGGGTGTTCGAGTCACCTCGGGAACGCCAAAAACCCCGCCGAAAACCCTGTAAAATCAAGGTTTTCGGCGTTTCTTATTTTCCGAGAGAAATCGGACAGGTAGCAAAGTGCGATTAGCAAAAGCCCATCTTGCTAATCAGACATACCAGAGAAAAATCGAACTTGGATTTTTCGTTCATCGGTTATCCTGCTTCGGCTTGCTAATGATTAGCAGGATTTTTGCCGAGTTTGCTAATCAAAATGCCTTTCCTGCTAATTTCCCGAAAAAAGCTGCTAAAAATCATGCTAATTTGAAAGGCGATAGTTCCAAGTTCAACAGCTTATTTTATAGGTTTATCTGCTACCAGATACGGCACATTTGAGTATCCCATCGCTTCTATATATAATGGAAGCAGGAAAGGACAAAGAAGCGATTCAACTTCCTGCCAAGTTGGCAGTAAGTTGTCAAGTGCTTCGGAAGTAGCTAAAAAAAGCGGAGATAGCGAAAGACAGGTTTTCCGTTTTGTTCGTTTAACCGAGCTTGTACCAGAGATTTTAATGATGGTAGATGAAAGGCGGATTGCTCTTAATCCTGCGGTGGAATTATCTTATCTCACCGAGGGACAGCAATACACCCTGCTTGAAGCTATGGAGTATAACGATGCCACGCCGTCACTTGCACAGGCTATCAAAATGAAAAAGTTTATGCAGGACGGCAAGCTCACGGACGAGGTTATCCAGAGCATCATGCAGGAGGAAAAGCCCAACCAGAAAGAAAAGCCCGCCTTCAAGGACGAGCGGATAACCAAGCTCATACCGAGGTCAGTCCCCAGAGGGCAGGAAACGGATTTTGTTGTCAAGGCGTTGGAGTTCTACAACCGACACCTGCAACGGCAGCGAAGCCAAGAGAGATAGCCGCACACCGAGGGCGAGGTCTGCCCTTTTGCGGCACGGGTGGATAGCCACGGCAGCGGCTTCCCCCCTCTCCACACCTCTCCTCCTTGATACTGCCAGTAACTATCCGAGAAAAGAATATCTGCAAATCCCCGTTAGGGCTGAAATTCCCACCTTTGAGGTTTTCTGCGGTTTTCCGTATAATGGAGCCACAAAGGAGGACGATTGCTTATGAAAAAACGAATGATTGCAGGCGGTGTCGGCAAGACCACCACGGCAGTCAATCTGGGCGTAAGTCTGGCACAGCAGAGCAAGAAAGTCCTGCTCATTGATGCTGATGCACAGGCAAATCTAACCATGTCCCTCGGCTACCACAGACCAGACGATTTACCAGTCACACTCTCCACCATCATGCAGGACATCATGAAAGAAAAGGGAATATCCTACAAGACCATAAGCAATGACAAGCGTTCTCTGAAAGCTGCTTTTTACACAGCGATACAGGACGACTGTATAAGGAAAAATCCCTTTGACTTCCAGCTAAACACCGTGATCGAGGACGACACAGAGCCGAAAGTACCCCTCACAGGAGAACAGGAAGAAAGCCTTTTATCCTTTATGCAGGGTGATAGCGTCTATCAGAAATATAGGGACAGATTTGCTTTCCCTCATCATGCGGAGCATCGACATATCACGACTTATGTTCGGTTGGATTGAGATGATAACAAGACAATATTCATTTTCTGCAAAAATTTCTAATGCTTTTTCGACAAACTGTGTACAGCTAACATCAACACAATCATTTTGCATTATATTTTGAATCGCTAAAGTAAACGCCAAATTATCGTCCGCAACCAATATTCGTTTTCTGATCTTAAACCACCATCCATTCTGCAAAAGAATAATAAAAATTCATAATCAATATAGTACGACGGGCTGATTTGTACCGTCCTTGAGCCCGCCGATTTTGCCTATGCTTAAATTTGTGTATAATACTCTGTCTACGTCCAGCCCATGCACCTGACAGGCTTCCTTCAGCGACTCATGGATGGAGGATGGGCATCCGACACAGTGCATTCCGGCTTTCACCAGAACATCAACAATCCCCAGGTCATAATCAAGCATCTGTCCCATTGTCGTTGCTTTTGTGATTTCCAATGTATTTCCCGCCTTATCGTTCTTCCACGGTTTCACTGAGTGGGCGGAATGTACTGTGCCATTCCTCATAAGGAACCGATTCATCAGACGGATAACCGATAGGAAGCAGGCAGATCGGCTGTACCTGCTCCGGCAGGTCAAACACCTTTGCCACCTGCCGCGAATCAAATCCGCGCACCCAAACAGAACCGATTCCTAACGCCCATGCTTCCAGCATCATGTGTGTGCAGACAATGCTGGCATCCATTTCACCGGTATCATATCCGTGCTCAGATGGGCTTCGCCAGACTTTCGTTTTATCTGCACATACCAACAGAACCACCGGCGCGTCATAGGCAAACCGGGTAAGGGAACGAATTTTTCCAATGGCTTCCGGACTTTTCAGTACATAAATTTTCTGTGGCTGAAAATTCACCGCCGTAGGCGCAAGCTGTCCGGCTTTCAAAATTCGTTCCATTTTTTCCGGCTCAATCGGACGATCAGAATAGGAGCGAACAGAATAACGGTCTGCTGCCAGTTCTAAAAAGTCCATATCTACTCTCCTTTACTTTGCAGGGCGAAGCTGAGAATAGCCATTCCATGCAAAGAGCGCTTCCTCTGCTTCATTGCCGTACACCTGCTCTACATCGCAGATATACAGATAGTGGTCGCCGGTTTCATGGTATTCTTTCATGTGGCACTGAATTGCCACCCGGCTATGTGCCGGAATCTGAATCTTGCTTCCCTCTACGCTGGCAAGTTCAATGCCGAATTTGCCGACCTTATCAGTATTTCTGCCGGTCATGCTGCCGCAGCCCATCACAGCGTCCGCTATTTCAGCGCCGGGAACTGTTACAATAACCTTGCCGGTTTCACGGACACGCTCCCCGCTGTAAGAAGTTTTTGCCATTGCAAAGGCAATCATGTTGGGATTAAAGGATAGGTACGTCCACCATGATACTGTAGCAAGATTGGTGCTGCCATCCGGCTTTTCGGTGCAGACAACAGTAACGGGGTTTGGAGAGGTCAGGCGAGATGCCTTCGCTAATTTGATTTTTTCCATTTTGTTTATTACCTTTCTATGTTCTTATTGGATTGATTTTCCCATTTCATAAAGGCTCTCGCCCTCCTTGTAGGAATAATCAGGGATTCCTTTCTTTCCTGTGCCTTTCCTGTCACGTTTTGCCCACATACGGACAGCGGCGGCATGGTTGGCGTACACTTTCCCGTAGGCGGCTATGTACTCGCTCAATTCCTCAATGAACCGTTCCAGCCTGTCCGGGTATTCCCCTTTCAGCTCCGCATACTCGGATTCGGAGAGGAAAAGGTTTTTATATCTGCCAAAGGGTGCGGGCTGCTCCCCACTCACTCCTTTTCGTTGGTTCTCTTTTAGTTGGTTTATAGTAAGTTGGTTAGGGGTCGGTTTTCCGTCCAACGCAAAGGTCGCTTTTCCGTCCTTATGAGGGTCGCTTTTCCGGCTATCAGAGGGTCGGTTTTCCGGCTGTATGGCTGTCATATGGTCGGAAAACTGTACCACTGGCATTTGCGGTATTTTTATATAAAGGCGGTTGGGTGCGGAGAAGCCCCGGCGTTCCCTCACCAGAAGCCCGGCAGCGTCCAGCTCGTTCAGTGCGCTTTTTATGGCGGTGCTGCCTTTATCCAGCATTTCCGTTATCTCCGAAACGGGATAGACAATATACGTCCTGCCCTCGCTGTCCTGCCAGCCGTTCTTCTGTGAGAGGGTGGAACGGTCAAGAAGCAGCCCATAGAGCAGCCTTGCGGTATGCGACAAGTCCATTTTCAGCAGAAAACTGTGGTAGAATCTTGCTCTAAGAAAGTGGCGGCTTTATCTAAATCAAAAACCCATTTTAAAGATACCAACTTTGCTTCATCTGTTTCGTGTGTTTCTCCGCATAGAAATTGCCACATTCCGTCATCTTCATCATGTGATACATATAGAATAGGTGCCTGACGCTCCAATATATGGCAACAGATAATCGTAGCAGTATCGGGTGAATCATAAAAAGGAAATTCCATGTCTGTTACTCCTTTCAAACTTCGATTTGTCGTTGCTTTATTATATACCCGTTTTCCCAAAAATGAAAGCGATTTCTTATGCTTCATGTTCATCAAAACGGAACTTGAACAGGGCAGCGACAAGCCGGGATTTTATGCTGTCCTCTGTATCCCTGTCGATATGCCCGTTTTCAATGGCGGCGATTCGGATTCGCTTGCTGTAATGCCGTAAAACCTCGTCCACGGCTTCCGGCTCTCCGCTGGTCGCCCGGACAATCGTTTCATAGGGTAAAAGGCTCGGATTCCCCATGTGAAAGCACCTCCATTTCTTTGTGCAGAAGCTGTAAAGTCCTGCGGATTTGATACCCGGTCGTACTCCGGCAGCGTCCGTACATTTTCCCGATTTCCTGTTGTGTGTAATCTCCGAAAAAGTAAAGGAAAATGATTTCCCGGTTTCTCTCTGGCAGAGATAACAGGGCGGCGGCAAGCTCCCCATTGGTGAGGATAACTGTCTGACCGCATATCGTTATAGGGTATTCTTCATAAGGTGCTTCAAAATATTTGTCTGTTGTGCCTAAAGGGTAAAACTTTTCTTCTGTGAGGTATTCAAGGGATATTTCTTTTTGCCGCCGTCTGCTCCTGTCACGCCATGCGTTGAGTGCTGCATAGCGTATGACGGTCTTGCAATAGCCGTTGAACGTATACATGATGTGTTCTCTGTATGCTTCTATGCAAGGCATAAATGATTCCCCCTTTCCCCCACATGGGGTGGTGCATGATTGACAGTTAAATTACTATAATTCAGATGAGAGACAGATAACGACAGGGCAGAGGAACGTCCGTTTTACAAATTTTTATTGTTTTTATTTTTCAGTTGGAACAATAATTTTTGAAATACTTCTGTATCATTTTCTGTCTCAAAAAAAAAACTAATGTCAACACTTTCTACTGCTTTAATCGCTTCTTTTAATACAGATAATCCATTATCTGTATTACAGATTGTATTCGCACGACTGTCAACTTTACTTTGGATTCTTTGCGTTAATCCTTTCTTTTCCAGCAAACGTAATGTTGACGATACTGTCATAGGGTCAATCATCGAGAAATCGGATATTTTCTTTTGCGTAATTTCAATATCACTTTCACTTAATTCAACAATAACAGCAAGTATGGGATGTGTAATACTGCCCCATCGTGACGGGGGCGTTGTAGAGCGCTGCCAGCTTGAGGAACTCCTCGGCCCTGGCGCGGCACTGGTTTCGGGCCTTGCAGAACCGGCACCAGGAGCCAGCGGCGAACTCCCCGGCCCCCATGAGGGCCATGGCCCCGGTGGGGCGGAGAACCTCCTCACCCCACTTCTTCAGCTCCTCCGGGGTGATCTCCCAAGTGGAGCAGTGGCAGAGTCGGGGCTGGAAGATGGTCAGCCGCACCACCTTGGGGTCGTAGAGCAGCTCGGCCTTGCTGAGAACACCCAGGCCGTAGATCATAAGCTGGGGGTTGCGCTCGGCATCCACCTGCACACCCCGGCCCAGCTTAAGGTCGATGATGTGGATGTAGGAGTCGGTCACGATGACCATGTCGGCGGTGCCGAAACAGCCCTCCACATACTCGGATGCATCGACCCTCTGCTCTACGGTGAAGACGGGGTCCTTGCAGACCCGCCGCGCCTCCTCGATCTCGCCCTGGACGAAGGAAACGTACTCGTCCACGGCCTCCAGCAGCTCGTCCGAGTAGTAGTCGGACACGGGGCGGCGGGTGCGCTGCTTGAGGTACTTCTTGATGAGATGTTCGGCCATCGCGTGGCCAGCGGTGCCCTCGGCGGCGTAGGCGCTCTCCTCGTCCTGGAACTGCTCCTCCAGCATCAGGGAGGGAGGACAGTGCAGGCGGCGGTTTGCAGCCGAGGGGGAAAATCTCGCGTGTGTGGAAGGCATCAGAGCGCCTCCACTTCTCGGAGGAGGTCGGCGTAGTCCTCCGGCTTGACGCCAGACAGCTTGCCAGCGTCATACTTCATCAACAGGGCCTTGACCTGGGCGGTTTTGCCCTCATCGCTCTTGGCGGACATGACGGCCCGGACCTGCTCGATGGTGATGGGCTTTTCGGTTTGCTTGTTCGGCTCCGGGGCTGCAGCGGGGGTGGTCTCCGCTCCCTGTTCAGCCAGGGAGCGGTAGCCAGCCGCCAGCAGCTCGAAGCCTTCAGCCAGTTGGCTGTAGACTTTCTTATCCATTTGTGGTATCCTTTCCTCAGATGATGTGTGCGCCCTGCAATTCAGCGAGGAACTCCTCATCCACCCGGTCATCGATGGACAGCGTGTCCGGGGTGATGCGGTTGAGCTGCTCATCGTAGCAGCGGATGGGAATGCGCATCTTCTTGGCGATCTCCAGCTCGTACTTCATGCCCTTGGTGATCTTGCTGCCGATGAGCCACATCATGTCGCTGGCCTTCAGCAGCTCGGCCCCAAGCTGGATGCCGAGGATGCGCTCGTCCGGGAGGTCGTCCCGGAGGAACTGCGGATACATCAGGTGGGGGATGACGGGGACGTAGCCGCTCTTGGCGGCGATCCGCCCAGCGTCCCTGGCGACCTTGATGTTGTGGTCGATGTCCCCACGGTAGGGGGAACAGATGAAAACTTGCTGCATATCAGTTATCCTTTCGAGTCATTCGGGTGCATCCCGTGTGGTTGATGGTTGCTGCCGCCGCCACCCGGTCGGGCGGGCAGTGGTTGTATGAGTGGCCACCTCATGGCTTAATAATAGCCTGCCAGACGGCGTTTGCCCCGGATATTGAAAACCCGAAAATGGGCCGCTTTCCAAGGCTCCAAACTGGGTCAGAGTTTCGGAAAGCGGCCTTTATCAACGGCCGAGTAGGCGGGTTTTGAAAACCCGGTAGCCAGAAAACTTTTTATTTTTCTTTCGCCAGCGGGGGAACCCCTGTGCTACGGAGCAGTGCATTGCAGTCGTAGATGCTGCTCCCTGTCATAGTGGAGAGGATCGTCAGATAGGCGATGTCGCTTGGTTCACCAGCAAAGGTGTGTCCGGCCTTATGTACCAAATCGAGGCTGAACGGCAGAGGGAGCCGGAGGCCCACGCACAGTGCGACAACGGTCTGGATATTGGGCTTCGATTTGTTGGAGCCATTTCGATACTTGCGGATAGTGTCCTCGTTGATAAGGCACAGGCCAGCCAGAGCCTCGTTAGTCAGGCGGAGCTTGTCCATGTGGTAGGCCAGGGTCGCTCCGAACTTACCAGGTAGCTCGTCCATGATGGCAGAGGCCTGCTCCACATAGGTCTTGAACTCCGGCGTGTGGGCGGGGACGTCACTGACCGCCTTATTGAATGCGGTATCTTGATAGGTGGCCTTGACCATGGCGATGTCCTTGGCTGTTTGTTTCTGATGATTCTTCATAGCTATGCCCTTTCCGCCTGGGCGGGCAAAGGATGCAGAAAAGCCTGGAGCGATACAGCGCCCCAGGCCCATGCAGTCGAAAATGGATGCACAGAACCAAGGGTGCCATATGCGCCTTCTCTTCATTGAAGAGTTAGCGACTATAGCATCCTTTGCCTGTATGCATCCAGGCTTCGATATTTTTATCTCCACGGCGGTGCCGTTTTGACCTTGTTATGTATAACGATTTTCCAAGGGAAACAAAAGCGGGTGTCGATGGGCACCTGATATGCTGCCGTATTATTGGGCTTTACCCGCGCCTTCAGCGGTTGCCTTTGAATCGACTGTTGCTCGTTTCCTTGTGCCTCTGCGACTATGGTAACACAGAAAAATTTGCTGTATCGGACACGCCGTGTCCGGTCCAGAACGCAAAAAAAGAGCCAGAGTCAACTGGGTGTAACCCAGTGAACTCTGGCTCTATAGTATCGCTATTGGGTTCAGTCTACTAAGAACGGAAATTCGGAAAAATGGCAGTCCTTACAGTTTCGGCGTTTCCTGATCCATTCTTGTGGCCTGATAGAGATTCCGTACATACCGAATCCTGCTGTTAGTCCAATCCTTGCGGGTGTAGATTTTCCTTAAATCGTAGTGCTCCCGGATAAAGCTGGCCCATTGCGCCCTGGTAGTCATGCCGCAGAAGTATTCGGGCAATGACCATTTATGTATAATCTCTTGTTTGAGATAGTACCGAATTATAAGGTAGACACACAGCTTGGCCTCGACTTCTTCCCAATCCGAATCCGAGAACATAACAGGGACCAATGACATCCGGTGGAGGACAAACCGGCTCTCTGTGTGCAGTATCGTTGTAAACTCCGGGGGAATCGGAAACGCCAACTGGGCGCATAGGGCCGCAAATCTGTCGAGAGGGACATCCTTAGTTCCGGTACGTTCGGAGTTAACAGCACAAGAATACGAAAGCTCAACACAATATTTCCATTCCAACGTAAAAAGGGCAATAGTGGCAAAAATCACGTCTTCATCTGAACCGTCCAGCTTTTTAAGCAGATCCTGCGTTAAGCTCTCATAGCCTGTCATGAATTCCCGGAATGTATTATTGCGTATCTTCTTGACATCGCAGATTCGCTTGCTTACGATTGCCTTGAAAAGAGGATAATCTACCATAGTATTCAATTCAAAATATTGCATCTCGGTAAAATGATAACCTTCCAGCCGTCCCTCCATGGATCGTACATCATCGGGTAGCAGTTCAGGTTCTTCCCACCCAATGTTGTTTTTGATGTGTTCAAACTGAAGAGTCCGATAATGCTGGGCGTACTTGGTAATCCGGCTATCCCTCATCCTGGCATCATCGTCATCCGTTCCGCGAAGTGTCCGCAAGGACTGCCGGGGCGCTGTCTCGTGATAGGAATCCTTGATCAGTTCCATAATGAAACAGTCCCGGAAATCCGCCAGACCAAATGGAGATACATCATACAGTGTAGGGTCTGAGCAATAGCCGGAAATTCGCTGGTCAATAAACTCAATCATGCTCAAGCTCATAGCGTCACCTCCTTTGGCGGATTCGGCACCGGACACGCTATGTCCGTTTTCTACCAAAAAAATTTTAAATTTCTACATCAAACGCTTTGAGATAGCTCTGTGCAGATTTAAACGGCTCCGGGTACTTAACGTGTAGGGCCTCGTTAATCCATTGGTGGCTTGGATTCATCGGCATCAGTCGGCAGCCCAGCACTTCTAGCAGTTTCTCACTTATGACTGGAGGAAGATTGAGTCCAAAACAGATGCCAGCTGCGGTTTTCAAATCTGGCTCTGTTTCGCCTTTGACCGTTCTGCTTATGGTTTTGGGATTTCGACCGATAATTGCTCCAAGATTGGTATAATTCATTCCACGCCAGTCGAGCAAGAGCTTAATACACTGTTCCGGGTCATCCGTCATTTGCCTTCGGATACCGATCCACTCCTCCTGTTGCTTTTTCCGCATAGCAATCTGGCGCTCTGGGGGAGCGTTCTGAAAACCGTTGCGGAATGTGATGTCAAAGGTAATGTCACTTGGCTCACGATTTAAAAAGCAGACCGTGTGATAGGCACCGGCAACTTTACTGGTGACCTTCATATCAAAGACCAAGCAGCATTCGTCCATGTGGGATCGGGCATAGGCGGTCAAGTCAAGGTTCCCATCCGCATTGCTTTCCACGTAGAGCGGAGTATTGTAGACGAAATGGTTGTCTATGAACAGATAATCCCCGGTCTCAGTCAACTTCTTCAGTTCGGGATTTATAAGCCGTTGGATAGCGGCATCCTGGGCGCTGATGGAAAAGGTCTGGTCTACCCGGATTGCGCCCTTGCGGAAGGAATGGGGTTTCACATAATGGTCATCGATATATGTAAAGGTGCCGACCGCTGCTTCGAAACCCAACTCCACTAAGCGAATTTTAACTGACTGCCTGGACACCACGAAATCGGTGGCCAACTGCTGGATCACGGCTTCCATGACCTCGATCTCATGACGGGCACCCATCTCGCGCATAAAACGAGAGATGTAGTCGTTTGCTTTCGCCTTGAATGGACCCGCCGGCATCTGGATGCGGGGGGACAGCCGGTTGGCTTGGCTCTCCATCCGCTCTGTTGCTCGCCGGGAGAGGTCTGCTTGGACACCGCCGGTTACCTCGCAGGTGATTCCGTGAGCCTTGTCATTGTATAGCTTTTCCAGCATATATACTTTGCGGTGCTTTACCCAATGGACGCATTCATGGATTACGGTGTTGCCAGGAGAGCCATAATTGGTGAGCAGAAACATCGTTGGGTCAACAATAATCGTCTTGCCGGGGATGTGAACTGGAACCATTTCATCCTGATCACCATCGTACATCTCGGTATCGGCGTCATCGAAGAAAAGCTGGTCAAAAACGGTACCGTCCGCTCGGATGGAGCGGGTTTCGACCTGTAGGCCCAGCCTTTTTGCCAGGACCATTGGATCAACATAGACCGGGGGTTCTTTTGGCTTTGTGATTCGGAGAGCTTCCGGGTAATACTCTTTTAGAAAGGCTGTGGCGGCATCATCCATCTTATCATTTCGAATGTCTGGAACCAAGGCATCGGACATGGAGTTTTCGGGGAAATTCTGTTTGCGGTAAATGCAGGTATTGGTGATTGTCCAGTCATTCAACCCTTGCGCCAGATCACCCGCGCAGGAAATGCGGAGCCACTCGGTAAGCTCGTCGCTGAAGTCATTGTGATGGTCTGCGGAAGATACCGCAATTTGAACCTCCAGTCCTACATCGAAAGCGATGCGGTCACCGGGAAGGTCGGAAACATACACTCTACGCACCCAGGCATCCGCCAACTCCGCAGTCTGGATATCCGGCACACGTTGGGATTCCAAGTCCATAGTCTCCCAATGCTTGGCGATATACTCAGCCGCGACGTTGTACAGGCCGTTATAGCATTTCTTATCCACATATGAAAAAATTGACCTGACTTCCGCCACAGAGAACACCTCCAACCATCCTGTTTATAAAACCATTTTACACCACAAGCAGTACAATAACAAGGATATCAATAACGGTGCAGCTCAGTTTTACAGAAAAAGGCAAAAGCTCTGGCGAATTTTCAGTTTTTTACTTTGCATTCATAGCTCGGATCATCTGCAACGCCGCCTGTTTCTGCTCCGGGGTAAGCGACACCCAATTGTCAAACAGTTCCTTCAGTTCGGGGGTCAATTCCACCATCTCGCTCTCGGCGAAGAACTGGGCCAAGGAGATGCCAAAGGCGGAACATACGGACTCCAGAGTTGAGATGGAGGGAACGGTGTTCCGCTTAAAAATGTTCGCCAGCGTGGACTCGGAGAGGCCGCTCTCTTTCGCCAGCCGATAAGCAGTCCAACCCCGCTCCGCCATTAACTGCCGCAGCTTGGAATGTGTGTCCATAATGCCGCCTCCCTCTGGTCAATATTTTACCGTTCACTTAAATGGTTTTATACAGTTGACTTGTATGGCTAATACCGTTATATTAAACTGTATCAACCATCACGGGAGAGCGGTAAAATGACGGAGCGAGAACTGCGGCAACATCGGTGCTGCTTCACTGGACACAGGCCGGAAAAGCTGGAACAGCCGGAGGCGGTGGTCGTAGAGGCACTAAAAAAAGAAATCCGCACAGCAATTGCTGACGGATTTCAAACATTTATTTCTGGAATGGCGAGAGGTGTGGACCTTTGGGCAGCGGAGATCGTGTTGGCTCTCCGTGATGAAGGTGCGGCAATCCGGCTAATCTGTGCCAGCCCCTATCAAGGATTTGAAGCCCGCTGGAGCCAGAACTGGCAGGAGCGGTATCGGCGGGTCTTGGAGCGTGCCGACCTGGTGCGCTTCATCTGCCCCGAATACAGCCGGGAATGTTTTCAGATGAGAAATGAGTGGATGGTGGATCATTCAGCGCGGATCATTGCGGTCTACAATGGAGGACCTGGGGGTACGAGGAACACGGTCGAGTATGCTCGAAAGAAACAGATTTGCATAGCTCTCATATGACTGTCTTTTGGCCCAGAGGTTCTCAATTTGTTAATTAATAGCGTTCCAAGAGGATGAGTTTAAAGAGAAATATCTCAAATACAATCAAATAGCGCAAAAGTAAAGAAATAGATTGAAATGTGTGCAAATATATGATATGATAAAATACATAATGTGGCCAAACGAGGACGAGGTGCATAAGTATGTCTAATTCACCAAACGAAAATTATATTGGCATTGAAGATGCTGCGCTATTCCTTAATATCAAGCCAGTTACTTTGCGAAAGTGGGTAAAGGATAAGAGTGTTCCAGCCCACAAAATTGGAAAGCAGTGGAAATTTAAAAGGTCTGAGCTGGAAGAGTGGGTAAAAAGTGGAGAAAGCGCAATCAGTTAGAATAGCCTCCTTGCCCAGCCCCCATGAAAGGATATATGCTTAATGACAGTTAACATAAGATGTGTTGATTTGTTTTGCGGATGCGGCGGAATGTCACTGGGCTTTGAAAAAGCCGGATTTAATGTCGTTTCGGGAATTGACAACTGGAAAGCGGCACTTCGTGTATATGAAATGAACTTCGAACATTCTGCTATTGAACAGGACCTATCAGATGTAGATGGAGCCGTAAAGGTTGTGTCAAAGTTCGTCCCCGATTTAATTATCGGGGGGCCTCCTTGCCAAGACTTTTCAACGGCAGGCTTTCAAGATGAAAGCCGTGGGAGAGCCATTCTATCGATTTGCTACTCTCAAATTGTAAGTGAAATTAGACCAAAATACTTTGTTATGGAAAATGTTGCGGCAATCCGCAATACGAACTCTTTTAACAAGGCCCTTTCGCATTTCCGTAAAGCTGGATATGGGCTGACACAAATGGTTCTGGACGCAGCTTATTGTGGTGTGCCGCAAACCCGTAAAAGAATGTTTGTGGTAGGTATGCTCGGCGCTGCCGATGGCTTTTTGGACGGAGAGCTTCGCCTTAATCTGGCACAAAAGCCCATGAGTATTCACGATTATCTTGGGGATTCACTTGGAATTGATTATTACTTCAGGGTTCCAACGAACTATAACCGTAGAGGCGTTTTTAGCGTTCATGAACCATCTATGACAATACGTGCAGTAGACCGACCCATACCAAACGGCTATAAAGGGCATCCGAATGATCCAGTCCCGGTAACACAGGTGCGTTGCCTTACGCCGAAAGAAAGAAGCTACATTCAAACTTTCCCAGAGAGCTTTCAGTTCATAGGTGGCAAGTCCGACATCAATTCAATGATTGGAAATGCCGTTCCTGTGAATTTGGCTAAATTTGTGGGGGCAGCTTTGATGAGATATATTATGGGAATAGAAGGTAGCAAATGATATGAAAGCGATTGACTTGTTTGCTGGCTGCGGTGGTATGTCATTGGGATTTGAACAGGCTGGTTTTGATGTTATTGCAGCTTATGATAACTGGGATGCTGCGATAAAAATATATGAGAGCAATTTTTCTCATCCCATTTATAAAAGGGATTTGGCGGATGACAGTGTAGCCCAGCAGATTGTAAAAATGTGTCCAGACCTCATAATGGGAGGCCCCCCATGCCAAGACTACTCTATAGCTGGCAAACGGGAATTAGGAAAGCGAGCAAATCTTACCATACGATTTGGTGAGATCGTTGCGGAAGCTAAGCCCATGTGGGTAGTGTTCGAAAATGTTTATAATATTGAGCGTTTTTCTACCGTGGCGCAATTAAAGCACATACTATCAACAGCGGGATATGGATTAACATCACGAGTTTTAGACGCAAGTCGTTGTGGTGTGCCGCAAAAACGACATAGGTTCTTTTTGATTGGTAAGCTTGGTGAGACAGATGGGTTTCTCGATGATGCGTTAGTTTCTAATTTGTCAACAAGGCAAATGTCTGTGCGGGATTACCTTGGCGATGCTTTAGATACAGAGTTTTACTATATGCATCCAAGAAGTTATAACAGGCGTGCAGTTTTCTCAGTAGACGAACCAGCGGCAACGATTCGAGGCATTAACAGGCCGATTCCTGAAAACTACAAGCGACATCATGCGGATAAGGCCGATATACATGAGGGTGTGCGGCCACTGACAACACGAGAACGAGGATATATTCAAACTTTCCCGGATAGCTTTTCATTGCCTGGCGCAAAAACAGATGTGGAGCTTGCGATAGGAAATGCTGTTCCACCTGCACTTGCAAAATATGTGGCAAAATGCATTATCCAGTATTCTTCTAATTTTAATCAAAGTGAGGTGTGACTATGCCATATTTTGAGGAAATAGCAGAGTATTCAACATATTCTGGTCACGATGCTGATTTTCATTTCATATATAATTCGAACAGTGGTGGTGGGCAGGCCTTTTTAGCAGGCAGGTTTTACGACGAAAGTGGACAACTGGTTTCTCCAGAATCTTTGGATGGGAAAACTGCTCTTTTTAGGTATGTTTTTCGCTCCCAATCTGGAGAAGATCTTTGCATCATATTGAACGATGATAAAGCGAAATATGAAGTTAAGCCGCGCGGGAACGGCTCTACATCGATGAAACTGGGCGTTGGTACAGGCCGTGTATCACCAAGTAAAGTGATGTCCTCGTTTATGATGCTACCACCTACTTGTGGGGTAAAAATGCCCAATAATTTACAGTGGTCCATTTTGAGCGCAAATAACTTTTGGCTCCAGTCTATGTGGCTTGAATGTTGTCCCAACGCCGACAACCCAAATGAAGTTTTGTTTACTGTTAAAGACTGCGTGTTTTGTGGTGGTGAAAGCAAAGACTCAACCGATAGAACGGGCCGCTACTTTAAGCTAAATTTTGATAAGAGAATAGCTGACATTATTGAGTTATCCAACCATTTAGATGCATTTGATGAGCGGATAGCCGCTATAATCGGACAATTTGCAGATACATATCTCGGTAGGAGAGCATTCCAATACGAGGAGTGCAGTGAGGCAACCAAATCCCTAATGATGCTATTGCCTCAAGAATACCCAGAAAGCTATTCTGGTATTATGGACCCACTCCCGATTCTGCAAGAAGTGATGATAATGCATGAGAACAGGATGGCGGATGGAGAAAGAGACCTTGAGAGTGCGTTTAAGGAGTGGCTATCTTGCGTTACAAAAGCAAACGGCGAGCTATACTCAGAAAACACAAGAAATCAGTATATCAGTGCGCTAAAGGCTGTAGGGGCTTCATTTGCTGGCGCTATTGCACCATGCACATCCATATTTGAAATTAGAGATACCGATTCGTTCAGCAGGGTCTATGACAGTATAAAGGCTTCTGAAGGATATGAAGCCTTCAACCAGGCGCGAGGCAATGGAGCGCTTTCAGCCGGACTCGAGTTATACAATCGTTTTTTACGAGAACATCCTATTACAGTGGAGTCCTGTCCAGTCAATTTTAAGACAGGGCTTGTTAGTGACCAGCCGCATAACCGCATTCTCTTTGGCGCACCTGGTACTGGTAAGAGCTTTACCCTTAATTGTGATAAAGATGCCCTCCTTGCTGCAGGCGGCGAATATGAGCGTGTAACCTTCCATCCAGACTATTCGTATGCAAATTTCGTTGGTACATATAAGCCTGTGCCGTGCAAAGACAGCGACGGCAAGGACGCCATCACTTATGCGTATGTCCCAGGACCGTTCATGCGTACCTATGTGAAAGCGCTTCAGAACAGCAGAACGGCCGAGCCTAAGCCTTTCCTCCTCATCATTGAAGAGATTAACCGTGCCAATGTGGCCGCTGTGTTTGGCGATGTGTTCCAGCTTCTTGACCGTGGTGAGGATGAGGTTAGCGAATATCCGATTCAGGCATCCGAGGACATCAAAAAGCATTTGGCAGAGAAGCTCGGCGGTGCGCCGGACGATTATTCGGAAATTCGCATCCCGGACAATATGTTTATATGGGCAACGATGAACAGCGCAGACCAAGGCGTTTTTCCGATGGACACGGCATTTAAACGCAGATGGGATTTCACCTATTTGGGGATCGATGACAGCGAAGCCGGGATTGCCGGTAGGAAGGTAATTCTTGGTCAAGGCGAATATCGCCGCATCGTTGAATGGAATGCGCTCCGTAAAGCCATCAACAGTGAGCTTCTGACCTATAAGGTTAACGAAGATAAACTGATGGGTCCGTATTTCATTTCCAAGAAAAGCCTGCCAGATGGCGATACAATTGACGCCGAAACCTTTGCCCGCATATTTAAAAACAAGGTCATTATGTACCTGTTTGATGACGCCGCAAAACAGAAGCGTCTCAGTCTATTTGGCGGCTGCGACGAGAAATCGAGAAATCAGTATTCGAAAATCTGCAGAGAATTTGACACCAAAGGTGTGTACATTTTCTGCGATGGGATCAGTAGCCAGTTTATTGACGGTGTGCCAGAGGATGAAGGGGTATGATTTCAGTTTTTCTGCGAGAACAAAAGCGATATACGCAAAATGAACTGGTGGATCAGTTCCAATGCTCCGAGGAAAGGACTGTCCATATTCTGAAGCGGCTCAAAGAGTATGGCGTTCTCAAGGCTGTAAAAGCAAATGACACACAAAAAGACCTTACCGAGCTGATAGACGAGGACATTGAAATAGCAGATGTTGAGGTTGGCGAAAACGAGTACCTGTATGTATTTACCTTCGTAGGGGTTATCACGATAGAGGGCCGGGTACTAAAATGCTTTCCAAAATACCTGCTCGATGCTACTGCGCCCACGCCAGAGCTAAAACAGGTGCTTAAGGTGCTGGAAAAGTACAATTCCAAAGAGCAGATCATTCGGATGTATAATGATACGAGCGACAGCAGCGCGTTTAATATGCTTGCGGTCATGCTGTTCCTCCTTCAGGACTATTTCGAATACGGTGCCTATACAAACACACAGGATATCATCGAATCGAATGGTGCTGGGGATATTCTTTGGGATAAAACCATCAACGAGACATTTACCCTTCTTAGCAATAACCGGCCATATTACCCGGAATTGTTGACGATGAAGCGCGTAAACGATGATTTTGATTATTTTAAGCGACTGCATGAGTGTATCCTCACAAAATGCAGTATGGAACTAAGAGACGCCGATTTGTTAGACCTGTTTGACATTATGGGCGTTGATATTTCCGATGAACAGATTGAGGACTTTGGTGACAAGGAGTACATTCTTGAGCGAATCACCAAGGAACTCAACATCCAGTTTAACACCCGCAAACAGCTTCTGCTAAAAACCCTGTATGCCTACATAGCCAACAGCAGCGCCTTGGATGATTTGGATTGCTTCAGTATGTTCGGCACGAACAGTTTCAACCTGGTATGGGAAAAAGTCTGCGCCGAAGTGTTGGACAACCAGTTGCAGAGGCCAATTGGCGGTCTGCGTCTGCCTGTCCAGTTGGCGGGACAATACCGCGAGATGCGGCACAGGAAACTCATTGATTTGATTGAAAAACCGGAGTGGTGCGGGTTTGCACCAAGCGGCGAACCGTTTTCGAAGAGAGCGGAGGATACACTCATTCCTGACCTCATCTCTATCGTAGATGTCCATGGGGATTACCAGTTTATCATCTTTGACGCAAAGTATTATAACCTCCAGCTTCAATATAATAAAGTGCTTCGAGGTCATCCTGGGATAGAATCTATCACAAAGCAGTATCTATATCAGCTTGCCTATCAGCCTTTTGTGGATGCCCACCAGATTGGTACAGTGAGAAACTGCTTTTTAATGCCGACCGCTGCTTCAGCGATTATCAGCAAAGGGTCAGTTTCAATGTCTATGCTGGAAAATCTGGGTTTACAACCCATCCAAGTGCGCCTATTGCCCGCAGATTTAATGTACCGACACTATTTAGAAAACACTAAGCTGGACATTCTGAAACTCAATTTATAGGGGGAAATCCCAACGATTACCCCATACTCTTAACGATTACCTCATTATTCTAACGATTGTCTTAAAGTTTCAACGGTTACAGAGCCGGATTAACACCCGAAAAGCAAAAAAGCACCGCCGCCAGCCGGGATTTCCCCAGCCAGCGACAGTGCTTTTTTCAAAAATATACGAAAATCGGCGGTTTTCAGCCATTATAGGCAAAAAGAAGGGGTGGAAATCTTGATGCTCCTTGTATCAAAATCTCCACCCCTACATGTGAGGTGGATACGAAAAAGATATTTTTGGCAAATTGGTGGGTGTATCTGAACTCTCACACATTCTCAATCGCCTGCTCAACCTCTAACCCTCCCGCAAAAATCACCTTGATTTTCTCCTTGGATTCTACCACCACACATTCCAGCACCTGCCGTACCAGCCGGTCATCATACTCCATGGGGTGATTCTCCAGCCCCTCGAGGATAGTGAAAATTTCATCCAGCCGGGACTTAGCATTTTCTTTTTCCTGCTGTGCATTTCCATATCGTGTGAGCTGTTGCTCCAGTTTGCTTTTCTCGGCCATGAGCTCTGTGGCCCTCTGCTCGTCGAAATCCTCAACCGTATCTGTAGCTATCGCCTGTAGCATTGCCTTGAATTCTGCATCAATTTCTGCTATCCTAACCTGGATATCCAAGCTGTTATCTTCAGTATCACTGGCTTCCAGCCCCATGCCAATGTGTAGCTTTAAGGTGCCAAGCACATCAGCACTCTGCTTTGCCGTGCGCAGAATTGCCGTCATGATGGCCTCCTGCAGCACACTTTCTTCCATGGTAGGCGAGTGGTGGCAGTATTTTTTGCCGAAGTCCAGCCGGTTGATGCACCTCCAGATCGGTTTCTTCTCTCCTTTGATTGTCCAGGTGCATCGACGGTAGGGGGTACCGCACTCGCCACATACCAGCAGTTCCGTCAAAGCATACTTGCTGGAATACCGGCCCTGCTCCGTTTTGGTACCTTTCTGCTTAACCTTTCGCTTGCCGGTACGCCGGGCCAGTTCCTCTTGCGCCCGACCAAAGGTGGCAGAGTCGATGATTGCCGGATGATTGTTTTCCACAAAGTACATGGGCCTGGCCTTGCCATCATTGCGCTTAACTTTCTTGCTCAAGCAGTCCACCACATAGGTCTTATTTAGGACTGCATTACCCGCGTATTTTTCATTTGAAATAATCGATTGTATCGTTCCAGGCACCCATCTGCCAGAGCCAGTGGGGGTTGGTATACCGTCAGCGGTCAGGGAGTTGGCGATGGTAGTCATGCTGTCCCCGGCCAGAAAGCTGGCGTAAATGCGTTTCACAACTTCTGCCTGCTCCGGGTCGATTTCCGGCTTGCCGTCCGTCCCACGTCGATATCCCAGGAACCGCTTATACTGGAACGGCACCTTTCCTTCTTTAGCGCTCTGATTCTTGCCCCATATGACATTAGCGCTGATATTCTCCGATTCGCTCTGGGCGATGCTGCCGTAAATAGTGATATAAAACTCAGCCCCAGGCTGTGTGCTGTGGATATTCTGTTCCTCGAAGAAAATATCTACTCCGATTTCCTTGAGCATACGCACATATTTCAGTACATCAGCGGTGTTTCTTGCAAACCGACTGATGGATTTCGTGATGATCATATCAATTTTGCCACGCCGACACATCTTAATCATCTTATTGAACTCGTCACGCTTTTTGGTGCTGGTACCCGAAAGCCCCCTGTCTGCAAAGATGCCCACAAAGGCCCATTTTGGCTCGCTTCTGATCTTCTCGGTGTAGTACCTTACCTGTACGTCATAGCTGTTTAGCTGTTCCTCCTGAGCCGTGGAAACGCGGCAGTAAGCTGCCACCCGGAGCTGCCGGTGGGCTTGCTTGATTTCTTCAGCGATATCGACCTTGGCAGGTATTTTCCGTACCACTTTCTTCGGTATTTCCATCGCCTGTTGCATATTCATCATCCTTCCTGACTGTTTGGTCATTCATTAATTTGATGCTTACTGTGCCATCTTTTTCAAGGTGGATGGCCTGAACCGTCCTCTTAAAAAGCGACAGAGAAAAAATTGAAAGCGGCTCTGCATCTGCGAGAGCCGCTTTCAATCTATGTGCTGTATATGGAGCGGAGTCGATGTCCGCATATTTCAGGGAAACACATTCCATCATCTTTTTTCTCAAGGCATTTTTATCATAATCGAGGGTGTCCAACATCCTGGCAATTTCGTTTTCTGCTTTGAGAACCTGCACACTTGGCTCATGCCCCGGTTCGGCGGGAATTTGCACCAACTCAGGATTGACAACCAGACGGTTAAGCAATACAGTTATATCATCCAGCAGGTCGCTGTCTGCCTTGTGAATCACTGTGCGGCACTCGGCGTTGGAACATACCCACCGCTGCTGACATTTCTTGAGCCGGCTGTCGTGCCTGCGGTTCATCTCAGAACCACACACTGGGCAAATAACCGGCACATCTATATGGAAAACTTCCGCGCTGCGGTTGGTGGCACTTTGTGTGTTCTTATTGGCTTTCATTTCAACCATGGCCTGGTGAGTTTTACCATCGATAATTGCCGGAAAACCGTTCTTGCCGGTGTACCGTTCATCCTCTATCAGCCTCATGATGCGCGATTTATTCCAGCCGGTAACGCCGGGCTGATACTCGATATTTTCATCGTTCAGGCGGCTGGCAATTTCCAGCAGGGACAGGCCATTTTGGTACTCGCTGAAAATGCGATTTAGCACAGTAACCTCTTGCGGATGGGCGGTTATCACTCCGTTCTGATATTGATATCCGAACGGAACATTCCTCTTTTTCATGCTGTGCGACACCTCACATTCTCAGGGATTTGCTCCGTGAAGGCCAGCCCACCGACGAGGTGAAAGGCCAGCCGCGCATTGTCCACAACCGTGATACTCTGCACGATTTCCTCGAACAGTGCTCGGTTAAATGGTGTACCCGGCACGTACCCTGCCAGGGTGTCATCCAAGGATTTCAGCGTATATATCAATTCGTCATCTTCATCCTCTGCCAGCGCCTTTTTGCGGTCGAGCCGCAGGGCATTTATTTTATTGCTTATAACCGAGGACTGTGCGGCGAAGTCAGTGGCATTCAGCACCCCATTGGTGTGGAGCCGGGCAACCACCAGGTTTTGCGCACTCAAGTCGGCTATCTGCTTGTCAATCTGCCGAACCTTTTCCAGACTCTCGCCGCCACGATTCTGTATCATCTCCAGTTGATGGATAAGGGTACCGGGCAAATCTTGCCGGTGGGCAGACAGCTTGTCAACCATCAAGCAGAAGGTATCGTAAACAGCATTTTCCCGTACACGCCTGCTCTGGCAATTTGTGGCCCCTGCCGCCTTGCCGCTGCACAGCCAGTAGGCGGTACCATTCAGGAGCAGCCTGCGGAATGTCCTGCCACATTCGGGGCAATGAAGGATACTCGCCAGAAGATGCACGCGTTCACGCTTGTGACTAACATTCCTCGATTTTTGCAGTTCCTGTGCTGCTATATAGGTTTCTTTGCTGACGATAGGCGGGTTGCTGTTCTCCACATAATATTGCGGTTTTTCACCACGATTCTTTTTCTTTCTAAATGGTAGGGTGTCCGTAGTGAACTTCTTTTGCAGGAGCGCATCGCCCATATAGCGTTCGTTGTTTATCACATAATTTACTGTGGTGTGGTACCACTTCTCTTGAGCATACCTGCGGGGAACCCCCTCTGCGTTGAGGATATTGGCAATATTCTGCTTGCCCACGCCTTGCAGGTAAAGGTCAAAAATGCGGCGTATCACAGCCGCCTCATCCTCTTTGATGACCATCTGTCCATCCACCATCTTAAACCCATACGCAGGCGCATTGCAGTTGAACTCCCCGGATTCCATGCGCATCTGGTAGCTCCTTCGCAGGTGGTCGGAAATGTTGACACTTTCCTGCTGGGCGGCCATGCCGGGGAAGGTCACCAGCATTTCCATGTTCATTTTATCGCTGTCGATGCCTTGTTCCTCAAAGTAGATGCTAACGCCCATCTCCTTGAGGCTGCGCAGAGCCACCAGCAGTTCCTGGGTGTTCCGGGCAAACCGTGATACCGACTTTGTAATGATACGGTCGATTTTGCCCAGCTTGCAGTCACGGATGAGCCGGTTCTGCTCGTCGCGCTTTTTCATGTCGACTCCACTCAGACCTTCATCAGCGTACACATCCACCAGCTTGTACTGCGGATTCATGCGCTCATAATCCTTGTAGTAGCGGATTTGCGCGGCAAAGGAGTGCAGCTGGTCGGTAGACTTGCTGGACACCCGACAGTAAGCCGCCAGCCGGATAATCTCAGGTTTTTGAGGTTCTCGGCTGATGTCGGTTACAGTCATATGCACCATTCCTTTCTGTATAATTTCGCCTTGCGGCAACATCAACAATACCACAAGAGTTCAGATACATCCAGCGCAAGTTGCCAGAGTTTTCATTTCGGACATATATTTTTTCTGCGTCGTAGTGGGCGGCACTGATTTGTAAAATGCGCTCGTATTCTTCAGCAGTGATGAACTGCATTTTCAGCAGTAGCCGGAGCATATTCACGCTATAGCAAAAAGCCGCAGTATTCACATCATTTCTCATAGGAGCCCCTCCATATACTCGATTCCAAAACTGACGATGATGGCGTGGTCGACCATACCCATAGCGGCCTTATCCAGCTTGCCGCTATACCGAATCAACCTGCGCTTGTCGATAGTACGAATCTGCTCCAGCAGGACAACAGACTCCGTGGCAAGCCCGTCCGCATGGACAACAACGTGTGTGGGCAGCTTGGCCTTGTCCGACTTGCTGGTGATAGCCGCCACGATGGTGGTGGGGCTGAACTTGTTCCCGGTGTCGTTCTGGATGACGAGGACAGGACGGGTACCGTCCTGCTCACTGCCAACAACCGGTGATAGGTCGGCGTAGTAGATTTCGCCGCGCTTGACTTGTTTCATTTTTCCCTCCGTAAGTAGAGGCAGCAGTCAAAAGGCAGACTGCCGCCTTGTATCAATCGTTTTGCTTGCTTGTATTTATCCTCGATACCCCCAAGCAGGGAACGCACCTTCCGGCCTATGCCTATGAGATGCAAAGCATCTCAAATGCTCTGCATCTCGGCCTCATTGGAATCTCACCACCCCCAGGATCTCTGGAGGGCGCCCTCCTTTGCTGCGACGGGTCACGCTCGGCTTTAGGACTGGACGCAAGTATCATTATCCCTTCTGCCGGTCATCGCCGTCGGCAGGTGTGCATCCTGCCGTCTGAGCCTGGAAGCCGGGTGGCGTCCGCTCATGTAGCTGCCGCTCCTCACGGCGGCAGAAAGAAAGTAAAAGGTGCGCTGAGTATTCGGTTTTCAAAGAGCACCGGAGGAGAACAAGAAGACCCCTCACTTTCTAAGCCGAAAAGTGAGGGGTCTGATAACCTACAAATTTCAAATTTTCAAAAGTTTTTTCAACTTGGCCAGAGTGCGGGTCTTTTGCTTATGTATTGCGACTTGCGAAACGCTATACATATCAGCAATCGTGCGTTCTGACAGCCGTTGTTTGAAAAGCTGATGTAATAACCGTTGTTCATCAGCGGAAAGTAGAGTAATTGTTTGCCGGAGCTTGTCCAGCAGGAGATTCTTTTCTGCCTGTCCTGCCGTATCAGCTACTTCATCTACCAGGATATCCTCGCCGTTGAACTCATCTGTGGTGAGCATATCATAGGAGAAGTCACCGTTGTCATCTGAACGCTCGTTCAAATATTTCTGGCGGCGCTTGTCCTTATAAAACGCCTTGTACGCATCCGCAGACACTTCCATCAGCATACCGTGCAGGGGTATGAATTTTCTGCCATAGTATGTACCTTTCTGTTGACGGAACTCTGTATAACTGAGCTCCAGGTACCTTCCATCATCCAAAACGAACACTTTCCTTGGTGTGTATTCCACCATGATTCCTCCAATCAATCTGTTTTGGGTTTGGCAAAACGATTGATTGGGGTGGATCTCTACAGCCTGATAAAACCGATATCCTACTTCTATGGATAAATTGAAAATAAATAAGCAAAGCGTCAGGATGGGAAGGAGTATTCCTGACACTTTGCTTCATTGCAATTATTTAACAGTGAGCATTAATTATATATTTTGGCGCTGGTCTTAGACCATACCTATTTATGCAGTACTGCCCGCTCTATACATAGGACAGATGGGCACCCACTGATGGTGTGGACTGGATATGCTCTTTTGGATACAACACCCTTTGTGGAGCATAGGGACGATTAGATTTTGGCTTGTGGGCATTTGTCAGTGCTGGCAGTGGATCCGGGAGAAACAGTCATGCGAAGGCAGTTGTGGATCAAATTGGCAGTACCAGTAACTCTGCAGAACCACATTTGGATTTGGCTATGTATCAAAATATAGATGCCGGTATTTGAGGGTGAAAATTTAGCAAAACTGGCATGGTCGCAGTTTCGAGTAAGATACGCAGGTACACACAGAACCTGTTTGGCGGTGTTCCTAATTTGAGTGGGATATCACTCCATCACTCATAGTAATAACCCTTGATGCATAGGAAGATAACTCTTGGTCATGAGTCACCATAACAATAGTAATACCTTCATTATTTAGATGCTTTAAAAGGTCCATCACTTGTATTCCTGTTTTATAGTCTAAATTCCCTGTTGGCTCGTCGGCCAAAATCACTTTAGGATGGTTGGAAATAGCCCGAGCAATAGCCACACGCTGTTGCTGGCCGCCAGAGAGTTCTTGGGGAAAGGATTTAGCCTTATCCAAAAGGCCTACCCGATTTAATAACTCCTTTGCTCTACTTCTTCGAAACGCTCTCTTTATTCCCGCATATCCCATTGTAAGTTCAACGTTGTCTATACAATTAAGCTCATCGATAAGATTATAGGACTGATAGATATATCCAATTTCCGAGAGCCGGATCTTCGAGCGCTGATTCCTATCTGCTTTTTGTATATCTGTCCCATTCCATAGATATACTCCATTTTCAAAAGAGTCAATTAACCCTAAAACATTTAGTAGTGTTGATTTTCCACATCCGGATCGGCCCATAACAACTACAAATTCACCACTTTCTATATGTAGAGTCAGGTTACGGAGAGCATAAAAAGGGCCATCTTTAGTTTGGTATACTTTGTTCAAATTTTGTAACTCGATCATAGTTATTCCTCACAAATCTTTTAATACATTAATTGGGGTAATGCGCTTAATTTTATGGAATGACAAAACACAAACTATGAGGCTGACCAACATAGCACCAATAATACAGACAATCAACGTCCAAACAGAAAAGTGTACGGACACTCCCATCCCTCCAAAAAGTGGGAGAAAGGGGATGGAGGATAAGATTCCAAGCAAACTGCTCAAAATTACCAGCAATGCGATTTCTAAATAGCTTTCTGTCAATAATTGATGATAAGTTGCACCACACATTAGAGAGATCGCATACTCTCTTTGCCGTTGATTCAAAAAAACCAATAAGAGGCCAGTTAGTCCGAAGAACACAATAACAAGGATAAATCCTGCTAAAATTGCCACTGTACTTGCTAGTTGTTCATTTCGACTCAATGTCCTTCGGACTTCTTCTCCAAAATTTATAATTTTATAGCTATTGTCGGGATGTGTTGATAATAAGCAGGACTGTATTTTATTCAGATCGTCGGTGATTTTTGCGTTATCCGGGGATGTGATCGGCAACGCAATGATACTCTGACACAGAAATTCTCCACAGGCTTCCAAAGGGAACAAAAGCACATTCTCAAAAGACGTAACCTGCAATGATCCTTCTGTATAAGTGACAGCTGACAACAAGCCGGGTGCAGCGTAATCTAAAGTTTTTATTGGAGTAATTTCCTTCAAAGAATACCCAAAAAGCATCCGGCTTTCCGGGTCATAAAACTTTCTTAGCTGTATATCTATTGGAGTCCAATTTTCCAAGATATCAATCACTTCTTGGCCAGCCATAAGTTTTTTGTCGACAGCAGATTCTGCCCCCATAATGCCGGTGAGAAAATCTTTATCAGCAAAAACGATGGTAAATGGCTCGCCAGACAAGTATTGCTTATAGAATGTAAAGTCGTTCTCTAAGGATAGGCTTTTTAGTTTCTTTAGGTCAGATTCTGTTATTTTTGTGGAATTATCTCCAATTTCTGTGCTAACGCCAGCGAAAGGTATTTTCATATAGCTAGAAAACTCCCACATCTGTTTCAGCAGACTGAAGCTGAGTGATATTGACAAAGAAAGCAAGCAGACTCCAACAATAATCTGCAGTGCCATGGGGATGTATTTTCTTTTTCCTTTTCGCACACGAAGGATAGCACGATGTAATAAATACGACATTCTTTCTACTCCTCCTACAAACCTTTTATGATCTTTGTGATTTCAACCTGTTTGAATTTTCGAAACAGAAGAAGACTTAGGAAAAGAGAAGAGAACACAGATATGATAAGCATAATTACAACCGTCATTGGTCCAAAGTAATGGTTCAAAATGTTCCTTGTCATAACAGCTATTATGGGGTCACAGCAAAAGACGCATATCACAGCCGCCAACACTAGCACTAGTGATTCCAAAAAGAACTGCAAAAACACCTGCCGGTATGAAGCCCCCAGAGCAATTCGAACACCAAGACTTTTTTGTTGTTGATACATTTTACTGACCAAAATATTAATGAGATTCATGAGTGCATAAAATAAGATAAGAATACCAACGACAAAGAACACTGTGCTACGCTGAAATAAGGAATCCAGACCTTGGTTAAAGTATGTTTCTCCGGACAATGGCTCTCCTATAAGCCCCAGTTCACTCCAGTTTATTTCTGAAGCCATTGTGGTATCGGACAGTGTTGCAGCAACCGTATAACCCTGGATTTCCAGGCTGGGGATATTATCGTCCTCAAATGTTTTATATGGTACCAAATTTGCACTTGCGTTAGCAGCGTACTTCATTACTCCAATGATTGTCAGGTTGTGCTTGCCGACTTTTAAGGTATCCCCCACATCGAGGTCGGACTGTAGCCAAAACCCCTCACCTATAACGCAAACAGAAGCGCCCTCTCGGATTTCGTCTTTGCTAAAATATCTTCCTCGAATTAAAGGAAAAGTAAAATGAGATTGAAAACCTTCATCCACCCGGTATATGGTGAGACCTTCTCCAGTTAGTGAATCAAAGTAATATCCATATTCCACCACAGCCATACTTTGAATAAATTCATATTGTGCTGAGAAATCCTCAAATTCCTTTTGGGAAATGGATGCTTGTCTCTGTAACTGTCTGGCCTGCCCATAAAAATATATACTTCTATCCATATCCTTTAAAGCAAAGGAGGAGACCCCAAGCATACCATCTTCAACGTGGCAGCAAATCATAAAGAAAAAGAGATAAGCTACAAATAGAGTCAGGGCAATAACTATGTTGATTCCTAAGTGCTTTTTAATATTTTTAAGTGTTTGATTGATAAGAAACATCATATTCATTTCCTCATGTTTCACCCTGTGGTGATATTCGATATATTTTTCCTTCCGTAGGTGAGGTGGCAAATAAACTATCCGTTGTCTCATCGTATGAAATATACTTAATGGAAACATCACCATTAAATTGATATAGTGTTTCTATGTAATTTCCATCCAAGTCAAAACAATCCAGTGTTTGGAAACGCTCGCTATATAGGTAAATATGGTCACCGTCACAAGCAAAGTCAGATGGATTGAAACCAAATGGGAGTTCGCTGACAACTTCCATGATATCATCAACTATTTTATACAAATGATTCTCATAAGTCATAACATAAGTCTGCTCCTGAAATCCCTCTTGCGCATAATATAGCGTTTTGTAATTTGCAAAGAATAGGGTATCGTTCATATATTCAATATATCCGATAAGATGGTCGCCTATTTCATTTATCCTGCCATTTGGTGTCACTTTAAATACTTTGGTATATTGGGGTGTAATCGCATATGCCGTTACATAAATATTCCCCTCCTGGTCAACGGCAAGATCCTGATACCCAGAGTCAGAGTCGAAATCATCGATTCTCCTCAACTCAACTTCATCAGAAAAAGAGAAATCGGAATTTAATATTTGTACTCGAGAATTTCCGCTGTCCAAAACATAGTATTTTTCATTACAATATACAACTTGGCAAGGTGCGATAAACTGTAGTTCGTCATTCCCAGTTTTCCCCACTTCTTGTATTAATTTCCCAGCTGTTGAGAATATTTTTAAGCAGTTGCCAGCTCTATCACAAACAACTATTTGCCCATTTACTATCGTTAATCCTGCCGGTTCAGAAAGGTTCGTTTCAAAGAAATCCTCTGAAAAGGTATATCTTTTTTGGGTTTCCACAATGCTCCTGTTTTCATGAAGCCGTGGATCATCCATCATTTCTTGAGCAATATTGTTTATCTTGGGACCAGATGAACAGCCCGATAGAAGGATAAGGAAGATGGTAATTGCTGCAATTGCAAAGAATATGCTTTTTCTTATAGTGTTCATAATACTATCCTCTCAATGTTATAGTCAAATTTGCAAATAGCGATGTGCAACAAGCATCGTTTTAATACGAAACTTATTGCACAACATTATATTACTTCGGCTATACAATGTGATGATTCTTACAATAGTGAATTAGTTTTTCACAACTTATTCACTTAAGGTAATTGAATTGTACGGCTTAGCAGCAAACTCCATAACCAGCGTGCTGGTACAGCAGGTTTCCGGTGGTAGTGCTCTTATACTCGTCATATTTCTGATGCCACAAGTTGAATACGCCGCAGTCATCTGCCTTGGAGCATCTGTAATTATTTGTCTTAACGAAAGTTTCGGTAGCCGCAAAAGCGGGAGCAGCCAGAGATACCACCATGCACAGAGCCACGCAAAGGGCCCCAACTTTCTTCATCAGTTTCGATCCTGTTTTTTTCATGCCTGTTTTGCCTCCTTGAAGTTATTATGTTAGTTTTGCAGTACAGCCGAAAAATATAACCTTGGTTAACCTTGTGCATAATTGGCATCTTTAAGTAGTGTTTGCTCTAACTCATCTGCATCAGTCTTTCCTACAAAGGAGAAATCTCCATTTTCTTGTAAGACCAAAAAGCTAGGATACCAATCGATTCCATAAACCATTTTATAGATGCCAAGTTTATCTACAATGTCGCCATCATTTGCATTTTTATCGCGTTCAATACGTGTAATATTGAATGTGCGCCCTATCAACGAAGATGAAATAATCTGACTTGCTTCCTCACAATCGGGGCACCCTGGCATACTAAAATACACAAGGTTTGGATACGTTTGATCGCTAATATATTTGCTGATAATATAATCATTTGCATTAGTAACTGCTGTTTCTTGGTCGACAACACCTTCGTCAAGCAAGAATAGCAAAACATTTTCGTATCCGTTGCTATCGACAAAACGAACTTCATTACTTTTGTCAACCCAAAAGACAGTATCTAAAGACGAAGATATTGAAACATTTCCGAGAGAATAGCTGTTGCTCAAGAGGTTATTTTGCTTAACTCTATCTTTTGGAATTTTATTCTCCCAGAGCAAGAGCATTTCTACGCCTTGATTCACGCAGAAAATCTGATTGATTTCATCCAAAATAGGTAGAGCGTCAATACATGTTCCACAGTCGCTCGATAAATAAACGAGCAGTTTGCTGTATTCGGTATCGAGAGTGTAATCTTGGCCACCAGAATCAACAAGGGAAAGTCCGGAAATATTGTCTTTATATTGAATGTAATTTTTTTGAGCAGACTTTGAATTTGAAAATTGTCCGAAGAAAATCAATACAACGCTGGCAGATAGCACAATCAATATTGCAACGGACGCAATAATAAATTTCCATTTCTTTTTTAATTTTCTTTCCATTTTTTGTTCTCCTTTTCGAGTTATCACGAATAGTTATAGGTGGATTTTAAACGAAATGATAAAACATTACTGAAATTATTCGTTAATTCAGAAATACTGCTTACGCAGCTAATGCCTCACTTTAATTTTTTTCACCTATACTATCTGCCAGGGATAGTTCACAATGGCTAAATTGCTTTCTTGATGGAATTATAGCACACAAGTTTTCGCTGTGCGAAAATCGTGTCTCAATTGCCAAATCTTGTGTCTAAAATATAAAATGGCCCCCTTCGCAATCTTTCTTTTTTCAAAGAAAAACTGGAAGGTGACCATTTAGACACAAAATTTGCGCTTTTTAGACACAATATCTGTTTTTGCCAAAAAAATGTGCTATAATGTAGAAAAGAAAATTTAAAGGGCGAACGTTCTAAACTATTTACTATTGTGTTTTGCTTTCATAACAATATATTGCCTTAAAATGTTTAAAAAGTACTCTTTCTCGTCTTCTTCTAAGCGATCCAGCAAGGAGATGAACTCGCGGGTTACCACACTATCAGGAATGTCAACTTCACTGGCCGGATAAAAGTCCGCTTCATATATGTTAAAAATCTCTGCAAGCTGGAGGATGTTCTCTCGCTTTGGATGCAGATTGTCATTTTCCCATCTAGATACGCAAGAAGGAGTAACACCACAGAGCTCGCCTAGCTTTTCCTGAGTAAGTCCGCACCTTTTCCGATAATGACGAATCATGTTTCCAAGTGTATTTCCCATTTGCTTATACCTCTTTGAGTAAAGTTTACCAAATTTGTGTGGATTATTCCATTCAGTAAATAGAACAGAATATTTACTTTTAAGAACATTTTTGGTATAATTGAACTCAAATCAAATTATGGAGGCCACAGCACAACATGAAATTGTCAAATTCCTTGGCGGACCTGCTCTCTGCCTCATTATATCGCGAGGCAACTTATCACACTCTGGATCGAGACTTAATTAAAATGCTACTACGCCATGGCTGCAGCTATTACGATGTGGTAGCTTTATTGTCAACCATTATGCCAGAAAATAGCCCAGAAGAGGATATTGAGACGCTTCAATCTTTAGCCCCAGCGGGCTCGCCTCTTCAAAAATTGAATCCAATGTCCATTCGGGCTATGATACCACGCTGGACGGGTACAAAGTATCATACTGCACCTATTGCTAATGTGGTAAAGGATATTCAGATGAAATGCATTGCGCGGATACCCTGCATATTTACCTATCATAGCAATCTGAATCCCAGGAATAAAAAATCAATAGACGATCCATATGTCCTTTTGGTTTCCGATAAGAAGATAGTTTTTCTGGATATAAACAGGAGACGTGTTTACACCTATGCCTATGAAATGGAGGAACATTTAAATGATGAAGTTAGCGATATGTGATGATGACATCAAAACGATTTCCCGAGCGGAAGAAGTGATTGCTGCATATAACCGAGTAAGCGTACTGGATAGCCAGTTTTCTCCATCTTCCTTTACTTGTCCTACAACACTTAGGGATGAAATCACCGATGGGCAGATTTTTGATGCTTTTATTCTTGATATAGAGATGGAAATGCTTGATGGGTTTTCTCTGGCAAGGGAGATACGCAAGTATATGCCCACAGCCGCTATCATTTTCCTTTCCTCTCATACTGAATACAATTATACCCAGGAGGGATATAAGGTTCGAGCCTTACGGTATGTGTCAAAATTAACAATGGAAACCAGCCTGATGGAGGCGTTAGAAACAGCCGCGAAGGCGTGCCAATTTCCTGACATCAAATACTTCACTATTTCCCACTATAACGATATTTTGCGCATTCCATATGATGAGATCATTTATATCCACCGTGTCAGCAGAACTACAGAAATAGTAACAGAAAATAATGACCGACCGGTAATCCGTATGACTCTAAAAGAAGTGATGGATAAGTTAGATGACCATCGATTTGTATATACGGACAGAAGCTGCATTGTGAACGGTAATTTCGTGGTAAGCGTACAGAAAAGCGCACTATGTCTGCGCAATGGCGAGACCTTGCCGGTCAGCCGAAAAATGATGTCGCAGGTAAAGACTGATTTATTGAGTTTGTGGGGTGGTTTGAAATGACCTTGACCCAATTTGTTGTGGAAACAACTGCAACTATAATTGAACTATGGCTGATACTATCAACAGTTCTTGGTATCTCTGGAAGTAAATATAGTGGAATGAATAAACAAGTTCGAATTATCATTTCAGCTTTTGGATTGACTGTCTTTGTTTCAGTTCTTAATTCATTTAGACTCTTTTCATTTGTAACTATATTGCTTTCCATATTGCTAATACTATTCATAACTAAATTCTTAACCGACCAGTCAACTGTTTTGAGAGCTTTTGCAACTGTTCTTGTCTTCTTGAGTATTCATGCGATAGACTACATAGTGCTATTCGTTCTCGGAATGCTTACTGAATCGCCGATTACAAATATCTATTCTTTCTCTATTCTTTTCGAATTTGGTATTCAACGTTGCTTGTATTTGTTAATTGTTAAAATTATCGACCTATCTTTATATGCTATAGCAAAAAAGCACTTTTCACAGCTACAATTTATTCCGCAACGGCATATGACTGTACTGCTTATTATGGTAACAATCGCATATGGTGTGATGTCAGCCCTATTATCTTTGATTCTGTCCGATTCCATGGCAGGGATGCAGTTAGCAGTCATCTTTTCCTGGCTCTTCATCCTATTATGTGTCTGTGCAACTTTATGTTTCTCATATATAACTGCAAAATATCAGGAAGAAAAGGCACAAAATGAGATGTTGGCCATGTGTAACTCTATGATGGAAAAGAATTATCAACGTCTGCACTCGAGCCAGCAAGCAACCGCCCGGCTGATTCATGATTTTAATCATCATTTAGGCGCTTTGCGAGAGTTGGCAAGACAGTATGAAAGCAATGAAATCAGCAAATATATTGACTCTCTTTTGGAAATCCATTATAGGGGACTGCCTATGTGTAAGTCAGGCAATGATGTAATAAACGCCATCATAAACCACAAAGTTGGACAGGCTCAAGAGTATCATATCAAATTTCAGTATAGAATCGATGTGGATGTACCTCCTCTTTTGCACTCGGTTGACCTGTGTTCAATTCTAGCGAACCAGATTGATAACGCTTTTGATGCTTGTAAACAGATAGATGACCATTCCCAAAGAATAGTATATGTCCATATTTGGCAAAACAGTGATAACCTATTTCTATTTCAGGTCATGAACAAAGTGGAATGCGACCCTTTCAAACAAAACCCAGAATTGCAATCCACCAAAAACGACAATAGCCACCCGCATGGGCTTGGTGTTAAATGTATCAGGGATACTGTGGAGAAGTACAACGGGGCGTTGGTAAACAACTATCATGATGGACGATTTTTCTCTACAGTGTTTCTTGACTTAAACCCCCAGTACAGACAGGAAGATAAAAAATGTTAAATCGATTCGCGAACTATCTTACTGACATGATGTATAAATATTTTCCGACAGCTCATTCTAGTAGGCCAGTATACGTTTATGGATTCGAATTATTACTGTCCACGGGATGCTCTGTTGCCTCAATTATGGCATTATCTGCTGTCTTTTCTTTGGTACACTATGCGTTGTTATTTCTAGGTGTATTCATGTCCCTCCGATTGTTTAATGGTGGTTTTCACGCTAAGACTTATGGAAAATGCTTTCTTGTAACTAATGCAGTATACCTTATTGTCCTGTTGACATCTCTTTTTGTGCAAAACATTGCGCAAATATCAATGACTGGTTACTTACTTATAACTGTGTCAGCTGCTACTGTCATTTATGTGCTATCTCCTATTAAACATGTCAATCATCCACTTTCAGAAAGACAATACAGGCACAACCAAAAAATCGGTAGAATATTAGTAGTAGTTATCGCCGTGGCAAATTGCATACTTTTCTTTTACCCACTACCGTTTATTAACCCTGTTTTAATATCGTTCACCCTAATGGCTGTTGCCATTATGATGATAATTCCGCAATTTACAGAAAGGAGGAAATAAGATGTCTGCTTTTTGGTCCATGATTGCCTCCCTTGTTGAGGCAATCGCCAATATTGGTGCTGGTATGGCTTCCACTGGAGCTTCATATGAGCCTGCAGTCCCCGAGGAGCTTAAGAAGTAAGCTCTCTAGCCCGGCCGGGTGATAAACCTAGCCGGGCATTTCTTTATATTGACCGGTGGGGTATAGACGAATATCGTGGGCTTGGCCAAAACCGCCACTTAACTGTAAAATCAACTGATGGTTTTTTCCAGTATGGGAACATTTTCTCTCCCCTTTTTGCACATAAAGTAAATTATTTGCGTCTCTACTAATTGATCCGCTTAAATAGTGTCTACACAAGGTAGAGGAATTGTGATAGAATGGAAGCATCAAAAAAAGACAGGAGAGGAAAAGATGGATGCTTCTTATCACAGACACGACATAAGCGATCAAGTGTGGTTGTTGCTGGAACCCCATTTGCCAGGACAACGAGGCCAGTGGGGAGGGATCGCCCAGGATAACCGCCGATTTATCAATGCGGTGTTTTGGGTATTGCGAACCGGAGCGGCCTGGCGAGATTTGCCTCCCGATTATGGGAAGTGGGGCAGCGTTCATCAGCGGTTCATCCGTTGGCG
>NZ_QWEO01000116.1 GCF_009936035.1 Neglectibacter sp. X58 | reverse complement strand
TTAGGCGTTTTCTCTGAGTTGTGGAACACTCCGGCCACGATCAGGCCGGTCAGGTAGTCAATACCCATGAAAATCAGCAGAGTGATCAAGGCCGCATCCCACCCCCCAAACAAGGAAGCGATAAAGCCCCCCACAATCCCGATCCCGGCGCACAACCCTTCTTTCATGTAAACCATCCTTTCTGAAAATGATATATAAAAACGGCCCCACAAATTGGGGGCCGCTTTTACCTTGTCAAATTCCCGCCCTGCTGGGCCGCTAGGCGGCGTTTTAAGGTCAGGCAATGAAATTTATACTACCAAAGGCAAAAGGCCCTGTAAGGGCCTTCCAGGGGCCTTTATTCAGCTTCCCAACCATATACCCCCGGCTCCCACACATTGCCATCAACGGTGGAAAGCCATTCTTTCCCCTTGTGGGAAACTTTGTCCCCGGTGTTGTAGGCATCGGAAGCGCCCAGGGGTTGTGTCCAGATCGGAAGCCCGGAATCAGTGAACCCAACCTTTTTGTAAAGGCTGGGGGCCGTGTCCGGTGTCCAGTTCTCTTGGGAAGTGTGATCCTGAAGGACGGTGTAAAGCTGGGTTTCCCCATCGGCGTTCACGCCATACTTTACGATCTTTCCGGTGGCGTAGGCTTTGCCGGTAGCCCATCCCTCATAGAGATCGGCAATTTCCATTGCTTGGCTTTCGCGCAGATTCAGCCCATCGGCCATAAGCTGGAAGGCCCGGTTCATCTGCTGGGCCACAAATTCTTTGCGGTTCATTCTGTCACCCCCAGAATAGTGTTCATTAAGCCGTTGTTTTCGGCGGTCTGTTCCGCCAACAACTTGATAAATTCATCTTTTTCATACTGAATTTCATGGTATTGAAATTCATTTTCGATTGGGTTTCCGTTCTGATCCTCAGTCACCGGCTCAATGTCGGTGTGAACAAAAACCGTGTCGGTGCCAACCACCAAAGGTTGCGCCATTTCCGGGCTTCCCCGGACTATGCCCATGTCTTTCATGCTGTTACCGCCTTTCTTTTCTTAATGACATTGATATAATAATCTTCAGCCGCCGCCAAAACAGGGGTAATGTACTTTTCAGCTAGGCGGAAGCTGTCACACCATTTTAGCCAACCCTTATAGCTATTGATCCTGCACCATTCCTTGTAACAAATGCGCTTCCCGCTCTCCCACTTTTCCCGGATCAACACCATGTGTTTCTTGAATCGCTTACAGGTCTTTTTCCGTAGCAGGGTAAACCCGTGGAAGAATCTATAACCGACAAAATCAGCGCCACGGGTGGAAGTGGGGAACACTTGCCAATTTTTCTTTAGGCTCAAGTCAAGGAAAGTTCCAAGGTATTCCATGATTTTCCGGGCAACCCAATGAAGTACCTGTTTGCTATGGTGGAAAATCATAAGATCATCCATATAGCGAACAACATACTTCAAGTGTAACTGTTCTTTCAGCCAATGGTCAAAGTAGGACAAATAAAAATTGGCTAAGTATTGGGATAGATAAGAACCGATCGGAACACCTTTGGGCGGGTGGCTGTCAATAATGATATCCAGCAGGGTCAATAATTCAGGGTCTTTGAATTTCTTGCGCAACAGGCGCTTTAGAATCCTATGATTGATATTTGGGTAAAAATGGTGAACGTCCATCTTGAAACAGTATTGGGTTCCCGGTTCGTCCTTCAGATAGGTGTTCACCAACTCTTGGGCTTTCTTGATCCCACGGTTTGGAAGGGAAGCACAAGTGAACCCGGTGAAAACTTTGTTGAAGATCGGTTCAATCTGAAGCATGATTGCCCATTGAATGATCCGGTGTGGGAAATAGGGCAGTTTCCAAAGTTCACGTTGTTTTCCCTTGTCATTGATAGTTGAAATTGTGTAATCGTCCAGATTTACAGAATAGGTGTGGTTGATCAGCATTTCCCGGATTTCTGAAAGGTATTTGTCCGGGTCGCTGTCAACCATCACCACTTCTGCATAGAACAGTTTATCTTTACGGGCGTTCCGGTGGGCTTCCCGCAAGTTGTCCATGTCACAGATTTTTTCATAGATATTGCCGTACCGCTTCATGGAACACCCCGTTTCCATTGATGTTTTTTGAACCCGAATGGTCAACCTTGAAAGTTAATTTTCAAGTCTACTGATACAGGTGAAATAATTTTTGTGTTCTGCCAAGTGGCCGGGTAGTCACAGCACCATTTATTGTTAAAGCCCCGGCCCGGTTCTGTTGCCGGGGGCCGGGGCAGTAACATCATTCCTAAACATCGAAAAGGAAGGATCAAACATTTGGTGGGTGCCAAGATTGGAATTGGAATTCGAGGTGGCATAATTCACATTGAACTGGAAAGGCCCTGCATTATCTCCATTATTCCAATTACCACTGAAATTGGCGTAATAACTGGCATAAAGATTGGCATTATCTGCTATCTTTTTTTATTTACCAGTCATAATAAGGCCCGTTCTATGGTGGGATAATGGTTGTAATGCTGGAAGGTTTCAGTTTTGTGTTGTGCCACAATCTACCAGTGACTACCCAAGGAAACGGTTTTTAGGCCGCTTTCTTCTTATACATCAGGCGGGCGCCAAGACGGGAATAGGAATTCGAGGCGGCACAATCCACATGGAACCGGAAAGGCCCCGCATCATCCCCATTACTCCAAGTACCACCGAAATAGGCGCAACAACCGGCATAAAGATTGGCATAATCCGCCCAATGGGACGTGGCCGATCCGGTGGAAGTCTTGATTGTGAACCCGCCTTCATTGGTTCCCTGAA
>NZ_QWEO01000115.1 GCF_009936035.1 Neglectibacter sp. X58 | reverse complement strand
TTTTTCCATGCCCTTCACCACTCTTCGTCGATTTCCAATTTTTCTCATTTTGGGGCTTGACTTTTAATAGTTAGTCTTCCATGCTTTCACCATCATCCATATCCTCATCTTCCTCCATGCCGTCAAAGCCCCACAAGTCGTTGGCAAAATTCACAGCTTCCTGCTGGGCTGGGCGGTACTCCCCACATAGGGAGCCGTTGTGGTACTCATCCTCGCCGCAGTTGACGCCGATATCCTCGCTGGCGAACTGGTGGATAAAATCCAGGTCGGGGTACATGGTTGCCAGCTTAGCAATGACCGGCTGGGGCGGCGCCCACGCCGTCTGGAACCGCAGGGAATGCCCGTCAAATTGGACACCGTCCTCGTAGCCGTAGGCATTCCACTTGGTACCCCAGTTCCTGATCCGCCACTTATACCAGGTAGCGGCACCGTGTTTCTGCTCATTCTGAAACGCCTGTTTGCCCAAATCCCAAGTGGCGCGGTCGATGTCTGGTCGCACCCGCAGGAATGCCTGCTCTGATTTCTCAGGAATATTCAGCAGGTCGAAGTCCTCTTTCTTGCCGTTGAAGGTGTAAACCTCAATGAAATCCTTGTAGGCTTTAAGGCCACGAGTGGTCCGGCTCCCTTCCTCAATATCCAACTCCAGCGGCATGGGGGTGAGCTTGTTGAAATCGATGGAGCCGAGGCCGTACTCATCGTTTTTGACGGCCTCAAACAAGGATTTGATCCGGGCTGGGTCGCCCTTGATTTCAATAATATTCGTTACATGGTTTGGCATGATGACCTCCAGAAAATGTCTATGATTTTCTCTCCTAAAGCGGAAATGACAGGTACAGCGACCGCATTGCCTGCCATCTTGTATAATTGCGCATCCGACAGCCCCGTGGCCCCTGCTTTGTGGAATTGCCCATCTGTAAAGCCCTGCAGCCGCCAGCATTCTATGGGCATGAGTTTTCTCACTTTTCCATAGTGGATACTACCGTCTGCATCGCGCACAGGAACAGCAAAAGGAGCTTTCCCTTCTACAAATACACCAGATTTCCCGCCTTTGAACTTGCCAATACCGGTGTCCTGACTGGCCAACAGGCATCGGGTGTTCTCTGTCAGGCTGGGTCCTTCGTTCAGGTCGATAAAAAAATACCCCTGGTTGTTGCCAGGGGTAACGGTGTGTGCGATTTTATCTCCAACCCGCTCTCTCCGGGTGTTCATGGTGGCGTAGGCCAGGTCGATGCTATCACCAGGGTGTGCCAGTTGGTACCCGGCCTTTGTCATAACCTTAATGGGCAGGGTGACATCGTAAAGCCCACTCCTGCCGCCAAAGCCGCCCGCCGTACTGGTCAGGGTGATAGCGACTCCGGCGGGGGAGTAGACCCGCCGTCCCTCCGGCCCTGGTAGGACTTGCTCAAGAGCCGCTCCATTTGTCTCTGTGAAAGAAAGTATTTCGCCGGAACATTTTCCTCTAAGATATCCGACAATATACACTCTCTTGCGGGATTGGGGACTCCAAAATCCTTGCTGTTAAGCACCTGCCATGCGACATCGTACCCCAGGCCATCCAGCGTAGAGAGGATGGCCGCAAACGTCCGACCTTTGTCATGAGATAGGAGTCCGGGAACATTCTCAAGCAGCAGAAATGCAACTCTTTTACTGGCGGCAAGGCGGGCAACCTCAAAAAAGAGAGTTCCTCTGGCATCATCTGCGAAGCCTCTCCGCTTTCCAGCGATTGAAAAAGATTGGCAAGGGAAGCCTCCGCAAATAAGGTCGATATCCGGCAGCGCATTGGGGGCGATGAGTCTGGCATCCTCAAAAAAGCATTCTCCTTCCGTATCATATATGGCGTTATATGCCTGATTTGCATACTTGTCTATCTCGCAGTGACCGACACACTCAAAACCACCCACGGCCTCCAAGCCGGAGCGGAAGCCGCCAATCCCTGCGAACATATCAAAAAATCGGATAGCCATCTGCCATCCGACCGCTTCACTGTATTAAACTCACCTCACATCCGTATGGACGGGCCGTCCTCATCCAGTTCATCTTCCATGTCGGTCTCCTGTTCTTCTGCCAGTTCTTCCTCTGTCAGTTTGCGGAAAGAGTCCTCGCTGGGGATAAGCCCCAGCGACCGGCTATGTATTTTTGTGGCGAGAAGGCCAGCAAATCATCCATCTATTTTTCGCTTACTTTCATCTACGTTTTTGACTTTTCAAATCCAGGCTTTCGGGCATCAAAAAACCGCGCCACGGCGCGGTTTTTTGCCCAAATATCTTTTTGGTTTTCCTAGGCTGGCGGAGAAGGAGGGATTTGAACCCTCGCGCCAGTTTCCTGACCTACTCCCTTAGCAGGGGAGCCCCTTCACCACTTGGGTACTTCTCCAAAATGAAATCATATAATAAATCTATAAGAATTAACAAATTGGCGGAGAGGAAGAGATTCGAACTCTTGGTCCCTTGCGGGATCACTAGTTTTCAAGACTAGCTCCTTAAACCACTCGGACACCTCTCCGTGTCCTTAGTGCGTAAAATATAATATCATATCTGGTGCATAAATGTCAATAGTTTTTTTGCATTTTTTTACGTTGGCGGATGTCATAATTGATTTAGATAGTTTGAGAGAGTCGTCTAAATCAATTTTTTATTGTCTATCGAAAACCACACGCTAGGCGAGTGGTTCAAAAGAAGGCTTCTGCCGATGATGTAGAAAGAAAAACTCCTTTTGGTGTAGAATAGACTTGCGGTCAGGCAGGCTGCAAAAGCGCAAAGTACTTGCGCTCACACCAAAAGGAGGAGATACAAATGGATGTAAGCGAAAAATAGATACGAACCTACGCAAGAAAAGAAGAAGGCGGTATAATGAAGGAGGGATGAAGAAAAACG
>NZ_QWEO01000114.1 GCF_009936035.1 Neglectibacter sp. X58 | reverse complement strand
AGTTTTGACAGATAATCGGGCATTTTCCCTGTTTTTCTCGGCGTTTTCCTCTACGTCTATTCGTCTGGTCGTCAGATGATGAGCAGCAGGGCGAATCGAACTCGATACTGAATCAAAAGAGATTTCTCGAAGATTTTGCCCGCAAAAGCGGTATGACGAACATCAAGCATTTTACCGATGACGGTTACACAGGGCGTAACTTCAACCGTCCCGGATTTCAGGCAATGCTTGCGGAAGCCGAAGCCGGAAAAATCGGCACGATTATCGTCAAGGATATGAGTCGTTTCGGCAGAAACTATCTTGAAGTCGGCTTTTATACCGAGATTCTGTTCCCCAAGAAGCAGATACGCTTTATCGCAATCAATAACAGCGTGGACAGCGACAAACCACAGGATAACGACTTTACCCCGTTCCTCAACATAATGAACGAGTGGTATGCCAAGGACACCAGCAACAAGATAAAGTCCATCTTTCTGTCCCGTATGAATGATGGCAAACGCTGCTCCGGCAGCATTCCCTACGGCTACAATCGACTGCCCGAAGATAAACAGACCTTAGTGGTCGATCCTGTTGCTTCTCAGGTGGTAAAACACATCTTTGAGCTTGCGGCAGAGGGCTTGACACCTCCGGCAATCGCAAGACAGCTAACGGAGGAAAAGGTGCTTATCCCATCGGCGTACACCCTCCAATATCACCCCGAACAATGCAACCGAAAAGCGGAGTACGGCTGCACAAGCTGGAACGCAAACACGGTAAGAGAGATTTTAAGCCGACAGGAATATCTCGGTCATACTGTGCTGAGAAAGACCATCGGAACGAATTTTAAGACCGATGAACGCCGCTTTGCCACCGATGAGGAACGCCTTGTGTTTGAGGACACCCACGAGCCAATCGTTGACAGCGAGCTTTGGGAGCAGGCGCACAGAAGATTGAAACACGCCACACGCCGTATAAAGGAAGGGACGCACCAAGAGGAATGCTTACTGCCCGGTCTTGTGTATTGCGCTGATTGCGGCAGTAAGATGTCCTATCAGACGAATTACTACAAAAGCGGAGAACCCTATCATTCGTTCCGATGCAGCAGCTACGGAAACAGAACCGTGAACTGCACCATCCATCATATCAGCGACAAAGTCCTCTATCAGCTGGTACTGCGTTCTATCCAACGCCTTTCAAGCCACATTATCGCAGATGAGCGTGGCTTTGCGGAAGAACTGAAATGCAAATGGGAAGCACAGGCGAATGGCAAGCCACAAAAGCAAAAGGATGAACTTCAGACAATCAATCGCAGACTGAACGAGCTTGACCGCCTGATTGGAAGCCTTTATGAGAATTTCATTTCAGGTCTGCTGCCCGAAAAGCAGTACAAGTCCCTGATGAAGAAATACTCGACTGAACAGGATAGCCTTGAGAGCCAAGTGTCGGAAATTCAGGAGAAGCTGGAGCAAACCAAAGCGTCCTCTGCTCATATCGGACGGTTTATCAAGCTCATCAAGAAGTATAAGCAGCCCACAGAGCTGACGAAAGAGATGGCGTGTGAGCTGATTGATAAAATCGTTGTTCACGAAGCCGAGGGCAAGAAGCCCAACCGACAGCAGCAGGTGGATATTTACTATAACTTCATCGGGCAGTTTGACCTCCCACTTTCCGAAAAGGAAATTGCCGAAGCAAGACGGAAAGCCGAGCAAGAAACGGCGGAAAAAGCCAAGCGCAAGAAGAACCGGCAGCGTGAGAGCAATGTTGCACATCAAGCCAAAGCAAAGGCGGAACGCTGGGCGGCGAATGACGGTCATAAGTACCCGAAGCGTGTGTGCGAACAATGCGGCAAAGAGTTTTATCCGAACAGCACAAGGCAGAGGTTTTGCAACACCGACTGTACAAAAGCCCATCAGCAGGCAGAAAAAGAGAAGAAACGCTATGCCGAAAAGGGAGAGCACACCTTCCGTCAAAAGGTCTGCAAGATTTGCGGCAAGCCCTTCTGGCCGTCCAACGGTCAGGAGGTGCTGTGCTCCGAGGAATGCAAAACCATCAATCGCAACCAAAGACAGCTTGCCTATTATCATCGTAAGCAATCCGGGCAGAAAGCCGGAGAAGCAATATAATTCAAGGAGGACGACACAATGGAGAAATTCATCACGGACGAAAGGACAGGCTTGCGCTATGAGCTTGTCGGGAACTACTATCTGATTGCCGGAGAGGACGAGCCGGAGGGCAGACCCATCGGCATTTGGGGACAGCGACACCTGCGGTATATCCGCAAGCACAAGGTCAGTCTGTATGCCGAGCTGCTGACCACCGGCAAGCTGAACGATTATCTTGCAGACCTTAACGAGCAGGCAGAAGCAATGTTTTCTCGGCTGGTAAAGCAACTTTCCGAAAAAGAGGGCGTTACGGAAGCCCTCAAAGCGGAAAATCAAATGCTGTGGGTGCAGAGGATGAACAACATCCGCAGTGCTGCTACGGAAAGCGTTGCAAACGATTTGATTTACTGTTAGGAGGACGGCTATGAAGGTCAAGCTGGACGATTATGAGGTGCGGGTGCTGATAAACGGCTTAATACAGCAGCACAGGAGCTATGACGCAGAAACCAACGGTCGGATTGACGACCTCGCCCTTCGCCTGTGCGACATTGCAGAAGCAATGAAGCCGGGACGAAAGAAGAAAATCCCCTTTGAGCCGGTAGAAACCAGAGTGATTCGGCATTGCCTTGTTGACTGGAGAAATCGAGAAATCAACCAAGGAAATGATGTTGCTTCGGAAGTGATAGGAGAACTGCTATGTTTATTGTGAGATTTGTTCGTAAGGATGGAAAGCCTGACGAGGAGTATTACTACCATACGCTTCAGGAAGCGGAAGCACACAAGAAACTCTTTGATGACGATGATTCTGACCTTTATAAGGAGTGTGATATTGTGTCTGTGATATATGAAAAAC
>NZ_QWEO01000113.1 GCF_009936035.1 Neglectibacter sp. X58 | reverse complement strand
CCTACACAGACACAGCTTACCACAACGAAGAGTTAAAGTCACTCACAAGATACAGATTCGACAAAGTCCGCGAGCGGGCCAAGCTCAAGCAGTCCGTTTCCCGTCTGGTCAACATTCTGTTCCCGGAGTTGGAAAAGCTGGTGCCGTCGCTGCACATGGCATCCGTTTACGCCATGCTCAGCGAGTTCCCTGGCGCGAAACAGATTGCCCAGGCGCACCTTACACACCTCAAAGCCGTCCTGAGCGACGCATCCAATGGCCGCTATGACCGCGATAAGACGATTGCGATCCGCGACTCTGCCAGGCGTTCCATTGGTTCTGTCATGCCCGCCAAGTCTCTCGAACTGCGGCATACCATTGCCCTTATCCGTGAACTGAACGCCGAGATTGAACAAATCGAGGCGGAAATTCAATCTCTGATGGAAACGATACAATCTCCCATCACCACTATTCCTGGCATCGGTCTTCGCATGGGCGCCATGATCATCGCCGAGGTTGGTGACTTCTCCCGCTTTGACTCGCCGGATAAGCTCCTCGCTTACGCCGGCCTTTCGCCGTCTACTTACCAATCCGGCCAACTCTCCATGAATGGAGCTTATTCCCACATGGAAAAGCGCGGCTCACGTTACTTGTGCTATGCCCTCTACAACGCCACAAAGTACGTCTGCCATTGGGAACCATCTTTCGCAGCCTATCTTGCCAAAAAACGGGCCGAGGGCAAACATTATAATGTCGCGCTCTCCCATGCTGCCAAGAAACTTGTCAGGCTTATCTACGCAATGGAGAAATCCGGCTGCGCTTGGATATCAATATTCGGATTGCCGAAATCGATGTCGACTTCAAGGCTATGTTACAGGCCATAGCTACCGATACAGTTGAGGATTTCGATGAACAGAGGGCCTCAGAGCTCATGGCCGAGAAAAGCAAACTGGAGCAGCAGCTCACACGATATGGAAATGCACAGCAGGAAAAAGGAAATGCTAAGTCCCGGCTGGATGAAATTTTCACTATCCTCGAGGGGCTGGAGAATCATCCAATGGAATATGATGACCGGCTGGTACGGCAGGTGCTGGAGTGTGTGGTGGTGGAGTCCAAAGAAAGTATCAAGGTGATTTTTGCGGGAGGATTGGAAGTTGAACAGGCAACGCAAATCTAACTTGCAACACATAATGTATTAAAAATAGAAAGAATCCTGTTCCTTCCATTGACTTAGACCATACTCCAAATGCTACAATAGATAAAAACCACTATGAGAAGGAACGGCAATGCTATACAAACCTTTTAAGGATCTAAAGCTCTCCACCCTGGGCATGGGCAATATGCGCCTGCCCGTAGGCGAGGACGGCAAGATCGACCGGGAAAAGGCCCAGGCCATCATCGACCGGGCCTATGAAAACGGAGTGAACTATTTTGATACCGCCTACCGCTACCACGGCGGCGAGTCGGAGGATTTCATCGGCAAGGTGCTAAAAAAGTACCCCCGGGACACCTGGTATCTGGCCTCAAAAATGCCGGGGCACATGATGAACTATAAGGACGGCAAGCTGGGGTTCCAGGGATACCTGGCCGGGGAGGAAGTGAAATCCATCGCCTCCATTTTTGAAGAGCAGTTGGAAAAGTGCGGCGTAGACTATTTCGACTTCTGTCTGCTGCACAACGTCTGCGAGTCCTCTTTCGATTTCTACACCAACGAGGAATTGGGCGTGGTGCGCTACCTGCTGGAGCAGAAAAAGGCCGGGAATATCCGCCACCTGGGTTTCTCCACCCACGGCCGCGCCGAAGCCATCCGGGAGTTTTTGGATCATTACCCGGACACTTTCGAGTTTGTGCAAATCCAGCTCCATTATTTGGACTGGATCCTGCAGGATGCGAAGGGCAAATACCAGATGTTAGAGGAGCGGGGCATCCCGGTCATTGTCATGGAACCGGTACGCGGCGGGAGCTTGGCAAACCTGCGCCTCGACTACCAGGAACTGCTCAAGTCCGCCCGGCCCGAAGCTTCCATGGCGTCCTAGGCTTTCCGGTTCCTGCAGGGTCTGCCGGGAGTACAGGTGGTGCTCAGCGGCATGACCGCCATGGAACAGATGGAGGAAAATTTGCAGATTTTCTCCCAGAACAATCCGCTCACGGATGACGAAAAAGCTATGCTGGACAAGGTTGTGCAGTCCATGGCAGACCTGGTGCCCTGCACCGCCTGCCGCTACTGCTGCGAAGCCTGTCCCCAGGAGTTGGACATCCCCAAGCTGATCTCCATGTACAACGAGCTGAACTACAGCAAAAAGATCGGTGTACTGGACTTTACACTGCGCGCCATGGACGAAAAGGAAATGCCCTCAGCCTGCCTGGGGTGTGGCGCCTGCCAGAAGCTCTGCCCCCAGAACATAGCTATCCCGGATGTGCTGGCGAAGTTTGACAAGGCTTTGCAAGAAGCGAAAACACAATGACAAACCGAGGTTCTGTCTTGTTATGGCAGGGCCTTTCACATAAGATTCTCTAATGCTATCGATTGGAAATCCAGATTGAAAAGGGCAACATCCTGCTGTAAAATAGAACAAAGTACAAAATCCCGGAAAATTAAAAAGGAGCGATGCCATATGAACGCAGACCGCAAAGTGGATTTCGGCTTCGGCTGTATGCACCTGCCTGTTGTAAGTTTTCACGTGACTTGCAAAACCCAGGACGGGCCTACTTTTCGATATGCAAGAATACGAGAAAACCCGGGAACCCGCCTAAATACTAGGTTTTTTCGCGGAAAACCGCTTGAATGAAAGCGAAAATTTTGCAATCTCGCAAAATGGGATTGCAAAATTTTTTTGCCCGTTTTCGGCCCCAAAGTGGCCTGTGCGGCGCAAGGCTGCCAACCGCTCAAATTTGCCTTTTAGGAGCGTTTAAGGACACACAAGAAACCTTTTAAGAAACCGCACAAATCCAGCATTGGCGCGGTTTAAGCG
>NZ_QWEO01000112.1 GCF_009936035.1 Neglectibacter sp. X58 | reverse complement strand
GGAAACGGAAGCCTCGTCCTTGAAGGGCACAGTGGCATTCTCGTCAACCTCAACGCCCAGCATACGGACTGTCATCACAGCGAAGTCCTCGCGGGTGATGGTATCGTAAGGCCCGAACACGCCGTCGCCGCGGCCCTTCACGATGCCGGCGTCAAACGCCTGCTCTACGTAGGGAGCGAACCATGCGTCAGCGGGAACGTCAGAGAACCGCTCGCCCAGCTTGGTCTTGAGGGTGTAAACGTTTACGGTGGCCTGATCCTCGGAAGTGACCTTAATGGTCAGATCGGAATTCAGGTTGTAGTTATTGGTGGAATTGTAGGGAACGCCGTTGATTTCAACAGCAGCCATCTTGTCGGCAGTGATATCGAGCTTTACGGGATACAGCTCTGTGCCGAAGGGCAGGGTCAGGTTGATCGTCTTGCCGCTGATAGTGGCGGCAGTGTTGCCAACCTTCAAGCTCTTAATAGCAGCGCCCTTTTCCTTTTCAGCAACCTTCACAACCAGCTTATAGCTTTCTGTGGAAGTGCCGTCCTCAGCGGTAACGGTCAGGAGGCCTGCGCCATCATCAGTGACAGTCTCGCTGTTGCTGTTATCCTTCAGTTCTCCAGAATCCATTACAAACTGTGTGCCTTCACCCTTTTTGCCGCCATCAGATTCCCAGTCAGTAAGCAGGGTGCCTGCCTTGGCGGGATCGTCAGCGGCCAAGGTGGCCAGCCTGGAAACGGAGAAATTCAGGCCGAATGCGGTGGATCCATCGCTATAGCTGTTGGGCACAGTGATGGTATAGGTGTCGCCCTTCTTGGCAACGGTAACGTTCTTGTCGGAATCGCTGGTCAGGCTCAGCAGCTTGGTGCCTTTTTCAGCGGGAGCCTTAACAGCATACACATAGTACACATGGGCATCGCCAGCATCAACCAAATCGGTAAGCGCGTCAGTAGCGTCGGCTGAAATAGCTTCAGCAGTGCCAGTTTCCTTTTCGTTCACCACGTACAAAGCTTTTGCGTCAGCAAGGGTCAGCTTATTTCCTGCAAAAGCGCCTACAAAGTTAGCGTCCAGAGTAATCCCCTTAACGGTCTGCTGGGAGATAATATCAGGGTCAAGAGCCTTTACTTCCTCCACTGCTGTATCGCCAGCGTTCACAAAGTAAGCTTTTGCACCCGGGCTTAAAGTCAGGGTTTTAAAGTACGCGTTTTCAGTAACCGCAGTAGAGTCCGGAATAGTCAACTCGACGCCCTGCTCTTTAGTGTCTGTGGAAGTTGTGACTTCTTTAACAGCCGCCTTAAAGGTCCAGTCAGCAGTAATGTTAGGCACTTCAGCGGTATTCACAGCCTCGGCCCCAAGAAGCTTGGACTCCTGGCGGGGATCCTCGAACCGCAGCTTGATGGTGTAAGTGGACTTGCTGTTATCATCAGCGATGACGGTAACAAGGCCCTGGTTCTGATTGATAACAAAGGCCTTGACCTCAGAATACTTTGTTTTGCCATTTTCAATAGCCTTAGTACCAGAACCGGCGCTATCGATCATAGTGACGGAAGCGCCAGCACTGGGGGTGGCATAAATCACGAAATCAGCAAGGGCGGCATCACTCTTCAGCTTAAAGGGCAGAGTGATGGTGCCGGTCATGCCGTCGGTGCTCCACACAGCGCTGTAGCTGTCAGCGCCCTTCTTAATGGTGAAGTCGGTCAGTTTCTTCTCGCTTTCGCCAGCAGCCACCAGATTAATGGTGTAATCCTTGTGGGCCTTGCCATCCTCGGCGGTCACGCGCAGCACAAAAGTCTTGCCGCTGATGTCAACCGCATTCGTAGCAGATGTAGCAATATTGCCAGCGGTTGTGAAGGCCACGCCCTTCTGGGAGAGGATAACAACCTCAGCGTTGGTAGAAACTTCTGCAACCACAGTTACCGCGTCTTTAAAATCTTCTTTTGCGCCCATGGTTACGGTAACGGTGTCACCAGAAACCTCAGTGCGGGCACTCGTGCCCACCTGAATGGCCTTCAAAACAGCCTCAGAACCTTCGGCCTTGGTCAGATCAACAGTTACCACGACAGATGTGCCGTCTTTCAGAATAACGTCAAAAGTACGGGCTTCTTTGGTTGTTCCGCCAGAAGTAAAGTTCAGCGCGGTTTCACCAGAAATAACGTTCACCACGTCAGTGCTGCCGCCGCCCTTTTCACAGGTCACGCGGTCAACAGTCTCGCCCAGAGTAAAGGTGGGCACAACCTTGGTGAGGTCGGTGTCAACGGAAACATTCACGTCGATGGTCTTGCCGCTGTTGTCAATTTCAGCGTCAGCGGTCTGGGTGGGAACGGAGAAAGTGGCAATGCCAGTCTGGTTCTCCACCACCACTTCATACTCCTTAACAGCCATGCCGCCTTTAGCAGTGACTTTTACGATTGCGTTTGCAGTGGCAGTAGCTGCGGTGAAATCAATTGTAGCCTCATCAACTGTAGGCTTAAAATTATCTTCATCTAAAGCGCCATTAAGGCCTGCGTCTGTGTAGGTTTTGCCAAAGGGCAGAACAACAATAATTTTGTCATCTGCGATGGTATAAGTAACCATGCCAGTCAGACCAGCAACTTCTTTGATGCTGGTATCCTTGTTAATGTCGGCCTCGTCCACTTTCACCAGCAGAGTGTATTCCCCTACGGTTACGTAGACATCATTTTCATTCTTTTCTTTCAGCAGCAGGGGCACTGTGTACACGCCGTCCGCGTCAGCATTGTAGTGGGCAGCCAGATCGAGCGTGGTGCCTGCGGCGGCCGCTTTATCTGCCACGCGAACCTCAGTGCTGTCTTTCTGCACTACATACAACTGTGTGCTTCCGTCAGCGGGCCAGTCCCAGCCGATAGCCACCGAAGAACTGGACACAGTAACGGATTGGCTATTGCCACTGCTGAAATCAATTTTCGTACCCCCCACATAAACTGTAGGAGCCGAAGCAGCAGCAGCGCTGAGCGGAATCATTGCGGCAATCATAAGAACAGCCAAGACAGCCGCAAGTGATTTCTTCAGAAA
>NZ_QWEO01000111.1 GCF_009936035.1 Neglectibacter sp. X58 | reverse complement strand
TTTTTCTCTCCTGTCTTTTATATGATGCTTCCATTCTATCACGATCCTCTCACCTTGTGTAGACACTATCTAAGAAAAACGCCTTTTTCAAGTTGCAGTTTCAGAGGGGGGCGGCGGGCTGCCGGCGCCAGACTCCATAGACTGCCGGACAGCGGCCCGGTATTCCATAGGGGTGCTGCCTGTCTGGGCCTTAAACTGCTTGGCAAAGTAGCTGGGGCTGGAGAAGCCGCAGTCCAGGGCAATGGCGGTAACAGGCTCGTCTGTCAGGGAGAGGCGCTCGGCGGCAGCAAAAACCCGGCGGCGCTGGAGGTATTCCATGGGGCTGCAGTGCAGGTAGCGCTGGAAGGCCTTCTGGCAGGCCCGGGGGCAGATGTTCACCTGCCCGGCAATGTCCCCCAAGGTGACAGGCTCCCGCAGATGCTCCTCCATCCATTTAAGCATGGCCTTCACCCGGTCTTCCTGCACCTCCGCCACCTGCCGGGAGGGGGCCACCTGGCCCCGCTGCCTTGCCAGCAGCACCATGCGGGACAGGGCCTCCCGCACCAGAAACTCATAGGCCGGAGGCTCCTCCTGGCAGGCCTCGAAAACCCGCCGGAAGTCCTCAAAGAAAGCCTTGTCCTCCGGGCCGGGGGAAAATTTTATCACAGCCGGGCCTTGCTCTATAAGCGGGCGCACATATATGGTGTCGAACACGCTGCCGGGGGATCCAGCCACAATGGCGGCGTCGAACAGGAAGGAACGGTATTGGGAATCTCCCTGGGTGAAGGCAAAGGAGTGCAGCGCCCCGGAATTGATAAAATAAGCGTCCCCGGCGCAAATGCTGTAGAGCTTGTCCCCAATGCCCATCTGGGCCTGGCCCTCCAGCAGCAGGAAAACCTCCATCTCCGGGTGCCAGTGGGAGGGGACGGCGGAAGGATGGCAGCCCCGGTATGGCCCGCTGACATCGTTTACAATCAGGTCGAAAAAGTGGGGGATGTCCTCGGTAAGCTCCCGCCTCTGGGCGTCCAGGTTCATAGAGGGATTTTTTTGCAGCATGGGCGTGCGTTTTATCATAACAGCGTGCTCCTTCCTTCCGCATTTTTCGCGGGGCTCTCCGCGGGTGTTCGCTTTTGTACTAGTATATGCCGCTTTTGTGAAAGCGTCAAGGGCTTTTTCAGCGTATACTAAATACAACGAAATAGCCTGAAGCTTCCAGGAAATCCATAAGGGAGGAAGGAGCGGAGGGCGTTCGCTTTCTGTATAACACAGTGTATAAGAGGTAATGCACTTCCTTTAATTTTGGGGGCCGCAGGACGGATGCGGCCTCCCTGTATTTTTCGTATGGGGATGTTTTAATACGCAAAAAGCTCTGGGAACGCGCCCGGGGCTTTTTGCGTATGGCCCGTTTTCTCCTTGCCTTTTCCGGCTGGATGTGGTATTCTCAAAGGTAAGATGCGGGATTGACAGAAAAGCGTGCTGGAACAGCGGGAGAGAGGTGGTCTTGCGTGAAGCGGGAGACAAAGGTGACAGCAGGGAACCTGGGCCGGTACATGCTGGCGTTTTGCAAATGGGTGCTGGCGGCGGTGGCCCTGGGCGCGGTGTGCGGCGGGGTTGGGGCGGTTTTCCACAATGCCATTGACGCTGTTACAGAGCTGCGCATGGAGCAGGGGTGGATACTCTGGCTGCTGCCCGGGGCAGGGGCGCTGACATGGCTGCTCTATAAGCTGTGCCGGGTGGGCTTTTCGGTGGGCACCAACGAGATTTTCAAGGCCGCGGGGGGAGAGGGCCATGTGCCCTTCCTGCTGGCGCCCCTCATCTTTATGGGCACCCTGCTTTCCCACCTGTGCGGCGCGTCTGTAGGGCGGGAGGGGGCGGCCCTGCAGCTTGGAGGCAGCATAGGGTGCAATTTCGGCAAGGCCCTCCGCTTTGACCGGGAAGATGTGCAGGTGCTGACTATGTGCGGCATGTCCGCCTGCTTTTCCGCCCTTTTCGGCACCCCCCTTACGGCGGCGGTGTTTGTGTTGGAGGTGCTGCGGGTTGGATCCATGCGGTATAACGCCTTGCTGCCCTGCGTGCTCTCTTCCTATACTGCCGCCTTTCTGGCAAAGTTTATGGGGACAAAGCCTATGGCCTTCACAATAGGGGCGGCGCCGGCCTTCAGCCCTGTGACGGCCCTCCAGGCGGCAGGGCTTGCCGCCCTGTGCGGGGGGCTGGGCATCCTGTTCTGCACCTGCGTGCATATGGCCGGGCACCTGCTGGAAAAGTGGATGCCCAACCCCCTGGTGCGCGTCACCGCCGCCGGGGCTGTAATGGCGGCGGCAGTGACCCTTTTCGGCCTCTACGATTACGCCGGGGCAGGGGGGCACATGATAAACGCCGCCATGGAAGGGAGCGTTCCGGGCTTTGCCTTCCTTTTAAAGCTTTTGCTCACAGCCCTGTGCGTGGGGGCGGGGTTTAAGGGCGGGGAAATTGTGCCCACCATGTTCATCGGCGCTACCTTTGGCTGTGTCGCAGGGCCGTTTTTGGGCCTGGATCCAGGTTTTTCCGCCGCTCTTGGGCTGACGGCCCTGTTCTGCTCTGTGGTGAACTGCCCCCTGGCCTCGGTTTTCCTGGCTGTAGAGCTTTTCTCCCCAGGGGACATTGCGCCCTTTGCCGTGGCTGTGGCTGTGGCCTACGTGCTTTCCGGCTATTTCGGGCTTTACGGCAGCCAGATAATCCTCTTCTCCAAGGTGCGGCAGGAGGATATTGAAATGAACGCCCGATGAAGAGGGGGGCCAATCTGGCATAGTACAGAGTTTTTGATTGTGTTTTTTGTTTTGCGCCGCAAATTTTGACGGCATCTTTAAAAGCCAGCCGCCAGATTTTTAATGTAATCTGGCGGCTGGCTTTTTTCTTTCGCTTGTTATGCTTTTGATGCAAAATATCATTACAGTGGGAAGGAACGGATTGGTTTTGAAAACATATGGCTACGCGCGGGTTTCCAGCACAGAACAGAACGAGGAAAGGCAGGTTGCGGCGCTAAGCATCAAGTCTGTACCGTCCCCCAATATATTTATGGACAAGCAGTCCGGCAAAGATTTTGAGCGCCCGCAGTACAAAAGGCTGGTAAAGAAACTGCGCCCAGGGGATTTGCTTTACATAAAAAGCATAGACCGCCTGTGCAGAAAGGTAAAAACAAGGGGGTTTTTGAGGAACATTCCGTTGTCCTCATTCTCTTTCCTATGTAACGAGGAAATCTGTTCG
>NZ_QWEO01000110.1 GCF_009936035.1 Neglectibacter sp. X58 | reverse complement strand
GTTTCTGAAGAAATCACTTGCGGCTGTCTTAGCTGTTCTTTTGATTGCCGCAATGATTCCGCTCAGCGCTGCTGCCGAGGTGTTCAAGCCTACAATATATGTAGATAACCTCGAGATGGACAACAGTGGTACCACTTACACTGTTACTAAGTCCATCAATCCCAACAGCGTTTACCTCTCTTCCAACCTGGAGAAAGCCAGTGGCATTCTATGGGTTGTGAACGGCGAGGACGAGTTTGAACTGACAAACGATGGCAGCACCACCATTGACCTCACCCAGTACGCCACCTCCATCAGCGGTGACGTATACACCTTGAAGGTGGAGCAGCGTGGCAGTGAGACAGACAATGACGGCGTTGCCAAGGTTGAGGCTGAGTACACCCTGGTTATCACCAACAGCGTTACTCCCATCGACAAGGAAACCGCTATCACCAAGGTTGTGCATGATGACCTGTATGACCCCGCTTCCTATAAGATTGAGGGCAACACCATCACCATGATCCTGCCCTTTGGCGCTACAATGCCTGAAAATTTAAAAGAGGGCGGCACCCTTGCAACTCCTGAGACGGTTTTCGTGCCTGCTTCTAAAGAGGCCGACGTTACTTACACCGCTTCTGCAGATCTGGAAGACACAGAGGTCGGCAAGATTGGTGAAGTTCTTGTCAGCGTTGCTGGCGGCACCAAGAAGTACGATGTGAAGGTTGAGTACAAAGATTTGTTCGCCAGCCTGAACGTGGAAGGCGAAGTGGAGCACAAGCTTACTTCTACTTGGGACGACACCACTATTACCGACCCGGTTGTTCATACTCTGCTTGTCACCCTGCCTTATGGCACTGCGGCCAGCAGCATTGTTCCCACCTTTAAGCTTGGCGACACTATCAAGAAAATTGAATTCGAGCATGGCGGGAACAGCAATGATGACGAAAAGCGCACCCTGACCAGCGGCATGACCCTGCCGATGGACACAAGTGCTGGTACACCTATTCTGAGCAGTGTGACTGATAAGAGCTGCAAAAAAGATCTTACTGTCACTTTGGACAATGGCGATGAAGTGACTGTAAGTGTAGTCATTGAAGACAAAACTGACAACCCCGAAGCAGTCCTGAAGAGCATTGAGATGGTTGGTGAAGATCAGCAGAGCAGCGGCGGCGCTGACGAGACAACTCTCAAGAGCGTGAAGCAAGACGTGACCGGCACCAACATCACCATTGAAATGCCTGCCAGCTTCAAGGGCCCCACAGCAACCCTGAATTTAGTTGCTTCCAAGGACGCAACTGTTCAGATTGTGAACCAAGGTAATATTACGCCTGTTACGGCAAATTCTAGCACAGGTGTAGCTGCACTGAACGGCGTGAAGGTGAGCGGCGCTAACAACAGCAAAACCTTTGAAATTCTGGTTACCTCCAAGGACGGCAACAGCAAAACTCCTTACCGTGTCACTTGGCATAATGCTGCCAAGGAAGAGGCCCTGCTGAAGTCTATCACTTTCCAGGAAGTAGATGCAAACGGCAAGGTTGTGGGCAGCTATGCTCTTTCTGCTGCAAACTTCAAGAAAAACAGTGTTGATCAGTGGGTGGCAGAGATTTCTGTGCCCTATCGCTTCCGTATACTGGGCACGCTGAACGCTTTGAAAGTGTTTGCTGTTCCCAGCACTGGGGCAGAGGCATCTGGCTCTGGCTCTGGCTCTGATTCTACCAACGGAAAGACCGTTGAGGACTGGTTTAGCGAGCAAACTGACCTGGATGACTTCATTGCTGACGGACTGACCCTGAACGTGACGAACGACAACGCAGTAGATAATGACACAAACATTTATATTATCAAGTTTAAGTTCCAAAAAGCTAAAACAGGCCATGGCCTGCGCGGAATGGAACTGGTTGGCACAGACATGTACAGCCAGATCACTACCGACAACACCTACAAGGCTGAAATTGGCACCATCCAGACCACAAATGGGAAGACTGTAAATGCCATTAAGGTGAACCTGCCCTATTCTTGGAATGCTACAAATTATCCTGCTCTTTATGCATCCCAGTTGAAGCTGGATGACGGCGCAAAAATTATGGATGCGACAGAGGAAAAGAAAGCCCTTGATCCCAAGGTATATGGCAATCAGGCTTCTGCTGTTAAGGGCATTGCTCTGACAGATGCAATGGTTGATTCTCTGGAAAGTGGCAAACTTGATACCACTAAGGCCATTAAACTTCATGTTGCTAACGAAGAGGCTTGGGTTGATAGCCAGGCTACAGTGGGAACCATCAATACAAATATTATTACCTTGGTTGCAAACCAGGACGCTACCATCTATTACGTTTACGGCGTAAAGGCTGCACCTGAAACTGGCAGCGAGATTCTGAGCGTGGAATCCACACTGGACAAGAACGTCACCGCCAAGCTGAACAAGGACAGCAACACCATTGATATTACTGTGCCTTATTCTTATAACAACGCCGATGGAACTGCCCTTGCAAATTGCAAGAATTTCACTTTGAACTTTGCTCTGTCTAAGCTTGCTAAGTTAGATGTTCAATTAGATTTAACTTTTAACCGTTCTACAGGACTTGTTTCTGATTTGGGAAGCACCGAAACAACAGACCCAACGCATTTCGTTGTTAGAGATGATAAATTCCACTTTGATTCTGGTGTTGTGGCATCCAATGGGACAGTCACTCCTACAATTGACTGGAGAGGCCCTGTGCCTAATGCTGTTTCGTGGGACTCTTCTACCAAAACAGCCGGCACTGTCCCTGTGCTTGTAACCGCTGAGGACGGTAAGAGCACTTCCAAGTACACCATCCGTTACAAGGTAGCCGAGAAGCAAATGGGCGCTGACCTGCTGGAGGTTTCCGTAAACGGCACCAAGGCCGCCATTACGGCAGGCTCCACCATCGTGAACCTGACCCTGCCTGTAGGCACCAAGCTGAACCCCCAGAAGCTGGACATCACTGCTTCCAAGATGGCCAGTGTTACCATTAATGGCCAGGCCTACAAGCCCACCAACAGCTATGATCTGAGCAGCGATCTGGAAATCGTGGTGACCTCTGAAGGCGGCGAAGTTGTCAACAGCTTCACCCTCAAGACCCAGGTTGCCAAGGGCTTCTCTGATGTGAAGTCTGGTGATTGGTTTTATAATTATGTGAGCCAGGCTGTAGCTTCCGGCGTTGTGCTGGGCTATGACGACGGCACCTTCAAGCCCTATAACAATATCTCCCGTCAGGAGTTTGCCGTGATGACCATGCGTATGCTGGGCGGCGCGGCTGACCCCAACGCCACCATACCTTATACCGATGGCGATCAGGTAGCCGACTGGGCCAAGGGCGCTGTTGCTTACTGCGCAGCCAACAAGATCCTCAACGGCTACGAGGACGGCACTTTCAAGCCTAATGTCACTATCACCCGTGAGGAAGCCGCTAAGATTCTTGCCGCGGCCCTCAAGCTGGAAGTGACCGGCACCACCACTTTCGCAGACAACGCCCGGATTCAGACTTGGGCAGTGCCCTACGT
>NZ_QWEO01000109.1 GCF_009936035.1 Neglectibacter sp. X58 | reverse complement strand
CCCCCAATTCCTTTTGCTCTTTTTTGTGCCCCCTGGCCCTTTGGCGTGCGTCCTTGCGTACTAACTTAATGACATTGATCATCTTAACTGTTAGTTTAGATGGGCCGAAGGAGTTACATGATTACTATAGGAAGTTCCGTGATGGGAGAGGAAGCTTCGATATAATAATGAAAAACCTATACCAGCTAGAGCAACTGTATCCGGACTATTTCCGTAAATGTCAGACTAATACGGTATTAACACCATATAAAGATGTCAATTGTACAAAAAGTTTTTTATTAAACGAAAGTGTAGTCGCATATGCGAATTCAAAAATTAGTTTATTAAGTGATGCGGGTGCAACAAAACCGCTCCAACCATATGATGAACAGGTTCTGGTCATGCAGAGGGAAAACGAAGTAATGCAGCTGTTAGCTGCAACAGCAGAAATGCCGTATAGCTCAAATTTTTCGCTGTTTGGCAACATACTCCAGGAACTCGAACGAATCAGTTTCTGTCTAACTTTAGGACCAGTAAATTATCGTGCCGGGCACCCCGGCGGGCCGTGCCTTGCTGGGAGCAAGAGGGCTTTTTTAGATATTGACGGAACTTTTTATCCCTGCGAAAAAGTGTCAGAAATTCCCGAATTGAGTATTGGATCATTAGAGGGATTCGATATCGCAAAGATTCAAAGGCTTCTAAATATCGGCCAGGGAACAGAAAAGGAATGCCGACAGTGCTGGGCCTTTTTGTTTTGCGGTCAATGTGTTGCTTCTATGCTGGATGCCAAGGGAGTAAGCGATAAAAAAAGGCTCTCCAAATGTGATAATACTAGAAGCACAACAAGAGAATTACTTATTAGTTTTATGGCATTGAAGGAAAACAAAGTATGCTTTGATAATTATACATAAAGAGTCCAATAAATTATTGATTAGCGTAAAATACATATTTTACATTTATTTGTTTGAGAAGGCAGGGCTGATAATGGAAATCTCGAATTTATATATCTATCCTTTTACTGAACACACAATGCCTTTATGCAGATTCAATGACAGGCTCCAGCAATTTGATCATGTAATCCCGATCGTTCCACATGAATTTGGATTCTTAGGCGGGGATGCGGGCATTGTAGACAAAGGGCCGCCTATTGGGGCTATTATTGAAGAAGTAATTCCTCAAAATATTAGTAAAAGTGATGCGCTTTTGCTTTGCGATCCCACTAATAGTGTGGTTTCAGCGTTGCCATATCAAAAGCAAATCCAAGTTGCTCAAGAACTAGGAATAAGATTTTTGGCTTCAAAAAAGATAGTTACTTTACTCAAGATGAATGGAATCGATGGTGAAATTGTAGACTATCCTGATATTGAGATCGACTTAAAGGGGTATAGAAACTTGCAAGACATTAGCGTTCCTGTAATCATAATTTTAGGTACAGGAAAAGGGTGTGGAAAGTTCAATACACAATTAATGGTTAGTGAAATGTTTATTCGTGCGGGTTATAGGGTAGCCCAGATTGCCAGTAAAGAGTATTCCTCACTTTTTGGCATTTCACCTTTTCCTTCTTTCATGTTTGATGAATCCAAGAGTTCTCTGGAAAAAATCCAAAAACTTAATCAATTTGCGGTGGATCTTATTGATCAAAAGAACGCTGAAGTGCTTATTGTTGGTGTCCCGGGTGGAATTATGCCAATAAGTAAGTTCGAGTTTGATGAGTTTGGAGAATTAGCATATTTAGTATCTCATGCTATTCCAAGTGATATAGGTATTTTAAATGTGTATTATCAGGAATACAACGCAGAGATTCTCAAAACACTTATCAAATTATGCAAATTTAAATTCAATGTAAAAATAAAGATCATATCTGTATCTAACAAAGTTTTGTATATTTCTCCAGAAGAAAAGAGGACTTGTGATTTTTATATTCCATATAAAAAAGTTTCTGTAAATAATTCTATTGCAGAGTCTTTTTTTCAGATGCTTTTCTCTTAAACCCATATGACAATAACTCCTTAGTTGAAGCAAAGAATATTATCATGGAAGAACTTACGGACAAACTTTTTCTATAAAGAAGATACCAACGAATTTAAAAATTACAGCATAGCCAAGATTGTTTATTGATATAAATCTTGAGTAAAGGGTGCTCAATATGAATGATGTTCAGGTATTTGTAGAGGATATTCGTTCTCAAATTTTCTTGCTAAAAGGGTTTATTCCAGAAGATTCACAAAATTTATTAGGCTTAAATGTTAATATGAATTCTGGGGAATTGTATTGTTTGCTGATGTACATTAAAAACCAGTATTCAATAAATATTGATAATTACCTTGTAAATATGGTTGGTTTTTCGATTGATTCATTAGCAAAGAAATTTAGAGATGTTTCCAAATAAAACAGGGGAAGTGGGTAGTATAAAACTTGTTTGTATAGATAATTGGATATCATATGGTATTTTGCAACTATTATACGATAGATGCATCAATTTCTACTATGTCAATGATAGCAAAATCTTCAACCAGAAAAGTGCAGAAGTATCAAGATCTCATGGCACCATTTGTGCTTCCATTCTTGCAGAAACCATGCCTGATTCTGCTGAACTTACTACTATTTCTACAACTGATGGAAACAGACCTATCATGATTGGAAACGTTTGCATTGCTCTGGAGTGGTGTATGAATGAGTCACCCGATTACCTTTGCATGAGCATTGGCAGCGAAAACTGGCTGGAAACGGAGGAACTGGGAAAGCTGACAAAACAGCTTGCGGATAAGGGCACCCGTATTTTTGCCGCCTGTGCCAACAATGGTCACATTGTTTTTCCAGCGGCATACCCATGGGTGACAGGTATCCGCTATGAACCGGGAACTGCCTGTCTTTATCAGGAAAAAAATTCTCCTATCGGCAGCAACCTTATTGTGGGCGATTTTACTACCTCTGTGCTGGAACAGCTTGCTGCGGAAAACAGTTTTTTCAAGTGCCGCACAAATAGTATGGCTACTCCATATGCCTTGGGAAAAATGCTGTCAAAAGACTTGGCGCTGGCTGATCTGCCTATGTGGGAAGGCCGTAATTCTCCAAAAAAGGTAGGCGAATGGCCTATGCCAGTTGTTGCATTATGCGGCCCATTCCAACAGATGAAAGAATTGCTGGCTTTGCTCCAAAAAGAAAGCTATCAGGCAGCATTACTGACTTCCCGCAGCGAAACAGATTGGATACGGATGGTGCTTCACACTACATTTAAAAATTTATCTGAATGGGTAAAACCGCTGGAGAAAGCTGGAATTCTGCTGATAGACGCTGAAAGCAGCTTAGACTCCATACAAGAGTGCGCCGACTGTCTGATCGATTTCAGAAAACAAAATGTATCGGCGGCATATAGAGAAATTTTGGAATTTTTTGGAACCGAGGAGGTGAAAGAAAAAGCTGAATCCCAGGCGGATGTTTTGCGGTTGTAAGTGAAGGAGACTGAATTATCGGGGAAAGGGTGAAATGTTATGAACGGAAAAGATTTAGGAAGTACTTTATTAGGTGGAGAGAAAGGAAAAACTATCGAAAGGGACACTTCACATAAGGAAGTGTCCCTTTCGGCGTTTTAGAAAATTTGTAATGACGGTTGGATATGATGAATTTGTAGGAATAGCTAAATAGGCACTGTAAAGCAAAAATGAAAAGAAAAGACCCGAAAATCAGCGAAAAACTCTACGCAACGAGGAAAAGCTCACG
>NZ_QWEO01000108.1 GCF_009936035.1 Neglectibacter sp. X58 | reverse complement strand
TTTCCCATTTGTCAAGCCTTTTTTATGCTTTTTTCTTATTTTGCTCTTTTATACCTTTAACTTAATGACATTGGTTAAGATGATATCCTTTTCTACAAGGTAATTCACTATTTCCTTATTCAAAAGAGTTCCATTGGTGGTCATCGCATATGAGACATCCTTCTCCGGATAATTTTCCTCAATGTAGGCAATTACTTGTTGTATTAAGCCTATAGCTAATAGTGGTTCCCCTCCATAAAAACCGACCATTACTTTTTGTAGCCGCTTTGAATGAGACATTAAGAAATCAATTCCGCGTTTAGCTGTATAGAAACTCATAAACTTGTTTGCGTGTGTACGATTGTTATATTTTTCGTTATCTGTATATGTACAATACTCACATCGCAAATTACATTGTTGCGTAACTTGAAGAACTAATTGTTCCATTCGCTCTTCCAGGTAGTCTTCGATTAAATCTGTGAAACCATGTCTAATCTCCTGCAATTGTGTATTTTCCAACATCCGGTTCCTTCTATATTTTTCCAAAAGATTTTCTGAAATATGAGCGGAATTCAATTCAATATAGTCTGATTCCGGGATTTCCACAACAGAATTTATATTTCTATCATATAAATAGCACTTTGATATTGTTCTAAATACTGTCCATGTCACATTACTTCACTCCTTATTCCTGCAAATAAATCTCCGCCCGTTCCTGTAGTTTTTGAGCGCATTGCTCTGGAGAAATTAAGCCATCCATGTACTCTCCCATAATTTCCTGCAACACAGCAAATAATTCAGGGCTGCGTTGGAGAAGCATTAAAGTATCCACCTGCCCGCACCACTTGTCCATTTGCTGTACAACTTCTTCCTGGCCTGTTCCAAAAGATCGGCGCAGAATTTCCTGATTCACCCTACGGTTGACGGGGAACATCCAGGAAAGCAGGTCGGCCTTTTCTTTTTTGATATCTGTATCCAACAGAAAACGGACAAAAGCTGTCGCCGCTTCCAAATCCTTACATGAAGAAGTGATTCCAATCGCATTTGTCTCAAAAGTCTTGCCGCCCAGACTGGTTTCCGTCAACATATATTTTGTAACCAATTCTGATTCTGCACTCTCCAGATACCGCTGGGCATTGCTTTCCCCAATGGGCTGCAAAGCAATAAAGCCGTAAAACTGGCTTTCAGGAAATTCTTTCTGGTCACTGCCATACATACCATACCGCATGTTTTGCGGAAAAGGCAGCGCTTTCAAATTTTCCAGATAATCTATAAACTCTTTCGATGTAAAAGAGGCGGATTTATTTCCTTCCTGCACATAGGAGGACATTTCAAAGGAACTGAGGAATGTCCAGTCGGCGCCGCTTTCCGTATAAAAATCTTCTGGCAAGCCGGGCAGCTCGTTTGCCTTACGGCACAACTCCAACAACTCAGGAATGGATATTGTGTCCCGGCCTTCCTCCTGGAAATCTAATTGATCGGATACAAGCTTATTCAGGCGTATCCCAAAAAGATCCATCTCATAGGGGACATAGTACAACCCGCCTTTATAGCGTACAGCGTCGAACACATTGGTATAATAGCTTTCCCAGGAAAATCCGGGCATATTTTCCAGCAGGCTATCCACTTCTACTAGCAAGCCGCTTTCAGCATATTTCGGGCCGGGGAGAAAACTCAAGTCCAGCAAATCCCCCGCTTCTCCCGAAAACATTTCCACACTAACGCCTGTGCGGTAAGTTTCTGAATTCCAAGGGGATCCCTCGGCCTTGAGGGTTATTTTCACGTTCGGGTAGGATTCATGGAAACTATTTATATAGGTTTCCCAAGTGCTGATGGTGGAAGGGTCATCACAAGTGCGCAGAATTAAATCACCAGAAATTTCCGCACTGGTTTCTCCGGATGCTGTTTTAGCTGCGGATTCCTCCGCGGGCAGGCCTGAACTCTCCTGAGTGGAGGCATAGCTCCCATCTTTGTCTGAACCCTGTGTGCTTGTGCATCCTGAAAAAAGCAACATGAAACATACCGCCACAGCAAACACCTTTTTTTTCAAACCATAACACCTCCGTCTGTGTTAAATACAACAAGGATGGACAGAACAGAATATATTATATAATTTCATGTATGTTCGACGTGTTGGTAAAGCTCAAAATCGCAAGCAGATATTGGTAGAATACACAGAGGCCGAGGGGAAAGAGGTGAACCCTCCATCCTGAAACCCGTATTTTCCCACTTTTTATTGTGCAGCTTTTTTCGAGCAGCACTTCATCAACAGAATCGTGTTGTATCACATGGCAAGCAAATCAGAGTTTTACCTACACTTATTCATGTAAGCAGGCAGTCAGCCAAGTGATCTTTGAAAACCACTTGACTGACTGTTTCTTAAACTATGGGAATCAAGTTCCATAATTGTTCCTGTAGTTAGCTTCTTGATTAGCAGACTTAACTATCCGCACAGCCATTTCGTAATTGCCTACACAAGCTGCTACAGAGTCAGAGCACCCACATGATCCGCATCCACCACAACTGCCGTATAAATCGAACAAAGTGGATAATTGGCGATTTTCAGGCGCTTTTCTAAGCTTTACCTTCATAATGAATTCACCTCCTAGAATTGTATTTTATAGTCATGAAGGGAAATATTTTATAGAATTTTAGAACCAATTAACATTTCCTTCTTCTATAACTATCTAAAAATAGATCTTAAATTATTAGGGCTTGTTTGAAAATAGAGAAAGTGCCGGATTTTTGCCTAGGGCGGGGTGTTTTCAAGGCGGAAACCGCAAGAAAGGCTGTCGCCTTTCGAGGATTTCCAACACAGAAAGCGCCCGGATTTAGGCAAAAAGACGGTGTTGGCGATTTTTCAAACAAGCCCTAAGTTAGCATTTTTATTTAAATCTATTTTATCGCATTTAAGGAACCTTGTCAAGTATATAAATTTAAAAAGGCACGCTCGCCTCATAAATGTAACATTACACAAAAATCAGCGGCCGGGGGAGTCTTGAAAAGCTCCATATGAGCCGCTATTCTCCAAAAGTGTCCTCATTTACAATGCAATACCATGACTTAGGACGTAGCTTCTTGTGCAACTTGTTGGTTTATGAAACGGACGTGTTTGAAAAAGCTGTCCATTTCAAAGAGTTTTAGCATAAAGTCTTGTTCTGTCGAACAGGGAAAACGCACCTGATATAGACTGTGATTTGAATCTGGAGAATTATGTTGAACGTTTTCCCCCTGCCGCGGTATACGATATGATTATGAACAAATTTACTATAGTTCTTTCATGATTTCATTTACCTTGCTTATTCACAGTTCTGGTACTTCTATACTTTTGTCGGTTTGCTGAACTTCAAACTCATTCTGCCCCTCAAGATTTCTATACTATCTGCACGCGTCACCATTGCATTTTTCTCCTCACAAATAATTTTTGCGGAAACAAATATATCCCCTATGTAGTCCCACTTTTCTACATAGGGGATATATCAATCAAGCGGTTGTGCTAATTTGATTTAACCAGGCGCAGCAGTATCTAAGCGATGAAAACCATCTATATAGAGAACACCAGATGAAGCCGCCGAAGCAGTTGTCTATCACATCACTATAAATTCTTCTATCAGTTTTTCCAGCAAACGAGCAGAAAATTTGCGTTTTGTAAGCAGGTTTTGAGGGCAGAAAGTGCCTGAAATCCAGATTTAAAGACGTTTTTCTGTATAGAGCGGTACAAGATAAAGGTGTCTAAAACTCACTGAAAATTGCACTGTCGCTCTCCAAAACCGCGTGCCGAGGGTTCGAATCCTTCTGCCCCTGCCATACCAGAGCCATACGAACCCCGCCACAATTTA